>JAREWP010000014.1 GCA_029001845.1 Candidatus Magnetocorallium paracelense | reverse complement strand
GTACTTAATGGTTGTTTATAATCAAATAACAGCAGGATAAATTATATCATGAACAAGGGAGACGCCTTTTCTAAAATATATTGTGCAGTTGTTATTGCAAGATGGGAAAAAGTTTGCTTATTTTTATGCGACATTCTGTTTATCAGATATTATAAGGCTTTTTAAGTTAACAATCCAGTATAAATAACCAATACAGATAGTACCAAGTGCCTTTATGATACTATTTCTCATGAATTTTTTTGTCCTGTACTTAGCTTTGAAAGAGACTTCATAATATTTATGAGTCACTTCTATGCCGTTTAAAACTCTTTCACTCTTTAGGTGATGCTTATTTTGGCGCAATATCGTTTCCCCTTACCTGAAGGCTGACTGCTGTTTCTAAGATAATTACATGTTTGCAATCAGTTATATCTACTTTATTGCCGTTTTGCACTGATTTTTTGACAGAAATTCAAATAGGCCCTTTGATCCCTTGATAACATCACATAAAACATTCACCGATGGTAGCGGGAATAAAATTCCAACAGATCATGCGGTCTGTTAATTTTCTAAAATAAGGAGATTTCGCATATGAAAACAGGAAGATGGTCTTTCATTGTACTTGCCATGATGCTTTCACTGTTTCTTATTCCTTTACAAAGTGACGTCATGGGACAGACAAAGGACGGTGTTTTTATCCATGTTTCATCAGGAGATGAGGCGCCGCCTAAAATTTTGATGGCTCTGAAAATGGCGAATATCATGTCCGAGGATAAGGATGTGCTTCTCTATTTTGACATCAACGGAGTGGAAGCTGTTTTGAAAAACACAGACGAAATCAAATGCATGGCTTTTGATAAAACAGCAAAGGAGTATATCGAAATCTTAAGGCAAAAGGGGATTACTATGTATGTGTGTCCTACATGTCTTAAGAAAAAGAGTAAAACCAAAGACGATCTCCTTCCGCCTTCAGCGGCTAAACTCCCAAGTCATTTACTTTTTTCCTTCAGCCTTCAGTCTTCATCTAAATACCTGAGATATTACTTATAATCTATGAAATCCGGCTTAAAGCTTTTCCAGTGATTGTTTGCAGGTTTAAAGACAGGCGAAAGTATCCGAAAACTTTACTGTAAAAATTTGACAGCTCCTTTATTGACTGTACCGAACGGGAGTTATATAATATGGTTGTAAACTCGGGATCAATCTAAAATAACACTTTTTACCGAATAATCACACTTATGAATTATATCACTCACACATACGATATCCTGATAGTAGGCGCAGGACTGGCCGGGTCCAGAGCGGCTTTGGAGGTTTCTGGAGAGCTGAAGACAGCGGTGCTTACCAAACTCTACCCCACACGCTCCCATTCATCGGCCGCTCAGGGCGGTATTGCGGCGGCCCTTGGAAACGAAGAAGATGACAGCCCTGAATGGCATATGTTCGACACGGTAAAGGGAAGCGACTTTCTCGGAGATCAGGACGCCATAGAGGTAATGACTGAAGATGCCATAAGAACCGTCATTGAACTCGAACATATGGGCGTCCCCTTTTCAAGGACCCCTAAGGGGCGCATTGCACAAAGAAACTTCGGAGGTCATACAAGAGATTTCGGCAAAGCGCCTGTAAGAAGAGCCTGCTATTCTGCAGACAGGACAGGCCATGTCATGCTCCATGCGATTTACGAGCAGTGCATGCGCAGAGGAGTGGATTTTTTTTCGGAGTTTTATGTTCTCTCCTTTATTATCGAAAATAACGTCTGTTGCGGTGTTGTATCGATTTCGATCCATACCGGCGAGCTCCATCTTTTTAAGGCAAAGGCCGTAATGACGGCCTCCGGAGGATATGGCAGAATATTTAAGACAACTTCAAACGCCTACGCCGGAACAGGAGACTGCATCGCCATGTTGTTTAATGCAGGTGTGCCTCTGGAGGATATGGAGTTTTTCCAGTTTCATCCCACCGGTCTTTCCGGGCTTGGCATACTGCTTACAGAGGGCGCCAGAGGAGAGGGCGGAATATTGATTAACGATAAAGGTGAAAGGTTTATGGAAACCTACGCACCTGCCATAAAGGACCTGGCCCCGAGGGATATGGTTTCAAGAGCAATATTGTCGGAGATAAAAGCAGGCAGGGGAATTAACGGAAAAGACTATGTTTATCTCGACCTGACAGGGATTGGCAGAAAAATCGTCGAAACAAGGCTCCCTGAAATATCTTCCTTTGTAAGACTCTATATGGGGATCGATCCTGTGGAAAATCCCGTTCCTGTACAGCCCACTGCTCATTACGCCATGGGAGGCATTCCCGTAGATATTGACGGAAGGGTATTAAGAAGCGAAACCGGTGATATAATCGATGGACTCTATGCAGCGGGCGAATGCGCCTGCGTATCGGTACACGGTGCGAATCGCCTTGGGTGCAATTCTCTCCTCGATACAGTTGTCTTCGGAAGGAGGGCCGGTAAGGCGATGGTTAAACAGATGAAATCCATTGATTTTGAATCCTGCCAAAAGAGCTTCGATCTTCATGCAGATATTGCATTAAACCGCATTAGCGGCCTGAAAGGAAGCAAAGGGGGAGACTCGGTTAACCTTATAGCTATAGACCTTAAGGAAGTTATGATGAATAACTGCTCCGTTTTCAGAACAGAACAGGGGCTTTGGGAGGCAGTGAACCTTCTAAAGGTTCTTAAAGAGAGATATGAAAGGATCCAAATAACGGATAAGGGTAAGATATTTAATACCGAGCTGACAGAAGCCATAGAGCTCGGAAATATGCTGGATATTTCGGAAGCCCTCGCTGTCAGCGCATTGCACAGAAGAGAGAGCAGGGGAGCCCATTACAGAGAGGATTTTCCCGATCGCAATGACTTGGATTGGCTCACACATACATTTGCCTTTAAGAGCGAAAAAAGGATTGACCTGAGATATAAACCCCTTTCCGCCGGCAGATTCGAGCCTGTAGAAAGGAAATATTAAGTGTATCCCATGTCATTAACTTAAGGGGTGAAGCACCTTCCGCCTTCAGCGGCTAAACTCGAAGGCTCCGCTTCGCTGCGCCTTCTCAAACATGACCCGCTTACGTCGGAAGGTGCTTCACCCCTTAAGTTAATGGTATTGAAATGTATCCAACAACCTTACAGAGGGCATTGAAGACAATATCAAAGTGACTCTCAATACACTTTGGGAGTGTAATCTATCAAACGAAGCTGTTTATGAGAGCGAGATGAAAACAGAGGGAAAGAATTTAAGAATACTTCACCTTGAAGACGATCCCGACGACACCGAGATAATAAAATTTACCTTAGACGATGAAGGAAGGGATTGTACTATAATTCACGTCGTTTCGGAAAATGAGTTCACTAACATCCTGAAAAAGGATAACTTCGATATCATACTTGCCGACTATAATCTCCCTGATTTTGACGGTATTTCCGCCCTGACGATCTCACGTCGAATCAGGCCCGAAATACCTTTTATTTTTGTTTCCGGATCAATTGGAGAGGAGAAGGCGATAGAAGTACTTAAAGCAGGCGCTACCGACTATGTTTTAAAGGACAATCTGAAACGACTCGTCCCGTCTATCGACCGGGCAATCGAAGTGGAGCTGGAGAGAAAAAGACGTGTTATCGCCAAAAAGGAGCTCAAAGAGGCGAAAAAGTATACTGACAACATTATAAAATCAATAGCAGAAGCCCTGATCGTCGTAAATCGGGAATTGAATATTATAAGCGTTAACGATGCCGCTGCAGCTATGTTGCAATCCAGTGTAAATGAGTTGAAGGGCTCTCCTTTGTCACAAGTATTGAGTTCTGAATGCACCGGATTTTTGGACAATTCAGGCGGCGCCGAGAATATATGGAGCGGCGTTGCCGGAGAGAGCGAAATGTCTTTCCTTGATAAAGGAGGAAAAGAGATACCTGTAAGCGTTTTGGTTTCAAGCTTGATGGACGACAACGATAAGATTGAGGGTTTTGTATTTATTGCAAGAGATATGAGGCAGAGCAGGCTTTTAAAGGACCTGGAAAAATCCAACAGGGAACTAAAAGAGACAACCTCTCAACTAATACAATCGGAAAAGCTCTCGGCCCTGGGCGAAATGGCGGCCGGAATAGCGCATGAGCTCAGCCAGCCTTTATATGGTATTCATATTATTACACAATCCATATTAAGAGGCTGTAACAGTGAAAATCCGGATAGTGAGACACTCAGGGAGGATGTAGACGATATTCTTCAACAGGTAAAGAGGATGTCCGATATTATAGACCACATGAGATTATTTGCAAGAGATACGGAAGAAGCGCCTCGTATGGCGTCGAATATCAACACCGTCGTTACCGGCCCCTTCAAGCTGGTAGGTCAGCTTTTGAAAAAGCAGGATATCGAAATTGAAGCTGTAATGTCCGACAATCTGCCCGATGTCATAATTAATCAGATACAGATCGAGCAGGTGCTTCTTAATCTTATTACAAATGCAAAAAATTCTCTCATCAGATGCTGCAAAGAAGACAAAAAAATTTCCGTTAAAACCTATGAAACTCTTTCCCCGGAGAATAAACCCTGTGTCGTAGTAGAGGTTTGCGACAATGGCGACGGTATAAAGGAGGAAATAAAAGATAAAATATTCCAACCCTTTTTTACAACAAGCAAACCAGGTAAAGGAACCGGCATAGGGCTGTCCATTTCAAACAAAATAATCGAATCTCACAACGGAAAGATAGAACTTCATACAGTAATGAATGAGGGAAGCTCATTTAAAGTAATCCTCCCTGCTCAGGATCGCCTGTAATCTGCAACAAAGCCCGGGGATTAGTCCTAAAACAGCAGTCAGCTCTCAGCGGTCAGCCTTCAGCTAAGGAAAGAATTGATGTGATGCCAATAATAAGCTTCACCCCTTAAGTTAATGGTATTGAGCTTCACCTTACGGATGAATGTATTTAGAACCGTAAGTGTTGCAATTTAAAAAGCTGACAGTTGATGGCTGACAGCTAAATGCTGTTTTTAAGATAAAGGGAAATAGTGTTAAACGGAATCGTAACAGGAAAACGACTTTATTGGTTTTTGTTACTGATAGTATTTATTTTTCAGGCATATTATTCACTACAGACAACAAACCAAATCCGTAGAGAAGAAGTCGCCGAATCGATACGTAATGTCTATTGGCTGGATCAGGGATCGATATATGATGGTGTATCCAGTAATATAGGATGGTATGGTTCGCTTCTTTTAGTTTATAAAACTTTCGGTTTTACATTATTTACAGCGAAATTTTTTCGACTTTTATTACATCTCCTGTCATTATTTTGCCTGGCGGAAATCTTCAGAAGATTGATTGGATATAAAATGGCGCTATTGCCTGTTTCAACAATAGGATTGTCCCCGACATTACTGTTTTTTAATACTCTTCAGACCAGCTTTGGAATTGATCTGCAATATACACCAATAGCTGTTTTTCTACTTTACACAACAAAATTCCGGCAACAACAGTCCGATATTGTGAAAATTGTATTGTTCTGGTTTATTGTAATGCTTGCTTGCATGTCCTATCCTTCATTTGTATTGTATATACCCTCATTATTGTTAATTTATATATATATGTTTATAAAGAACAAAAAGGATCTGTCATTGCATTGGATCATCTACTATGTTTTAGCAAGTCTGTCCGGTTTTTTTCTGCCTCTCATAATCTCCATAATCTATCTGAATAACCCTGAGATGTTATTATACGATCCAAATGTAAATGCCGGGCTCTTTCGTGGAGGAGGTCAGGTTAGCTTCGATTTCACCATCATCAGGAGAGGCGTTATGACAACGATAGAGGATTTGCTGGGCATTGATTACAGCTTTTATTATGAATTAAGACAATCTGACTTTTCTACGGCAATATCGTATTTTAGTTTAATTTCTTCAATCATAACATTTATAACTATCGGGTGTCTTAACAAAACAAATAGAGTAGTGTTCTTATCTATCCTATTACTCTTTGTTTTAAGCTTATTCATACCGAACCTTTCTTTAAAAGGCATGCCCGGTATAAGAAGGTGTACAGGTATTTTAACGGCAATATATGCCATGTATTCAATTAATTACCTTTTTTTCACTCATCACAATCCAAGGCAGAAATTAATTAAATATACCGGAATTCTATTGTGCCTGATAATACCTGTAAATCATACCTGGTCATATATGCAGAATATAAAATATACAGATAATGAAAGTAAACATTCTTTTAAACCGTGGCTTAGCATTAAGGAAACGCCGCAGGAGTCATTATGGTATCTTTTGGAGGAAACAAACAAGAGCAGGACCCCCCTGATTTGCTTTGACATCGAAAAAAATCGCCCCATTCCATGTAGATATAGTGAGGTATTCGCAATGCTCTCGGGATATCGCATTTGGAACAACTTAGAGAATGTTCCCATTCAGGCATATGATTGGAGGAGTAACAGATATATTACTTTAAACGCAGACTTATGGAACAGTTATTATTTCCCCCATTAATCCTGTGTTTTCAATGTCATTAACTTAAGGGGTGAAGCACCTTCCGACGGAAGCGGGTCATGTTTGAGAAGGCGCAGCGAAGCGGAGCCTTCGAGTTTAGCCGATGAAGGCGGATGGTGCTTTACCCCTTAAGTTAATGGTATTGCCTGTGTTTTATCAACACCGTTCATCTCCCTGCATACCGAACTGTACAACATAGAACAAATCCGTCATGTATACATATCGATAAGAGTTACCTTGAACCTGCAGATTAATCATTAAGCACCAATCGTTTTAGGCTTCTTTTTTTACAAGAGATCTATGAGAATGCTACACTATAACGGTAAAAAAAATTGATCCTAAAAACAGCTGTCAGCTTTTTTTAAAGTTGATTCAACTGAGCCAAAAGCCTGAGATCAGATAACCGGAGAAAAGCATGAACATAGCACTTATCGGAGGAGTTAAAAGCCTGGAAAAGAACTATAAGCTTGAGGCCGACAAAAGAAATATCGATCTCAGGGTGTTTAATAAAGCTACCACAGGCATGGCTCTAAAAGTAAGGAATTATAATGCCGTAATAATATTTACCAATTTTGTTTCACACAGGGCGAAAAAGGAAATCATGGATATGGCAAAAAAGAGCAACATGCCTGTTGTAATGCACCACTCAAGCGGAGTGAGCACATTAAGAGATTCCCTTAACTGCATTTTGCATAACCAAGATAACATCGGCATATGCAGTTTGTACAGCAGAACGTAATTACATAAGCAGACAGACTGAAGGCTGAAGCAAAACATCAAATGACTAGTGTCATGTCGAGCATTAATTGACGTAAGCAATCTGTCATTTCGAACGTAGCGAAGGATCGTGAGAAATCTTAAACGGTGGGATAGATACCAACCGTCAACAAAAAAATTCTTTTTATCTTGCTAATATTCCTCTCTTTGGTGGTATAATTAAGGGCTTCATCTAAAAATATTTTAATAGATGACGAATTTGCATTATTATGGTTAAGTCTATCGAATGGAAAAACGACAGGATCAGAATTCTCGATCAAAGAAAGCTCCCCCTGGATGTCTCTTATATTGACTGCGACAATTACAAAAAAGTCATTGACTGTATAACGAATCTCAGCATTCGGGGAGCTCCCGCTATTGGGATCGCCGCAGCAATGGGATTGGCTCTGGCTGCTCAAGATATTCATTCCTCCGATTATGGCGGGTTTACAAAACAACTCCGTAACATTGGCGTTGAAATGACAGAAAGCAGGCCAACGGCAGTGAATATTGAGTGGGCGGTGAAGAGGATCATGACTCTCATCGAAAAAAACAGAGACCTGTCATTGGATTTCTTAAAAAAACTTATAATAAAAGAGGCTCAGGCCATACTCGAAGAGGATATCGTTATTAACAGAACGATTGGCGAATGGGGTGCTTCTTTTGTTAAAGACGGTGACAGAATTCTTACGCACTGCAATGCAGGGAGCCTTGCCACCGGAGGTTGCGGTACTGCCACGGCTGTTATCAGGGCGGCAGTAGCACAAGGAAAAAAAATCGAAGTCATTGCCGATGAAACACGTCCCGTTTTACAGGGAGCACGACTGACAACGTGGGAACTCATGGAAGACAATATCTCCGTAACTCTTATCCCCGATAATACTGCCGGTTTTTTAATGAAAAGGGGAGAGATAGACCTCTGCATCGTAGGTACTGACAGAACGGTGCGCAACGGAGATGTAGCTAATAAAATCGGAACATATTCAGTTGCTGTTCTCGCTAAGGAGAACAATGTGCCCTTTTATGTAGCGGCTCCTATGAGCAGCATAGATTTCGGAATTTCCTCTGGAGACGATATTCCGATAGAAGAGAGAGCAGGCGAAGAGGTTACAACAATCTGCGGTTCTTACAGAATCGCCCCGGAAGGGGTAAAAGTAAGGAACATTGCATTCGATGTTACCCCTGCAGCTTATATTTCCGCAATTATAACAGAGAAAGGCGCTTTCAGCCCCTTGGATATCCATCGCCTGGAAGATTGTGAAAGGGAGCCTGAAAACTTCAGGATATCATCTTATGAGCGTTAAAGAAATTTTCAGGCGTTTTGAACCTGAATTGGAAAAAGTAGAAAAAGAACTGCACAATATCTTCAACAGCAGAGCCGTAACCGTTCCCTCTATTGGAAAACATATTCTCGATGGCGGCGGAAAGAGACTAAGGCCTCTCTATCTCATTCTGACATCGGAACTTTCAGGTTACAGAGAGAAATCCAGACTTGTCCTGGCAAGTATCATAGAGGCCATTCACACGGCTTCATTACTACACGATGACGTTATCGACGGAGCAGAAATCAGGCGTGGAAAAACGGCTGCTCATCATACATGGGGAAATCAACTTGTAATCCTTACAGGAGATTTTATTTACGCTCACGCCCTTTCCATTGCAGCCGGCTTTGGCAGCCCGTCGTTAATGGAGGCGATTACCTCCGGTATTATCAGAATGACTGAAGGCGAACTGCTGCAATTACAAAAGATAGCTGATCCTGCCATAGAGGAAGACGAGTATTTAAAGATTATTGCTTCAAAAACAGGCGCCCTTTTTTCCGCTGCATCGCGTATAGGAGGAATTCTTGGAAATCGTAATCACGAAGAAATAGAGGCCCTTACAAATTTCGGTTTAAAAACCGGGATAGCCTTTCAAATGTCAGACGATATTTTAGATTTTGAAGCCAATGAAGAAGAACTCGGCAAGTCTTTGGGAAAGGATCTGGAAGAGGGGAAAATAACTCTCCCCCTGATACACCTGCTTAAAGCTGTTAACAAAAAAGAAAAAAAGGAGATATCCGATATTATTAAAAGACGTAATAACGGCGCTGGAGATAAAAGTATTGAGATAGACCTAAGAAAAATTCTTTCATTACTTAATAAATACAGTGTTATTCAGGACACGCAAAAAAGAGCCGGAGAAATTGTTTCCGAAGCGCGCAGAGAGCTTTCGATTTTCGAAAACTCCGCACAAAAGGATGACCTCCTGGCTATGGCGGATTTCGCCCTTCAAAGGAGAAAGTGAGATGCACTCACTTGTTGCGCTGTCAAAAAAAGCTATTCATGAATATGTTGTTAACAGGGAGATAATTTCCCCCCTTAAAGACGATCTTACCGATGAGATGAAAAAAAAGGCCGGCGTATTCGTCTCATTGAAAAAACACGGTCAGTTGAGGGGTTGTATAGGTACATTCTCTCCGACCACTGAGGATATAGCTCATGAGATAATCAGAAACGCCATAGCCGCTGCTACCGAAGATCCTCGTTTTAACCCGGTCAGACCGGACGAACTGGATGATCTTACATACTCTGTCGATGTTTTGTCAGAGCCCGAAAAAGTTGAAGACATATCGGAACTCGATGAAAAAAAATATGGTGTAATTGTTTCAAGCGGTTTCAGGAGAGGACTTTTACTGCCTGACCTGGAAGGCGTCGATTCACCTGCCGCTCAACTGGAGATAGCAAAGCAAAAGGCCGGAATTGACCCCAACGAAAGCGATGTCGAGATGTTCAGATTTGAGGTGAAAAGGTACTATTGAGCAATAAAACCAGGCTCGAACTCGAACTGGAGCAGTCGGAATACAAAAACAGAAACTACGGCGCCATCTTCCTGGTTCTTCTTGTTTTCCTTCTTCTCTCTGCTGCAGGTTATTTTTATTATATAAATTATCTTGAACTTAGTGAAACAAAAAAGAAACTCCTCTCTGTCGCTTCCAAATGTGAATCCCTGGAAATCGAGAGGGATAATCTCTTAAAAGAACTTTCCAAAATGAGAGAAAAAGTTCTGCCCCACGACAGAAAAGAGGCAAAAGCACCTGCCGAAAAAACAAAGACTGAATAAAGATTTCATATAAATGGCTGCATAAAGTATGCCGCATCTTACCCTCTCTTTTAAAAGAATCCTCTTCATTTCCATAACTTCTCTGGGAATCGGCTCCGTTATTACACAAATACTCTTTATCAGGGAGTCATTACATATCTTCCATGGCAATGAAGCTGTATTCGGAATTGTATTGGGGTCCTGGTTTTTGCTAACAGGAATCGGCAGCTTCTCAGGTAAATTTTCAGAGAAACTAAGCCACAGAGCAAAGCTGACACTTCTTACCTGCTGCCAGTTGTTAATAGCTTTTTTGCCCTTTATTTTAGTAGTCCTTCTCAGGACACTGAAAAACAACGTCTTTATGACGGGAAGGTTCTTATCTCTTAACGAAACGCTTCTGACTTCTCTTATTCTCCTTTCTCCTTACTGTATAATAAGCGGAATGATGCTTACACTGGCTACAGCCATTTATACATCCGATAAGAGAGGGAAATCGATTGGCGCAGTTTACTTCATAGACAATATTGGCGATATTATTGGGGGAGCATTATTCAGCTTTCTGTTGATTTATGTACTTGGCACATTAGAGAACCTTTCCTTCATTGCATGGCTGAATCTCTTTTCAGCTTTCCTTCTCTCCATGGTTATCTTAAAAGACAGAATTCTATTATCTCTGACATTGGTGACGGCAATTGTTTTTTTCGCTATAAACATGTCATTTGACATCGATCGTTTGACAATGGAGCGTCTCTTTCCGAAACAGGAGCTGATTACACGAACAACATCGCCTTATGGTGACATTGTCATAACAAAACAGGAAAATCAATATAACTTCTATGAAAACAGCGTGCCTCTTTTTTCAACCGATAATATTATAAACATAGAGGAAAAAGTACACTATCCAATGAGTCAGTCGAAAAATCCGGGCAAAACTCTTTTAATCTCAGGAGGGATATCAGGAACTGTAAAAGAACTTTTAAAGTATAAAACAAGGATCGATTACATAGAAGCAGATTACAGGATAATCGCTATTTGGAAAGAGATTAACAAGCAACGATCCCTTGATACAACATATATTGACAGTAACAGAGTCCGTGTCGTTCATGGTGACGGAAGAAAATTCCTGAAGACCTCCGACACCTTTTACGATGTTATAATCGTCGATATGCCCGATCCTGTTTCAGCAAGGATAAACAGGTTTTACACAGATGAGTTTTTTAAAGAAGCTAAGATAAGGCTTCACAATAATGGTGTATTGGGAATCTCTCTGAGTTCGGATGAGAATTACATGAGCAAAGAGGCTGCCGGCCTTAATGCCGTTATCTATAACACATTGATCAATAATTTCAAAAATGTAATTATAATCCCGGGGGGAATGAACTTTTATATCGCCTCTGACTCTGACATGGACTACAAGATTGCAGAGAGGCTGAAGAAAAGTGGGATTGACACGGTTTATGTGAAAGAGGAATATCTGAATGCCCTGCTATCAGAAGAGAGAATCCGCTATATTGCCGATATTGTCAATGAAGAATCGGATTTAAACAGAGACTTGAAACCTCTGGCTTACTTCCATTATCTGCTCTATGAAGCTGCTTTTTATAATACGAATTCCTTTTTGCTGTTAGCAACCGTGGCAGTTGTCGTTGTTTTTATTATTTCAAGATTAAATTATATAGGTGCGACTATTTTTACTACAGGAATAGCAGGTTCTGCATTTGAGGTCGTAATACTTCTCTCTTTCCAGGTTATTCACGGATATGTATACCACAAAGTCGGGGTGCTTATAACATTTTTTATGGCAGGAGTGGCTTTAGGGGCTTTTATTGCCAACAGATTATCACGTTCTCTTGTCGCCAAGGCCCTATTCTTGACGGAGTGTCTGTTTGTCGCACTCTCTTTATTGATACCTTTCGTAATACTCTTTATTAATAACAGAGGCGAAGAAAACGTTATTTACCTTTCCGACATCCTTATTTTTCCGGGAATTGCATTAATTACAGGCATATTAACAGGCGCCGAATTTCCTCTGGCGTCACGACTTATGCCGGACAAAGGCGCCGCCGCTGCCTCGGAGCTCTATTTGGCCGATTTTGCAGGCGCCTTTACAGGCGCCGTTCTTGTAAGCGCTCTCTTGATTCCACTAATCGGTACAATAAATGTCTGCCTTCTCACAGGGGTTGTAAAAATTGTATCTGCCATGTTTTTCCTAAAAGGTGGCGATATTTCAAAAATTCATAAATCTACCCTGCAAGGAGTATAATAATACTCATGAAATTCTTCAATAACATAGAAACCGCTTTTTTTATCGAAAGACCAAATAGATATAAGGTACTCTGCAATCTGAACGGAAGAGTTACCGCTGCATACCTTCCAAATCCCGGAAGGCTTAATGAACTGCTTCTGCCGGGAATAAAGATGTATCTGGAAAAGAGAGTCAACCCATCAGAAGGACAAATGGAATATACTGCCGTTGCTGTAGAGAGAGACGGGGAACCTGTGATTCTCCATACCCATAAGTCCAACGATGTGGCGGAATTCTTATTGAATAACGGTCTTATCCCGGGGATGGAGGATGTGAAAGTTTTAAAGAGAGAAGTGAAGTCCGGCGGAAGCAGATTCGATTTTTTACTCCTCCGTAATGGCGAAAGAGTATTTCTTGAGGTAAAATCATGCACGCTTTTTGGAAAAAGAGTAGCCATGTTTCCCGACGCAGTTACGGCTCGCGGCAGGAGACATATTGAGGAGCTTGCAGAACAGAGCAAAGGGGGCGTCAAATATGCAGTGCTTTTTCTCATACACATGTGGGGCATAGAATTTTTCATGCCGGAATATCATACAGACCTTGATTTCTCAAAAACACTTCTTGAATCAAAAGATGCAATAGATATTATCCCCCTTTCAATTAAATGGAGACAAGACATTACTCTTTCCGCCAAAGATGTAAGAGTAATCAATATACCATGGAACATAATAAAACGCGAGGCGCACGACAGGGGCGCATATTTGGTTATTCTTAAAGCACAAGGGCCTGTCACATTTGAAGCAGGCGCTCTGGGTGAGATTTCTATAAAACCCGGTTATTATATTTATATTGGATCGGCATTAAAAAATCTATCGAAACGCATAAACAGACACAAAAAAATATCAAAAAAGAAGCACTGGCATATAGACTATCTAAGAGAAAAAACCGAATTCCATATAGCACTTCCCATAAGAAATTCGGGTGATATCGAATGCCTCCTTGCAGAGGCATTGAAGGAACAAACAGAAAACATTACACCAGGCTTTGGAACGTCAGACTGTTCATGTCATTCCCATCTATATTGGACTAAAACCAACCCGCTGCACTCTCAATGCTTCCATGACATACTTCAATATTTCCGAATGGACAGAGTAGTCGAAGGCATCTGACTATTAATAAATAAGACAGGTTGTAGCAGGTAAAGCAATGGAAGGGCTATAGAGTGTCACAGGATGTCAAAGCCGGGTGCAATATGTACCCGGCTTTGACATCCTGTGACACTCTATGCTACTATAGCTCATCTTTCAAACCCTTTAAAATCAAGACAATCCGCTCTAGCCGAAGTGGTGGAATTGGCAGACACGCAAGATTCAGGATCTTGTGGGGGCAACTCCGTGGGGGTTCGAATCCCCCCTTCGGCACCAAAAGAATCCATTAAATCAACACTTATCTTACCAGGCATCTAAAAAATAAGGGCTGCCAAGAGACTACGGTATGGACTTCAGCTCTTTTCCAAGTAGTTCCTCATAATGCAAAAAAACATGTGCAAAGTGTAACATATCCTCCCCCTTAATACTTCCTACCAACTTCCTAACAGAGTTATTGACAAAAATGATCATAAGAATAAGAGATCATGATAGCCAGCAAAGATACGTTGCATGACCGTATCAGGGGGGGGTGGATCTTTTCAGGACGATTCAACAAAGTCAAAGCATCTGCATAACCAACCCTGAGGAACAGATACGTCTCAAACTCAATGCAATGTGGTGAACCGGCATTCCGGGATACAATGCCTTTAAATGGAAAATATGACTAAAACCCTTACACATTTTTTTACTGAAACATTTCATCACTTGCCGGGTCAGAATGATATCTAAAAACAGATCTAATGATCAAAATGCAATAAAATCGTTACTTCCCCGTCTTTGCGCTTCACTTTGATTTGATCGGCGAATTGTTTGATCATAGCCCAGGGAAGCTTCTCCTCTGCAGCCGGATCTGTCAAAAATTCTTCTGGAGAAGGCATGCTCACATTTAAGTTTGGAGTGGTTTCCGAAGTATAACGAATTCGAATATTAAGATTAAACTCATCGAATTCCGCAGTCATGGTTCCCTTTCCGACAATCACTTCAGGAATTGACTCTACAATCTCAAGCACCGAATACTCCGCCGATTGAATTACATCCCTGAAGGCGCCCCAGGTAGCGCCGTGCCTTGTCCAGAACTCACGAACATGGAGGCGCCAATCGTGACCGGTTGAAAAAGTCAGGCTTGCCGTACGTCGAATGCCTAGTTTGAAAGCTAAGTTGAGCAATACGGCAACAATGGCAGCCAAAGAGAGAGGTGAAGCGAAAACCGCTCGAATCCACTCCGGAGTGTGCCGGTAAAGCTCAGGAGTAAGAATGGCGCTCATACCTGCAATAAAAGCCAAACCGATCATCGCAGTTCTCCTGTTATCCAGCATACGTGTCATAATAAGTTCAAAGCCATACACAATCAGGATGGAAGTCACATAAATCAATATAGCCCCCATTACCGGCACCGGTATCGCAGCCATAAAGTTGGCAGGCTGCGGAAAAAAAGAGAGGACGATAAGAGTTGCTCCGGTGAAAAATCCTATGCTTCTTGAAGAAACACGGTTTGCCATGGCTAAACCGACATTAGCAGAAGAAACCCCCATACCGAAGCCCCCACATATTCCGCTGAGTACGTTTCCAAATCCGTCAACAGACAGGCCGTTCATCAAGGTACGCATATTCGGTCTGCGCCAATCGGGATCATTCATTTTTTGACAAGTGACAATTCCGCCGGCAGAATCAAGACTTGAGACTATGCCGATAATGAAAAAGGCAGCAACAAATCCAAACTAAAACTAAACTCAATAAACGATGAAACAGGGAGGTGAATCCTCTGTTTAGTGTTTAAATTGAAGGGAAGCAACCGGAACGTTTGACATTTTGCATGACAATTTGTTAGACTTTTTTAAAAGGAGCACCCATTATGATAACTGTAAACATAAGAGAGCTTACACATAATTTTTCAAGATATTTAAAGGAGGTTAAATCTGGAGAGCAAATTACCATCTTGGAAAGAAATAAGCCTGTTGCAAATATGATCCCTCATAATGAAAATGTAATACAACCGGGATGGAAAAGAAAAATCAACAAAGTGAAAATAAATAAAGAGAGTTTTACTGAAGCAACCGTTAAAAACAGACAAGAGGAACGATGAAGGCATTTATAGATACATCATCTCTGTTTAAGAAATATATAGAAGAAATGGGTTCTAAAGAGTTTGATGAACTATTGAATAAAATATTGGAGATTATTGTATCTCCTGTTACTCTGTTAGAAATGAATTCTGTTATTGAGCGCAGGGTGAGAGATAAATCTCTATCTAAAAAGGAAGCATTATGGATCAGAAAAGAAATAAATATAGATTTTAAATTTTTTAGCAAGGTTCAATATAACAAGAATCTGGAACAAAAAGGCTTGGAATTAATTCAAAAATATCAGTTGAAAACTCTTGATAGCCTACAACTGGCCTCCGGATACCTCTCTAAAGCGGACATCTTCATAACTTCCGATAAAGCTCTATTTGACAAAGCAAGTAAAGAACTGAAAAATACGCATTTTATCTAAAAGTTAATGACATTGACCTGGAATTAAAGAAATCCAGGGAAAACCTGAAAAAACTCAATGAATTTCAGGAGCAAATGCTTATACAGAAATCCAAACTGGCAACAATGGGGGAAATGATAGAGACCATAGCTCACCAGTGGAGGCAGCCTCTTAACTCTATAATAGTCATTGCCGAGGATACCCGGGACTCATACGAATATGGAGAGTTTGACGGCGAGTACCTGAAGGACTCTATAAAAAAAAATTCGAACCTTACTTTACGACAAAGGGAGACGAGGGAACAGGGATTGTCGAACAAATGCTGATAATGATGCACACTTCATAAAGAAAAAGTAACATCTACTGTCAGTAATTCCTTCCAGGTTTTATATGCCGCCCTGTCAAAAGTATGTTCCAGGTGAAACTTAACAAACTCAAAATAGTCATCCATAGATAATATTTTAGAGTTTGACTTATTTCCGACAAGAACCGGCAAATCCAGATCGTCCATTTTTCAGACCTCTCTTATATTATCGATAATTCTATTATACAGCTCTTCGGTTCCGTATTTCATGCACAATCCCCTGAATTGCTCACCTTTAGTATCTATCTTGTTGATTATGATCAGGTTGATTATGTCAGGTAAGTCTTTAAACTCACGTATCTTTAAGTTGTATTTTAGGGAGTGAAGCTTCAATGCGATCAAATGGTCAAGGGAAGGAACTGTAAACTCCTGCCCTGCAATATATATCTCCTTTCCCTCTCTTATTATTCGGGATAATGTTTCGCTTCCGACAAACATAAAATCAACGTCCATCAGATAATTTGCAGGGGCAGCAAACCTGGCGAACACTTGATGGTTCTTCTCAAATATATATCCTGCCGGTTCTAATATATCGACTATTTTTTCTATGTCCTTTTTATCAGCCAAAAAATCTATATCCGCCGTTTGACGAGTGACCTTGTAATAGTTAACGGCAAAACCGCCGATCAGGGCGCAGAAAATACTCTTGTTTTTGAAATCAGTGGAGAGGAGATGGAAGATATCTGTATATTCCATTACTTTGTCAATGACTCTTTCCGCTTGACATGATAATTCATCAGATTCATCACTGTTATTATACGGTTGTATCTGATTATTAGCAACATCCACGAAAATGACATGAGACAGAGCCGGTTTGTCATTAGCTGAAGGATGACCGCTGACTGCTGTTTTTAGTTTTTAAATAGTACAAACTCCATGACAATTCCGATTGATATATCAAAATTTGCGCTAAGGGTTGACTCAAAAATAAATTCGTAATTAAAAGAGACAGAATTGCATTATATTTGGTTGCACTGAATGAGCAAAACCGCAGGCATAGCAGCGCTATGTTGAGGATTTTGCGATTGAAGTGCAATCAAAGATGATGTGAAGGTGTCACCTTTTAATGCGAATTTATTTTTGAGTCAACCCTTAGGCCGGAAAAATCTAATGAATTATTGTGGTTTTTCTGTCTCAATTAAGTGTTGTTTAAAAATTAAGTGGCTTGTAACAGTTCACGGGGGGCAAAGATCAGAGGTTAGTTACTGTTATAATTTCTTCATCCATTGTCTGACAGGCTATCATTACTCATAAATCCGGTTATTTTGATTGGAGAAAGGCTCTGTCATATAAAACCGGCCTCCGATCTCCGCCCCCTGTGAACTGTTACAGTGGTTTAACAAATCGGTTAACATGCACTACGGTACACCCTCAATTAGACAGTTTTGGCCTAACAGTCAACCTGTATTACACGCACTATAAGTTAACTCAAACTTGGAAAGAGGCCGTGCAAAGGGAAGACACACGGAAAATTTTGCTTGTCAGGGTGGTTTGTCAGAGATGTAAGATAGTCTTTAACAGGGTTATTGCCGGATTCAGAGGGACTATTATTCAAAAATTGTGTATAATAATAACGGAAAACAAGACAAGTAAGTGGTCTGTCCTTTTTAAAATAACTTCAAAGAAAAGTCATTGCTTTAGCAGCTTAAAATGCATAATTTAGACGAGATACTTCAACAAGGTGAAGATTCAAAGACTCAATTTAAGTCTGACTTTACCGGTATAGATGCACTTGCCGCCGAAATATCGGCAATGGCGAATACGAAGGGAGGTGTTATTGCTGTGGGAGTATCGGATGATGCGCAAATAACGGGAGTCAGAGATTTACACAATTTTAGAAGAGTGTGAATCAATTGGAAAGAGTTGGTGTTATGTGGGGTATGTTATTTTTTCTCGCAAACAAATACTTCAAAAGGAGGTTGTTTTAGGTACGATTGTACAGCGCAATTGTAAATTCAGCGCCACTGTCTTTGTTTTCTATATTAATTTCTCCCCCCATGTTATCGACAATAATTACCTTTGTAATATACAGCCCGATGCCACTGCCCTGCATGGATTCTTTTGTTGTGAAATATGGTTCGAAGATTTTCTTTCTAACATCCTTTGATATTCCTCCCCCATTGTCACTTATCTTAATTACAATCTTCTTCTTCTCTTTTTCATGAAAAATATCTATCCTGATTTCGCCTTTTTCATTTTTTCCAAGCGCCCCCTTTCTTCTTTGCATCAGGATGGCGTCTATCGAATTATTTAGAATATTAAGCACCGCCTGTTTAAATTCGTTCGGCAAACCGTAAGTGTTCATGTAACCGTACTCACAAACACCTATTTCAAGATTATCCTGAATTTCTATGGTTTCCCGATCGCATACGCACTTATGCTTTATAGAAATAAGATAATTCTTCAACCTTGCCGAAACGATGGACAGAGAGTCTCTAATCGCTGATTTTATATCGAAAATCTCCTTCTTTTTATTAGGTTTTATGAACTTACTGAAATCATCAATTGTGGAGGACAAATAGTTTATCAACTCCATGGATTTTGCAGTACTCTTGTAAAGATACTCCTTATTCAGCTCATCGTAACTAAAGGCATCGTCTATATCCTGTATAATCAGTCCCAATCCGTTAAGAGGTTGTCTCCACTGATGCGCGATCACACCAACCATCTCTCCCATTGCGGCAAGCCTGGTTTGTTGTATCAGCAACTGCTCTTCGAGCTTTCTCTTTTCGATTTCAAGTTGCGCCTTTTTCTCCAGTTCACGGTTCATAGCCCTTAACTCGGAAAGCATGCGTTTATGCTTTGTAATATCTCTAAGAGTGGCAATAGACACCTCTTTACCGTCCAAGATTGCTTTAACAACCCTCATTTCCACATTTATGATCTCACTGTTACGATTTAATATCTCTATCTCCGAAGACTCTCCTCCAATGACAGGAAAGCCTATCAACTCACCGATAAAATCGTCAGCGTCCATGCCAAACAAATCCAAAGCTGCCGGATTGGCAAGTAGTACAACACCCTCTCTGTCCAGCACAACGATTCCGTCTCCGATCTTTTCAATGATCTCTTTAAAACTACTGCCAAAAAATCGCTCAAAGTCGGCAGTATATCTCTGCCTCTTGACTGCATAGAGAAGAGATTTTTTAAATTTTTTACAATCCGTCTTTTCTTTGACTATATAATCCTGTGCACCGCTTTGAAATACATCGGTAACGATTTCTTCGTCATTTATAGACGACAGAACTATGACAGGTATATGTGAAAAGCTCTCTCTAATTCTGCTCAGGTAGTTTCTTTTAGATGAATCGATGTCCAGAATGACAGCGTCCGTATCGTTGTCGGTGAGATGTCCAAGGATTGTTTTAAGATTGTCGGAAGTATGTATCGTTAGAGAGCACGAATCCCAGGAAGACACGATTCGTCTTGTTTCTTCTGCCGCCTCTTCCTCCCCGGTTATCAACAAAAGATTCATGGCCTGAGTCCTCCGCTCCTCATTAGTTCATAAATGTTGTATAAAAACGAAAATGATTTTTACCGTTTTCCTTTGCCTGATACAGAGCAAGGTCTGCATTTTTTATGAGAATATCAGGCTCCCCGCCATCGACCGGGTATATACTGATTCCAAGGCTGGCGCCAATGGCGTATTCTTTTCCTTTTAAAATAAAAGGTTGATTCATGAATGAAAGAATTTTTTGTGCAATACCGGCCGAATCCTCCGGTTCATCTAAATCGAAAAGTATGATTGTAAATTCATCTCCACCCATTCTGGCTACTGTGTCGGTTTTGCGTACAACTCTCTTTAATCGAAAAGCAACCTCTTTTAGTAAAAGATCGCCCGTATCATGACCTGCCGTATCGTTGACATGTTTAAAATTATCGAGGTCCAGAAACATTAGTGCAATAGATCGGTTGTTTCTCTCTGCATGGGAAAGAGCCTGTTCCAGGCGATCCTTAAATAGAAGCCTGTTGGCCAGTCCTGTAAGGATATCCGTATATGCATAATATCGGAACCTCTCTTCAGTCAATTTTCTTTCCGTAATGTCGGAAAAGATCCCCACATAATGAGTTGTAAGGCCCCTTTCGTCTTTTATTGCTGTAATACTGAGCCATTCCGCATAGGTTACACCGTTTTTATGCCTGTTCCATATCTCTCCCTGCCACTTACCATGGACTTTGAGGGCATCCCACATCTCATTATAAAAAGCAGGATCGTGCCTGCCCGATTTCAGTATGCTCAAGGTCTTTCCTGAGACCTCTGCTATGGAATAACCTGTTATGGTTTCAAAAGAGGGATTTATCATTTGAATATTACCCTCGATATCGGTTACAACGACACCTTCCAAAATATTTTCAGAAATTTTCGCTGCAAGCTCTAACTTTTTTTCAGCCATCTTTCGTTCGGTAACATCGTGAAGTGTAACAAGTTTCGCCGGCTTACTCCACCATCTTGTTGTAGAGACACTCATCTCTGCAATCCCTATTTCACCATTCGTTCTTATGATATCTACTTCTGTTTTTTTTTCGTTCACAATGGGAAAACCAAAGACAACTCCCTCAACAATCTCTGCTTTTTTCCCAAAGAGTTTCTTAACAACAGGATTGGAATATTGGACGACACCGTCATCATTTATAATGATTATACCGTCTGTATTCCTGTCCACAATGGCCTGAAAATTTTCCTCACTCAGTTTAAGAGCTTCTTCAACTCTTTTACGAAGTATCACGCCGGCAACAGCTCTTGAAACGGAATCGAGAAACCCCTCTTCCAGGCGTTCTCTCACGGCCCCCTCTTGTAAAGTTATATTTATCAGACCCAAAACCGCACCATCGGAAATAATTGGTATGCAATAGTGCCCGTGGGGATGGGGATCGCTTTCCTTTATCTCATGAAGCTCCGTAATACAATCGGAAAAAAGCTGTCTCCCTGAAGCAGCAGCCTTTCCGCAAAGACACTTACCAAAGGGAACATCCCTGCACTTTTCGATTGATTCTTCGCTCATCCCTTTTTGAGCCTTCATAATCAATCGATCCGGCGCATCTTCAACCAAAAAAACAGCCCCCCTGCTTTCATGGGAAAAGCCGGGCAGTTCCAAAAGTCTGTGTAAAACCGTTTCCAGCAACTGACTCAATGAAATATCCTCAAGGGATAATTCCAAAATCGAATTGATAGTCCTTTGCAAATCAAAACTCCTGATAAGCTCTTTATCAACTCGCTTTCGCTCTTCGATTTCAAGAGATAACTGCTTATTTAAGGCGCTCAACCTGGATGTACGCTCCTCAACCTTGCTTTCAAGGGAGTGACAATATTTACTAAGCTCTGCTTCCGCCTTTTTCAGAGCTATTGTCTGTTTTACAGTTCCTTTTAACTCATAGATGTTAAAGGGCTTCCTGAGAAAAGAGGAAATACCAAGATCGAAACATCTCTCTGTATCTTTGTCTGAACCGTGCCCTGTTAATACAAGCACGGCATAGGGATCAGCAGGAGAAGGTTGTATTTCTTTTAGAAAACCGAATCCATCCATAACAGGCATTTTCAGGTCAAGAATAATAAGGACAGGCTCCACTTTTCTAAATATTTCAAGACCTTTCAAGCCGTTTTCCGCAAAAAAGAGTTCATAATCATACTTCCTCAAAGTCCTTTGGATGGAATCCCTGACTATTTCTTCATCGTCTATTATCAAAATCCTGTTATTAAACATAATGTTTATTATAATTCATAATCGCGGAACATACGGTTTTTTACGATGTAATTGTACTTTTGACATCAGCTTTCACCATATAATCCCGGCTTATTACAATATAAAATATATTACATTAGCAGAACAAGTAAAATGTTCTTAGATAATAGCAGGAGTTAGTTGATTACTCTTTACCCTTAGAAGTTTCTTTAACCTTCACCCTAATTCCCCCTTCAAAAATTATCTTTAAAAGGGTTGTCTGCATCAGCTTATCGAGATATTACGTATATACGTCAAGAATTCTTTACTGTTTATTTTTTAAAGTAAATAAAATTTCACTTGATCTTTCCTTTGATTATCATTATTCTAAAGGATGCTTGAAAATGAACCAACAGACAAAAACAACATTTTTAATAACATTACAAAAAGTAATTTTAACTCCAAGTCATCTCTCTTACAATCAAAACTTAACGGAGCAGAGAGTGAATTAGTAGAGGTAAAGGAAAGATGGCGCTCGATTGTGGAAAGCGCTCCCGATTTTATCTCGATAATCGACGAAAACGGAATAATCAAGTACATTAACCGCGGCATTGCAAACCTTAAAGTAAATAATCTGGTTGGTAAATCAATTTATGACTTTATGGATCATGAAAATATCGATGCCGCTAAAAAAGTTATTGAAGGTGTTTTTTTAAGAGAAAACAGTGACAACGCCGAGCTGAGAATATCTATAAACGGCTCTGTACGCTGGTATCAAACATATATTGGACCAATAAAAATAAACAACAAAGTAGACAGTGCAACTATTAACGCCACGGAAATAACGGACAGAATCGTTGCGGAAAAAAACCTTATTGTTGAGCAGGATAAGCTGAAAAATATAATGGATGCAATGGATGACGTCGCCTATATTGTCGGGAAAGACTACTCAATAACGTATATTAATCCGGCTTCAGTAAAAAACTTCGGACCTGTAGATAACAGTAAGTGCTACGAATACATTCATAACAGGGATAATCCCTGCCCGTGGTGCGAGAATGAAGAGATATTTAAGGGCAAGACAGTTCAAAAAGAGTGGTATCGGCCAAAGACAAATAAGACCTACGATATATTCAATACTGCCATAAAAAACATGGACGGAAGTATCTCCAAGTTTGTAAAGATGCATGATATAACCCAACGCAAGAGAGCGGAGAGAAAACTTTTTGCACTAAACTGTACGCTCGAGGACAGAGTAAAAAAAGAGGTTGAAAGGCGAAGATTAAAAGAGCACATTCTTATACAGCAATCCAGGCTCGCTTCCATGGGAGAGATGATAGGCGCCATAGCCCATCAATGGAGACAACCATTAAATGCACTCGGTCTGATTATACAGAGTATAAAGGATGCTTATCTTTACAAAGAACTTACAAAGGGATTTATCGATCAGGTTGTCGATAAATCACTGTTTCAAATCGATTATATGTCTAAGACAATAGACGACTTCAGGAACTTCTTTAAACCTTCAAAAGAGAAAAACGCCTTCGATGCCGCAAAGACCATCAATGAAGTACTATATCTTCTCTCGGCGCAGATAAAGGACAACTATATTACTGTCAGATTCGATAACGACTTAAAAGGGGATAAGTCGATTTGGGGATATGAAAATGAGTTTAAACAAGTTGTAATAAATATTATTAAAAACGCAATGGATGCGATTATGGAAGCGAGAGAAAAGGGGAATCTTGGATATGATGCAGGATATAACGGAGGCGAGATAACTATTAACCTTACTAACGGTGACGACATAATATTCATTTCCATAAGTGATAATGCCGGCGCCATTCCAGATGAAATATTGGATAAGGTCTTTGAACCCTATTTTACTACAAAAGGCCCTTCCAAAGGTACGGGCATCGGATTATATATGTCCAAAATGATAATAGAGAGAAATATGGAAGGAAAACTCTACACCAAAAACAGAGACGACAATTCCGTGTTTATTATAGAGCTGAAAGTTGCTGATCAAGAATCCCCACCTTTAATCTAATACGAATGTAATAGTCCACCCCCGGCTGGGTGGGATAAAATACACTAAGTTCACCAGACTCTCCTGCAAGCTGTTTAAGCTAAGCCACTGATTCAATAAATTTTTACTGTAATCCTGTTAAACAAAAATTGAGTTAATAATAACATGCAATTGACATGTTTTGACCGGTTATGATAATCTCATAGATTATTTAGAACTCCTCAGGATGGCTTTTCCTTGTCTTATAAGCTTCAAGCAAAGTAAATACATCCGTAATATAATAAGATTCAACATACAGGCATCGTTAAAAACGGCGAAGCCTGTATGTTAACGGAAACAGATTGTCCTTAGGGTCAGGTCAGAAATAAGTTGTAAATTTAAAGTGACAGATTGGCATTAGATTTGGTTAAACCGATTGAGCAAAACCGCAGGCGTAGCAGAGTTACGTTGAGGATTTTGCGATTGAGATTTGATCGAAGCCTGTGCTGAACTTGATTCAGTAATGATGTCAATGTGTAACCTTTAAATCACAACTTATTGCTGACTTGACCCTTAGCCTTGAAAAACATATAGAAGGAGGTGATTGAGTGGGAAATGTCAAAAAATGGCGTAAAAAAAAGATGTCCAAACACAAACACAGAAAACTGAGAAGAAAAACTAAATTTCAGAGAAGAAGAAGATAACTAAAATCGCATATTCATGTCTTATCGGGACGAACTGAACAGGAAACTGTACCAGCTGATAATCCGAAGAATTGACGGGCCCATGGCAGTCAATGCTGAGTACAGAGATAAGATATTCGAACATATAGACAGTGGCATCGGCGGTTTTATCTTTTTCGGTGGCGCTGCCTGCGAGTTAAAGCCCTTTATCAAAGTGCTTCGGTCAAAAGCCGACATACCACTGTTTATTGCCTCTGACATAGAAAGAGGCGTTGGCCAGCAAATTGATGATTATACTGCTTTACCATGCCAAATGGCCCTTTCCTCGGCTGTAGGATTTAAATACGATTGTAATCTTAAGTTAATCGACGATTTTTTGAACGTTTTGGCCTCGGAAGCAGCGGATGCCGGCATAAACATGCCGTTGCTGCCTGTTGCAGACACAAATACAAATCCCGATAATCCTATTATCTGCACAAGGTCGTTCTCTGACGACCCTAAACGCGTTGCTATCTTTACGTCTCAATTTATAAAAAATCTTGAGGACAGAGGGTTTATTACCTGCGCCAAACACTTCCCCGGACATGGAAGCACATCCGTCGATTCTCATATCGAACTGCCGGAACTGAGAAAGAACCTTAGCGAGCTCCGCGCCTTAGATATGATTCCCTTTATAAAAGCTCTGGAATCAGGCGTAAGCAGCATCATGACCGGTCATTTACTGGCGCCTGAGATAGATTTCCGCCCTGCTTCTCTTTCAAAAACAATCACGACAGATATACTCAGGAACGATTTGGGGTTTAAAGGGCTGATACTGACCGATGCGTTGAATATGAATGCTTTGGACAATATAGAGAACATTGATGTAAAATGCATGGAAGCAGGCGCAGATATATTGCTCCATCCAGTCGATCCGGACAGAACGGTAAATTCCCTTGAATCAGCTTTGAAAAACGGCAGAATCGACGAAGAGACAATAGACATCGCCTACAACCGCATATTATCTGTCAAACAAAGTAAACCGAACCTGACAAAAGATGTCGTGGATTTTACGAAACATCTGAAAATATCGGAAGATATCTCAGAGAAATCGATCGTTCTTATAACAAAAGGAGATAAACCTTTTAAGCCGATCGACTGTAAAAACTTCGATCTGCTCTTTGTTGGAGAAGAAAGCTTTTGTCGTTATTCGCCTCTGAAAGAATCTTTTGGAAATATTCGTACTTTTGAAGACCTGGAAAACAACGCTTCCACCGGAAGCCTTGTAATTGCCTTGTTCTCCTCAGTCGTACCCTGGAAAGGCGATTCCGGAATAGCCGGGGCTGAGAGAAGCCGGTTAGAGAAGATTTTAGATAAGATGTCAACGTCAATAGTAATTTCTTTTGGAAGCCCCTATATGCTTGGGTTTACAGAAAGAGCGGATTACATGATAGCTGCTTTTGAAGCCACAGGGCAGGCGCAAAAGGCTGTACTAAGATGCCTTAAGGGAGATATCGGTTTTAAAGGGACACTTCCTGTCAAAGTATTTCAATAGAACTATTTCCCATGTGAAAAAACAGGAAAACAGTTCACATTATTGCAAAAAAACGGAACTCACACAAAGACACAGAGACGCAAAGTTCCATATTTCATTGTAGTCATAGTTAATCAAACCTTTTTTATTCCTACTTTGTGTCTTTGCGCCTTTGTGTGATAAACAATATAGAGTATAGCAGAAGCACTACAAATTCCTTTTACCTATGGCCGCTCCCCTCAGGGCTTAACATATGCGTATCCCTCAGACTGTCTCCTTACAATCTCGGTGATTCCCGTAGGGACCACTTTGATAAATGGCGACAATGACTCTTCCGCCATACAGACGTCTTTGAAAACAAAACCCTTCTTATTTATGCATACGTTTGAGGAAGGGTCATCGAGCATACAAACTTCACCTCCGGGACAGAGCTCTTTAATGGAATTTCTGCATGCAAGAAAGTTGACTCCCTTAATAGCCAGGTCGCGCATGTCCGCCAGCATCTGCTTTTCAGTGAAGGCAGTAACAGCAGGGCCATTGGCCAGTACAACGATATCAACGGCGTTCTCACCAACATCTGCGATAAGTTTTCTCATATTTCCAAAGGCCATATCCCATCTCCTTAGTTCATTGACATGCAGTAAAAGCTTATATTTTTCCATACAAATCTCCTTATACAGTTGACGGTTTACGGTTTACAGTTGACGGGTTACGGTAAAAAATGTGTACACCTGAGCAGCTTTAAACTGCTAATACCCTCTTCTATCGACTCTTGTCAATCTAAGCTAAAAACAGCATTTAGCTGTCAGCCATTAGCTGCCAGCTCTTAAATTGCAGCACTTTATGGTTCAAAACAGATTCACCCGTAAGGTGAAGCTTATTATTGGCATAACATCAATTCTTTTCTTAGCTGAAGGCCGACCGCTGATAGCTGACTGCTGTTCTTAGTTTAATAACTGTAAACTCTTTATTATTACCTATTACGATGAGTTTTCACAATCAGATCACTCATTTCGCAAACTATTGTTATCTATCCAATAGTTTTCTCTCCAAAATCTATAATTTAAAGAGAAGTTTTTCGGTATTGTAACAGAGACGATTTTCATGTCACACCTTTCGCATTCTTTTTCAAGATAAAACTTATATTGCAGTCTGTTGTATCCGAAGTAATCGTAACCGATTCTGACGTATTTATCGGGAGAGGCGTTTTTTAAATTTTCAGGAAAAATCTCGGGGTACAGTTTTATGGGCTCTCCAATCGTCACTTTTACGGCAGTTTCACGATCTACTACCACAGGAGTTGATGGTTCAATAAAAGAGAGGGCTCCCAAGTGATGCTTTCTGCATAAACGGGCATTGAATATTTCCTTTGCGCCGGCGCTCTGAATAACATCGTTATGCCTGAGGCTTCTAAGGAGTTGAAGGCTGAGAAAGAGTGTCGATGTCTCGCATAGGGACTGCACCTTAACTCCTCTGATCTCAGGTATTGTCTTAAAGATCATTTCCCCCTTAAAAATGTCTGTATACGCCCCTGTTCTCATTAATCTCCGCCTTATCTCGGTGTATACGATTTTTATGATATCAGGACTGTTTATTTCGTTTCCTCTGCCGTCTTTAAGGTCAAGGCCATCGAGAAGCATTATTTTTTCAGTACTGAATTCCTCCTTTAGACGATCTGTGTCCTCTCTGCCGATACCGGCTTCCCTATCGTCATACCCGTCAGCGACAGGAAGAAAAATTATAAACCATAATAGAGGAACAATAAGCAAAGGGAAGAGTTTCAGCTTAAAAGATAGTCTTTTCGTCATTAGGAGGGGAAAAATTCCGACAGGGGGAATGATAAGAAATAAAAAGAGTGCAATAGACCCCTTTCCGTAGTCATACCATTTTGTTTTCTCCGGTTCTTTGACTTCTTCCGGTGTTTTTTTTAAAAAAGAAACCTCCTTCCTTTCCGATATTGTCGTGGATTCCTGCTTTTCGGGAATAGTCGGAATGACTGCTTTCGATGGAGTTTCAAGTGGTTTTTCCGGCGCCGGTGTAGGGGGGGGCGGGGCGACTGTTTTTGATGTCCCTTTATCTTTGTTAATTGGAGTTTTCTTCCGGGTTGTATCATTTTTTTGCTTGGCGAACCTGTCGTCAATAGAAGGTTTTGCCTGCGTTTTATCACTCTTTTTCTTATTGGCAGGTAATTCTCCTTTCTCAGATGGAGTCTGCTTCTTAATCGATTTACTGTCAGTTGGCCTTTGAGTGGTTTTTTTGATCTTTAATTTAACTCCACAGGCCGGGCAGGGAGATACAAATTTTTTTAAATTATGTCCGCACTTAGGGCAACGCATACGAAAGATAAGTCCTCTGAGGAAATTTTCACGGTGAAAAAAGGGCCATTGGCTTAAATTGTATTACTAAATAACTGCACAATGCAACTATATTGAAAATGCAATACCCTGTTACAAATTGCTTCGCTTTTTAACAAGACGAATTGACTATATACATGACATATGGTATTTTAGTATTACTACGACATCGACACGTTGTTATATACAGCGAACCGGGTAGGCATAAGGCAACAGGCGTAAGACATAAGGTTGGATTTTTTATGCCTGATGTCTTATAACTGAATAGTGATTAATATAACTAAAACAGCATTTAGCTGTCAGCTGTCAGCTCTTTAATTGAAACACTTTATGATTCAAAACAGATTTACCCGTAAGGTGAAACTTATTATTGGCATAACATCAATTCTTTCTTAAGCTGAAGGCTGACCGCTGATAGCTGACTGCTGTTTAGGATAAAGTGTCGCTGTCGTAATAGACGCATGAAAGTTGAACCTGCTTTTCCAGTCGAGAATATTATCATAATGATTCTGTTACATATTAAAAGTCGGATATCACTAAAAAACACAATAATACCTTAGGAGTAAAATGATGCCTGTAAAAATGCTACAAATAATAAAGTCTCTTACAAATACAATCAAAAGAAAACTTCTCCCATTTCTGCTCATTCCGTTGATACTTCTGTCGATAAATGCCTCCCCTCTGTCAGGAGAAGAAGAAGACGATGCCAAAATCGATGAGGAAATGTTGAGCACCATGCCAATTTTGGTTACAATGGAGCCTTTTATATTGAATTTAAGAGATTCAAACAGATATATTAAATTCGATTTACAATTTGAACTTATTAACGGGCTCGTTGAAGAGCATTATAAGAGCGTGGAGCCGAAAATAAGGGACGCTATCATGATTTTAATGAATTATAAAACCATAGACTCCCTGTCCGGCGCCAGAGGAAAGTTCAAACTGAAAGACGAAATTTTAATACGAGCGAACAGAATGGTCGGGGAGAATATTATCACAAATATCTATTTTACGGAATTTGTTATTCAATAACATGTTTTTGACAATCGTCCATCTCATTTAATACAATACCCCTTACATTTCTTCTTTTTAAATACTCAATGACATTAACTTAAGGTGCTTCACCCCTTAAGTTAATGTCATTGTTTAAATATTAGCAATTCCACTTGAGGTTGTAATGATTAAATTTTTTGAGAAAGAGCCCTATTCTCCTGTAGAGTACTCCTATGAAGCAGAGCGAATTCTTTATAAAGGTAAGACCAAATACCAGGATATCATGGTCATAGAGAATAATACTTTTGGAAAAATACTTATTCTCGACGGCATTGTCCAGCTTACTGAAAAGGATGAGTTTTTTTATCATGAAATGCTGACGCACATTGTTATGCATTCCCATCATGCGCCAAAAAGAGTGGCTGTGATTGGAGGCGGAGACGGTGGTACAGTAAGAGAGGTATTGAAACATCAAGGAGTCGAAAAACTCTATTTTGTGGAGATTGATGAGGAGGTCATAAAAATTGCCAGAGAGTTTTTCCCGTCTTTATCGAGTGGTCTCGACGATCCGAGAGTTCAAATAAAAGTTATGGACGGCGCGGAATTCATTAAGCGAACAGATGATCTCGATATAATTATTGTTGATTCCACAGACATTATCGGATTCGCGAGAACTCTCTTTACCATTGATTTTTTTCAGTCAGCCAAAAAATCCATGAATAATCGAGGTATGCTGGTTACTCATACCGAATCTCTCCATTTTCATAAAGAGATTGTGATTGAGATGCAGGAAATGCTGAAAAAGGTTTTCCCTGTCGTTGATCTTTATACGACCCCTATCGCCACTTATCCCGGAAACTGGTGGACTTTTTCCATAGGCGGCACGGACATCGATCCAAGAACAATAAATCGTCACTGTGAAATCAAAACCAGGTATTATGATTCGGAAATACATTTGCAGTCATTTCTCACAAAGGGATTCTATCGCAAGCTGATAAACAGGGAGCTTGACTGGTAGAGCAACCATGTTTGGGAAAGCTGATTCTAAAAAGAGAGTTTTATGTAAAGTCAAGAGCGATTACAGCGACATCGTTGTAACCGGCGAAGGTAGTGAAGTCACCCTCTGGTCGCCGCATAATATAAGGCAGAGTGTCGTAAACATGGATAATCCGTCGTTTCCATGCCTTGAATATTTAAAGAATTTCAGCTTTGCTTTTGCCTTTTGCCCGGCGCCTGAATCGGTGCTTATTATGGGACTTGGAGGAGGTGCTTTATCGAATATTCTGAGTTCGGTATTTGAAAACCTTAAAATCGATATTGTAGAGATAGATTTGGCAATAGTTGAAATCGCTGAAAAATATTTCGGCTTCACGAAAAGAGACGGTACAGAGGTCATTATCGACGATGCAGCATTACATATTAAAAGAAAACAGCGTGTTTACGACATAATTTTTATTGACGCCTATATAGGTAACAGCCAACCTGATCGTTTAACGAAAAGAGAATTTTTCTCGGATACCGGGAGAGCTCTTTCTCCCCATGGCGTAACCGCTATAAATCTCATGACAGGGGATAATTCTCTTTATACGATGATACGTGAAAGAATAAGCAGCGTTTATAATCACATGTGGCTTCTTCCATGCGAAAGTTCCGGCAATACGATCGCATTTGCTTCAAACAGCGATTTATCCGCTTTTAAAATAGAGCAACAGGTGCAATTGTTTCAGGAAAAATGTCCAAATCTAAAAATCGAAGATTTATCCGAAAAGTTGTATAACATAAAATGAAGCATTAAGGAGAGAAAATGAAAATTTCTTTTAAAAAGACCTCTGAGAATACTATTAAGACAGATACGCTTATTTTGCCATATTATGAAGATCAGCCCTCTGATTTGTATTCCGAACTGGACGAGTTGACAGGACACCTCTTAAAGAGAGTGATCGATAAAAAGGAGTTTACGGGAAAGACAAAGCAAACAACACTCATTCATATAAAGGGAATGGATATTGACAGTATATTGCTCGTCGGCCTGGGAAAGCTGTCTGAGGTAACGGGAGAGACTATCAGACAGGCAGGGGGACAGGCAATGGCCTTTCTATCCGGTAAAAAAACTCAAGATATCGCTTTATCAACAATAACTTTTGATTTAATAGAGGAAAAAATCGATATTTTGCTGAAACCGGCTCATTATTTTATAGAAGGCGCCCTTTTAAGACTTTACAGTTTCGATAAATATAAAAAAAAGGAAAATAATAATGAATTCACCTCAATGAAGATACTTACAGATGGCAAACCTATTGATCTTCAAACATTGGAGTTGACTGTGGAAGCGACTAATTTCGCCAGGGATCTCGTTAATACGCCATCGAACGATCTTACTCCGACAGACCTTGCAGAGAGTGCAAAAGCGATTTCCGGTAAAGGAATAAAGGTTCGAATACTCGGGAAACAGCAAATAGAAAAAGAGGGCATGGGCGCTTATCTATCGGTTACAAGAGGTTCCCATGAAGAGCCCAGATTCATTATTCTTGAATATAAAAAAAAGAGGGAAAAACCTGTCGTTTTAATAGGAAAATCTATTACCTTTGACAGCGGTGGTATTTCTTTGAAACCTTCCGGTGGTATGGAGAAGATGAAATACGATATGGCGGGAGGAGCGGCCGTGTTGGGAGTTTTCAAGGCTGTCGCAGCCCTCGACATTCCGGTTAATCTGATAGGTCTTCTTCCTGCCTCCGATAATATGCCGGGCGGAAGTGCTTCACAACCGGGCAATGTCGTTAAAACCGTATCAGGTAAAACAGTCGAAATAATAAACACAGATGCAGAGGGAAGGCTTGTTCTGGCGGATGCTATCGAATACTCGATAAAGAAGTACAAACCCCGGTGTATTATTGATATCGCCACCTTGACAGGCGCGTGCGCGGTGGCTCTTGGAAACGAGGCGATCGCCATGATGGGAAATAATGACGATTTGATGACGGCTCTTAAAAGAGCATCGGACGAGACCTTTGAGAGAGTGTGGCAGATGCCGTTATATAATGAATACAAGGATTATATTAAAAGCGATATTGCAGATATAAAAAACACCGGAGGCAAAAGCGGCTCTCTTGTTACGGCAGGTTATTTTCTTAAGGAGTTCGCCGGAGATACGCCTTGGGCGCATCTGGATATCGCTTCTACGGCATGGAACGACAAAGTAAAGCCCTATCTGGCGAAGGGCGCCACCGGAATCGGCGTAAGGCTCATTTTACAGTTTCTCAAAGGAAGAGTATAAGGGACTCGAAAATTACTAATATACCTGGATCGCGCCCGGATTTAGGCTGGATTTGGGTGCAACGATTGAGCAAAACCGCAGGCATAGCAGCGCTATGTTGAGGATTTTGCGATTGAGGCGCACCCAAATACGGCCTGAAGACGGGATGCGTTATGGTATATTAGTAATTTTCGAGTCCCCAAGTACCTGAGCGGCGCCTTCGAGTTCAGCCGGTGAAGGCGGAAGGTCCTTAAGTTAATGGTATTGAATCATCATGGGAAATAAAAAAAAGTTTTATCCCGATTATCTTTTTGAAGTATTTATTGCTTTTTTTCTCATAATTGAGTTGATATTCTTTTTGGCCATGCTCTTTCCACAGGAGCCCGGCAGGGAGATTAATTTTACAACACCTTTTCAGCCAACGCCTGAGTGGTACTTCCTTTGGTTATACAAGTTGATAAGTTATTTCCCGGGCAATACGGCCTTCATAGGCGCTGTTCTCCTTCCCTTAGCCTGCATCGTCATTCTGATAACAATACCTTTTTTTCACAAGGGAAAATATGGCAGAGCAAAGGCATCGTTCGCCCTCTTGTTCATCTATCTTATGTTTATCGTTTTCACTATATTACCATTAATAGCAGGTGACAACTGAAAAAGAGGTGCTTTTTGTCTTCTCATACAAGTATATTCAAATCATGGCTGATTTTAGCATTCTTATGTCTGCCTGTTACTCACTCTTTTTCTGCTCAAACATCAGCACTTAAGGGAAAAGTTATAGATGTAAACGGTCATGGAATTGGTGGAGTAAAAGTCATGGTGCGACTTTTACCTGAAAACGCTTCCGAAAAAAAGAGTAAACCCACTGAGGTCACTGCCGATATGCTTATCGGTTATGAGTACTTCGACACGACAACGACATCGAGCGGTACATTTCTATTTGAAGAATTACTTCCTTTGTCAAATTATGTTCTTCGATTGTGGCACAGGCAATGGAAGCCTAATGTACCGAATATTTTCATAAAAACACCATCTCATAGCAAGACGCTTGAACTCGATAAACCTCTGATTGTGAAAAATCCGATAAATAAAAATAACGAGGGAATAAATCCATATACAAACGAAATCAGGCTTACAAAAAACAAGACAGGCATGATTTCAGATTCATATGCAAAACTACAGTGGTATGAAGGGCCTGATAAGGACACAAATTACGATGAAGCACTTTTTTGGATCGAGAATTTAACAGTAAACGGCGGCCATTGGAGATTGCCAAAGCGGAACGAACTTGAAACACTCTGTTTTCAGGGCGACAAAAGCAGTAACGTCTATAGTCATGGGCTGCCATCTTTATTTAGAACGACAGGAGCATGGATTTGGTCCGGTGAAGCACACACACCCTCTAAGGCATGGCTTTTTGACTGCCACAATGAAACCTGGTACTCCATAGACCGTAACCACAGTAACTGCGACCGCGCCATTGCTGTACGTAAGTTGAACTAATGCGACGGAATCAAAAAGTTTTATATAAATCCGTGTTTGTCATAATAATATTATTGTCTCTGACGACAACGCCTGTGTATAGTGATCTGAAATCGGGATTAACCGGGAAGGTAGTGGATGGAAACGATAAAGGCATTGAGGGGGTCACAATTAAGGCAACACTCTCCAATAAGATCATAACACAAGGGTATGACTCTTTTACCACAACGACAGATGTAGATGGAAAATTTAGTTTCACAAATCTGTTCCCATTTTCTTCATACCAACTAGAATTTTGGCATAAGAAATGGAGTCGGAAGGAGAAAGAAATAACTGTCTCTGTAACAACACCTCCACATGGAGAAACCTTCGAGATTGAGCAATCGATTATAATTGAAAAAATATTAAATGAAAAAAGCGAAATCATCAATCCACAGACAGGGGGAAAAAGGTTCATAAAAAGTATCAACGGAATCATTTCCGACTCCTTAAGAGGGATTCAATGGTATATTGCCTCTAATGACGGTATGGATTGGAATAGAGCGAACCAAATGGTCATTGAGTTAACAACAGCCGGAGGCGGCTGGAGAATGCCCTCTCTCAAAGAGTTGAAGAGTCTCTATGTTCAAGGTTTAGGGAGTAAAAATTTGCCTTCTCCATTCCAATTTAACGGGACATGGGTGTGGACAAAGGAGGCTGTCGGTTCTTCAGATGCACGAGGTTTTCTATTTAACGAAGGAAAGGCATTCACCGGCCTCCGCAGTAACAACCGGGGTAGAGTTTTCGCCGTTCGCCCATAAAGGTAATTTTAGCAGATAAATTGAAAAGAATCGCCCGTGAAAAAACAACCATTAAAGCGATGGTAACTATTTTTTGTCGCTCTTCTCATGGAACAGAGAGTGAAGTGTGCGGCGAATGTATCGATTTTCTTTCATATGCATATAAACGACTTGACAAGTGTCCCTTTCAGGAGAATAAGACCACCTGCGCCAAATGCCCGAGGCATTGCTACAAATCAGATATTAGGGAAAAAGCCAGAAAGATAATGCGTTTTTCAGGGCCGCGTATGATTTACAGGCATCCTTATCTTGCAATTAGGCATTCTTTGGATGGATTTCAGAAGAAGCCCGAAAGAAAAAAGGAATAAATGATTCGCCCCGGCGTTTTAGAACATAAAAAAAAAGCGTTCCCCTTTACAGGCTGTCTTTTTGTCATTTCTTTTATTTCAACTGTTTTTTCATTATTAATCCTGTCCGGTTGCGCATCGGATATCAACGGTTCTGCCAAAAGTATCGAAAATGCAGTTATTTCAACAGACGCCAGATTAATCAAATACCATGTCGAGGAAAATCTGAAGTCTTTGGAGGAGTTAACAAGACGACTTTATCTGAAAAATCCGAAATATGAAAAGGATAATAAAATAAGAAAACAAAAGATTACTGCTATTTTCCATGGCGGACCGCCTTTAGAAAGTGTGTACAGTAACAGGCCCTCCCATGAAGTTCTTACAGCCGCCTTTGACAATGAAACACTATATACCGACAGAGTATATTTACTGAGTTTAGGACTCGCCAAAAGCATTAAGGAAGCATATGAACTGGAAGATGTGCTGTTTATAAGCGGCCTTCAAATCCCAATTGAAAGGATTAATAAGCTTTACCTTAATGTTCGCCAAGTTAAGTGGAGATTGAAAACATATAGAGATAAGGACGGGAAGCTGTTGTTCCTTACCAACGAAACCGGGGAAGAAGGCTATATGAATATGGGTTATGAGGTTATTCTAACGAAAATTCTGACCCGTTTGGAAGATGACATCTACCTGCTGGGAGGTCTGCCGCAAAAAATGTTCTTTAATATGACTACTATTTTCTTTTCAATCTTAAGTTGACCTGTTGTCTGAGAAGATTAAAACAGTAGATTTTAGAGATATTTCCGAAAAGCAACAGAATAATCGTAATAAAGTCAGTCGATACTCTTGTCTGTCCTATGTCGATTGTATTGGATTTTTTAATAAAAAGAAATCGGAGAGGCGTCGGTATTTATTCTTGTTTCCTTATCAATGGCCTCTCTGAGATATTTGGGGAGCGAGAATATGCCATTATGAGTTTCATGATCATAAAATCTTAGTTTTTTTGTCAGTGCAGCGATTTTCTTGCCTATGGTGTTCTTATCAAGAAGAAGCGGATCTGCTCCTTTTGATGCAAAGACGAACCCCCAGGGAGTGTAAAATGAAGGGACAGAGACCCAATAACCTCTCACCAGAGGAAATACTGATTTTAAGCTATTGAATATTGTTGTATAAGTACCAATGTTATTAACTGCAACTGATGTAGCCTGAGTGACAACTATCCCGTCGGGACCAAGTTTTTCAAAAACCTCTTCATAAAAATCACTCGTATACAGGTTAACGGCAGGGCCGGTTTCTTCAGGCTCAGGGAGATCCAATATGATAACATCAAATGTATCGGTGCTCTCTTTAATGAAGCCCCTTGCATCTTCATAATAGACATCCACTTTTGAATCGTCAAAAGCCCCCTGGTGCCATGAAGTGAGGTGCTTTTTACAGATATCTACGACTTCCTTGTCAAGGTCTACCATACTTACGCTCTGAATGGACGGGTGTTTTAGCGTTTCTCTGACCGAAGCGCCTTCCCCCCCTCCTGCTATAAGTACTTTTTTTGGATCCGTTGATGTTATCAGGGCCGGCTGAATGAGCGCTTCATGATAGATAAACTCATCGTACTCGGCGGACTGTATTTTACCATCAAGGACAAGTGCAGTTCCAAAGCTGGCCAGCTTGAGTATTTCAACCTTTTGGTATTTACTGACAGAGCTGTATAAAACTCCTTCCAGAGCATGGAGATTTACTTCTTTGGGAGTTGAAACCTCAAGAAACCATTTGGAGTTCAACATTGGAAACCTTATGAGGAAGTTTTATATTATCGCATGAAATAAGCCCTCTTTTTACTTCTACAATCGAGGGATTTCTGGATTCAAACCTTTTTATAAGATAATTGGCCGCCACTTCAGGTTTTATTATGTCGCCACAGGTAAAAATATCTACTGCAGCGTAATGGTATTCAGGCCAGGTATGTATAGAGAGATGCGATTCGGCGATCACCACCATGCCACTGACACCGAAAGGATTGAATTCATGAAAAGATACGTCTACGATAGTTGCTTTTGCATCTTTGGCGGCATTTACCATTGCGTCGGATACTTCATCGAGGTTTTTTAAGATTGCGGGGTTGCAGTCCTTTAATTCAACTAATAAATGTGTACCTAAAGCATACAAATCCCTACCCCCTTTCCGTGATGTGAGATATGCAATCCAAATGTAATTTGGAAATAGAAAGAATAAAGCAAATGACAAACTTTTGTCAAGAGAGAAATGATATAAAAGAAGCTACACCCTGGGTTTGGCAAGTATCTCTAAAACCCTTAGATCAAGAAATCTTTTTGATGTTGAAGATTTTATTATCATAACAGTGTCAGCGCCTCTGCCTGTCCCGGCGACAGCAACAACCTCTTCGCCTTCGGGTATAAGTCCTGCATCGGCAGCCATCATAACGATCTCGCAGCATACTTTCGGCCCCTCCCCAAACCTTCTGAGAGTGTTGGAGACAATCAAAGTAGGAGAAAAACCTTTAAATTTGGATGCCAGAGACGTTTCCAGAGTGTGTGTTATCATTGTTCCTGTGTAAACTTTTGCACCGTTTTCAATTATCTTTTGCCTGACGTCAGGGGGCATCTCGATCGTATTGGGATCTCTGAAGCCGTAAGAATGGGTGACGGCAACGAGATTTAAATCACTGCTCTTTAAGGTTTCTGAAAACAATAAGCCCGTATCGCCGGCTGTTGTAGCAACGACGATGTGCTTATATTTGTATTCACGAACCGTTTCCTTAACGATATCCAGGCAATATATTGTATTCTCTTTACCGGGTTTATCAAAGTATGTAACTCTTTTTTCCAATATCCCCCCTTAATTAAAACTATTCATTGCCGTTTCAACACCTTTTGCAATAATCTCAGGAACGGCCAGCGAGGCAAGCGAAACAGCCTCCCTTATTAACGGAACCTCTTCGGAACTGAATTTTTTCAAAACATAATCTTCAGTTCTCATCGTCATATCTCTGTCAATACCAATTTTCACTCTGATGAATTCGATCGTGCCTGTAGATTGAATAACGGATTTAACGCCATTATGCCCTCCTGCGGAACCTTTTTTCCTGATTCTGATTCTGCCTGTCTCAAGATCGAGATCGTCGTGAATCACAACGATATTTTCCGACATGACTCCATTACGTCTTGAAACGGCTGATACGGCAATTCCGCTTTTATTCATATAAGTCAATGGTTTTAACAGTATGACCCTTTCACCTGCTATATCCCCTTCGCCGATTTCGAAAAGTTCACTTTCTTTTAAATTAACGGAAAATCTGTCAGCGAGTTTGTCTATAACCAGAAAACCGATATTGTGTCTGGTTTTTATATATCTTCTGCCCGGATTTCCCAGCCCGACAATTAACCACAAAAAATTCTACTCCTCTGACTTACCCTTTTTTGCCACTTCCGGCTCAGTCTGCTCCTCTTCTGACTCCTCAGTCGTTTCCTCTGCACTTCTGGAAGGAATCGATATGCCGGCCAGCACGCTGTCAATGTCGGTAATTATTTTGATACTCTCATCCAGCTTAAGATCTCGAACGTGGATTGACTGACCTGCTTCAAGCGATGTTATGTCAAAATCTATATGAGAAGGTATGTTGTCGGGAAGACACTCTATCTCTATTTCTCTCAGCCCTTTACGCAGATTTCCGCCGTCTCTCTTCACTCCTACGGGTATACCGATTAAATTTACAATTACCGATACTTTAACCTTCTCCTCAAGAGAAACTTCATAAAAATCCGTATGTAATAAATCACCTTTTACAGGATCAACCTGATATTGCTTAAGTAAAGCCAACTTGCTTTTACCATCGGGAAAAGAGAGGTTTGCAAGAAGTTGCGCATTAAAAGTGGAGTTAATGAATTTTATGAGTTCCTTTTTATTAATCTGTATCAACTGTGTCTCCCCTTTTCTGTAAACCACACAGGGAATAATGTCCTGCCTTCTCAATGAACGGGCATGTCCCTTGCCGTAAGTGTTTCTGATGTCCGTATTCAAAACAAATCTTTCCATCTGTCCTCCTGAATAATTTATAATTCATAACTGCTTAGGTATTTAGGTCGAAGACTGAAGGCTGAAGTAAAAAACTACCGGATTAGGTTCATAGGCTACGCTTTTGTCGTAATGCTCTATTGAAAGGATGTTTTATATAAAGTCTATAATCTTCCGGGATAAATCCTTAGCGGTTACAAAAATTCCTGCAATTTAAACAAAGAGAGAACTTATAGACGTCTCTTTGTTGATACGTTCTATTGCTTCCCCTATTAAAAAATCTACACTTAAAGCGGTAATTTTGTCACAGGAAGCAACTTTTTCCTCAACCGGTATGGTGTTTGTTACAAGCACTTCCGTAATTGAAGAATTGTTTATCCTTTCTATTGCCGGACCTGAGAGAACGCCGTGAGTACAGGCGACGTAAACATTCCTGGCTCCCGATTTTTTTAAAAGATCGGAGCCCTGTACAACTGTGCCGGCAGTATCTATCATATCGTCAAGCATCAATATATCCTTACCTTTTACATCGCCTATGACATGCATAACCTCGCACACATTTGCTTCCTCCCTTCTTTTATCGATGATTGCAATAGGAGTAGTCAGCTTTTTTGCAAAAGCTCTGGCTCTTTCTACTCCGCCGGTGTCGGGAGATACTACAACGAGATTCTTAATGGGATAATTGTTCTTGATATAATCCAGAAGAACAGGTTTTGCATAAATATGATCAACCGGTATATTAAAAAAACCCTGAATCTGCCCTGCATGAAGATCTATGGTTAAAACCCTGTCCGCGCCTGCCGTCTGGATAAGATCGGCAACAAGCTTGGAAGAGATAGGCACTCTGGGTTGCACTTTCCTGTCCTGCCTGGCATAGCCGTAATAAGGGATCACGGCCGTAATCCTGCCGGCGGACGCTCGTTTTAAGGCGTCAATCATTAATAACAACTCCATTATGTTGTTATTAACAGGATTACATGTGGACTGAATAACGAATGTATCGTCTCCCCGCACATTGTCGCTGATTCTTACCGATATCTCACCGTCGCTAAAAGTTTGCACAGAAGCATCTGCAATCGGAATTTCAAGGTAATCGGCAACCTCTTCAGAGAGTTTCCTGTTGGAATTGCCGGTCAAAATTTGAATATTTTTAGACATACAATCTCTCCTCTGTGAGGCATTTTATGGCTGGGGCGGGAGGATTCGAACCTCCAAATGGGAGATCCAAAGTCTCCTGACTTGCCGTTTGTCGACGCCCCATTAAAGAATATAGAAAATTAAGTCTGATATTTTATATGATCGACTAAGAAGTTGTCAAAAGATTATTTTGAATCTTTATTGTCGGCTTATTGAGATATTACTATGTAATATGTTAATTTAATGCTTAATGACTCATTGCGCCTAATAACATTACTATAATTTTTGTTGTTATGCAGGTATATCGACGGAGGTTTGATACAGAATCCCGGTCTTCACGGAATAATTCCAAAGTACTAACCTCCGAACCATGAGAGCTGTATTCGGTTAAAAAACTAAACATAAACACAGGATGTATAAAGAGATATGAAAAAAATAGATATTTACGATACGACTTTAAGAGACGGGTCGCAGGCTGAAGACGTCTGGTTTTCAGTAGAAGATAAAATCAGAATCACAGAAAAACTTGACGACTTCGGCGTTAATTATATCGAAGGCGGTTGGCCGGGGTCCAATCCCAGAGACGCAGACTTTTTCGACAAAGCAAAGAGTCTCAGACTCAGTAAGGCCGTCCTTACCGCTTTTGGCAGTACTCATAAAGCTAAGCTGAAAGTTGAGGACGATCCCAACATAAAGCATCTGTTAAAGGCTGAGACAGGTGTTATAACAATATTCGGAAAGACCTGGGACTTTCATGTAAAAGAAGCTCTTAAAATATCCCTGGAAGAGAATCTGGATATTATCGGAAATTCAGTTTATTATTTAAAGAGACATACTGACAAGGTATTTTTTGACGGTGAACACTTTTTTGACGGATACAAACACAACAGCGAATATGCAATGCAAAGTATCAAGGCAGCTGAAGAAGCAGGGGCTGACTGTCTTGTTTTGTGTGACACAAATGGCGGTTCAATGCCGGACGAGGTGAGGAAAATAACCGAAGATGTTATAAATAATACAACCGCACCGATAGGTATACACACCCACAACGACTCCGAGTGCGCAGTAGCTAACACAATAATAGCTGTACATTCGGGAGCGGTTCATGTACAGGGAACGATAAACGGGCTTGGCGAAAGATGCGGTAATGCAAATCTCTGCTCCATAATCCCTAATCTTCAGTTAAAATCAGGTTATGATTGTATGGCCCCCGGAGACCTCAAACTTATACGAGAGATTTCCAGATATGTAGACGAGATATCCAATTTAAGACATTTTAAGAGACAACCCTTTGTCGGAGATAGTGCTTTTGCGCACAAAGGGGGCATACATGTCGACGCAATAAGAAAGAGATCCGAGACTTATGAGCATATCAATCCGGAACTGGTAGGGAATTCTCAGAGGATACTTGTATCCGATCTTGCCGGAAAGAGCAATATAACAAGGAAAGCCGAGGAGTTTGGTTTGGACCTTCACAATGAAGAGAGAAAGGCCAGAGCAGGTGAAATCCTTAAAAGACTAAAAAATCTCGAAAAAAACGGTTTCCAGTTTGAAGCTGCCGATGCATCTTTTGAACTTTTAATGAAAAAGGAACTCGGTCTCTATAAAGAAGTATTTGATTTCATTGGTTTCCGAGTGATCGTAGAAAAGAGAAGAGAAGATAAAGAGCCGATTACAGAGGCAACGGTAATGGTCAGACTCCCTGACGGCAATGTGGAGCATACAGCTTCCACCGGCAACGGTCCTGTAAATGCTATTGACAACGCCCTTAGAAAGGCTCTTGATAAATACTATCCAGTGCTCAAAGAGGTTGAACTTTATGATTATAAAGTCAGGGTTCTTACAAGTGGTGTGGGCACGGCTACAAAAGTGAGAGTCTTGGTAGAATCAGGAGATGACAGCTCGTCCTGGGGTACTGTTGGTGTAAGCGAAAACATAATAGACGCCTCATGGCAGGCTCTTGTAGACAGCATAGAGTACAAACTGCTTAAAGGGGAGTAATGCACTTTTACTACCGTGATTTGTTCTAACCGCTCTTTACAGAGCCGGTACTTATTATGTTATCGAAAGTATTAAGTGCGACCGTTCTTGGGATAGACGCCCATATAGTAGAAGTGGAAGTAGACATTGTTGCTAAGGGGATGCCTTACTTTGCTATCGTAGGCCTTCCCGATGTGGCGGTCAGAGAGAGTAAGGACAGAGTTAGAGCTGCACTTAAGAATATAGGATACAATTTCCCTTTAAAGAGAATTATCGTTAACCTCGCTCCCGCGGACATCAAAAAAGAAGGCGCCTCATTCGATCTTCCTTTAAGCGTAGGATTGCTTGCCTCAGAAGGAGTGATCCCAAAAAACGCACTGACTGACTACTTAATTGCAGGAGAACTCTCTCTTGACGGCGCCATCAAACCAATTAAAGGCAGCCTCTCAATGGCCATTAAAACCCGAGAGCTTAAGCTCTCGGGCATAATCCTCCCTGATAATAACGCCTCTGAAGCATCTGTTGTAGAAGGCGTAGCCGTATATGGAATGAAAAACCTTATCGAGGTTGTGGATTTTTTCAACGATTCAACTCCAAAACTGCCGTTAATCATAGACATAGATAATGCAATGAGGGCGAATTCGGTATATGATGAAGATTTTAAAGAGGTCAAAGGACAGGAGCATGCGAAAAGAGCACTGGAGGTATCTGCAGCAGGCGGCCACAATGTTCTTATGATAGGGCCACCCGGATCGGGTAAGACTATGTTGGCAAAGAGAATACCTACCATAATGCCGGACATGACATTTGATGAGGCTATTGAAACCACCAAGATACACAGCATCGCAGGGATGCTGAAAAATAATATGGCAATCATTTCTAAGCGTCAGTTCAGGTCTCCACACCACACGATTTCCGATGTCGCGTTAATTGGAGGCGGTCAGATTCCAAAACCCGGTGAGGTTTCGGTCGCGCATAACGGAGTACTCTTCCTCGATGAACTGCCTGAATTTAAGAGAAATGTACTTGAAGTACTAAGGCAGCCACTTGAAAACGGCGAGGTAACTGTATCGAGAGCAGTGGCCTCCATTACTTATCCTGCCTCATTCATGCTCATTTCTGCGATGAATCCCTGCCCCTGCGGTTATTTGGGAGACAGCCGCCACCAATGCGTGTGCACCCCCTCTCAGGTGCAGAAATACAGAAACCGCGTTTCAGGCCCTCTTTTTGACAGAATAGACATACACGTAGATGTCCCCGCTGTTCCCTATAAGGAACTCTCATCAGACTATGAAGGTGAACCCTCTGATGTAATCAGAGCCAGGGTGTTAGAAGCGAGAAATATCCAATTGAAACGATTCAAAAAGGACAAAATCTACTCAAACGGTCAGATGAAGACTCGTCATATGAGGAAATACTGCAAACTCGCCCCTGAGGCCAGGTCAATCATAGATGAATCCATGCAGAAACTGGGTCTTTCGGCTCGCGCTTATTCACGAATCCTCAAAGTTTCCCGCACCATAGCCGATCTTGAAGGGAATGAGGCAATTCAGGCTACCCACATATCCGAGGCGATTCAGTACAGGACATTGGACAGAGGAGTGTTTTAAACGTTTAAAATTAAATCTAAAATCTACAACTTCAAATCTAAAATTCTATAGCTCTCCATATCGACGCCTGTATTCATTTAATAATTCCTCTGCCTTCCGCTTCTCCTGCTCGATTCGTTCAGCCCTTTGCCTCTCTTGTTCGATACTTTGCCTCTCTTGTTCGATACTTTGCCTCTCTTGTTCAGCCCTTTGCTTCTCCTGCTCAGCCCTATGCTTCTCCTGCTCAGCCCTTTGCTTCTCCTGTTCAACCCTTTGCTTAATTGCTTCTATTTCTTTATTGTGGTATTCCTCCTCCCAGGGAAATACGAACGGACTCTCATCAGGAGGAAATTCCTTAAAAAAGTCTTCTTTTGTATACATCTCTATCACCTCTCCTATATATTTGCCTATCTTTTTAAGATAACTACTGACCTCGGAAATCAGATTTCCCTCTGCCTTCAAGAATTCATAGCTCTTTTTTATCCTAACCGGATCTCCTGAAAACAGTCCCAATACAGGATTATTCGTTGTCCTTGTCTTTATAAACCTTATCCTCTTAAAGCCCTCAAGATCAAGGTCTGTTATCTCTTCGCCCTTGATCTTCTTATAAAAACCCGTTTTGATAAATGGCTTAAGAAACTGTTCAGGATAATGGTGTACTATGGCATATAGATTTACATCCTTACGGGATACATCATATTGTTTGCAATAGTTGATCAGGTGCCCTAATAGTTCCTCTGCTTCGAATGATCCGAATGACTCCGAGTAGGACTTAAAGGATATCAGATTATGTTCATTTAAATCGTCAAATGCCTCCCAGTATACCCTGTCTATAACCTGATTGAAATCCTTTACCTCAACTCTCCTGATAACAACGATATCGATGAAGTGGCTTTTTAACGAAAGATCTACTTCAAGCCTTGTTTCATAGCCTAATTGTTCAAATAAAGGACTTAAAACCAATCCCAATAATTTGTGCCACTCAGTTCTATCAGACATCTAAGTACAGGACAAAAAAATTCATGAGAAATAGTATCATAAAGGCACTTGGTACTATCTGTATTGGTTATTTATACTGGATTGTTAACTTAAAAAGCCTTATAATATCTGATAAACAGAATGTCGCATAAAAATAAGCAAACTTTTTCCCATCTTGCAATAACAACTGCACAATATATTTTAGAAAAGGCGTCTCCCTTGTTCATGATATAATTTATCCTGCTGTTATTTGATTATAAACAACCATTAAGTAC
>JAREWP010000040.1 GCA_029001845.1 Candidatus Magnetocorallium paracelense | reverse complement strand
GACCGGAGAGGATGTGATCGACGGCAGTTACTCGGCTGACCTTGAAGTTTCGGCTCCAATGGGTGAAAACGGTCAGGCTTTCTTACTTATCGAAGCAGGCACGGGAGACGGGCTGCAGGACGACGAGATCGGGAATTTTTGGGGTGTCAATGACGATTCCGGGGACAACGGAAGCAATATGGAAGTAACGGAAGCGTGGTACGAGCACAAATTCATAAACGATAAAGTGTTTTTCACGATCGGTAAGGTGGATTTGACCAACTATTTCGATCTGAACGAAGTGGCCAATGACGAGACCACTCAGTTTCTGGCCACGGGTTTTGTGAACACCGTTGCCGTGGACTGGCCCGACAACAGCCTTGGCGTCAGAGTTACGGTGAGCCCCCACGAGCTGATCGATGCGAGCCTTGCCTGGCAGGTGGGGGATTCTGACTGGGAAGATATATTCGAGGATCCCTTTGTCATTGGAGAGATCGGTTTAAAGCCCAAGATTTTTAATCGTCAGGGTAACTACAGAGTCTATGGCTGGACCAATCAGGCCACCGATAACTGGTCCAACGGCTATCTCGGCGATTCCGGTTTGGATATTGACACGGTTAACAGTTTTGCAGCCGGTGATATAACGGAAGATGCACTTCGTGATGAAATGGGTCTTGACGACGCCGTGGTTTCCCTTGTCAGCGCCGATGTGAACAAGCTGGCCGATATGATGGAAGAAGATGAAGGCTGGGGTGTCGGTACGAGCATCGATCAGCAGATAACGGAGAACATCACTTTTTTTGCCAGAGCATCCTATCAGGATGACGATGTCTATGCTTTTGATGTGGTCTGGAGCGCCGGATTCGGCATTGGCGGTTCCTACTGGAAGAGGGACAACGATGTTTTCGGCATAGCCGTGGGAATGGCTCTTCTTTCCGACGACTATGAGGACATTCTTGAAGCGGTTGGTATCGATGAGGAAGATGAAGTACACTACGAGGCCTTTTACAGTATATTTGTGAACGACCATGTAAGCATATCACCCGATATTCAGCTTATCGAAAACGCGGCGGGAGACGATGACTTCGACGAGGTCTGGATCTTCGGTCTCAGAGGACAATATACATTTTAAATCTGTGAAATGACAAAGTTGTATGACAGAGTAATTCAATGAATAGGAATTTCAAAGAAATTCCCTTCAAGTCACCTCTCCCCCTTCAAAGGGGGAGAGGGAGTAAAAGAAATGTCGCTGCCAGAGGCAGCTTAATTTGTAATAAAATAAAGAGGAGGAAAACAAATTGGCAGTCATCAACATGAGAGAGATGAAAGACAATCAATCCGGTAAGATTTCATCGATAAAAGTAGAGGGTGAACTTGGCAGACGAATCCGGGATATGGGTTTAATTCCCGGAACCGAATTTACCGTACAGGGAAGGGCTCCCCTGTATGATCCCGTAGCCGTAAGAGTCAGGGGATTTACATTGAGCTTAAGAAACAGGGAAGCAGACTATATAGATGTGGAGGTCAATTAACAATGGAGAAACAATTAGAACGTGTTTCCGTTGCATTGGGCGGTAACCCCAACTGCGGTAAAACAACGTTGTTTAATGAACTGACAGGCGCCCGCCAACATGTCGGGAATTACCCGGGTGTAACTGTCGAAAAAAAGGAAGGTTATACCAGGCGAAACGGTACTGAAGTTCATATTGTAGACCTCCCGGGAACCTATTCTCTCACAGCCTATTCCCAGGATGAGGTGGTAGCCAGAAACTTTATAACGGAATCCAATGTGAGGACCGTAATTAATATTGTGGATTCGTCCAATTTGGAGCGTAACCTCTATCTGACAGTCCAATTGCTTGAGCTGGGTGTTCCTGTTTGCGTCGCTCTGAATATGATCGATGCAGCCGAGAAAAGAGGCATTACCATTGATGCAGATAAACTTTCTCAATTGATGGGTATCCCTGTTATTCCCACCATTGCCAGAACCGGCCATGGTAAGAACGAACTTATGGATGAAGCCATCAAGCTCAGCAGGACAACGGAAAAAAGAACGGAATTCGAGATATCCTACGGTGACGATCTGGACAGCGCGCTGTCGGAGATGGTTACCATCATTGAGGAGAACAACTTTCTTTCCAACCAATACCCTGCCCGTTGGTTAGGCATTAAGTATCTTGAGAATGACGAATTAATTATCTCTAAAGGAGATGCCGTAAATCCCACAGTTTCGAACAAATTGAAAAAAATTGTTAAAAACACGTCAACTCATCTGCAAAAAACTCTTAACACTTACCCGGAAGCCCTTATCTCAGACTATCGATATGGTTACATCGCATCGATTCTGAAGCAGGGTGTTATCAAACGACAGGGTGATATTAATAAGCTGGAACTGTCCGACAAGATTGACAAGGTGCTTACTAACCGATTCTTCGGCCCTTTGATTATGGCGGCCATTGTATACGGCCTCTACCAGTTTGTTTTTACTTACAGTGAAACGCCTGTAGGCTGGGTAGAGGGATTTTTTGGCCTGTTAAACGAAGCCGCCTCCAACAATATGTCTGAAGGAATGCTTAAATCCCTGGTGATTTCCGGTATTATTGACGGTGTGGGAGGAGTCTTGGGATTTGTTCCTTTAATCATGTTTATGTTTTTTGGTATTTCCATATTGGAAGACAGCGGGTATCTGGCCCGCGTCGCCTTTATGCTGGATAAAGTATTTGCTGTTTTCGGATTACACGGAAATTCCGTTATGGCTTTTATTGTGTCCGGTGGTATTGCAGGGGGATGCGCCGTTCCGGGAGTCATGGCGTCGAGAACTTTGAAATCCAAAAAAGAAAAGCTGGCGACGTTGCTTACTGTTCCCTTTATGAATTGCGGCGCCAAGATGCCGGTGATGGCGCTTTTGGTAGGGGCTTTTTTTGCCAAAGATGAAGCGACCATGATGCTTATTATTACTGTAATCGCCTGGAGCGGTGCTCTGATCGTTGCAAAAATATTAAGGATGACCGTTATCTCCGGCCCTCCCACTCCCTTTGTCATGGAACTTCCCCCTTACAGACTGCCTACAATCAAAGGTCTTTTGATCCACACCTGGGAGAGAACGTGGCAGTATATTAAAAAAGCTGGCACCATTATTCTGGGAATATCGATTATTCTTTGGGCGATGATGACCTTTCCCGGTCTTACCGAAAATGAAGTTGCCTTTTTTGAAAACCAGAGAGAGACGATCCAAAAGGCCGCTTCCGCCGAATTGCTCGGTGAAATAGAAGCAGCCGCCGAAGATGAAGAAGCCGAATTCTCCGAAGCGGCGGCGGCAATAAAGGAACAGTTGGAAACGGTCGATATGCTGGAAGCTGAAAAGGCATTAAGAAATTCGATTGCCGGTTCTATCGGAACGGCAATGGAGCCGATTTCTCAGGCTGCCGGATTCGATTGGAGAACCAATATTGCCCTGGTAGGCGGATTTGCGGCCAAAGAGGTTGTTGTCTCCACACTGGGAACGGCCTATTCACTAGGTGAAGTCGATCCCGAAGAGACAGGCTCTCTGAGTGAAACCCTGCAGAAGGATCCGGCCTGGAATCCCATGGTTGCCCTCAGTCTGATTCTTTTTACTATTTTTTATGCTCCCTGCTTTGTAACGGTAGTAGCCATTGGCAGAGAAGCGGGTTCCTGGAAATGGGCTGCTTTTTCCATGATTTTCAACACGGTTTTGGCTTTCACAGTTGCCACATTAGTTTATCAAATCGGCTCTGCTATGGGGTTTTAGCAGGTTAATTATATGGAAACAATTATTGTTCTACTCATTGTAGTATTGGCCTTTGCCTATGTCGGTCAAAAGCTTTATCGACAGTTCAGAGGGAAAAGCGGCTGCTGTTCGAGCAAATGTTCCTGTGAAACGGAAACAAAAGATCCCTGCGAAACAAAGCCCGATTCCCCTTGATTCATAGTTTATAAACTTTCGTTGACAGAAGCCAATATTGAGTAAAAGCGAAACATCGCTATTCATAAAAGGTTTAGGAATTTCAAAGAAATTCCTTTCAGCTCTCCTCTCCCCCTTCAAAGGGGGAGAGGGAGTAAAAAAGTTGCTGCTTAACCAATTTAATTTAAAGCATAGAATTTTTTTATGCAGCTTTTCGGGGTATAAGCAAAAAATGTAGCCGCAGCTTTTTGTTTGTGCGAACCGTTGGTCAACCGAACCCCGGCGCAGGCTGAAGCCTGCGGCTACATTTTTAAAGTACGCCGAGGGAGTTAACTCGATTACGTTGTCTATACAACATCATTTGATAAGGAGGCAAATCAATAATGACATTGGCGACACTGAAACCAGGCGGCAAAGGAAAGATAAAAAAAATCAATGTAAAGGGTTGCATGAAAAGAAGATTAATGGATATGGGTCTTCTTATTGGTCAGAATGTACATGTAAAAAGAGTAGCGCCAATGGGAGATCCCATAGAGCTCGATATAAAAGGATACAACCTGGCGATTCGAAGAAAGGAAGCTCAGGAAATTCTTCTTGAAACATAGAGACAATACACCGACGTTAACTAAATAGATTATTTTATATTGACAATTCTCAACAATAGGAACTTATGAACCCTGAAGATAAGCTTTATAGCTCCACTATACATTAAGTAGTACGGAAAACTCTCATAAGATTTTTTGTAACTACTCAGGTAGATAGACTGAAGGCTGAAGACTATTAGGTAAGAACAAAAGTATTGGCAAAATATTATACCTTAATAATTGGCCGGGGAGCCGAAAATATTCATTATTCACTTCAGTCTTTAGCCTAAACACCTAAGTAGTTACGATTTTTTATTATCACAAAGTATACAAAGAGTACGTGGAAATATCTCTTTAACTTCGTGATCTGTTTTAAAATTGATTTTACTTTTTAACTAAGAGATTGCGAAAACAAATGACATTAGCAACACTGAAACCCGGCGACAGCGGTAGAATTAAAAGTATTAAAGTAAATGGCTCCATGAAGAGAAGGCTGATGGATATGGGCCTTTTGGAGGGTGAAGATGTTTGTGTAAAAAGAGTGGCCCCCTTTGGAGATCCCATAGTGATCGATATAAAGGGTTGCACTCTGTCTATTCGAAAAAATGAAGCTGAAGAGATTCTCCTGGAAAGCGATATCAATCGTGAAGGAAAAAGAACGATCGTAGCGGCAATCGTAGGAAATCCGAATTCCGGAAAATCCACTTTAATAAACGCCATAGCAGGTACAAGACTGAAAGTAGGTAACTGGTCCGGTGTTACAGTCGATAAAATGGAAGCGGAACTGGAATATGATGACAGTGTAATCAGGCTGGTAGACCTGCCCGGTGCGTATAGTTTAAGCCCCTATACACAGGAACAGATCATTGCCAGAAATTATTTGGTCAATGAAAAACCGGATGTGATCGTTAATGTAATTGATGCGACAAATCTGGAGAGAAATTTCTATTTAACCATACAACTCCTCGAACTTGGCATACCGGTTATTCTGGCCCTTAACATCTTTGATGAGGCTGAGAAAAGGGGCGACAAGATCGATATCAAGACAATAGAGAACCTTTTGGGAGTCAAAGCGATACCAACGGTATCTACAAAAAACATAGGACTCGATATCCTCATAAAATCTGTTCTGGACACTGCCAACGCAAAAAACAGTCCCCTACCCAGGGATCTGGTTCACGATGAAGATATAGAAGAGGCCGTTACAGAAGTTGAAGAGAAATTAAATAAACAGTACACTGAACTTACAAGTAATTATCCTCTCCGATGGCTTGCTTTGAAACTATTGGAAGAAGACACTCATGTGTTGAGTGAGACAAATATCGATATAAATGATATTCTCTCAGGTGCGGCAGTTAAACATCTGAGGAGAGCTCACGGGGAAGACATAGAAAGCACGACATCGGACGCCAGATACGGCAAAGCAGCCGGACTGGTTCTTGAAGTTCTGGACAAACCGAAACGTAGTACAACCAACATAACCTATGCAATTGATAATATTGTTTTAAACAGAGCATTGGGACTTCCTGTATTCCTGTTTGCCATGTGGCTCATGTTTAAGTTTACTTTCGATCTTTCCTCGCCCTTTGTCGACTGGATAGACAGCGTTACCTCCGGACCGATAAACAGATGGGCCGCAGCGATTGTGTCCGGATTCGGAGCGTCCAACCTGCTTATAAGCCTTGTAACAGAGGGGATTATAGGAGGCGCTGGATTTGTTCTCATATTCGTTCCTGTACTCTCTACGATGATGTTTTTTATCACTCTTTTGGAAGGCAGCGGATATATGGCCAGAGTCGCCTTTGTAATGGACAGATCTATGCACAGCATGGGATTGCACGGCAATTCTTTTATTCCCATGCTTTTGGGATTTGGCTGTAATGTACCTGCTGTTTATGCTACAAGGACACTGGAAGAACCGAAAGAGAGGATACTCACTTCCCTTCTTGTACCCATGATGTCCTGTAGCGCCAGGCTCCCTGTATATGTTTTGTTTACAAGTGTTTTTTTTACCGAAAATGCAGGTACCGTCATGTGGTCTATTTATCTGCTCGGTGTCGGTCTTGCCTTGCTGACAGGTATTGTATTCAGAAGAATCCTTTTTAAAGGGGAGACACCTATGTTTATCCTCGAGTTGCCCCCTTACAGAATACCGACAATTAAAAGTCTTCTGATACACACATGGGAAAAGGTAAAGCACTTCATAGTCAAAGCAGGAACATTTATACTGGCCGCCTCCATAGTGGTATGGTTTCTTTTGAATCTGCCATTGGATGTTGAAAACAGAAAGGATTCTTTTTTAGGAAAGGCCGGGCAGGCGATTTCTCCGATCTTTACTCCTCTGGGTTTCGGAACATGGCAGGCCTCGTCATCTTTAATTACAGGAGTCATTTCCAAGGAGATCGTTGTAGGAACAATGAGCGAGATATATGCTGCTCAGGCGCATAAGCAAAAGAAAGGGGTTCCTTCTTTTACGGAGGAAATTCGTGAAATCGGCTTGTCCTTTTTACAGGCAACGGGAGAGGCTTTTAAGAATGTTGTATCTATATTCGGAATAGCAAGTTTATCCGCCGATGAAAATCGACAATCGGAAGGTATAAAGCCTTTTATAAGAGATACATTTACTCCATTGAGCGCCTATGCCTTTATGGTGTTTGTCCTTCTATACATGCCCTGTATCGTAACCGGTATTGCCTTTAAACATGAGTTCGGTTCATGGAAATGGTTTGGTATGGCAACGGCTTACGGACTGACTCTTGCCTGGGTAACAGCGTTTGTCATCTATCAGGGCGGAAGATTTTTGGGAATAGGAGTATAAAACCATGTAAATTAACTTATGCTGTATTACAATGACTAATCAGAGTACTGCTGATTACATTAAACATAGTCCTGCGAGGACAAAAAGTTAAAAACAAGAGGATTTCGAATCCCCCAATGTGAGGCGGGTTTATAATCCTTAAAAACAGCATTTAGCTGTCAGCTCTTTCATTGCAACATTTTATGTTTCAAAACAGATTCACCCATAAGGTGAAGCTTTTTATTGGCATAACATTAATTCTTTCCTTAACTGAAGGCTGACCGCTGATAGCTGACTGCTGTGTTTAGGATAATTCGCCATGAAAACACCTCTTAGGGGGATAGATAGAAGATGAATCTGGTTTTTTTATGTGAAGTTAAGCTGCTAAAACATGAAAACATACTATTATAATTACAAATGGATCAAATGAAAGAAATCAGGTGTAAGAAATGCAACCGCCTTCTCATGAAGGGGACAATTAAGAGAATTGAGATAAAATGCCCAAAGTGCGGATACATACAAAAAATCGAGACTGCTCGCAATTAACTTAAAACGGCAGTCAGCTATCAGCTGTCAGCCTTCAGCTAAGGAAATACTTTGCATTATGCTAAGAATAAACATCACCTGGCAGGTGAGTATATTTTATTTAGACCTGTTCGTTTTGCTTTCGATATACAGAGACCGTTACATGGACAAACAAGTTTGTCCATGCCACCCAAGCAGATATGTCGATTAATGCTCTTCGCTGAATAATTACGTTCGACCTGTAATACTATGTAAGCAGCTATTCCCACTTATCTCCTATATCCATAATAGATTTGACACTTATCCGGTCCGATAATCGGTAATTATCTTTTCCCGGATACACTACCCATAGATGCGAAAGTTTGAGATCTTCAATTACCACATTCATCGACTTAGTCATTCCCGGAGCGTCGCTGTACTTAAATTCCACTCCCCAATTTTCTCCCCTGCTCCTCCAAAACAGATCGAGCTCACCCCCTGTATGGGTGCTGTAAAAGTATGCATCCTGTCTTCTTATCTCCAAGCTTTGCAAAACACATTCAAGGGCGAAAGCTTCCCATGACGCCCCAAGCTTGTTATGGAAGCTAAGCTGCTCCTAATTATTGACAGACATAAGCGAATGAAATATTCCACTATCCCTTATATAGAGCTTCGGTCTCTTGACCAGGCGTTTTCCGATATTTACGTACCACGGCTGAAGCAAAGTCACCATGAAAGTTCCTTCCAGAATATCGATATATCTCCTAACGGTTACATCGGATATGCCGAAGGAGCGGCCAAGTTCAGAGTAATTGAGAACCTGACCGTGATAATGGCTAAGCATCGTCCAGAATTTCCTCAGACTACTTGCAGGAATGGATATTCCCAACTGCGGTATATCTCTCTCAAGGAATGTACTGATATAGTTTTCAATCCAGAGAAAACTCTCCCTGTCGTTACCTGCCAGATACGCCCTGGGAAGACCTCCGCGAACCCACAATTTCCTCACATTCTCTTTGCCTATATCGGCCGGTCTGAATCCGCCTAATGAATAATAACCGATCCTCCCGGCAAGCGATTCTGAGGACTGCCTGATTAAATCTCTCGAAGCACTGCCCAGAATAAGAAAATTCAATTTCTCGCTCTTATCGACCAGATACCTGATTAATGGAAATAAATCGGGTTTACGTTGAATCTCATCGATCACAACCACCCCGTCAAGCCCCTCAAGGGCTAATTGCGGCTGATCCAGTCTCGCTAAATCCCTGGGGTTTTCAAGATCAAAATAATGATCGTACCCCAACACACCGGCCAAAAAGGTCTTACCGCACTGTCTGGGCCCAAGAATAGCAGTCACCGGAAATATCCTGACAAGCTCTCTGACCCTCGATATATCGATCTTTCTTTCAATTATATGTGACATCTTTTATTATACAATCATTTCCTTGAAACTTCAAAGTATAAGTTAGAAATTTCAAGGAAATAGCACATGCAAATTCTATTCTTCATCCAATAGAATTCACTTAAACTAAAAAAAGTGGTCAGCTATCAGCAGTCAGCTAAGAAAAATCAAAGTGTTACGTTAAAAAGAGCACTCACCTAAAAGTGATATGCCGGTATTATGCAAAACGTTGAAAACAGAGGACTGACAGCTGAATGCTGTTTTTAGTTAAAGAGTGAAAAGAAGAAAGGGACTTTGGGTTTCTGCTGAAAAGAAACGCTTTCATTATGTTGAAAAGGTCAAGTTAACGTCTTCGGCGGATGTCTTCAAATGTAGCCTCAGGCTTCAGCCTGCGACCGGGTTTGGCTGACCAACGGTTCGCGCAGGCTAAAGCCTGCGGCTACTAACATAGAAAAATTTCTGCACCTAGGACAGGCGTCCCGCCTGTCCTAGGGTTCGTTATTATTTTGAAATTCCTTAACATCAAGATAAAACGATTAATTATTCGGTGCTATGCCGATTCTTGTGCCGGGTTTTACCAGCTCCCAATCGGTTGCTATGCCATCTATGGTGAATTCAATTTTATTGGGTTCAAAAATCAGGAGAATTGAAGAACCGCCGTAGCCGAAGCGCCCCAGAAGATCGCCTTTCTTAATTATATCGCCTGCTTTTACCTTGGTTATTATGGAACCTACACCCCAGAAACCCACAGGTATCATGGTGACATAGCCAAATTTTTCAGATTTAATGATATAACAAGTCCGTTTGTGCTTTGCAAGCTCCTTGTACCAATTGACATCCTGAAAATTGTAGTTGTATGAGCCGGCGTATTCTCCGATTTCGACAATTTCGCCGCCAATGGGAGCGTGAAAGTAATGGTAGTCAGTAAACCACAAAAGAATATCCACAATCTTACCGCCGATGAACTTATTTGCAATCGGGCTATTGTTTAACGCCTGACGGATATTTATAACGTCTCGCTTTACTTTAAAATTGCTGTTCAGGTCTTTTGTATAAATTTGGTGTATCTTGCCGCTGGCCGGAGAAACCATTACATCATCTCCATCTGCAAAGGTATATGGTTTCTTTGGGACACGTAAAAAGATGTCGATAAAAGAACGGTATTTTTTTTGTCCGTAAGGCGGTTTAAAAGTGTCCATTTGAACGGCAGGGAAACTGTTCCAATCCTCTAAAATCCCACCCTCTAATGACTTCTCAGTACTCAAATACTCTCCTCTGGCATCGAGAAAATCAATAAACCAGGAACTGAAGATGTTGTTGTTAAAAAGAATTGCACCTCCCTCAGAGTTTGCCAATTCATCAAAAGGCTGGATGTATTTAGGACCATCCCAGGGAGGAGGGTTGTAAACAAGCCACTCTTTGAAGAAATTAACGAAATAGGTAATGTCCTTTTTGTCCCAGTAATATGATTTGCCGTCTTGTGACCTTAAAACCTCCTCAATCACGTTTTTAAAATCCGGCGTTGCATTAAGTAAACTCTCAAGGTTCGTTATTACACGCCTGTAGTTTGTGGACTGTTTTCCTTTGGCCTGCGCCAGATCAAGATTCAAAGGCGCAATTAATCCGAATAATAGTATTGTAAGTAATAAAATTTTCCCGGAATACACGACTGTTTTCATTTCTTACCTCCTTAATTTTCTCTGCCTGAATTGAATATTCAGGTTATTGAGTTTTGATTTTTTTACATGATAAATTCACGTTAAAAACACTATAGCACATCTCACAAAAAAAATATTGACATATTTGCTTTTTTTTCATGAATTTACGTGCACTGTAGAATGTATAATGGGACAGGAAAATAATACTTGACACCAATGACAAGGATTTGCGGATTTGTGGAAGTTACTTAATGGGGTGGAGTCCGGAATAAGGGATTGGTTTATGATTTGTTGTTCAAGAACCCTTGGATTCCGGTTTTCATCGGAATGACGTATCGTGTTACTTTTAAGTCATCAATTCATTATAGACATAAGAAACGGAAAAGGAGCTACCGTGAAATCTATTTGCCTCTTTAAAAATCCAGGCGGGAGTCATCCCATTCACTTTTCCGATGAATCCCGGCAGATTACAAACCTATATTCTCATTACTAACATTCCTGGTCGGACAAGCTGCCAAGGAGAGTATCGGACAGTGACAGCAACTCCCTGGATGTTGAAGAGACCTCTTCGGATATAGAGGCATTATGCTGAATAACCTTATCCAATTGCTGGAGTGCTTTATTAATCTGTTCCGCGCCGGAGTAGAGTTCGGAACTTGCCGTGCTGATTGTCTGTACAAGATCGGCAGTACTCATGATATCAGGTACAAGTTTATCGAGCATGGAGCCTGCGTTCTCGGCCACCTGCATCGTAGATGATGACAGCATATTGATTTCACCGGCAGCGGTCTGGCTCCGTTCCGCGAGTTTTCTCACTTCAGAGGCGACAACGGCAAATCCCTTGCCCGCCTCACCTGCCCGTGCTGCTTCAATGGCGGCATTCAGGGCCAAAAGATTCGTCTGCCGTGCAATATCTTCGATTATGGAAATCTTGCCTGTAATTTCCTTCATCGCCATTACAGCTTCTTTTACGGCATCGCTGCCGGATCTTGCGTCAGATGCGGCTTTTGACGATAATTTTTCGGTTTTTGAAGCATTTTCCGAAGTTCCTTTTATATTGGAAACCATCTGCTCCATAGACGATGAAGTCTCCTCTATGGCAGATGATTGTTGAGAAGCACCGTCAGACATTTCCTGTGAGCCGGAGTTTAACTCCTTGGCGCTTATTACGACGTTTTTCGCGACATCCTTTATGGAGTTCGAAAAAGAGCACAGATTATCGCTCATCATATTTACGGATTTCATGAGTTCGCCGAATTCGTCTTTTCTTGTAATATCTTTAAATCGCAGCGTTATTTCGCCTTCCACCATCCGTTCCAGCATTTTCGCCATATTTTTCACCGGGCTCACAACCAGTTTTCGCATAAGCAGTACAATTCCGAGACCAAGAAGTATGATAATAAATGTTGAGATCATACCAAGGCGGGTGCTAATGTTTTTTATCATCTTGTTTTTCAGGTCTACCGAGGTCAGACGCATATTGTCGGATACTGTCTTCTTGACGTCCTTCATGCCGTTAACAACACTTTCAGAAAGTTTTTCGTCCCTGTCCGCCGACTCGATTAATGAATCGAGCTTTGCATATACCTCGACTTTGGCGTATGCAAAGTCAGAAGCAGATTCGTGAACAGCCTTAATGGTCTCTTCCGGCGCTAGACCTTCTTCGGTTTTTTCAGAAAGATCCTTTTGTGTATAAACAATAATTTTGGCTATATCCGGATTTTGTTTAAGCCGCTTGGAAACCAGCTCTTTCACGGCATCGTAGTCGAATGCTTCTACAAGAGGCAGAGATGCCTCCGCGATTGCGGCAGCGTAACTTGTAATCTGGCTTTCAAACAACTCCCTTTGGTATGTAGCGTTTTCCTGAGCCTGATGTGCTAACATCTTTCCGACAGTCGTTTCCATTTCCCCTAATTGATCATGTAACATGGGGAGCAAATGCTCGGTAAAAAGTTTTTCCATCTGTATGGTGAGCATACTATTGGATATGACTGCCATGAGCCCGAAGACAACCAGAATCGGAACAATGATTCCTGTGGCGATTTTCATACTTATGCTTTTAAACGGATTTGACATGATGAGACTCCTTTTGGGAAGGGCTTTGTAAATCAAAGGACAGGCAAAGAGGCCTGACCTTTGATTACAGGTTCAACCAAAATATGCATGAGATTCCTGAAACACAATTTCCCGTTGAGCTTCTGTTTTACCAGGAGTAAGTCAATGGATCTATATTTCCTTTTTTCATCAGTTCTATGGAAAAATCTATTTTTGAGGCGTCGAATTCTTCTACACCGGTTGCGCCAAAGGCGTCTTTTAACTGAAGAGCGGCGCTTTTCACTTTACTCACTGTATCCGTACCAAGAGACTTCGATGCTGTCAGCACATTATCCGGATTTTTCTCTATGGAAACACCGGGAACTTTGTATGTTGCAAGGGTCGGGAACTTAGCCTTATTTGCTTCCCACCACCAGTTTTTTACAACAGCGGCTTTGGCTTTGCCTGCCTTTACTGCACCGGATGCGGCTCCATGATTGGCGACACCAATCGATGCTTTTCCCGAAGTCGCTGCTTTTGCACTGGACTCGCCCGATGAAGCACCTATCGTGAAGGCTATCTGTTCGGGAGTATTCTTGAGTATGGCTTCAGGGTCCTCACCTTTCGGGTATACCATAATCCCGGAATAGAGCTCTTTACCGTTAATGCTCTGTACAAGGGGAGTGCCAAGCCCTCTGGCTTTAATTATCGCCTGTACAAAAGAACCTACATAAACCAGTGAAGGTTGGCCGGAATCGAATGCTTTCAGTATTTCAGGATAGCTCTTTGCGATTCTTGGTTTAATATTTATCCCGGACTGTTCGGCAAGGGCTTTTGAGATGACTCTGGCTTTGGCTCCTTTGGCTTTCCAGCCGGGAGGAAACCACAGGTTTACTGTCTCAGCATAAGCAGAACCTAATGTAACAAACAATACAGCTAAAATAATTAACAGATTAAGTGCCTTTTTCATAATTTTGTCCTCCATGTTTTTAAGATGTTTTGATTAAAGGGTTAAGGCCCTGTAAGCTTATATTTTTATAAACCTCACACTTATTATCTAAAAACAGCTGTCAGCTATCAGTGGTCAGCTTTCAGCTAAAGAAAGAATTGATGTTATGCCAATAATAAGCTTCACCTCATGGGTGAATCTGCTTTGAAGCATAAAGTGATACAATTAGCTAGCTGATAGTTGTTTTTAGATAATAGATTGCAGATAACACCTCTCTGCTTTTTAATTCAAGACAATAACACTCCTTTAAGGGATTGTCGATAAAGGGATAAGAATCCGTGTCTCGGGGCTTTATGGGTGGTCTTATCGTATCAGTATTTCTGTTTTCTATCATAAAGCAAAACCATACAATACTGTCGTTCCGGTGAAAACTGGAATGACGATTCGTACATTGGTCTCAAACTAGTGTCTCGTCAAGCCTGATCTGTCATTTCGACCAGAGGGAGAAATCTTTAGCCGTTGACTTCTATCCCACCGCTTAAGATTTCTCCCTTCGCTTCGCTACGTTCGAAATGACGGATTGCTTACGTCGATTAATGCTTGACACGACACTATATTCCCGATTCAAGTATGCAATTCCTTTAAAAATAATGACTTAGAGGTGTTGGAATCAGGTGTTTTGAAGTTAGAGCTATCATTGATTAAATCAAAATTAAAAGGTTGGTTTCAAGGAAATTCTGACTTACTTAATAAGTATATTGTAAGTCAAAATTTACTAACAGCAGGAATTTGCAGGTCAGACTCTCAATCACATGGTTATGATTTTCATGCTGAAACAGAACGGGGCAGTCAGGTCAGGCAGGTAGTCATCACAAATGAGTCTCGATATTTTTAAGGTTATCGGCAACATTTTCACCCTTGTCGGTTAGAATATACAGCTTATCTCTATCCTGTTCCACAATTCCGGCCTCTTTCAGAACTCTCAAGTGAAAAAGCAGTTTTGAGTGGTCATTCAAACCTGTTTTACCAAAGATATCTTTAAAGCGCGCCTTCGGGTTTGAGAAGAGAAATGTAATCACCTCTCTTCTGATTGGGCTGGATAGTTGTAACAACAGCTCATCAAGGTCTAATTTTCTGGCTTTTTCTTCAAACTTCGTTTCCTCAAGTGTTCGTCCTATAATACTCAGCAGTTCTTCTACCTGAAAGGGTTTTGATATGTAGTCGCTGGCGCCTCTCTTTATTGCCTCGACAGCTGTCCCCACTGTGGCGAAGGCAGTAATCATAATCACCTTTGTTTTTATTTTACGTCTGTTTAATTCTATGAGAACATCGATTCCCGATATCTCCGGCATCATCAGATCAAGCAGCATGACATCATAGCTCTTTAACTGAATCGTCTCTATCGCCTCTTTACCGGATGAGTTTGCATCTGTATGATACCCTGCATTTTTTAATATCCGAAGGAAATGCTCCCTTGCTTCGGGGTCGTCATCAACTACCAGAATTTTTTTATTTTCCATAAAGGTGCAGCCATTTTGCCTCTGACAAGTTCTTTTTCAATGACATTCACTTAAGGAGCAAAGCACCATCCGCCTTCATCGGCTAAACTCGAAGGCTCCGCTTCGCTGCGCCTTCTCAAACATGACCCGCTTCCGTCGGAAGGTGCTTCACCCCTTAAGTTAATGGTATTGATTAAAGAATTGTTTTCGGCTTCATTGAAAATGCCGGAATCGTACAGATTACCGTAGTTCCCTTCCCGACTTTGCTTGTTATCTCTATTGTACCGTTATGTTGTTTGATAATTCCATAACTGATCGATAGGCCTAAACCGGAGCCGGCCCCTGCCTTTTTGGTTGTAAAAAAGGGATCGAACACACCGGTTAAATCCTCATCGGAAATACCTGATCCTGTGTCGCTTATCTCTACATTCACCATGCCATCAAGGTGTGAAGTGATGATATGGATATCGCCATGTTCGGATATTGCATCTACTGAGTTGTTGATCAGATTGATAAAAACCTGCTCCAGTTTTATGGGGTCTCCCATGACATCGGGAATATCGGATAATTCCTCCTGTATAGAGACATGCATAAGCTTATGTCTAAGGAGTGTAATGGCGCTTTTGATCGTGTCATTTATATCTACCTGAATAAACTCCGCCTCTCCATACCAGGAAAACTGTAATAACTCCTTTGTAAATAAACTTGCTTTCTTGATATTTCTATCAATGGATTCAAGGCTTTTCAAATAATTCCTATCTCGTAACAGAGCCTTTAGTTCCTGTACGCTCAACGAGGCATTTGACAGAGGATTGTTTACTTCATGGACAACACCGGCTGCCAGCCGGGCCGTTGTTGTCATTTTATCGGCCTGTATCAATAATCGCTCCGTTCTTTTACGCTTTGTAATATCCCGCAGTATGGCAGTAAAAAAAATTTCCTCTCCGCTCTTCCAACTGGATAATGATACCTCTATAGGGAACTCTTCACCGTTTTTGCGCAGACCGACAACTTCCAGCGTCTTTCCAGCCATATTTAATATACTTCCCGACAGTACACGTTCCAATGCTTTTTTATGGGAAGCTCTAAATTTATCGGGCATTAAGATAGACAGAGGTTTTTTTATCATTTCTTTGTTGGAATAACCAAAAATGGTTCGAGCGGAAGTGTTGCAGAAAATTATGCTGCCTTCACTATTAATGGATATGATTGCATCCGTGGCTGTCTCCATCACTGCATTCAGTTGTTCGTTTAATCTCGACAATTCTCCTGTACGTTGCTTTATAATCCCCTCAAGTTGCTCTCTTGATATCGTTGTGTTTTGTAAATCCTCTGCCATGATGTTAAACGATTCCGCCAGTACACCGACCTCATCTTTGGATTCCACATCGATTCTTTTGTTGAAATTCCCCTTGCCTATCTCCTTTACGGCTTTAGAGAGTCTTATAATGGGCGCTGTAAAAATCCCTGCAATATAAAATCCGATAAAACACACCAGGCCTGCAACACCTGTAAATACAACAAACATGATTAGTCTGAGCATATCGGTTTTTTTGAATGCATCGCCCGTTTCGATTTCAGACATTAAAATCCAATTCAATCCTTTAATATTCAGGGGGGTATAAGCACTAAGAACTTCCACGTCTCTGTAATCTTGAAAGATGCGATGGCCTGCATTTCCATTAAAAGCCTCCTCGGTGCCGATCGTTTTAACTTCCTGTAACAATATGGTTGTATTCAAATCCTCTATCTTGTTAATCTTCTCACGACTATAACCGGATTTTGTTAACTGTAAAAGAAAACCATTCCTGTTCTCTATTAAATATCTTGAATCACTCCTCATAGTTAAATTGTCTCCAACAAGATATGTATCCACTGACTTTCCCATGCCCGCCATCTCCCATTTCCTGTAGGATGTCATAATTCTATTGATCTCAGTAATAGGCATTTGAAATACCAGGACACCTGTTCGTTTCCCTTTGTTAAATATGGAAGTGCCTATAAAAGCAGCAGGTTTATTGAATGAGGGCTCGTACGGCTTAAAATCGGCAAGATAAACCGTATCCTTATCGGCAGAATCGATAACGGCCCGGAAGACCTTCGCAAAATTCGTACTCTTGTAAGGACCTTTTAAAAGACTTGTGGCGAAATCAATTTCTTTAAAAGCGGAGTAAACAATATAACCTGTTTCTGGTTCAATAAGAAAGACATCGTAATATCCGGCGATTCTTTTTAGAAAACCCCTTATATAGTTGTGATATTTCCTGTGCATCCTGCTGTATGTTATGAGGTCATCGGAATTGACGGACACATTTTTGTCGTTGCCTTCCTCCGGATTTGACAAGACATACAAATGCTGCAGCATCAGGCCGGCGTCGCTTTTTGGCCTCCATCTTTCAATTGAATCAGCGGAAGAATTCGTTGTATGCTCTTTCTGATAAAGATATCTTTTCCGAAGCCCTTCTTCGATTTCCTCTCTTCCCGACTCAAATTCAGCGCCATATTCATTTTTGATCTTCCGGAACCCCTCATGGAACCCGCTCATTGCATCAATGATGACTCTGTCTCCGGCATGTTCCTGAATCTGATCATAGAGCATCAGAAAGTAATGTTCCACCTGGTCTTTTTTCAGCTCTCTTATGGAGATCAATTGCTTAACAAGCTGATCCCTCATGGAATCCTTAAAGATCGTATCTGAAATCCAGCCGACAAGAATCAGCGGTGTTAATCCTATCAAAAGAAAAATCCCGACAAATTTCTTTCCGATAGTGATTTTGTTAAGGAATCTCATTACCTGTTCTCTGAAAAAAGACTATGTTCGCTTCACTTTCCGCCATTATTATACTAAAAAAACAAATCTGAAATATGGATTGTAAAGGAGGCGGCTAATTATGCACATTGTTGTTGAATAATTATGGACTGACCTCTTGTACAGGTAGCATTTATTATCCAAAAAAACAGCATTTAGCTATCAGCTTTTTAATTGTAACATTTGATCGTTCAAAACAGGTTCACCCATAAGGTGAAGCTTATTATTGGCATAACATCAATTCTTTTCTTAGCTGAAGGCTGACCTCTGATAGCTGACTACTGTTTTTTTGTTATTATATACTGCCAGGAAGGCAGAGGATCATGATAAATGAACAACTACAAATTCTTTTTTAGGGTGAGACCGGTGGGCAGGCAACCAAATTATTAAGGGCCGGGATAGGAACAGGACAATTTATTGACTCTAAGTAAAGGAAATTTACACCTCAACAGGAAAAACCCTGTATCCCTGATTCCCAAAGCAGTAAATCAAGAAACATCCCTTTTGTCCATTGGGATGTTTTCTCTTCCACTCCTCTTTATACTCCCTTATCCGGTTTAAATCATCTTCCGGCGGCTCAAACTCTCCTCTCTTTTTACCGGTCTTTATCTTATTCCATTTTGCATTGGAGTAATATTTAAATTCCAAGAGAAATCTGAGACCTGCGAATTTAGTATGAAACCGGCCTGTAAACTCAAGATCAGTCCTGCCACCGGCATAGGAGTTTTCTATTCCCCATGTGAAATAGCCCGATAAATGGTTTCTGCACAGCTCAAAAAATGTGGTTCGATAAAAGTTCTCATTCACCTTTTGAAATATAGCCTCAGGTAACTGGGATATGTATAACCTCCAGTAATCCCCGAATAACCTGGGTATATCGGGATTATCTATGAACCCCCTCATCATCTCTGCGTATTTTGTGGAGATATCAACACTGTGGATCTGGTTAAAGTAGTCGACAAAGATACTCCTCATACTCAGATTCGGCAGACACATGTACTGATCATCTCTCCTTGTGAGCATACCGAGGTAAAAGAATGAGATTGGATAAAAGTTTTTATCGAAAAATTGAGACATATTAAATTTTTCCAACAGAGAAACCTCATTATAAATAATCTTGTTTTCAATAAGAAGCCGGTCCACCAGTTCCTCTGTGTTTGCCGGATTTGAGGCAGTTAATCGTTTTACCCAGGATATGTCTGTCTTCAGGTTCACATCTATCAGGTACCTTGGGATTTCCTTGTATCTGATAAATGTATCCAGAAAATAAATAAGTATAGTGGAATTAAAGAGGGGCTCGCCCTCCGGATCGACAAAGTGATAACCATTATAATTATTTGCGATAGTCTCTGTTACCTCTTTTCTGGTTTCCGGATCGATGTCATGTTCAGAATAGATAATATCGAGGAGATTATCCACTTCCTTTTGGGTAAATCCCAGCATGGCCTCGAATTCCCTTTCCAGGGTTAGAAATCTGGCAATATTATAACCTGAGGCAAGGTCATCAATGGTTATGGGCAGGACGCCTGTAATAAAGGTTCTGACAATGGTATCTTCCTTTATCCCGTTTTTCAGGGCTTTAAAAAAGGTTTTCAGAAATGAGTCATCTTTTGTCAACTCCCTGTAGAGAGTATCCTGGTTCGAAGTGATCAACCGGTTCGAGAAGTTGTCGTATTCATCTATGAGTATATATAACCTGGGCAGGTCATAGTCCTTAATCATAGCAAGGATGTACTTTAAATTGATTGAAACATCTTTATCCAAGTCAATTTCTATCGGTTCGCCAAGATACTTTTTATACCTCCTGATCACGCTCTGAAGGTCTATATTACATATATTGTTAAAGCGTCTCCTGATATCCTCAATTGACCCTGACGGATCGATAATCGAAAAATCCAGGGACAATACCATGTAGCTGTTATGTCCGGGTGTGGGGTTTTTCCCAATAGATGTATTGCCAAAGAGTTCCTTAAAGTTTTCCGATTCATTTATATCATAGTAATATGACAGGGTTGTGCACATAAGGGATTTTCCAAACCTCCGTGGCCTCAGAAAGACCGGACTCCTGTAGGACTCCATAAGACGGATATATTCCGTCTTGTCTACATAATAACCATGGCCCTTAATCAGATTTTTATAATTGGCCTCGCCATATAGTACTCGTCTCTTAGTCATTGTAGCCATGTTATTCTCCACCCAATATACGCAACAGGCTTTTTCTCATGCCTTCCCTCACTTCGTATTGTTCGCCTATTGCATCGGTAACAGTAATTTCGATATGGGGAAACATCTGTTTTACTCCTTCCACTACGACAGGGACATCTTTTAAGACATGTCCCCTGGCGGAGATAAAAAAGGGTGCGATTATTATATGAGCGATACCTCTTTGTCCCTGTTCCTTTATGGCATTCGCCAGAGTCGGTTCACAGGACTGAAGACAGGCTATAGAGACATAAGCATCTTTCGCAACAGCACCTACTTCACGGGCAAGAGACTCAAAAGGAATCAGCCATTCGGGATTTTTGCTTCCATGGACCAGTAAAATCAATCCCCTGCTTTCCATAATTAGAGTATACCATAATATTGCTGTTTTGGCGGGAAATCGCTTTTGCATTAGCATGGTTGCTTTATTATTATAAATGACTTAAAATACCTCTTAACACGATTCCGATTGGACTAAATCCTATGGAAAAACAAAAAAGCAAAGATATCTTAATCGTCGAAGACAGCGCTATACAAGCTGAGTTGCTAAGACGATTGCTAATCCAGGAGGGCTACGGGGTTTCAGTAGCCAGGAACGGGTCTGAGGGATTAAAAAAGGTAAAGGAGACCAGACCCGATATTATTGTCAGCGATATCGTGATGCCTGTTATGAACGGATACGAGATGTGCAAAGAGATAAAGGAGAATCATGAGTATGGAGATGTTCCCGTAATACTCCTGACAGAGCTTAGAGACCCAGGGGAGATAATTAAAGGTATAGAGTCGGGCGCTGATAATTACGTAACCAAACCTTACAGCTCCGATTATCTGTTAAGAAGAATAGCTGACTTGCTCTCTCGTCGTAACGGCGATGTAAAGTCTTCGGAAATGGGCGGCCTTGCAGTCATAATCAACGATGAACGGTATGAAATTAAATCCAATCCTCAGCAGATTTTAAACCTCCTGCTGTCCACCTATGAGAATTCCATTCAGCAAAATCGTGAACTCCTAAAGGCCCAGATAGAGCTTAAGCGGCTTAACGAACAGCTTGAGGAGAGGGTTAAGGAGTCTACAGAGGATTTACTGAAAAATCAGAGATATCTCCAGGCCCTGATGGACAATACGACAGCTGTGATATATATTAAAGACCTAAACGGGCGTTATAAGATGGTTAACAGACAGTTCGAAATGCTTTTTGATGTTGCCGGTTTAGAAATTACCGACAAAACGGATTATGATATTTTCCCGGGAGAAGCGGCTTCGTCATACATTATAAACGATCGAATGGTGCTGGAGAAAACGGCCCCGCTGGAAATGGAAGAGGTCTTTTCTCAAAAAGACGGTTTACATACTTACATATCCTTTAAATTCCCGTTATTCGATTCCAATGGGAAGCTCTCCGGGGTTTGCGGAATATCCACTGATATTACAGAACGTAAACGAGCAGAACTGGAACTGATGAGACACCGTAACCATTTGGAGGAGCTTGTTGAAGAACGTACCGGCGAACTGAAAAAAGCGAATTTACAGCTCCACAGGGAGATAGAGGAACGAAAGAGAATAGAGGAGAATCATGTAAGGCTCATAATGGACCAGGAAAGAACGAATGAGGAACTGAATAATCTGCTCTACATCCTCTCTCACGATCTGAAAACACCTATTCGTTCAATAGGGTCACTTGCAGACTGGATTAAGGAAGACCACGGAGTCAGCCTCGGAGAAGACGGGATGGAGAACATGGACCTGCTCATAAGCCGAGTCAGGCGCATGTATGATCTGTTAGACAGTATTTATCGCTATTCCAAAGTCGGTCGTGTTGTGGAAAAGGATTTAGCAATCGATATTTCCTCTCTTATCCGGGATATAACGGATACACTACCTGCGAATGAAGGAATAACTGTCGAAATCCTGCAGGACATGCCTGAAATAGTGTTCGAAAAGAGCTATATAGACCAGATCTTTCACAACTTAATAAGTAATGCAATAAAATATAACGATAAGGGCAGTAAGGTTATAAAGATAGGATATGTAGAGGAAGAAAATTTCCACAAATTTTATGTATCCGACAACGGCGTTGGTATTGATGAGAAACATTTTGAAAGGATATTTAAGATTTTTCAAAAACTGGACTTAAATGACGAAAATACGAGCAGCGGCATGGGGCTCCCACTGATTAAGAAGATAATAGAGATGTATGGAGGAAGGATATGGGTCGAATCAATAATAGGAGAGGGAAGTGTTTTCTATTTTACTCTTCCTAAGGGCGTGAAATGTTAAAAAACGAGAATTCCCATATTCTTATAGTTGAAGACAGTCCTATTCAGGCTGCATTCCTGAAGAAAATATTGCTTAAAAAGGGATATTCCGTCTCTATAGCGAAAAACGGGATCGACGGTCTGGTAAAGGTCCGTGAAATTTCACCTGCTCTTGTAATCAGCGATATCGCCATGCCTGAGATGAATGGTTATGAGATGTGCGCCGAAATCAAAGGCGATCGGGAACTGCGTTTCATTCCGGTTATTTTGCTTACAGAGTTGAATAATCCCAAAGAGATTATCCGGGGGCTCGAGGTCGGGGCCGACAATTATTTGACAAAACCTTACAGTGAGGAGTACCTTTTACATAAAATCGAATCCATTCTTTTGGATGCCGCCGATCATGGAGACGATTTGACGATAGAATCGCTTGAACTCAATTATGATGGCGAGCGACATATATTGAGGTCAGGCAGAAGGCAGATACTCAACCTTCTGCTTACGACATATGAGAGTGCGGTCAATCAGAATCGTACATTGAGTCAGACTCAGCTCGAACTGAGGATTCTCAACGAATCTCTTGAAGAGAAGGTCAGGAAAAGGACTTGGGAACTGCGGGAAAGAGTCGATAGAGAGAAATTTATCGCCGATCTCTCCACCAAGTTCATCAATCTCCTTCCCGGTGACGTTGAAAGAGAGATAGAGGCGGGTTTGCAAAGCATAGGAGAGTTCTTAAAGGCGGATAGGGGTATTCTTGAACAGTTTACGGAAGAGGGTTTTTTTCTTCTCCATACCCCTTGTCGCGACCTTGGGGACTCGCAAATTCGTTCCGAATGTATGTCTTTTTGCCGGGAAAAGAGCGGATGGTTCAGAACCATGGTCGATAAAGGTGACAATATCGTTATTTCCGATGTTAATGATGCGCCTTTTGAAGCCGGCGCCATTTTAAAAGAGCAGGGCGTGAAATCGATGATAGCGGCGCCCCTTTACTATGGCGGAATTGCGAAAGGTCTTCTCAGATTTGAAAATCTGGAAACTGTCAGAGAGTGGTCAAACGACGATAGCATGATGCTCAGAATGTTGGGCGAGGTTTTTGTAAATACATTGGAACGTAAAAGAATAAGTGAGACAAAGGCGACAATGCTCATGAATCTGGAAGAGGCCAATAATGAATTAAACAGTTTTGTCTATATTCTTTCCCATGATCTCAGGTCTCCTTTACGAGCGATAGGTTCTCTGGCCGATATCATTGCCGACGATTATGCGCACTGCTTTGACAAAGAGGGGAGAAATAATCTGGAAATGCTTACAGGCAGGGTACAGAGGATGTACAATCTGCTCGACGGTATTTTACAATATTCCAAAGCAGGGCGTGTTGTGGAGAAACGGGAGGTACTGGACCTTAACATCCTGGTCAGCGATATAATATCGAAGATTAAGCCGGGAAAGGGGACGGATATCGCTGTTACAGCGGAATTACCAACTATTCTTAGCGAGAAAAACGGTATCGAGATTGTCTTTTCCAATCTTCTTGATAATAGTATAAAGTACATGGACAAACCCGGCGGGAAGATATTGATAGAATGCATAGAGGAGAGTCGTTTCTGGAAATTCAGTATAAACGACAATGGTCCGGGAATAGAAGAGAGACACTATGAAAAAATATTTAAGGTCTTTCAGACGTTGAGTCCCCGCGATGAAGTCGAAGGCGCCGGCTTGGGACTCTCTTTAGCCAGAAAAATCGTAAGGGCTCTGGGAGGAAATATCTGGGTTTCATCGGAAGTCGGAAAGGGGAGCACATTTTTTTTTACTCTTCCGAAACAGTAAAAGATACAGATATATATACTTTTAAACAGCAGGCTATCATAATAAGGAGAAGACGATGTTAAGCATGAAACCTATTTTACTGGTTGAAGACGATAAAGTAGATACAATGACAGTAAAGCGCGCCTTAAAGGAGGTTAAGGTGACTAATAAGCTGCTCACATGCAGTAACGGAGAGGAGGCTCTGGAATACCTGAAAGACGCCAATAACGACCGACCGTGCATCATTCTTTTAGATCTGAACATGCCTAAAATGAACGGAATAGAGTTTATGAGAGAAGCAAGAAAAGCAGAAATGCTCAATGGTATTCCTGTAATCGTTCTTACGACTTCAAAGGAAGAGCAGGACAGAATGGAGTCCTACGACTTATGCGCAGCCGGTTATATGTTAAAACCCGTCGATTACAGGCAGTTTGTAGAGGTGATAAAAGCGATCGATGTATACTGGACGATCAGCCAGTTGCCGGAATAGAGTTGCTATGGATACGATATTACATCAATTTATATGGGGATAGAGGAGGAGAGAGATTTGAAGCTTCTTTTAATCGAGGATGATAAAGTCGACCAAATGGCCTTTAAAAGGCTGGTCAAAAACGATAAACTTCACTATGACTTCAGTATAGCCGGTTCCGTTTCGGAAGCCAGGGAAATACTGGCAAAGGAACAATTCGAAATTGTAATCATGGATTATCTTCTCGGAGACGGCACTGCCTTCGATGTTTTTTCCTGTATAAAAAACACACCTATTATTTTTATATCCGGCGCCGGCGACGAAGAAATTGCCGTTAAAGCCATGAAACTGGGCGCCTATGACTATTTAATCAAAGACCCTGACCGCAATTACTTAAAAGTTCTTCCTGTTAACATTGAAAAGGCCGGCAAGCAGAAAAAGGCGGAGAGACAGTTTCAAATCCTGTCACATGCCATCATGAGTATCAATGACAGTGTTTTTATCACCAATATCGATAATCGCATAATCTTTGTCAATAAGGTTTTTTGCACGACTTACGGCTATAGCGAAGAGGAAATAAAAGGGAGACATTCCAGAGTCTTATGGGCTGACGAATCTGCATATGACAGACTGATTAACAGTCTTTCCTCTACCGGGCAAGAGGGTTGGAAAGACGAACTTTATCATAAAAGGAATGACGGATCTGAATTCCCCGTATATCTGACAATCTCCGCCATAGCGGACGAAAGGGGCGGAGAGGCGGCATTTGTTGTTGTAACCAGGGATATTACGGACAGAAAAAAAGTTGAAGAGCATTTACGTAAGGCAAAGGAAGAGGCAGAAGAAGCGAATGTAGCAAAGAGCGATTTTCTTGCAAATATGAGCCATGAGATTCGAACTCCAATGAACGCTATAATCGGAATGACTGATCTGACCCTGGATACAATCTTGACAAAAGACCAGAGAGAATATCTCGATATTGTAAAGGAGTCGGCAATGTCATTGCTTTCTCTCCTGAACAGTATTCTTGATTTTTCCAAAATCGAGGCAGGCAAACTGGAATTGGAAACGATCGCTTTCGATCTCCGATATACGCTCGAAAGCGCAGTGGGAACATTGGCGGTGCAGGCGGACAGGAAAGGAATCGATCTGCTCTGTCATATCGATCCTAAGGCGCCCAATGAGTTGGGCGGCGATCCCGGAAGGTTGAGGCAGATCATTATGAACCTCCTGGGTAATGCGATTAAGTTTACCGATAAGGGAGAGGTGCTGCTGAAAGTCAGTCTTGCAGATGTCGCTAAAGATGATATCGACGGCAAAGTAAAAATAAATTTTTTTGTGCGCGATACGGGAATCGGAATACCGGGCGATAAGTTAAACAAAATCTTTGAGAGCTTTACCCAGGAAGACACATCTACGACACGTAAATATGGCGGCTCCGGTCTTGGTCTTACTATCTCGAACCGTCTTGTAAAGATGATGGGAGGAGAAATCGAGGCAGTGAGCACTGTTGGCGAGGGAAGCTCTTTTCATTTCACTCTTTTGCTGGATCATGTAAAATCGTCCGCACAAGACAGAGTAACACAACAGGGGGCTCTACACGGCATGGAGTGTATGATACTGGTGAGCAATCAGTTGAATGGCCAGATAATTAAAGAGATGCTTACAGAGATGGGTGGTAATGTCAATGTATTGGAAAACAGTGAAGAGTTGTTATCCGAGTTAATGCGGGGTTTCGAATCTGGTAGGCAGTGCGAGCTTCTCATTCTTGACTGCCGTTTAAATGGCGCAGACGGATTCCGGATCGTTGATCGTATAAAAAAATCTTGTCAAAAACAGCCCGGAATAATTATGCTCTTTAACACAAATCACAGGCGAGGCGATTTAAATAAATGCCATGAGGCCGGACTATCGGACTGCCTGATGAAACCGGTGAAAAGAGATGCATTGTTCAAAGCCGTTGGCAAAATATTGAAACAGGGCGGGAAAAAGCAATCTGATTGTCCGAATAATTCTGTTTACCCCAAGGCAGGAGCCAACAAAGGGAGGCGGGTACTGATTGTAGATGACGATAAGAATAATTTGAGATTGTTAATGGAGATTCTTAGAAAAGCAGGGTACTTTGTAAAGCCTTTAAAAAGCGCGCAAGCTGCTGTTGACATATTGAAACATGAGAATTTCGATGTTGTGTTGATGGATATACAGATGCCGGGGATGGACGGAATAGAAGCAACAGAAATGATTCGTAACAGCAAGAACGGCGTGAAAAATCCCGATATACCGATTATAGCAGTAACGGCAAAGGTCATAAAAGGCGACAGAGAGAGATATCTGGCTTCAGGCATGGTCGATGTCATATCAAAACCTCTGGACTCAGAAAAATTACTGGCCTCTGTAAAAAGATTTACAGAGGCTGCAAGTGACACCGGAGTGGAAAAAGCAAATAATGACGACGACTCTCAGGAGAGGCTGCCCCGGCTTGAAGGCGATATCTTCAACAGGGACGCCGCTTTGATGTCATTCGACGGGAATGTGACAGCATTGAATGAGTCTTTTAAATCATTTATAAAAGACTCCTCCTCTATGCTCGATTCCGTAAAATCCGCATTGGATGTCGAAGATGAAGTCGCCCTTGAAGAGAGGTTAATTTCATTAAAAGAGGCTGCTGCCGGGATCGGAGGACACTTGTTGAGAGACGAGGCATTTCGAATGGTGCTGGCCTCGAGAAAAGGACGGTTTGACGATTGTCGTATTTTATATAAAAGGTTGGAATCCCATTTGCTGTCGCTGGTAAAGGAAATGGAGTCTTTCGATCGTTAATCTAAAAGATATAAACAACAAAGCTATGGAATGATGATAACGGCAGGCTGATGAACGGGCGGACGCATGTGCGGACGTCTGGGGACGGCAGGATAGATTGCACAACTTGTCAGAAAAGCCAGGAGGAGTATTACGGGAATTATCTTTTTTTTCATTTCATATACCTACCTTTTTAATTCCACTACTACCTTTTCGACGACTCCGTCCGATATATCGATATCTTTGGTGTACGTTTCGTAACCGGGCTTTGTTACCTGGAGCTTATGCACGCCTGAACGAAGTACAAGGGAGCCTTCAGATTGATCGAATTGCGTTGCAATCCCGTAAAAGTTATCGTCAATATATATGGCTGCGTCTTCGGGAATCACCTCAAGCGCCAGAAAACCTGTCTTTTCCAGTTCGAGCCGATAGGCCGAGTCAGAGGCAGGCTCAACGTTTTCGCCGGCAGCTGCCTGTAATCTGGCGTCGATTTCCATAATCTCTCCTGGCAGCACTTTGATGATGAAATTCGTTGTCTTATAGCCCTCTTTTCTCAGAGAAAGGGTGTGCTTGCCTCTGTAGAGGGCAAGGCATTCGGAAGAGCATGAAAAAAGATTAGCCGGTCCTCTGTATGTGTCATCTACATATACTTCTGCATCGGCAGGTTGAACGTTTAAATCTACATAGCCTATTTTTGTCGGGTTAACGACAGGCGCTCTGTAAGCAGGAGGAACAGATCGCGGAAGGGGTGATACGACGACAGGAGGAGCTATGACAATGGCGCGCGGCCACCACGGTCTCAGAACGACTCTGACACGGGCGAAACATAAGGAGGTTATCGTCGATGTCAGTAAGAGCGTCAGTGCAATAATTAAAATATGTTTTCTTTTCATCCTATAAACAGCAATCAGCTATCAGCGGTCAGCCTTCAGCTTAATAACTGAGTAGTTACATATTTTTTAGTATAACAATAACGGCATGGGGATTACAAAAAAATTATGTAAAAGATCTGCAAAGGCGATAAGATATGGAAAGAATGACGGCCCTATTTCTTCTCTTTTGTAAGATAAGGCAGGCAGGGGTGTTTTTTTGTAAACTCGAATGTCGATGTCGTTAATAATGCAGCCAAAGGGTTGATTAATCCCAAAGCTACACCGCCTATTTCCTTTGCCACAGATAGTTTATCGGTTTTGAATTTTTGATTAAGCAGGGTCCCTTTGATATGAACAGGCAAGGCCAGGCTCATCAGAGTCGTCTTCTTCGCTCTCGGAGAAAGCCGTAGATCCAGAGTTTCGTCATTCAGGTCAATTTTCCCGGACCCGCTGATAGTTATTTGAGAAGTATCCAGAATAAGAGCCTCTGCATCGGCAAGACCGTCCTTTATCTCGAAGTCTGTTACAAAACAATTCAGCTCAGCCCTGTCCACCTTCCTGAGTAAGTCGACAAAGCCAGTGAGCACGCTTTTACCGATCAGGTTAAAATATTTATTCGTTATCTCCCCGCCTCCTATTATCAACTCGCTCGTTCCGTTTAAATTTTCCGCAATCTCTCTGGGCGAAACACCGCTGCTTTGGAGATCGATTCCAAAGGCCATTTTATCCAAATACAGCCCGTGGAGTTCCAGCGACTCCGTAAGGTCTCCGATACCTATCTCTCTACCCTCTAAATGGAGATATAACTGATAGGTTTCCTTTATCGGTTTAAGAGACGCTGCGCCGGTCAGACTTCCGCCTTCTATGGAAGCGCTAAGTTCGCTTATAGTAAACTCGCTGCGATCCAAATCAAAACTTAATCCGACTTCCTTTAAATCGAACTTTTCATAGGCCATGTGTCTGCCAATGAAATCAACGGACAGATTCATTTTTTGAAGATCGCCAAATGGAAGCGCTTCGTTAATGAACACCATTTTGTCTGTTTTTTTCGAGGTTTTATCCTTTTTCTGCGGTATGTCGTTGTTTTGAGAGAAATCCTCTTCTTCCATCAAAATCATTAATCTGTCGATATCGAGAAAATCGGAAGAGATATTCATGCTGTATCGAGGTATCTCATTTGAGAGGTCAAAGATTATTTCACCTGTGATATCACTCTCTTCCAAATGAGTTTCCAGATTGTCGATTGTAATAACATTATCCCTTTCCCTGATACGGGCTATAACATTGTACGGTCCTATGGGACCTGTATTTATATTAATTATTCCGAGGAGCTCTGACAGATTCTTGCCTTTTGATTTCAATTCAAGATTTATGCGCCTGCCTTTAAGGGGATTATCTATTGTCCCCTTAACGTTTAATCTCCCCTCTCCCAGATCGATCGTCAGGGCAGTGGAAAAGGATTTCCTGTTTTTCAAATCGCCGATAAGCGACACTTCCCCTTTTAATTTGATCTTTTTATTATTATATCCGGCATCGAGCCTGATATTCAGGGGATAGTGTATTCCGTTACTGTCTATCTCAAGACTGTCTATGATGACGGGAAGTCGTTGCCCCGACTCTTCGTCAAAATAATCGAATCCTCCGTCTTTTATTCGTACAGCCCCCTTTAAACCGGTTAGCAGATCGTTATTTACGATGTCGCTGCCATCTAAATTGATATCTAAAAGAATTTGCTCGATTACAAAATTCTCCAATCCCGTAAATTCTTCTATATTGGACAAATTTATCGTGTGGCCGCTAAATCCGGCAGAAACAGAGGGCATTGCAGTATTTACATTCAACTCTCCTCTTCCTGTAATTCTTCCGTTGTTGGCGTAAGCGTAAATTTTTTCCACCTCCAATATCCCGTCCTTTAAAGTGACTTCAAGGTCTGTATTTGTAACGATTAAGTCGTCGATAATCACTTTATCGAGATTCAGCGCCAACGTTGCATTAAACCTCTTCAATTCCTCTATAAAGCTGTCGTCAAAGTCCGGTGGCGACTCAGAAGCGTCTTCGGAAACTTCATGATGTGGTAAAAAGGGAGTGACATTGAGAGTCCCGGATTTTAACTTTAATGCAATCTCGGGTTTTTTCTTTGTACTGTAAAAAACGACACTTCCTTTTATATCGCTCTCTCCGATTTTTATGTCCATTTTATCGATCAGATAACGTTCTTTATCTTCTTTGATTTTGGTTGACAATGAAAATGGCAAGGGCTTATCGGATTTTGCGCCGGGGAGATTGATAAACTCTGAAAGGTTACTGCCTTTTACGGACAAATCGAGAGAGATTCCCTTTCCTTTTACAGGGTCGACTATCGTACCTTTCAGAGAGGCCGCGGCGCCGGCATAGCTTGCCATAAGCTTTAAAGGGATTCCGTTATTTCTGCCCGGTTCAATTAAAGGGCCTGCTTCTCCATGTATACGAAAAGGTTTTCCATCGTACTTCCCTGCTGTCTTTACTTTAAAGGGACGCTCAGGCACAATATCGCTTATCTCGATGCCGACGATATGAACCGGTATGGTGCGATCTTTCTCTTTTTGATGGATAAAACGAATATCTTTGAATATCAAATTTCCGGAAAGCCCCTTAAGAAGGTCATTTTTATCTGTCCCGCCTCCTTTCATGCTCACAATCGCTTTTGCGCCGCCAATCGTTAAATCGTTTATTCCCATTCCTTCCAACAGGTCACCTATATCAACGCGTCTCCCTTCGATATTTATCTCCACAGGAGGAATTGGTTTTGACGAATCAAAAAGAGCGTGAGCACTGAATTCACCTCTGTCAAAGCCCCCTTTTAATTCCCTCACTTCAAGTAGACCCTCTTTCAGAATTACTTCTAACAAAACGTTTTTCATATCGAAATCGGAAGCATAAATGCGTCCTCCACGGAAAGTCAGCTCTCCTTCAAAAGATTTTATTATGTCGGTGAATTCTCTTTTCTCTTCAGATTCGTCATCGAATTGCCTGCTTTCCTGTTTTACCGAATCTGTTGAAGGCTCTGACAATTCAAAACTCTTTAAATCCAGAAGGGTTGAAACAAGATCAGCCTTTATCATTGGTTTGACCGCTGAAAAATCGATACTTATATCTCCTTGTACATCGCTTCCCAAAAGATGCAGATCTAAGTCATCCAGAGAATACCTGTCCTCCTCTGCTTTTATTCGTGTCGTAAACTTCAAATAATCTTCTCCTTTGACATCCACGCCAAAGGGTAAGATGAATTCTTTAACATCTCTGCTTTCGCCTGAAAAAACGATGTCAACTGCCATTCCTTTATTGACATTCTCTACAGCGCCTTTTACAGCGATTTTCGATTTCCCATAACTTGCTTCCGACAATAGGGAGTAGTTCTCGCTTTTCAAGTCAGGATTCAATGCCAAATATACAGAGAGCTCCTTTTCTTTGCACCTGCCTGACAGGGACAGAGAGGAGTTATCCTTTGGAAATACAAAACTGCCCTTCACTTTGGCTTTTATACAACTGAATTCATATTTACTGTAATGATTGATGTAAGATAGCGACAGATTTCCAATCTCCAGTTTCTCGATTGCAGGGAAAGAACCATCTCTCTCTCCCGATGCTTCCTTATATTCATCATATTCATCGCTGCTTTCATCGGGCAAAGCAATCTTCCAGTTACCTTCACCTCTGTCATTCATCTCTAACGCCAGTTTCAAGTCATTTATAATTATGTGATCGAAAAGGACTCTGCCATTAAGCAGCTCCCTAATATCGAGCTGAATGTCCAGGGAGCCGACTTTCACCATATTGGAAGTCTTCCCCCACCGGGCGTTTGAGAAACCGATATCCTCAATAATTACGCCTGCAGAGGAGAAAGAGAAATCGAAATCGGTCCCGCCATTGATAATTAATTCCCTGCCGGTTGTTTTATTCACCAGATAACTGACGATATCGTCAATATAGAGGAATGAAACAAAAAAGAAAGCAGTGATTAGTAAGATAAAAATCGAGAAAGCCCGGAATATCGTTTTAAGGAAAGACTTTTTTTTCATCAGGTGTGTTTTAATCCGGTTTAATCAGTACTGCAATATCAATATCATTAACTTAAGGGGTGAAGCACCTTTTGACGGAAGCGGGGCATGTCTGAGAAAGCGCAGCCTTCGAGTTTAGCCGGTGAAGGCGGAAGGTGCTTTGCTCCTTAAGTTAATCACATTGACTGCAATATTATATCCGGTGTCCTATCATATCGCCTACAACTCGTGCAAGCGAGAGCACTTCAAAGGGCTCCCTCTCTTTTACATTTACATACGTTTGAGGGCAGGAGTCCGTTATCCAGATTTTTTCGAAAAGATCAGGCGTGAATTTCTCCCATGATCTGTCGGGGAATTCGCCGTGTGTTGCAAAGGCGCTTACTGCACGGGCGCCGTTTTTTATCAATGCATTTCTGCACTCGATTAAAGTTCCGCCTGACCGGATGAGATCATCTACTATTAAAACATACTTGCCTTTGGGATCGCCTTCTTTGATTGTTACTATTCTTTTGTCTCCTTTGCGGATCTTGTCGCAGACAATAATAGGATAGTCGTGAAACCTCTCGCTGAATCTCTTTTTAGCTCCCTCATCGGGAAAAGCAATGCTTTGGACAAGATTCGACAGGTTGTCTCTCTTTATTCTTTCCCTTATCAGAGGCACAGCCGATCTGAGGTCCGGAAGAATTTGATCATCAAAATAAAATCTTCCTGAAAGTGCATGTATATCGAAGATAGTAAAGATAACAGGACCAAAACGGGTCATAGGAGTAGCGGAGAGCATTCTGGCCATGGTTTTGGCAGTTGCAATATCGCCTTCATTATCAATTCTCTCCATTGTACCAACAGGATAAAAAGGCAGAATCACTCGTAGAGACTTAACAAAATAGCGTGGGAGCTCATAGATTACGGCAAGTTGCTCGAACAGAACATCGTGGGAATGAAAGGATGCGATAAAGACAACATCTCTGCCCTCTATGTTTTCGACACCCTCGATATATAGATTCGGCCATTTGTCAGGGAACCTGTTCCATCGTATCCTTCCAATTTCCGCTCCGGCGTATTCTGCGGCCCTGATAGCCATATCCTCCATAGGAGGATAAAAGAAAATAACTGTTTTATCATTCTTGTCTGTATTCTTCATCTACCTCTCTCTTTACTCCTGAAAATAAAGTGATGCGCACAGAAAAAAGCAATTGCCTGCTAACACATTTTTCATGTCTGAAACGCGGGGTTGGGTTTGTGACCAGATCCCTAAAGTTCATGTGCTGTATACCACGAACTTCTATATTTAAGTTAAGCTGCGTAAGCGGAGATTTATTTCTTACTCCCTCTCCCCCTTTGAAGGGGAAGAGGGCTGGGGTGAGGGGGTACGATACAATGCTCGATAGGGTAACGCTTCTCCACCGTCACCCCTCACCTTGATCCTCTCCCCTCAAGGGGAGAGGAGACCTAACCGCTTCTTTTATATCAACCCGTTTTACCAACGGACCTCATCATTTCGAGCCTCTTTAACGCCTCTTTACTCTTTATTATGTCAACGGCCTTTTTTATGCCATCTTCTATGGAAGAGGCTTCATTGCACAAATATAATCTTATGCCTGCATTCAAAGAGATAGAATCGTTATATTTATCTGTTGAACATGAAAGCGCATCATATATGATTTCAGCATTTTCAGATGGACTTTTTACTTTGTACGGTTCGGCGGGCTTCAGGCCGAATTCTTCGGGGTCGATTTCCTTTGTAGTAATCTCATTGTCCTTCAACTCTACGATGGCGCTTTTTTTCAAAGGCAGTTCGTCGGAACCTTCTATTCCCTCCACTGCAATGGCGCGATTGATCCCAAGACCGGCGGCTGTTTTTGTGAGTTTTTCCAGAAAATGGGAATGAGCGGCCCCGATAAGTTTATTTTTTGCATTCGCCGGGTTGTTGAGTATCTCGCAATTTTGAAGAAAGGAACGATTCCCCAGGGTCTCCCTTATATGTCTGAAAAGCGATACAGAGAAGGCGAACTTTTGAGCATGAATAAATCCGACGCCGGTTTTTTCGACCTGTTTCTGAACATCTTCAGGTTCCAGAAAAGCCGGTATTCCCAATGCCTCCAATATCTCGGCAGTTGTGATTCCCTTTTTGGGAGGCATGTTAGTATCGGAATGTAAAATTATTGATACTCCTCCGGCTGCCGCTGTAATGGAAGAGGCGACACTTACATTCAACGTTTCCTTTCTGCCGTCATAGGGACCGCTGCAATCGAGAATATTTTCAACAGAGGGATTTATAGATATGGATTCCTCTTTTATAGCGTCGCAAAAGCCCATAAGTTCTTCCGCTTCAGTTCCTTTAAATCTCATGGAAATCAAAAAAGCCGTTTTTTGAATATCGTTTGATTCACAGGAAAAAAGAAAACTAAGAGCCTCCTTAGCCTCTTCCCTTGTCATTGTTCTGGCCCCGCGTTTTCCTTTGGCTGTGAATATCAGCCTCTGCTTAACACGCCTGGCCCTGTCGCTTAAAAATCTGTCCGGCATGTCGTTTTCTCCTTTTCATAGACTTGTATATATGGATTCAATGGTATTGTATATAGATTATAGGATGTCTCTCTCTTCCTGATGTAAAAGGAATTTCAAAACAGTCGCATTAGTGAGAGTCACCTGCCCACAGGTGACCTCTGCGGCCCGCTTGCAAGATGCCGGCGGTGGTCACCCGTGGGCGGGTGACTCCCACTATTAAAGTCCGTCCGAAGGACGTTAACTTGCGCCCTTCTCCCTCTGCTTTATCACTAACTCTTTACGGGGCTGTTTTTTCCCGGGCCCGAAGCCATATTGAAAAAGCCTGTTCTCTCCAAGTTCCTTTTCACATGCCGTAATACACTCCCCGCAATTAACACACCTTGGAGAGGCATTTTTTAAAATTCTCGGCTTAATGCCCATAAAGCAGGCTCTCTCGCAACCTTTGCAATTGGTGCACATTCTTGCTCGCTCTTTAATAAATCTGACTCTCAGTGAGACCGGGCTTGCAATGGACGGTATCATCTGTGCTATTCCGCCAAGGCAGATGTAATTGCAAAAGAGTCGTTGCGCAACTGCATAGGATATGACAATAAGAAACATCATGGACAGAAGCGTAATAATAAATGTACCGGAAAAATCCAATTCCCTTATTTGCCTCCATATCTCTGTTGGAGAAATAAGAAAACCTGAAAGGAAGGCGCCTGCCGATATAAGGCCGATAATGCAGAGCAGTAAATAGAAAATTCCGGATAGTAACTCTTTCCGGTGATCGTTTTCATCTTTTTTTAGAAAAATACTTTTAAGTCTCAGTGCTTTTGCAGCCAGAAAATCGGCGCTCTCAAGTATCGCTCCTGTGGGACAGAACCATCCACAGAAAAGCCTTCCCAGTATAATACCTGAAATCGGAAGGGAGATAAAAGAGAGAAAAAGAGGGAAAACACCCTTTGTCAGAAAGTCCATAGGGTTAGAGGAAGTGCTGCTTTCATGGGCGAATGACCATACCTGGCCAAAAAGGTACAGTTCTTTTGTGAGGATATCGAATCTCAGGATATCCATAACAGGTATTAAAAAAGTAAGCGCCAGGAACACCCCTTGTATTAATCTTCTTAATACCTTCCTGTGCATTGGGAGCTCCTAAAAAGAAAAATTAAATAAGAGTATTTTTATCTTAATTTTAAAAAAAACAAATGATCCCGGTCTGTATCGTATGTTACAAAAGAGGATGTCTAATTCCGAACAAACGGTTTTTATTGCCTCTTTAAAGTAATTTGTGTTAGTTTTATATATTTTCCAAAGAGGTATGGAGTTATGGGAATAAATGAACTTTTAAAGTCGGTACATCCCTTTTCGGTGCTTAACGCCAAGGAGTTGGAAAAGCTCTTGTCAGAGTCGAGAGTTGTCGAGTTCAGAGAGGGAGAGTCTGTTATGAGAATCGGCGACATACAAAGACACCTTTATCTTATATACGACGGCAGTGTCAGGGTTATGTCGGATGGTGATGAAAACGCTTCCATAAAAACTCTTAAGAGAGGCGATATTTTCGGGGAGATGTCATTACTGACAGGTGAGCCCTCAATCTACAAGATCATCGCTCTCAATGAGTGCAGGATTATCCGAATAAGTGAAAAAATCTTGTCTTTCATAATAGGTGAAAACGAAAAATTTTTGAACCCCGTAAATGATGTTTTATCATCGTTATTTAGAGAAAGGCATGACGATACTCGTCTGCTCACGGCATTATCTCTTAATAATGACCCCTATGATCTGGCTTTTACATCTACAGATGACTCCATAAAAATATTGGTTATTAATACAGGCAGTTCCTCTCTTAAATACTCTCTTTTTGATACATCGAAAAATATTACCTTATTTACAGGATTAATAGAAAATATCGGTTCCGCCGAGTCTGTCCATAAAACCGACACCAGAGAGGGAAAGGAAGAGCGCCATCTAAAAATTGACGGAATCGGCGAGGCCCTCTCTGAAATGGTTTCTTTTATTAAAGAATCTCCGGTAAGCGGAATCGGCGATATTTCGGAGATAAGCGCCGTTGGTCACAGGGTCGTACACGGAGGGGAGAAGTTTTCCGGATCCGTTGTTCTGACTGACGATGTTATCACATCTGTAAAAGAGTGTTCCGAGCTTGCGCCTCTCCATAATCCGTATAATCTCGCAGGCATAGAGGAGATGAGGAGACTCCTGCCCTCTGCCCTTCATGTGGCTGTATTTGACACCGCTTTTCACCAGAGTATGCCGGAGAGAGCATTTAAATATGCAATTCCCGGTGAACTATATGAAAAACAGCAGATAAGACGATATGGTTTTCACGGATCGAATCATAAATTTGTCTGTTTAAGGGCTTCCATGTTTCTAAAACGACCGCTGCATTCAATGAAACTGATTTCCTGCCATCTTGGAAACGGAGTCTCATTATGCGCCATCGAAAGAGGCGGAAGCGTGGATACGAGTATGGGTATGACGCCCCTTGAAGGGCTTGTCATGGGAACGCGCTCAGGAGACATAGACCCGGGGATCGTGTTTCATCTGATGAGAACATTGAATATGTCACCAGACGACGTAGATAAAATTCTTAATAAAAAAAGCGGTCTTTTGGGAGTAAGCGGAAAGAGTAACGACATGCGGGAGCTTTTTAAGTCCGCCTTAGAGGGAGATATCGGCAGTAAGAGCGCAATTAATATATTTTGTTACAGAGTAAGGAAATATATCGGCTCCTATATGGCTGTTCTCGGCGACGCTGACGCCCTTATTTTTACGGCAGGCATAGGAGAAAATTCCTCTGAAGTGAGGGCGAGGATTTGTAACGGCCTTGAGTCCTTTGGAATTCATATGGATCATCGGGCGAACAGGAATGCAAGGCCTCAAAAAGGCGAGGTTATCGACATCTCGAAGAGTGATTCGAAGATAAGAATATTGGTGATTCCGGCGGACGAAGAACGAATGATAGCCAGGGAGACCCTCCATGCCGCCAGAATGGCCGGCGCCGGACATCGTACAGCCGGGAGTATTCCCTTTGTCGTGCAGCCCTCTCATGTGCACTTAAGCAGGAGTGATTTTACAACTCTCTTTGGAAACAACGATGCCGGGAAGTTGCCGGTCGCCGGTTTACAGACTGCTTTTAAAGAGAGAGTCAGATTAATCGGGCCTGGTGGAGAGATAGACGAGGTTGCTGTATCCGGTTCATTCAGAGACAAAACGCAGGTGGAAGTGTCAAGCACGGATGAGTTCAGGCTCGGAATAATGGCGCCATTAAGAGACGCCGGCGATCTCGAGGGAACACCGGGGTTGACAATAGAGGGAAGCAAGGGGGCCGTTAAGATTAAAAGAGGTGTGATCCGCGTCAGAAAGCATATACATATTTCAGTAAAAGAGGCTCTTATGAGAGGCTTGAAAGACAGGGATATAGTAACGGTAAGAACTGAAAATGACAAGAACAGCATACTTGGAGACATTTTAGTCAAAGTATGGTCAGATTCCGTTTCAGCTATTCATATAGACAAAGACGAGGCATTGGCTCTGAATATTAAAAGGGGTGACACAGGAGATATTGAGTCAATACGGTCCAGATTGTATATGTAGCGATCACATGCCTCTCTCTTTTACAGAAAGAATAAAAACCTCCATTTACTATTATAATATGTTAAAAGGCGGTGAATCCGTTATTGTCGGCCTGTCGGGCGGGCCGGATTCCGTATGTCTGACACATCTCCTTTGTAACCTCGATCTGGACATAACTCTACATGCCCTTTATGTTGACCACGGCCTCAGACCTGACGAAATAACCTCAGAAATCGATTTCTGCTCCCTTTTGTGTAACACATTAAACATTCCTTTTTCCGTAAAGAAGATCGCCTCACTCGATCTCATGTCAGGTAACAGGCAGTCTGTTGCAAGAGAGGAGAGATACAAAAAATTTCATGAAAGAGCAGACGAGGTCGGTGCAGATAAAATAGCAATTGCCCACAACAAAAACGACAATGCAGAAACCCTTTTAATGAATTTTCTGCGAGGCTCGGGCCCGACCGGGCTTTCGGGAATTCCGCCTGTGAGGGACGCGATCATAAGACCGTTGATAGAAGCGAGTCGTGAAGAGATAGAGGAATATCTTGAAGAACAGAGAGTGGATTATATAATCGATTCTTCCAACAACAATATGAAATATATAAGAAACAGAGTAAGAAACTCCCTCATCCCCGTACTTAAACATTATAACCCTTCCATTACGGACGCACTTTCAAATACTGCCGCGATTATGAGGGAGGAAAATAATTATATAGAGATGGAAGTCTCAAAAAAACTGATGAAACTTATTAGCAGAAAAGGTGAGAATCGAATCGAACTTTTTTTGTCTCCCCTTCAATATATGGATAAAGTTATTCTCAGAAGGCTTTTGAGGCGAGCCGTGGATTCGGTGGATTCGTTGCACGGCATCGGACGTGGTCATATCGAGGATATAATGCTTTTAATAAAAAACGGCCTTTCAGGGGCAAGGGTTTACCTGCCCGATGAAATACGGGTCATTAAAGGGTATTCCACTCTTATTATAACCTGTGAACCTCCGGTTAAAATTGGAGAATATGAATTGGATATACCGGGAGAGTTGCTTCTAAAAGAGACAGGCAGTGTCATTAAAACCGAAATAATCGAGAAATGTTCTAAAGATGACTCAAAAACCTCTGTCTGCCTTGATGCCGAAAAACTTAACAAGACGTTGAAAATTCGAGGAAGAAAGAGTGGAGATCATTTTTATCCTCTCGGTTTCGGCAGAAGAAAAAAACTACAGGATTTCTTTGTTGACGAAAAAGTCCCCAAAGACGAAAGGGACAGGGTTCCGATTCTGCTTTCTCAAGGCGATATTGTATGGATCGCCGGATTCAGAGCAGACGATAGGTTTAAGGTAACAGACAGCACGGATGTTTGTGTAAGACTGGAGATAATCGAGAGATTATGATGCCTCTTGATTATCTGAAAATACTCCTATCCTCTGACAAGGGTAAGAGCCGATGTACAACAGCCATCTACACAGACCGGCAGGAGATTGTTATCGATCCTTTCCATGCAGAGGTCGCATTTAAGAGGTTTTCTCTCTTTACTGTCCCACCTTATCCCTCTTTTACAGGCATCGAGACACTCTCCGCAACTGTTACATAAACCATAATCAAGATAAACAATGTTATCCTCATCTTTCTTTTTGACAGCACCGGATTTACAGGAGGAAACACAACTTAATCGTTTACAGTGAGTACAGTTTTCATAGCTGAATGCTATTTTCAAATCCCCCCTTTCATCCCTTTTCTTAGATGATCTGATTTTGCACAGATAAAGATCCGGACGCAGTCCCTTTTCGATTTTACAAAGCACTTCACATGCGTGACACCCTATGCACCGTTTTCGATTAAGTTTTATGAACATCAAATCTTCCTAATCTTAACTTCACACTCTGTCAACGGGCAGTTGCCGCCAACCGACGCCTTGAGAAGACCGCTTTGCAATTTCACATCACTTACGCCTTTGTTATAAGATCGACTGCGCAGGGGTACGGAATCTCCGAATCCGTGTAACATAAAAACAGCTTCCCGATGAATATGGTCCGTTAGTCTGACCTTCATAGTAAAAGTATTCCCTCCACCGGATATCTCCACCTCTTCCCCTTCTGTTATACCCATGTTCAGGGCTGCCGGTCTGTTTATCCAAAGATAGTTGTCAGATGCCAATTCATTGAGAACGGCGTTATTTAAAGTCGTCCTTCCCTGGGTGTGTACAGCCTTTTTACCGGTCAGGAGGCGGAAGCTCCCCGGTTCAGGCAGAGGGGGAGGATTGTATTTTATAAAAGATGGTATACTTTTTTTCTCCGGCCTTTCGGAATACAATTCGAGTTTACCGGAGGGAGTCTTAAATTGAAGCCCCTCTTTCCTCTTTCTCCACAAAGGTTTGTCACTGAGTTCGACAAATCCCTTTTCATTGAAATCTTCTAAAGTAAAATCAGTATCCGACAATTGCTGCTCTATATATTCCTCTATCGATTCGTAAGGAAAGAATTTGCCAATCCCCAGTCTTCGGGCCAGAGATGTAAATATAAATGACCTTGCCTTTGTATCGAATACGGGGTCCACCGCTTTTTTACGTACAATCAGTTTCGGATTCAATCCGTTCCGTGCTATAACATGATCCGTTCTTTCAAGAAAAGTTGATTCCGGCAGAATTATATCGGAAAACCAGGCCGTTTCACTGTAATTCACATCTATCGATACGAGCAAATCCAGCTTTGACAGGGCCTTCCTGAATCTGTCGGGATCCGGCATGGAGGCCAGAGGATCATGTCTCATTGCAATATAGGCCCTTATCGGATACGGACTCTCGCTCTCTATAGCGTCAGGCAGCATCTGGCCCAGTCCCCACTGAGGTCCCAAGTGCGGGAATTTCGTTCCTGCACCGTCGAATCTCTCTTCCCTGATCTCCGGTACGGAAGAAAGGAGCGACTTAACATTCACCCCCAAATCTTTAGGTGTTTTATTAATAAACAATCCGCCTTTGGCCTCATAAGAGCCCATCAGGGCGTTTAAGGTATATATCGATCTTCTGAGGTAAAAATCATCACTTCCCCATGCCGTCATCCATCCCGGATGAAAGATGACGGCCGGGCTTGCCTCAGCCGATTCGAAGGCGATTTTTTTTATAACTCCTTCAGATATTCCTGTTTCCTTCTCGGCCCATTCAGGAGTGCAGGCTGATACAAACTCCCTCAATTTTTCCAGGCCGATTACATTTTCGGTTACAAATTCCTCATTGTAGAGCCTCTTTTGTAAAATCACATGAATTAATGCAAGATTAAACGCATAATCCGATCCCGGTCTGATTATATAAGACTCCGAGGCTTTTGACGCCGTATATGTCCATCTGGGATCGATATAGACAACCCTGCCTCCCGATTCGATCATGTCCAATACATCATTGACTTCTCCTACAACAAGAGATTCGAAGAGATTGCGGCCGTAGAGGACCAGGTATTTAGAATTTATATAGTCATAACCTACCTGGTTTCGAGCCAGTCCTGCTATTGACATATGGGCGTTGTGAACGCTGTTCGAACAGGTTGCATGGTGGTTGAAATAGTTGGGAGACCCTAGGGCTCTGATAAAAGCTTTTTGAAAATCCGTTGTCGGGCCACCTCTGTCGCTTAATGCGACAGTTTTTGCCCCATTCCTTTCTATTGCTGAACTGAGTTTCCCGGACACAAAATCCAGAGCCTCATCCCAGCTTATCTTTTTCCAACTGCCTGAACCCCTTGCGCCGTTTCTAAGCATCGGATATTGAGGACGCTCCCTGTCATAAAGAAAAGAGACCCCTGCCGCCCCTCTTGCACAAATCTTCCCGGAACCTGAGTAATGCCTGTTTCCGCGAATAAGCTTCACCCTTCCGCCTTCGACCTCTACTTCAACAGGACACCGCCCTGTACACATCCCGCATATGGAAAATACTCTGTCTTTTTTCATGTCTGTATAGCTTCTTTTCCGGTAATTGATATCTGAGCAGTCATTTATTGTATCAAATTTGTATAAAACCTTGCGATATGTATTACAGATGTAGTACAATGAATACATATGGACATTATATTTGATTCATCGACATTAATCTTATTGTCTAAAATAGAGATAATCGGGAAAGTTGTAAAACATATTCATATATTAATACCCGAAGCTGTAAAGGATGAATCTACTAGAAAGAATTGGTTAGACGCCAGGCATATTGTATCTTTATTAAATGAAAACAGCATCACTGTAGAAAGAGTAAAAGGAAAGAAGATCCTCAACAAACTACGTGACGATTTTAAGCTTCATGCCGTGGAAGCTGAAGCGATAACCCTGGCAATTGAAAGAGGTATTCCCATAGCTGTTGACGATTTGCAGGCAATCAAAGCATGTAAAGTATTAAATCATCCATTTACTACTGCTATTCACCTTCTTATTACCTTACATGATAATGGAATCATAAACAATGAAATTGCTTTTGCAAAGCTTGAAAAGCTCTCTTATTATGGTAGATATAAACAAAAAATCATTGAACATGCAAGGGACAAATTAGAAAGAGGTGTATAATGAGTGTAATAAGTTTAAGGCTTAAAGAGAAGGAAATGAACAGGATCAATGAACTCTCCACTGTAGAGCATAAAGAAAAATCTACTGTAGCCAGGGAATTAATCGAATATGGATGGAGATTTTTGATGATCGATATTTACAGAAAAGGTAAAATTTCCATTGGAGTTCTTTCGTCTAAACTTGAGCTGTCTTTGAGTGAGACGATAGATTTATTGGCTGAATTCGGGATAGAGTCACCTATAGATTATGACGATTATTTAGAAGGATTTGAGGTTTTTAAAAATGGCTGAACATTCAATGGATATACATATTACACAGGGGCCTTCCTGTAAGGATCGAAAGGTATTAAAGGAACTGCTTGATACCGGTGTTAGTGCAGTAAGACTAAATCTCTCTCACATTAAGGAGAGCGACCTTGCCGAGTCGATAAATCTTATACGTGAAACCTCTCCGAGTATAAAGATAGGCACTGATATCAGAGGCAGAAAACTGAGAACAGGCCCCTTTCCCGATGGTAAGATTATTCTTCAAAGGGGAGCTGACTTCCGCCTGATTCCGTCGGAACAGGAATTTTTAGGCAGTTACGATCGAGCCTCTGTCAATTATCCCGATATGTCCTCTTCCATAAAAGAGGGGACAACCATTCTTCTTGACGACGGCGCGCTTGTTTTAGAGGTGAAGGAAACATTACAAAGCGAGGTTGTATGTGTTGTCGAAAAAGGGGGAGAACTGCCTGAAAGAAGCGGAGTGAACATACCCGGACATTCGACAAATATCCCGCCTCTGACTGAGAAGGATTATGAAGACATCAACTCTTTTCCGGAAAACGTTATTGACCATGTTTATTTATCCTATGTAGAAACGGCGCAAGACATCCGATTTCTGCGAAACACCTTAAAAGAGCTTTACAGGGAAATACCGATTATCGCCAAAGTCGAACTTCTTTCGGCAGTCAATCATATAGGAGAGATTGTCGCAGAGTCCGACGGCATATGTATTGCCAGGGGTGACCTGGGTACTGAAATCCCCCTGCCCGAACTGCCTTACGCACAAAGACACATTGTTGCTGAAGCCAAAGGTCAAAAAAAACCTCTCCTTTTGGCCGGCGAGTTGCTCTTCTCTCTGGTCCACAGACATACCCCTTACAGAGCCGAATTGACGGATATAGTAACTGCCGTGGAACAGGGCGTAAACGGCTTTATACTGTCAGACGAAACGGCTGTAGGCGTAGATCCGGTTAATGCCGTTCGCACCATCAACGCCCTGATAAACGAGGCATTGTCGAGGATGAAAGGGAACAATTCAAAACACATTCGCTGAAAGCTGACTGCTGTTTTTTTATTCCCCCTTACAAATCGAAGAGATAAAAGAGAGCCTCCTGGGCCATGAGGAGATCATCGGCTTTCAGGCGCAGCGCTTTCGTATCGACCTCTGTTATGGCTATGATACGGTTTATCGCCTTTATGATGTCTTTTATGTTCTTTTTGACATTCTTCTCTTTATCATTTCCCCTGTCAAGCACCTTTTCCAGATACTTCACCGCCTTATCGGCCTCTTTTTCCTCTTTGTCACTCAGGGAAAGCTCCTGCAGCCCGGCAATAATCTCCTCTGTCATTGCCTGCATATCCGCCCCTGTCTCCACATCCGCGGTCAGTGTATGGAGTATCTCTCCCCC
>JAREWP010000030.1 GCA_029001845.1 Candidatus Magnetocorallium paracelense | reverse complement strand
ATCGTATCGCCGGCTTAGTGAAGCGATGGTTGAATGGAACATACCAAGGTGCAGTACACCACCACTCTCATCTGGATTATTATCTTGATGAATATACATTTCGTTTCAATCGACGTACATCAGCATCACGAGGCAAACTCTTTTATCGATTAGTGCAGCAGGCAATGTTAGAGAGAAAAGACCTCAAAGGCGGAAAATCACTACTCAATGAAATTCATAGTATCTCATCAACAGATGATTGATGAAGTAGTTCGTGTAGCAATGCAGGGTGGGGTTGGTGGAGCCAAGTGGATACCCCAGATTTCATATTATATAAACACCTTATTTGACTACCCCTACGAAACTTTAGAAAATACATTTAAAACGGCAGAATTTACTATCAAGGTCAGTTACTGGAAAATATTGGCGGCAGGTATGTTTGTTACCTATCCTGAAACAGTATTGACACAGAAAGCGATAAAAGAGGGGCTAATTGATTTGGATTACTACGAAAAACTCAATAAATCAGAATATCATCACAACAAGACTCTTGTTCGTTCTAAAGATATTGACAAAATTATTAATTTAGGCAATTTTATCTATTTGCTGATCTGGTTCCCATTTATTTTTCCTCTTGCCAAAATATTAATACACTTGAAACCAAATGCGGTTTATCGTTCTATTTTTGATCTGGGATTAGGTGTGAACCAAGTGATGATTTTTCAAAAATGCAAATGGTAAGGCACCCGATATCATTTGTATTTAAGCTTTTATTAAGAATATTAGTGTTCGTTTCAATCAATCCAAGTTGAGTAAAGTTAACTGGTTTTTACATTGGATTCAAAAATCTGAAATGAATTATAAAAAATGAACAAATGCCTGAAATTTAGAAAAATAAAAAACTACCTTACACTTGTTTTATAGAACAGACATTATCATAATAGATCCATTAGAGTATATTTCTTTTGATATGCTTTGTAAAAATGGAGTAGGTTTATCTCCATTTTCCAAAACAATATGAGTAATTCCGGTTTGTTTAAGAAAATCCGTTGCCCACCTCTCCGGCTCTCCGGTTTCTTGTAGTTTGTTCCAGTGTTCGTAGATTTCATAATACACCTGCTGATATCTGTTAACAAAGGACCACTCTTTTCCAAAGCTTAAATAGTACATCAGCTTCAATTGCATATTATGTGCTTCAGATAAAGGCTTAGCAGGTTCCTTATTCCATTGATAATCGAAAAACAGTTTAAGTTTCTCTTGTGACTGAATGCCGGGTTGAACAAAATTGATATAGAAAAAATAGATATTTACAAATCGTTTGGCATTATCCGGTTGCATTAAATTTCCTTTGATAGCAAATCCATCATAATATAATTGGCGTCCACTGAGAGCAGAACGAACAAGAAGGTTTTGATTAAAACTCTTTCTCTGGTCTATTTCATAATGCTTACCTGTCAATATGACTGATTGAACATCTAAATTACGTTCCATCCATGTGTAGGCATCTAATAAGGATCTGTCGATTAAAGAGCCTTTTTCCTTAATTTGATACGCCCTTGAGAATAACAGAAAGAAACAAATCACAGCTATAGATGGTATGACAATGGATAGAAACTTCCTGAATTTGGATATCCCCTGAATCCACCACAACAACATAAAAATAATTGAAAAAGAAGCAGCAACTACGAAGGATTTTGGTTCCTCATAGGAAGCTTCCGTTAGCAATGAGACGCCGATGAGTCCTGAAAGAGTCATAGAAGCGAACACTAAAACAGGAGAGAAGTTTTTTTCTCTCATGTAAATCCTTACTGCGACGACTGCTAAAAAGATTAACCATACAACATATGATAATATGTTGTATGGTATTGTATGATTATAATAAAAATGATATAGTATGTCATAAATATACTGAGGACCCAACATCCAAAGGCATTCTCCATGTGCAGAGCCGAGCCAAAAAATAATAGAGATTAATTGTATAATCAGCGCGGACATTATTATCAGGAGGTTTTTATAATCTTTGATTCTCAGGAAAAAGAGGAAAACGCCCCCCAGTAATGTTAGAAAATAAAGTCCCTTAGATAATATAAGTAAAAAAGCAGTAATGAGGAGATAAATAAATTTTCGATTTATTAAAAAAATTATAGCTAAATTTATAAGTAGAAAGCCCATTAAACCGGATAAAATCTGGGTTGAAACCTGTTGAGCAACGCTTTGAAAGTTTCCCCATAAAACAAAAGACGGGAAAAACAAAATCATAAAAATTCTGTGTTTAATGGACGGATATTGTTGTAAAAAAGTAGTGACAACCAATGATATGATAAAAAGCAGCAGGAATCTATAAAGAATATACGTTGAAGTAATTATCGAAACAGGAAGAAGATTATAAAAGAGCAGAGGCAGGCTTGTATGTAGAAATTGATCTTTCGCTGTTTCTCCCAAGTAGGAAATGTCCGGGGGATTCAGTATTGATAAATTAAAAGACCACCCGACTGAAAGTTCATACATAATATGGTAACTATCAAAAACTCGAATTCCCTCTGCCACAGAAGCGGAATTAAAGGCTATCAGTATAAACAGCGCACTCCATGAAAAAAGATATGTGATGTTCATGGAACAAAAGCCTTTAAAATCCTCTCTTATTGCATTAAAACATATCGCCCTTTTAAAAAAAAGAAGAAACAGACTCACAACTATGGCTGATTGAGATAAATAACGTTGTAAATATTCAGGGACAAATGAAAGAAAAATAATAAAAGAGAGGCTGAATAAAATTCTTATAAAACGATCAGTGGTTAAAAGATAGGATGCATAAAAGAAACATAAAAATGACAAGATTAGAATTAAAACACTAATCAGAGGTAAAATCCCATGCAGAAAAAAGAAGACACCCGATATTACAAGTAGTGTTAATAACGGCAAAGAGGTATTCTTAGCAGAAATAACATTATCCATGAGTTTTATATTAAGGCAGGGTCAAAAAATCTTGACATTAAATCGAATGCCTATCACTTTTAGAGCACCTCGAATCTTTGTTTTCAATTCATAAAAAGAGGTTATTCTGAGAAGGCTTCTAAAAATAATCTTAGGGCGTAGATAGAATTTCCTGTAAGCCAGTCTCTGGAGCCTGACAAGATCGGGAGTAGAAAGAAACTCATTCCAGTGATCTATTTCAAAATCAGCAGAAGGATCCATGACCCATTCATTCCATTTACCGCTTTTAATCAGACCTTTTCGAATTGCCTGTTCGTATATCTCCGTATTTGGATATAATGAGAGTATGGCGAACTGTGCATAATCCGGATCATACGTTATCAATTGATTGATATTGGCTTTTATATCCTGAGCGGACTTTTCGCTGGGAAGACCGATCATATAGTCCGCTATGGTAATAATCCCCAAGTCTCTGCACCACTTTAAAACCTCCCTGGCCTGCTCTGATTTAAAGCCTTTTTTAAGTTCCTTTAAACCCTCATCCGTACCGGTCTCGATACCAAAAGAAATCATACGACCGCCTGCCTCTTTAAAACGTTTTAAAGAATTGAATGTTACCCTGTCAACTCTCCCGCGAAAATCCCATTTAAATCGTAAATCTCTTCTTTTAATTTCATCGCAAAATTGAATAACTCGCTCAGGTGTGATATTAAATAAGTCATCATAAAAATGCATTTCATCGTAGCCCATTTTCAAACAAAATTCTATCTCGTCTACAACCAGCTTGATATCTCGTTTTCTGTACTGTTTTAGCGGAACATCGCAAAAAGTGCACCGGAACGGACATCCTCTGCTGCTTATCATGGTAGCAAGCCTTGACGATACTCCAACAATACTTTGATAATTAATATGTTTGATATATTCCCTGTTTGGAGGCGGAATAGAGTTAATATCCTCTATATAGGCCGGAGGAACGCATACTTTATGAAGAAAGCGACTATCCTTTTTATACTCATTCCCCTTGCATTTTTTAATTGTATCCTTTGTATAAACACCTCGAATATCGGTATATATTTTTTTTTGTTCGATAGCATTAATTAGTTGAGTAAAGGCAATTTCCCCCTCTCCTACGACGATGGTATCGAATTCTTTTAACTGAGCGGCTTCAAATGGAAAGGCGATGGGATGATGTCCGCCAAGACAAAGATGAACAGCGGGATTGAGCTCTCTAACCGTCTTAGCTGACATCATCACATCTATTAAAGAGTGAGTAAAACTTGTAATCCCTACGACGTCAGGGCGGATCAAATCGATATAATCTCTAAGACCGGAATGAGTTACATTCTCTGCGACGCAGTCCTTAAAAAAAAGATCATGCCCGCGAGTATATTGTTCAAGGTATGAGAGAACGTATAATGCGCCGAGGGGAGGAAATTTCCCGAAATCGTCTGTTTCAATATACTCATCGCTTTTTTCATCAGAAAACTCACTCAAAGTATTTTCATTGGGAGGATTTAAAATTAGTATTTTCATTAATAATCTAATTCTGTCGAGGTTAAAGACTTCTTCCTTAATACGGCAACGACACTTTATATTAATCGCTATTCAGGCAACAGGCACAAGGCATAAGAAAAAACCAACCTTATGCCTTGTGCCTGTTGTCTAACCGGTTCGCTGTATATAACTAAAGTGTCGCTGCCGTATTAACTAACCAGGACGTCCTACTATTGTCAAAGACCATGTTGTATCGCTCACGATTTGATTCAAATCCATAAAAGGATAAAAATCGACTTTGTGAAAGCCACTGGACTGCAAATAATAGGCGATCTCCTGAGGGAAAAAAAAACGTACTAAATGCGATTCGGAGGTGTTGGATATCATTTTTTCTTTCTCTTGTACCAGCAATCTGTATTTTACTTCTACAGTATGAGAAAGAAGATCTATAACAGGTTCTGTAATTCTTATTATCTCCTGATTTTCATTGAAAAAATTTTTAATCACAGGTACAGGTCTTTGAGACAAGACTGCAAGACCATTCCAAATATCGAAAATAAAGGCTCCATTAGTTGAAAGATGATTATACACAGTGGCGCAGGTCTTCCGTACCTGACTGTTTTGAGTTTGATATCCCAATACTGCAAACATTGAAATAACCGCGTCAAACCTACGGTCCGTTTTCAATGTACTTATATCTCCCTCTACCAATTCTGCATCTACAGCTTCTTTCTCAACTTTTCTTTTCGCTATATCCAGCATATCTGCGGAACGTTCGACACCTGTAACCTGATAACCCCTTTTAGATAAAGGAATTAAATGGCCTCCGGTCCCGCAACCCAAGTCCAGGATTGTTTTGACCTCAAGGTTGTATTTACGAAAAATAAGCTCAAGAAAATCGCATTCAGCCTCATAATTTTTGGTTTTATAAAATAAATCATAATTTTCTGAATAGTTTTTTCCGAACACTGAATTATTCATCTTAATAGGATTAATTGAGTATTTTTTTCAATTCGCAAGCTACTTTTTGGATTTGCTCGTCAGTTATCGCCTGGCCGCTTGGCAAATAAAAACCTCTTCTGGCGATCTTTTCCGAAACTGGATATGATTCACTGTTAAAAAGGCCCATTTTATTAAAAACCGGTTGCTCATGTAGAGGCCAAAAAAAGGGTCTGCTTTGAATACCCTCCTTTTTTAAAAGAGACATCACCTGAACCGGATCCTCTTCAACGGAATCGTTTAAAACAATTCCATACATCCAATAAATATTTTTCGCCCACTCCTTTTCGATTGGGAATTGGAGAGGCAGTCCGGTAAGCTCTTGATTGTATAATTTGGCCATCTCTCTTTTTCGGACTATAAAATTGTCTAATTTATGTAATTGAGCAACCCCGATAGCAGCCTGAACGTTTGTCAGTCGATAATTATGACCAATCTCTGTATGATAAAACCTCTTTTCGGGTCTGAAACACAAATTTCTCAAGCTTCTCGCTCTTTCTGCAAAATCGTCATTGTTAGTCAATACCATCCCGCCCTCTCCTGTTGTAATCAGCTTATTGGCATAAAAACTAAGTATACTGATATCGGACATCCCACCGCACTTGCGTCCCTTATACTCGGCGCCGTGAGCCTCGGCGGCATCCTCGATTACAAATAGTCCGTATTTATCAGCTAATGATAAAACCGCATCCATGTCAACGGGATGTCCATAAATATGAACTGCCATAATAGCTCTGGTTTTTGACGTTATTTTTGACTCAATAGCCGCAACATCCATAGTCCAGGTATCCGAATCGCAATCCACCAAAACCGGAACAGCGCCCGCTTCAACAATGGCTGTGGCGCAGGAAATAATTGTAAAGGAGGGGAGAATAATTTCATCACCCCTTTGAAAAGGAAGACACTGCACGGCAACCTGTAAGGCAGATGTTCCTCCGCTTACAGCAATTCCATGCTTCATGGAGCATGACTGAGCGCACAGACGTTCAAATTCTTCAACATATCGTCCTTCTGAAGAAATCCATCCTGTTCTGATACAGTCTATGACATTTTCCTCCTCCTCTTTGCCAAAAAGCGGTTCCGAGACAGGTATAATCCCGTTCATTTAGTTAACTCCTCAGTAAGGGGTATCTCCAATCTGTATGTATCTGCTTCATAATCTTCTCCCCCTCTCGGTCCTTTGGTGAAAACAAAAAAAACGGAATCCTCCAGAGCCTCCAGGGCATGTTTTTCCATTTTTTCGGTTTTGAGCAAATCCCCCGGTTCAATGATCAGAGAAACTACTTTTTCTCCATCCTTCTGAGTAAGAGATTTTAGCTTTCCCGAATATAAGTAAACCCACTGAATCGTCTCTTTATGATAATGATTTCCACGGATCACATCCTTTTTCGAAGTTATAACAGTAACATGTTCAATAGGTTCATGGACTAAAATATCCTGAATAATCCCTCGATGATCCTGAAAATCGGGTCTTATTTTTTTAATTATCATTCCTTCACCTTCCAGCTTACATTAATTGTCAAATATAGCTTACATAATTGTGTATAATTGTAAATTCATTAATTATATAAGTAAACTGTCTCTTAATTTAAACGACAACCGGTTCCGGGATGGGAATGATAAAACGCCCCCCTCCGTCTTTGAATTCCGTAAGATTTCTCATTATTTCATCCTTAAAATTCCAAGCCAGTAAAAGTGCATAATCAATTTTTTCCGAAACCAGGGCAGAGTCGGGAAGAACAGGCAGGTGCATCCCCGGAGTAAACTTGTTGATCTTAAGAGTTGATTTTTCCGTGACAAATTCCAATAAGTTATTACCAATCTTGCAATAATTCAGTAATGTCATTCCTTTTGCCGGAGCGCTTACGGCTGCAATTTTTTTCCCCTGCTCTTTAAGCGATACTAAAAGTGAAAGCAGACTTCTCCTGTTTATCTCTACTTTTTCGGCAAAACGGAATAAACTGTCCATTGAGTGTATCTTCTGTACTTTCTCATAATTTACCAGTTCATTCACCTCCGGGCTGACATCTCTTTTTAATGCACGACTAACAAATAATCTTATTGAGCCTCCATGGATATCAAACTGTCTGACGTCAAAAAGCTCAAAACCGCATTTTTTAAAAAATGGTATTAAGGGAAGGAGCGAAAGATAAGAGAGGTGCTCATGATAGATCGTATCGTATTCCAGTTTCGCCAATAAATGTACAAGATAAGGCCCTTCAACAATAAATATGCCATCTTCATCTAACACAGTATCTATATCCTTCATTAACAAATTGAGATTGTCAATGTGAGCAAATACATTTGAAGCGGTAACAATCTTTGCCTTACCATGCTTTTTAATAACATTAAGAGCCACATCATTATTAAAAAAGACAGGCAGAGTAGGAATGCCGTTATGGTTGGCGATCTGTGCAATATTCTCTGCAGGATCTATTCCCAGGATCCTACATCCTCTATTTTTAAAACCGGAGAGCAAAACTCCGACATTACTTCCAATATCAATTACAAAGTCTTTACTGGAAAGGTGAAACATCTCCATAACCGATTCCGCAAAAGCATCGAAATGTGTAACACCCGTTCTGGTCATAGAAGATTCATAAGGATAATCATTCCGGTAAAGTATACCCGGATGAACAACATAACTTAATTGTACAAAAAAGCATTGATCGCAACGAACAACAGTCAAAGGATAGTAAGTTTCAGGCTCATTGAGTTGCTCTTTTATTAAAAACTGATCCGCAGGCGGAGTGAAACCAAGATCCAAAAATGGAGACAAATTATCATGACCGCAAAGCCTACATCGCATATCTTTCGCTCCTTTCGCTTTTGACAGTTATTTTTAAAATAAAAGCAGCTTTTATACACTGATAGGCTACCGATATAATTGAAGATAAATCATTGGAGGTTTTTGATTTTCCATACTTTCTTGGAGTCAAAACCATTGGTACTTCGACAACATTAAGTCCCTTCATATAACACCGGTAGGGAAGCGAAATGCAATAATCCACAAAGCTTCCTTGTACTCCTACAGTTAATAAGGTTTTTTTCTTAGAACAGAAAAAACCACTTGTATGATCATGTAGTGGAGATTTCAAAATGGCTCGTACTACTAAATTACCTGTTTTCGAAATCATTGCGGAGAGAAAAGAATCCTCTGTAGAGGACAGTGTTCTCCATACAGATAGAAGCGAAGTCGGATGACCGTCCGGATCGGCTCCCTTCATACAGCCTCCCTTAATATAACGTGAACCGACGACAAGGTCAGCTCCATTTTCCAACTCTTTCACCATTGATTTAATTAATATTGGAGACATTGATAAATCAGCATCCATCCATATACATATGTCTCCTTTAGCATGCTGTATGCCATCATGAATAGATGGAACAAGACCCTTATCAGACGTTCTTGTTAAAAGACGTAAAGGCGGGAAACTCTTCATCAGCGTTCTGACAACCTCCGAAGTTCCATCGGGAGAGTTATCATCGACTACAATAATCTCAAAACTGAAAAATTCATGTTCCAGAGAATTCATTATCTGCTCGATTAAAATAACGATATTATCTTTTTCATTATAAGTTGGCAGAATTATGCTTAACAGTTTCAATGCGTATTTTTATATTTTGTCTATGCTTAAAACCTGCTTTGGTTCATTATAAGGCAGGCAGAGGATTAGAAGAAAAAAACAACAATAAGACGACAACCTTAACCTATATCCGGAATGATGCTTTTTTTGTCTTTTAAGACACTTGAAAAAGCTTTTAAATAAAAAAATATCGGATTTTATGAATTATAGTTTTTTTACTATAGCTCAGAAAAGCTTTAGTCCACTGTTTTTCTTCCATATAACCTCCGATTTTTCATTGCAGTTCAAATGATGAAGCAAGTGAGATGATAGAATGTAAACTTATTTTTTGAGTCAACCCTTAAAGTCAGCTCTTGAAGGAAAAAAAATTTTCATAGCCAGAGATGAAACAGCACCTTATCATGTATTGAATAAAATGAATTTTGAGCATGTAATCGAGCGGATATGTGATTCTTTGTAGCGTATTCCGACAGAATATATTCTTTTCCCATCCCGGCGATCAGGGCTATTAATCCTCTGAAAAAACGTGAGCCAAAACCTTTGCCTCTGTCAGATATATCCATGGCTAACGATGTCATGCGTCCGAAACTGTGGCCAAAAAAATTTGACAACTCATCTTCCATGACAAAGGTAAAATAACCGAGCACACTGTTTTCATTCATGAATATAGCAATAGGTTCGTTATTTTTCAATGTTGTACGAATCCATTTAACATACATTGAATTAACCTTATTCTTGTCAAACCTTTCATCGCAGTAAAAGTGGCCACGCTGAAATTGGTGTTGTTCCGCTATCCTCAACACGTCGTCAACAGCCGAAGGATTTATAAGTCTTACACTGGGATCGGGCTCCAGTGACAGGCCGACGCATTTTACTATCGGATATAATATTGTTTCATAATATCTGAACCCTTTATCTTCCAAAAGATGAATAGAAGCGATATCGTCACTGTTAATTCGAGCTGAAACGTACCTGAATCCCTCTTTTTTTAAACTTGAAATACAATCATCAAGGATTTTACTCATCCCTTCCCTGCTCTTTGAAGTTTCTGCAGCAATGAGCCAGTTAATAAAAGCCATTTTGATACCAAAATGATCCTCATCCCATTTAGATTTTTTACATCCCAACAACAAAGGGGAGGTATGTGAAATATCAAAAAAGAACTGATTGCTCTCATCGTTCATTTCTGCATTAAGCCTCTTCATTAAATAGCGCTGCCAGGTATTACTCTTTTGAGAAGGCAAATACCTGTATTGGTCGAACCGATATTCAGGCAGAAAAGTCTCAATCGCACTTAAAGCCTCCTTTTTATAACGATCTGACAACATTTAATTCAAATAATTCAGTTCGAAAATCTTGTCGGCGACACGATCCGCCCCGGCCCCGTCTACCAACTCTTTAACCATAATTGAGAGCTCTTTGACTCTGTCAGGATTTTCCAGTAACGGGCAAATATTTTCCAACAAACTCTGTTCAGTTATATTTTCGTAAAACCCGGCATATACAACATAACCCTCTTTTGACAGTTCGTTGACAACCTCGATCTGGTTGGCTGCCGTAGCTATTACAACTGAAGGTAATCCGAGACAGCACCTCTCCCAGGTATTTGTGCCTCCAGCCCCGATTACAAGATCGCAATGAGACATAAGGTCAGCCATATTTTTTACATTCACATGGACAGTTGTATTGAACGTTCTTTCGGCAAGTTTTATGATTTCATTACGTGAAGGGTTCTTTTCGCCTAATACGACTTCCGTTTTAATATCGCTTCGATTGAGTTTTCCTATCGCTTTTAGGACAATAGTGGTTATATTTTTTGAATCTACGCCTCCCATAAAAATTAAGAGACGATTGACTTTGCCATCTTTCTCTTGCAGATTCTTTCTTGCCCGAAAAAACTCCGGCCTCAGTATAGCATATTCAGGCCCAAGTAATTGCACACAATTATCGGGAACCAAATTCTGATATCTGTTTTTCCGAGTGATATATTGCTGATCCAGTAATATATCACAATCATGACTTCGATTTGCCGGTTCATCTAAAACGATTATATTTTTAACTATATATCTAAAAGGTGACTCCCATTTAATATCCAGACCATAGTGGTCTACAATAAGATGGTCTGTACTGTAAGGTAAACTTTTAAGATAAGCATAGGCCAGATATGCATCCTCTTCAACTGCAATATTTCCCGGCAGAGCATGAACTTCAAAACCGTAATCCTTAATGGTCTCTATCAAATTACCCGGTTCCTCTCTCGTAATAAAATCTACTTTTGCGCCTCTTGAGCGCAAAGCGTCAGATAAAGCCAGGCACCTCATTATGTGGCCTGTACCAATATAAATCGAAGAGTCAGCGCGAACAGAAATATTCATCTGACAGAAAACAGAGGAATAAGAGGCTCCACTTGAAGCATCTTATTAATACCCCTGTTTATAAGACCGTCCTTAATAATGGAAAAAACTTCGTCATAGACTATTAAAAGTCTTTCAATATCACTGTCTGTATGGGCATAACTCATATTATGCGAGCCGAGAACCAGGATCCCTCTTTTAAAGACTTCCTGTAAAAATAAGGTCTTGATCTCCCATTGTGAAAAATGAACAGAATCCTTGAACTTCATGATTGGCCAACATTGTTTTCCATATAAAGAAACAGCATCTTCAAGGGCGTACTTTTTAATCAGCCTCTGAATTCCGTCGACAATCTTGCCTCCCTGAATCCAAAAGCTCTCTATAACATCCTCTTTCTGTATTCTTGTCAATGCTGCTTCAGCAGCGGCTAAAGAGAGTGTTTCGCCGGCAAAGGTAAATGAAAAAAATATTTCCTCCATAAGCTTCATTACATCGGCTCTGCCTGCTATCGCAGAAACAGGATAACCATTTGAGAGTCCCTTTCCGAATGCAGCAATGTCCGGAATCACTCCAAAATATTCTTGAGCACCGCCCCGGGCGAATCTAAAACCTGTCACCATTTCGTCAAAAATCAATAAACAACCGTTTTTTTCAGTTAAATCCCTTATCTCCTCAAGAAAACAATTCTCAGGTTCAGTTGAATTCATCGGCTCCATAATGACACAGGCAATGTCTCCGGGAAAAGAGTGAAACAGATTATAGAGGGATTCTATGTTGTTATATTGAAATGTGTGGGTAAGAGCAGAGACTTCTTTAGGCACCCCAAGATCCCTACTTGTCGAACCGATGTACCAATCCTGCCAGCCATGGTAACCGCATACAGCAACATGATCTCTTCCTGTAAACGCTCTTGCCAGCCTGACTGCGCCGGCAGTTGCATCGGAACCGTTTTTGCCGAAGCGCACCATTTCCGCGCAGGGCACCATCTCAGTTATTTTCTCCGCCACTCTTATTTCAAGTTCATGAGGCAGACTAAAAATGGTACCGTCATCAAGCTGAGACTTTACCGCACATGTAACATCAGGGTCATTATAACCGAGAGTAATGGCAGCCAGGGCATTTACAAAATCGATGTATTCATTATTATCGATATCCCAGACATGGGAGCCGGAACCTTTGACAATAAAATGAGGAGATATTCCATATGGATATGCAGTTTTACTTTTACTGAAGGTCTGAGAACCAAGCGGGATTGTCTTTAGCGCACGAGCAAGAGTATCCCTTGAGGTTTTATACCTTTTTTCCGGGATTGTTTCGTTCATTAAATATTGAACATCGGCAGCCTGTGATTTTTTTCCGCCTTCATTTCTCTGAATATCGCTGTTTATCTCGGACAGAGACGGTTTTCTGCGAATCAGGTCCAATATATCTGCTGTGGTAAATAATGGATTTTCAGGAAACAGCTCCTCATATATTTTCGTTATGTACTCAAAATCCTCAGCCTCATCGACAGTAAATCTCAGGTGTGAGAGATCTGTAGAATTTTCATACCTGCCCAATTTAAAGAATTGAGGATTTTTTCTGATAAAAAGAGAAACATGCTCACGGTGAGAAGGCATCACGGCCTCTTTCCAAGCCCTTTCCAAAACACCAAATTTAAAGATTTCAACATCCAGACCGTCGGGAAAAGTGTAAGGCTCTATCGAATTGGTTGCATAATCGAATTCCCCTTCAAAATAAAAATCGATTACCTCATCTATAATATGTGGGTCGATAACGGGGCAATCTCCGGTCAGTCTCACGACATGTTCGGGATTATAAGACAATGTCGCTTGATAAAACCTGTCCAAAACATCTTCCAGGCTTCCTCTGAAACATGGAACTTCCTTTTCTCTGCATAGGTCGGATAACTTATTATCGCGCTCTTCCATGCTTGTCGCAACAACGAGGCGATCTATTCGCTCACTCCTCTTTACCCTGTCAATCTGCCTGGAAATCATAGGTTTGCCCAAAAGAGGCATCAATACCTTACCGGGAAGACGGACAGAAGAGACGCGAGCCTGCAAAACGGCGAGAATCATTAATGATTGGAATTTAGTTTAACTGCCAAAATCTTGGCTGCACGAAGTTTTGATCGTTTAATGCAAACTGAAACAGATCGCCGACCAGTGAACTGTCAACAGGCCTGTTAAAGATATCGACATCGGCTCTAAAGTGGTCGATATTATTAACACCAAGAATTACATAATCGATTTCAGAAATCCCCTTAATAAACCCTATAGCGCCTTCAATTGGAGTTAATTCTCGATTTGACAGATAATTCATATAAGACTGAAGATGAGGTTTGACGGGATTAAAATAATTCGGTAGAGATGAAGGGTCCACAATGAGAACCCCTTGTAAAAAAATTGATCTTGCATGAATTTCCACACCTTTATTCTTCAGCATGGAAAGACAGCCTCTATTGACAATATGTTGATCCAAAACATTTACAGGCAGCTGGATGATATCGAAGTTGTATTTTTTTAGCAGTATATCGATTTGTTCGGCAGTATAAACAGATACGCCAATCTTCTCCACCAGACCTGAGGTTTTAAAATTCTCAAACTCATGGAAGAACAAGTCACCTCCTTCTTCCAGCAAAACATCTGCTCTTTGAATCAACACCCCGTATACCTGCTTACGCTTTAACCTGTTTAATGATTGGTGAAACGACTTTCTCAAAACATTGATGTCTTCAACAGAAATCTTATCTTTGTAATAAAGAGGCTGTTTGGTTATAATCCTAAAATTAAGCTTTCCCTCCAGAACATTGCCCAGTACAGCTTCGCTCTCTCCATAGGCGGAAGAGGTATCCAAAACTAAAATCTCATTTTTTTCTGCAAATGTAAGTATTTCTTTAATCTCGTTAACAGACAATCTTGTGTTGTCATTTATAAAACCATATTTCATACCGAATTGAGCAGTTCCAAGTTCAAGTTTCATTTGTCACAGATTGTTGGCAGAATTCTACAATACCAATCCCTAAAAAAACTACAAGGCTCTCCATAACAATAATTCAAAAGCTTCAGAAGTCGGATGGTTGGAAATCGCCCCATACCTTTTTGCCTGATATTTTATTGCATCAACAGATCGTGGAAATGGAAAATTATTAATTTCAGAGTCATAACACTTCATCGCTTCGATCTTGGTATCTATTTCTTTATCTATGTTTATAAAAACATTTGGATAAAAAATATTTTCACGGCACCCAAAGTTCCATTCAGTAGAAGATAAGATATCAAAAGAAAATAATATATCAGGGCTCCATATAGCCACGGGTCTGCAAGCAGTGACAACAGCTTTATTGGTTATTCTGTGATCAATATTTAAATCACCCCTGTGATGTGTGAAAACAGCCCGAGGTCTTTTGTCATTCATAAACTCCTCTATGGTCTTTACAATCTCGAGCAAATCTACTGAATCAAATCTATTATCGGGAAAATTTTTAATTGTAATGGAATTCGAACCGATTATTTTATTTGCCTTTTTACAATTTTCCACCAAAGCTTCCAGTTCCTCTTTTTTTAAAAGCTCTTCCTTTTTTTTTCTGGAGACAATCCCTTCACCGAGAATTAATACATCGACAACAGATCCTTTTTGAGAAAACTTGGCAATTGTTCCTCCACATCCAAGCACTTCATCGTCCGGATGAGCGGCAATTACTGCTATTTTTTTAAAAAAAGAGTTCATCAATTTTATGTTTTAACCATATCCATGCGATGTTTTAAATAGTTTTTTTTATTCTACTAAATTTGCAATAAGCTTTTTCATGCTGTTTATATTTAAAAACATCGGATTGGTTTTTGAGTTATACTCAAATTCCTCGGGAACCGGTTTTCCTTTTGATTCTTTTTGATGACGTTTTAATAATTCGTTTTTAATTACATAATGGTTATCAAACTCATAGGTATTTCTGGCATCTTCGTTTGTAATCAACACTTCGTGAAGTTTCTCTCCAACACGAATACCGACAATTTCTTTTTTGCATCCCGGCGCAATTGCTTCGGCAAGGTCCATTACACTCATACTGGATATTTTGGGAACAAATAACTCCCCCCCAACCATTTTATTAAGACATTCAAGCACAAAATTGACACCGTCCTCTAAGGTAATCCAAAATCTTGTCATTCTTGCATCAGTTATAGTCAAAAGACCTCTCTCTTTTTGTTTTAAAAAAACAGGGATCACACTGCCTCTGCTGCCTAAGACATTACCATAACGAACAACACTAAAAATTGTCTCATTTTGTCCGACATAAGAATTGGCTGCCGTAAACAGCTTATCGGAGCACAGTTTTGTGGCGCCGTAAAGATTGATAGGGTTAACTGCCTTATCGGTGCTCAAGGCAATAACTCTTTTCACTTTTTGATCAATGGCGACGTCAATAATATTCTGAGCACCCAGAACATTGGTCTTAACCGCTTCAAAAGGATTATATTCAGCGGCGGGCACCTGTTTCAAAGCTGCTGCATGAATTACATAATCTACCTTATGGAAAGCTCTGTGAAGTCGTTCCTTGTCTCTGACATCTCCAATAAAATATCTGACAGGATATTTTTCCATCTGAAATTTCTGTGACATTTCGAACTGTTTAAGCTCGTCACGGCTGAAAATAATCAATTTTTTAGGTTTAAATTTTTTCAGTATAATTTCAGTGCATTTTGTGCCGAAAGAACCTGTACCACCTGTTATTAGAATATTTTTATTATTTAGCATATCCGGTATAATCCCGTTGGCGCTTATATTGTAAACAACCCCTTCTCTTCATTTTTTAATTTATATCTTCCATTGACAATGGTGTTCCTTTTTTTACGTCCCTGGAAATTCTCTTTCCCATAACCAAATCGTAATATTTCGGAGGAAGTCCGTTTCCCGGACGAATAACGCGGATACTCTCAGGTGTAATTAAGTCACCTCTTTGTAAATCTTTGGATATATATAGAGAGCGTTTAAATCGGGTCGACGATTTTTCTTTTTCCGTGGGACCGTAATGAACCTTTCCAAGCGCCTGCCATGCCCGAAAACTCTCTTGACAAAGCATTTTCATCTCAGAGGGCTCCAGAGAAAAAACAGAATCCACGCCATTATCGGAACGTGACAAAGTAAAATGCCTCTCAATCATTATCGCCCCCAATGAGACCGATGCTATACTGACACCGATTCCCGGCGTATGGTCCGAAACACCTACTTCCAGATCGAACATCTCTTTAAGGTGAGGAATGGTTCTTAAATTCGCAGCTAACGGGTCCGAAGGGTAAGAGCTTGTGCATTTCAGCAATATGATATCTCTACAGCCGTACTTCTTGGCAATTCTGACTGCATCGTCCAGTTCAGCCACACTGGCCATTCCGGTAGAAAGAATCAAAGGTTTACCGGTTGTTGCAACCTTTTTTATTAAAGGAAGGTGGTTGTTTTCAAATGAAGCGATTTTATAGGCAGGGACATCGAGACCTTCCAAAAAATCCACAGCGGTTTCGTCAAATGGCGTACTAAAAGCTATTAATCCCAACTCCCTGCATCTTTCAAATATTCTCGCATGCCACTCCCAGGGAGTAAATGCTTCTTCATATAAAGCATAAAGAGATTTCCCTTTCCATAAACTTTCCGAATCGTCGATATAAAATTCGTCTTTCTTTATATTAAGGGTCATGGTATCCGCTGTATAAGTCTGAAGCTTCAATGCATTGACACCTGACAGGGCCGCCGCCTCTGCTATCTTTAAAGCCCTGTCAATCGATCGATTGTGATTTCCGGACATTTCGGCAACAATAAAAGGCGGATGTTTGCCGCCTATCAAAGAATCAGCAATTTTAATATCTCTGCTCATATGATTTCTGAAATTTAATTAAAGAATGCTTTTTAATGTGTTTATGACATGATCCTGCTCCTCTCTGGTCAAGTCAGGATAAAGAGGTAACGTTACAGCTTCATTATAGTACTTCTCCGATTCCGGGAACTGTCCGACACGAAACCCTGATTTTCTGTAATAAAGCTGTGAATGAATTGGAATATAATGTACGTTCAAAATTATATTATTATCTTTTACAGCATTAAAAATATCTTTTTTGATCTTCTTAATTTGAGAAAAATCCAATCTGACAACATACAAATGGTAAGCTGAATCGTTTTCATGAGAAATCTGAGGGATTGTTAAAGGAAGCGCTGCAAGCAAATCGTTATAACGTTCTGCAAGTTCTTTTCTATGAGAGACAAATCGATCGATGTGAGATAATTGGGATAAACCGAGGGAAGCCTGAAAATCGGTAATTCTGTAATTCATACCCAATTCGATTTGCTGATAAAACCAGGGGCCTTCCATGGGAGCATCCATTAAATCACCATTTCTTGTAATACCATGGGTTCGCAACAAAATCAATCGGTTATAGAGTTCTTCGTCATTTGTTAAAACAGCGCCCCCTTCGCCTGTAGTAATCGTCTTTACAGGATGAAAACTGAAAACAGTCATATCGGAATACTTGCAGGAGCCGATTTTGTAACCTCTATACTTACCTCCCATTGCATGGCAGGCGTCTTCGACTACCGAAAACCCGTATCTCTCGCTCAGTACACGGATTTGTTCCATATCGCAGGACTGACCTGCAAAATGCACCGGAATAACAACCTTAGGCAGTTCTCCGTTTCTTTGCCTTTTGATCAATTTTTTTTCCAGGGCATCGACATCCATATTATAAGTAATGGGATCGATATCTACAAAATCAGGTCTTGCACCACAATAAAATGCACAATTTGCCGATGCGACAAAAGAATTGGGAGAAGTCCATAAAAAATCGCCTTCCTTCAAACCCAAGGCAAGACAGGCAAGATGCAGGGCAGCCGTGCCGCTTGAAACGGCAACCGCATACTTTGCACCGCAGTAGTCGGCGACTCCCCTTTCGAATTCCTCTATTTTGGGCCCCTGAGTCAACCAACCGGATCTCAGGACGCTGAGTACGGCTTCTTCGTCGTTGTCGTCAATGGATTGCCGACCATATGAAAGGGTTTTAAACATCTGAATAAAAGATATAAAAGTCCATGCTCCTCCTTCGGTTCACCACAGAGCACGAAAATATCTTAGTTGTAATAGGAGCACATTATATTTTGACCACGAAGGTCACGAAGTACATGAAGTTTTGAAAGAATTTTTTTTTCTTCGTGCTCTTCGTGACCTTTGTGGTTATTTAAATAAAGTCTTTTTTGGGCTTATTTTCGGAGTGAATATCTTAATCGAGATTCTTCTCATGATTACTCAACACATTTTCAAGTTCTTTTATCTCTATCTTCAGCTTTTCATACTCTCGCATCTTTCTTAGTAAAAACTCATAGGTAAGCTCCAATTTTTTCTTCATACCTTTAGGAGTAAGTACGTACATATAGGCCAGTTTCTTTTTTGAGTTCTTAAACCTCTGAGCCTTTATATAACCTTTATCGAGCAACGCCTTTAAAACATAATTCGCTTTACCGAGACTGACATCCAGTCGAAATGCCAGATCGCGTTGCGAAAGCTTTTGATTGGTTGATAACTCTTTTAATGTTTTAAAAAAAACTTCATCCATAATTTTCTAAAGATGAATTAAAAGGAGAGAAAGACAGGCTGCCGCCCGCCTCTGTCCGGCAAAGGATTCAAATTGAAGAAAAGAACTCTGCAGAAGACTCTCAGTAAATAATAAAACGCGTTCATTTAATGAACTGATTATAGAATAGAAAATATTTTTTTGTCAATCTATAAATACAGATGGAAATAATGTTTTTTACTTACAAGAATTTTGGTATAATTTACTTTTAAAAATACCGGTAAACAAAATAACACCTGTCGGCTATGATTATGTATATTATCGTTTGGATATTTTCCCCGTTATTTACTACTATCGGAACATAGCCTGCTTAACTATAGGATAACCTGCTCAAAGTTTTAAAAACTCTAAACTGCCGGGATTGATACATATTCGCTAAATCATGGAAATACTGATAATAAAGGGCGGGAAAAAACTCGAAGGCGAGATTACAATAAGCGGCGCCAAAAACGCGGCTCTTCCGCTAATGGCGGCCACGATCCTCTGGTCAGGTAAGCACAAATTATCTAACATTCCTGATGTAAGGGATATCAGGACAATGATCAGACTTCTGACAACGCTTGGCGCTGCTGTCACAGAGGGAAAAAACAGCTACCATATAGATACAACCAATCTTTGCAAAGAAGAGGCTCCTTACAATCTCGTAAAAACAATGCGCGCCTCTGTCCTTACGCTCGGCCCTCTGCTGTCACGCCTGGGCAAAGCAAAAGTTTCTCTGCCGGGAGGGTGTGCGATCGGTGCAAGACCTATAGATCTCCATATTCAGGGGCTTGAAAAAATGGGCGCCGCAATTACATTATCGCAAGGATATGTCATTGCCGAAACAGACGGGCTAAGGGGAGCGGACATTAGTTTCGATATCCCCACTGTGACCGGTACGGAAAATATAATGATGGCGGCTGTTACAGCCAGGGGAAAAACCAGAATAGAGAACGCTGCAAGGGAGCCTGAAGTCAAAGATCTTGCAGAAGCATTGATTTCAATGGGAGCCAACATCAGTGGCGCCGGAGAAAGCATGATCGAAATTGAAGGTACAGATGAGCTTACACCTTTAAGTTATAGTATAATCCCTGATCGAATCGAGACCGGAACATTTTGCGCCATAGCCGGCGTAACGAACAGTAATGTCCTGTTAAAGGGGTGCAAGCCCGAGCACCTTGAATCGGTTATCGAAAAATTACGAGAAGCAGGCATCGATATTACTGTTGAATCGAGCTCTCTCAGAGTGAAGGGCCCGTCAAAATTACATTCGACCAACATTAAAACAATGCCCTATCCCTGGTTCCCCACAGATATGCAGGCTCAGTTCATGGCCCTGATGTGTGTGGCCGATGGTACGAGTGTGATAAGGGAAAAAATTTTTGAAAACAGATACATGCATGTTGCCGAATTGAGAAGAATGGGAGCGAATATTGAAACAGAGGGAAACACAGCGACTGTCAGGGGAGTGAATACTCTCAATGCAGCCCCTGTAATGGCTACCGATCTCAGGGCGAGTGCTTCTCTTATCGTTGCGGCCATGGCGGCGGAAGGAGAGACGATTATTGACAGAATCTACCACCTTGACAGGGGCTATGAAAAAATTGACGAGAAACTCGTAAGCCTGGGCGGCGATGTTAAGAGGGTGAGTATTTAAACACCCGATTCATCCTGTAATTCTCACCATATTGTCGTAATATTAAAACCATTAACTTAAGGGGCTTTGCTCCTTAAGCTAATGACATTGGTCGTAATATAACAACGAAATCGAGTCCTGCCCAAAAAACAGGAAATCCAACATTTTATCACCCTATGTCGATTATAAAAGAAATACGCAGGGATTTTAAGGCTGTCTTTCAGAGAGATCCGGCGGCAAAGGGAGTTATGGATGTACTCCTTAACTACTCCGGTTTTTATGCCGTACTATCCCACAGAATTTCCCACAGGCTGCAAAAAAAGGGCTTACCATTGACAGCACGCTTTTTTTCACAAATAACAAAAATGCTCACAGGCGTTGAGATACATCCTGCCGCACGAATAGGCCCCGGACTTTTTATCGACCACGGAGTAGGTGTTGTTATAGGAGAAACCGCAGAGACAGGGGAGGAATGTCTCCTTTATCAGGGCGTTACCCTTGGCGGTACCGGTAAAGAAAGAGGCAAAAGACACCCCACCCTTGGCGATCACGTAGTAGTAGGCGCAGGCGCTAAAGTATTGGGTCCGATAAATATTGGCAATTATGTTAAGATAGGCGCTAATTCCGTTGTCCTTGAGCCCGCACCGGACTATTCGATAGTCGTCGGCGTGCCCGGTAAAGTAGTAAAAAAGAAATTCCTGCGAATCATGGACGGAGGTCCTGTTGAAGAGCTTGACCATGTACATCTGCCGGACCCTGTAGATAAAAGATTCAGAGAACTGGAGACCCACATCAATAATCTTGAAAGAAAAATTGAAAAACTTGAAGGTAAAGGAGAGAGAATGAAAATATTTAATTCCCTGACAGGTAAAAAAGAGGATTTTATATCTATCGAACCGGGGAAAGTAAACATGTATGTATGCGGTGTAACGGTTTACGACTTTTGTCATGTGGGACATGCAAGAAGCGCCGTTGTTTTCGATATTATCAGGAGATACCTGATCTTCAAGGGTTATGATGTTACATTTATCAAAAACTTTACAGACATCGACGATAAGATTATAAAAAGAGCAGCGGAAAAAGGAGTCTCCTGGCGCGAGGTGACACAAAAATATACTGACGAGTATTATCGGGATATGGAAAGCCTCGGTGTCGATAAAGCCGATATAGAACCAAAGGCGACTGAACATATTACCGAGATCATCGATCTCATAAAGAGTCTCGAAGAGATCGGATTCGCCTATGCAGTGGACGGAGATGTTTTTTTTGAAGTCAGCCGGTTCAAAGAATACGGGAAACTTTCAAAAAAAGATATAAAAGGTCTTGAAGCAGGGGCCAGGATCGATGTAAACCGGAGAAAAAGAAATCCCATGGACTTTACGTTATGGAAGAAATCCAAAGAAGGTGAACCCTGGTGGGCCGCCCCTTGGGGAGAAGGCAGACCGGGCTGGCATACCGAATGCAGCGCCATGTCCATAAAATATTTGGGAGAAAGTTTTGACATACACGGGGGAGGCGCCGACCTGTTATTCCCGCACCATGAGAACGAACTGGCTCAATCGGAATGTTTTACAGGAAAGCCTTTTGTAAAGTACTGGATACATAATGGATTTATAACCATAGATAAAGAGAAAATGTCGAAATCTTTAGGCAACTTTTTTACTATCCGGGAAATATTAAAGGACTTCGATCCTGAGGTTTTAAGGATATTTCTTTTATCAACACATTACAGGCACCCCATCGAATTTTCCGAAGATCAGCTAAAGCAGACCGAGACGTCGATTGACAGATATTACACCACTGTTCTGAGAGTTGAGGATTTCCTGGCAAACAGTGGAGATAATGTAAAGGAGTCAAAGGAGGAGAAAAAGCTGAGAGAAAACCTGGATAATTTTAAAAACAAATTCATTGAGGTGATGGATGACGATTTTAATACGGCCATGGCGATGGGAAATCTCTTTGAAACGATCAGAGAGCTGAACAGATACCTTGATACAAGGCCCTCGGGGCCTGACAGCAGAGAATTGGTTAAGAAAGTAATGGAACAACTTAAAGAGACCGGGGGCGTCTTAAATATATTTATTAAAACTCCCCAACAGTGGTACAGCTCCCTTAAAGAGAAAAGAAAGATACCTCTTAGCGATCGGGAAATCGATGATCTGATCTTAAAGCGTCATGAGGCCAGAAAACTTAAACAGTGGGCTGTTGCCGACGAGATCAGAAACGATCTGGATTCAAAGGGAATTATACTGGAAGATAAAACAGATGGAACCCGATGGAAAGTGAAGATATAGATATCTGTGTGCTCACAAAGTTTTAAAATTTTTTTTTAGCCGGATTTTACAGAGTCCTGAATTTTTAGAACAATGTACCGGTTAATTTAAAATGAAATCCCTCATCCTGGAGGTCATGATCCGCATTTTCCATATTTCTCAGGGCCTTGGCGCCATAGATTTTAAAATGAATATTGGGTGTTATTTTCCATCTCAATCCCAATCCCACACTTGAAATATATCTCGGTTTTGGCGTGTCTGCTTCTGTATGCCATGACCAGCCCATATCTCCAAAGGGTGCTAAATAGACTATCTCTTCCTGCTTTCTGTTATGAACCACAGGAATTCGAAACTCAAGGGAGGTTGTCACACCATTGTCCCTTACAAGCTGATTCTCCCTGTATCCACGCACGCTGTTCATCCCCCCTACAGAAAACTTCTCAAGAGACAAAAGTGTGTCATTGGATAACTGGGCATTTGTTTTAAATATCAAAAGGCTGCCGCCGGAGTCAAGTCTTCTGACCCACTGAAACTGTCCCAGCCATGTAAGAAATTCTCCGTCAGCTTCGTCATCGTCATGCACAGTTGCACCAAAAGCGTTTATCCCCACAGTAAAGGCGGATTTTAGAGCAATGACCTGTTTCCCTGTTCGATTTATCCAATCCTGAGAAAAGCGTATCACCGTAATCTTGGCCTTTCCATTCTCTGCGCCCTCTGCAAAAGAAAAGGCTCTGTCAAGCAGATAGGATTCACTTCGACGATATTCCCCACTGACAGAAAGAAGAAGTTCACTGCCCGTACTTCTGTAAAAGGGACGACTCAATGTAATTCCATACGTATCTGACCGGCTTTCGATATCAAGATTGTCAAAGGGGTCTTCTACTACATTACTCTCGCTTTTTTTAAAAAAAAACTCGATTGTCGTGTCATCTGCTCTTAACGGATAAGCATAACTCAGCTTTATGTCAAACAATCCTTTGGTTACTCCAGCGGCCCCGGTGAGTGTGTCTCCGCCTCCGGTTACATTGATATGAGAAAATCCGACCTCTCCCCTGTATGCGCCGATACTCGGGGACTGGCGGTTACTGAACTCCATCCACATATTAAATGGATTTTTCTCTTTGACTTTTACATCTAAAATTCCGTCTCCTGGCATGATTCCGGGCTTTAACTCAGCGTTAACACGTTCGATTACCTGATATTGTTGTAAAAGCTGTAAACTTTTTTGTAATTCGTTGATATTAAGTGTTCCTTTTTCAGCTGTTTTTAATCGATCGAAAATGTAACCGGTCCTGAGTTTTTGGTTACCTTCAATTTCTATTTTTCTCAATTTCCCTTCTATAATTTTAAATGTTATGACACCATCTGTGACCTTTTGATCGGGAATGGTGACGCCTGAATTAATGTACCCATTTTCAATATAAAAAATGGTCAGATCATGTCTCAAGGACTGAAGTTCCTCAAATGTGATCTCCTTTCCTTCATAATTCCCTGTGATCTCCCGCAGTTCCTCATCTGAAAATACGGTATTTCCTTTAAACCTGAATTTACTGACCAATACACGGGGCAGAGTAGAAAGATTATCTGCCTTTTCCCTGCCCGGCAGCGGAGGTTTCGGTAATATAAAGGGAGCAGGTTCTTTTTCCTGAAACTCGGGGTTTTCATCATCAGTCCTATTCATTTTTGTAATAGGATCAAACTCCTCCGCCTCAGCGTAATAAATGATAGTTTGATTGGTATAACATAAAATGGAAGTAATCAGGGATATAGTAATAATATATCTTATCAATCTAATCATTTATCCAACGCCTCAAGGGTTTAATCTAAAAAAAGCAGTCAGCTATCAGCGGTCAGCCTTCATCTGAGGAAAGAACTGATATTATACCAATATAAGCTTCACCTTATGGGTGAATCTGTTTTGAACCATAAAGTGTTACATTTAAAGAGCTGACAGCTGAATGCTGTTTTTGGTTAATTGCAATTTGCACCCAATGATAATAGAATATGTATTTGAACAGGCATTATAGAGTAGCAAAATAACTCAATTTCTTTCTTCTTTATCCCTAAAAAAAGCCCTTAGAGACCGGGTTTAAATAACCTCGAAGTTCAGGTCGGGCACGAAGAAAAAATTCTTTTTTTAAAAAAACTTCGTGTTCTTCTTCGTGGTTAAAGATACCATGTTCTTCAATCCTTAATATATTTTCATGCTTTGTGGTGAACCGGCGGTTCATGGACGTTTTTTCTGAATTCCATTTCATGAACTAATCCCTTATTTCTTCCACCTGGATTCCGACTCCCGGATCGGAGCGGAGTCCGGGACAAGCTTCGCCGGAATGACGACTGCAGTCTTCATAAGTCATGTTGTTAAAAATTGTGCCTGAAAAAAATGGAATTCTACTATTATACTTGGTTTTTTATAATCGAAGTTTTTTATCTGTCAGTTTATTTGGGTGATAAGTCCGGCAATTTAATGAATGTTTATAGTATTAAAGGAGGCTTGTCTGTGGGAGTCGCTACCGTAGGCGGCTTACCTTAATGGAAGAGGAATTTTGCCGGAAGATAAGAAAGAGGAAAGCCGGTGGAAAATGAAGAGAGAGGTGGTTGTTTAGGTAGGCCGGGATGAGATTTTCCGGCCGGACCATTGTGGACAGTTATTAAAATCACTAATCAAAAATCCTACAGCTCTCCGGCGAAGAGATTGAATCTCCTTTCATGGCCGATATTCGTTTCAGGCCCGTGCCCGGGTAGCACTCTTGTATCTTCCGGAAGAGCCATCAACCGTTTAAATGATTCCATGAGCTTTTGCATACTTCCTCCCGGAAGATCGGTCCTGCCTACTGACGTTGCAAACAAGGTGTCGCCCGTTATAACCAGCCCCTCTTTATAGAGACATATACCTCCCGGCGTATGTCCGGGAGTGTGAAGAACTTCAAAATTCAGCTCACCCAGGGAAACGCTGTCGCCTTCATTTAAAAAAACATCCGGCTGGGGAAGCGACTCTATCTGAAAACCCCACATTGCCGCCATATCGCCGGCGGTTTTATAGACAGAAAGTTCTTCTTTATGCATATAAATTTCAGCCCCGGTGGCCTCTCTTAATTCCGGGAGTGCGCCTATATGATCGAAATGAGTGTGAGTGCAAACTATTTTCTCCACATTCAGATTGTTTTCTTTTGCGATATCCAATATTCTGTCAGGTTCGTCTCCGGGATCGACGACCATTGCGGACTCGCTTTTACCGTCAGAGATAATTAAACAATTAACTTCCAGTTGACCTACAGGTATTCTCTTTATAAACATTATTACTCCTGCTGCTGTGATTTTATTACTATAGTGAGCATTCAGTGAAGGGCGCCATTTTTTGTAATTTACGGGTCAATGTCATTAATTTAAGGAGTAAATCGCCTTCCGCCTTCACCGACTTAACTCGAAGGCTCTGTTTCGCTGCGCCTTCTCAAACATGACCCGCTTCTGTCGGAAAGCGCTTCACCCCTTAAGCTAATGGTATTGATTTACGGGTTCTTTCATTTTTAGTTTACACTTTTGTTTTTTGGTTATTGGTTTTATACATAATCATATTCTTACTCTTTTTGATTACAGAGAGGACGCTTTTTACTGAATGCTCACCTTGGATGCATGTCAATGTATTTCTTACAATTTAAAGGGATTCATAAAAAGCACGATAAGCACTACTACAAGGGCGTAAATTGCAAGCGACTCGATTAAGGCCAGACCGATAATCAGAGTAGTCTGTATCTTGCCCGCTGCCTCCGGGTTTCTCGCTACCCCTTCGCAGGCTTTGCTCAGACCGATACCCTGGCCTATACCTGTTCCAAATGCCGCAAGGCCTATTGCAATACCGCAGCCCAATACCGCCATTGCGTAATATTCGGTGTTCCCCGAAGACTCGGATCCTTCAGAAGCAAGAACAAAGGGTGACACAATCATTACCAGTGCAATAGAAAGTAACAAAACGGAAGTGAATCTTTTCATTTAATTCCTCCTAAATAAATATTTTCTGGTTTTCCGGTTATACCTAAAATTAATGGGCTTCCTCAACTGCCCCTGCAAGATAGAGCGTTGTCAACAAAACAAAGACAAAGGCCTGTACAATACTCACCAGAACGCCCAATCCCAAAATAGCGACAGGGGCTACGGCCGGGGCCAGAATTCCCAAAACGACCAGTATCAGGTGCTTTGACACCATATTACCAAACAACCTTACTGACAGTGTAACAGGTCTGGCAATATGACTGATCAGCTCGACAACAAACATCATCGCCATTAAAGGCAAAGCAGGCAAAGATCTGATAGGGCCGAGAAAGTGTTTTATATATCCCAGTTTATGTATCTTTAGGCCGTAATAGTGGGTTGCAAAAAAAACAGGTACTGCACAGGAAGCAGTGGTGTTGATATTGGATGTAGGAGATTCGAATCCCGGAACAAGTCCCATGAAATTACAAACCAGAATATAAAGCCCCAGAGTCCCGATCAAGGGAAAAAAAATATCGGCCCAGTGAAGCCCGAGATTGTCTTTACAAAGCTTGTACAGAGATTCAACCAGGAATTCCACAAAATTCTGAAGTCCCTTTTCCGGTATGAGTGTGAGTGAACGTCTGATCAGGATAGCGACAATGATCAATATTAACATGGCAATCCAGGAATAAGTAACATAGGAGGGAACGCCGGGAATATGTATTAATGCATGGGATTCATCCATCACTACCTCTTTAAACGATGAATTGCAAGAATTTGAGTGTGCACTGTTTCCAATCCGTCCTTTACTTAAAAAAAGCACAAAACAGTGTAGTTGTAATCAAGGATTATAATACTTACGAAAACAGCTAAAAGTCAAGGATTTACTTTAATTCTATCGGATTTTTCAAAAAACTGTTACATAGTTGCGGGCGCCGGCAGATTTTGCTTACAATATACTCTATGAGTGTTTTACATACAGAGATCAATTCGGCGTGACGACGAAGCCTTTACTTATTTCCGTTACAGGCGCTCACAGCGGGTCCGGTAAAACGACCTTTGCCGTGAAACTGTTAGAGAAGCTCGCCGGTAAGTGGGGGGCGATTAAGTATACAAAGACATCTTTTTACAGCTCAATAACGGATTCGCCGGAAATAATAGATCAAAAAAATAAAGATACCTACAGACTATCCGGCGCCGGAGCGGAGATGGTTCTCTGGGTTCAGTCTCCTCTTGAGGGACTTAAAGAAATAATTGAAAAGGCCCTGACGAAATTCTCCGGTATCGTCGGCCTGGAAGGTATCATAATAGAAGGCAATAGTCCGTCCCTCTTGCTTACACCCGATATAGTTGCATTTGTCTATGGCGAGGACAAATCAAAGGTGAAGGAAAGTTCTCGATCCATACTTGATAAGGCTTCAATAAAGGTATACAGAGACAATTTCAATGACTCCCTGGAGGTAGTTATGGATGAAATAAAAAGCCTGAAGATAAAAGAGAGGTTACTTGACAACTCTACAGATAACAGAATACCCTGCGCCATTGCCAGAGCGCTGGCTGAAGAATTCCATGTTCCCTACAAAGAAGTGGGCGACCTGGCGAATACGTTAAAGATAAAAGTCAAAAGCTGCGAACTGGGATGTTTTTAAGAATATGTCTGACGAATAATTTTAATAGAGGTTTTCAAATAATTAATTTCAAAAAATCTATAATTTAAAATAAATAATTTTTGTTATGACTCTCCTTTTTGAACTGACCCTGACTTTTTATTTTATTTCCACGATTCTCGGTATTGTAGAGCTTATCAAGGGAAGCAGCGCCACAGCGAGGGGACTTATCATATTCTCCTCTATAGGCTTTCTGCTCCACACAATTCACGTACTTTTTCGTTTTTTTGAAAGCGGATACATACCGGTAACCAGCATGCACGAAGCTGCCTCCTTTTTTTCCTGGTCCATGGTTTTTCTCTTCTTTATCGTCGAGTACAGATACAAAATCGGACTTCTCGGAGCCTTTGTCATGCCCTTAATCTTTATCATGATGTTGTCTTCTTCCATATACCCCAGGGAAATAAAACCCCTTAGTCCCGTACTGCAAAGCTACTGGCTCGGCATACATACGATCCTCGCTTTTACAGGCGACGCCGCCTTTGCAATGGCCTGCGGAATCGGGATTATGTATTTACTCCAGGAGTACTTTGTAAAAAAGAAGAAACTGGGCTCTCTTTTTCACAGACTGCCAAGCCTCCAGATTCTGGACGAAATCAATTATCGACTCATAACCATAGGATTTCCGCTCCTTACGCTTGCAATCATCACAGGAGCCCTGTGGGCGGAAAGCGCCTGGGGAAGTTACTGGCAGTGGGACCCGAAAGAGGTATGGTCGCTCATAACATGGCTGATCTACGCCCTTGTGTTGCACGTAAGGCTGAGAGCCGGATGGAGAGGAAAGAGAGCCGCCATATTATCTATATTGGGATTTATTGTCGTTATAATCACATTTTTCGGTGTTAACCTGCTATTAAACAGTCTCCACGGATTTGTATGAGCATCATTGTAATCGGGCTAAATCATAAAACTGCGGATATAGAGCTTAGGGAGAAACTTGCCTTCAGTGATACAAGGATACCGGAGGGAGTACAGGGAATATTGAACCTTCCCGAGATGAGGGAGATAATCATACTCTCCACTTGTAACAGGGTCGAACTGTACCTGTACGGAGACAGTGCCCCTGAGACTCCGGATAAGGTAAAACTCTTTTTATCGGACTTCCACTCCGTTGAGTTGGACAGACTGGACAGGAGTCTGTACACGCACACCGGTCTTGACGCTGTCAGACATGTATTCAGAGTGGCGTCGAGCCTGGACTCCATGGTCCTTGGAGAACCACAGATACTGGGTCAGGTAAAAGATGCATACAACAGGGCGCTTTCGATGAAATCCACCGGATTGATGCTGAATAAACTGATGAAAAAAGCTGCATCCGTAGCCAAAAGAGTAAGAACCGAAACAAAGATCGCCGAAAATGCGGTATCTATAAGTTATGCAGCAGTGGAACTGGCGAAAAAGATTTTCCAGGATCTGAGGGAAGAGGTATTTATGTTGCTCGGAGCAGGTGAGATGGCGGAACTCGCAGCCAGACATCTTGTCAACTCCGGAGTAAAAGAGATCGTCGTATCCAACAGGACGCACGAACGGGGTTGTTCCCTTGCCGACGAATTTTGCGGCAGAGCCGTAAAATTCGAAGATTTCAAACACGAACTCATCAACACGGATATTATAATATGTTCCACCGGAGCGCCTGAATATGTCCTCCGCCTGAAGGATATGGAAGGCGTTATGAAAGAGAGAAGGAATAAACCTGTTTTTTTAATAGACATTTCCGTGCCCAGGAATATCGATCCCAAAATAAACAACCTCGATAATGTCTATCTATATGATGTAGACGACCTTCAAAACGTTGTGGATTCCAATCTCCATGAGAGGCAGAGAGAAGCCGAAAAAGCAGATGAAATTATAGACGAAGAGGTCGCTGTTTTCGATAAATGGTGTCAATCTCTCGATGCCGTACCGACAATAATAGCACTTCGAAAAATGGCGGATAAGATAAAAAAGGAAGAGATGAAAAAGCTTTCTTCAAAACTGAACGGGGTAAATGAGGGCGACATGAAATCCATAGAATGCGCAGTTACGGGTATAATCAATAAACTCATACACCCTCCCACTGTAGCTTTAAAAGAAAGCGACGAAGACAGAGATCTGATGATCTCTGCATTGACCAGGCTTTACGGTCTCAACGGGAAAGAACCTGTTGATTAACGGTTGAATATAGAGCCTCCGGCGGACTTTATAAATGTAGCCGCAGGCTTCAGCCTGCGCCGGGGGGTCTTATCGTTCATAAACCTGTATTAAAAAATGAAAATCCTGTCCAATTAAATTATGAAAAGAGCTTCAGAGGGGAAAGAAAAACTTACAGGCTCTCCCACAGCAGGTCGCAGGCTCTTATACTCACTCCAAGACATATAAACGGTTATTTTGACACCTCCATGAATAAGCATCTTTATTTTTCCACCCTGTTCCATTACCATGGACAGGTGTCCCTGCTTTTTTCCTTCATGACTCTGTATGCCGGTTGGGGGCGTAAGTGTAATCTTTTCGGGATCTATATATAACCTCACCTTTTCCTGAATCGATTTCAGACGATCCTTAGGTATTTTAACCTGAAGAAGCCCGTCAATAGTGTATTCAACACTCTCTTCATACTCTTTTTCGAAAACAGCGGTAAACAGATTTTCGTAATATGCAGGAACGAGTTTTCCTTCCGTCAGTACAAGGCTCCCGTTCGCCGGATTCATGCCGTGATATCTGTCATGGGTAGTAAAGATAAGAGTCATTTTTTTCTCCTCCCACAGTTCTTTCAAAATCCTCGATATCAATCCCTGGTGCTCGATATCCACGCTTGACGCGGGCTCGTCGCACAACAAAACAGCAGGAGAAAGAACCAGAGCGCGCGCAACAGCCACCCGTTGCGTTTCGCCTCCTGAAAGCTTATGCCCCGGAGCATCCTTAAATCGCTCCATCCCTACAATCTCCAAGGCCTCTTCAACCATAATCCGACGCTGCTTTTTGGGTATGCCGTGCATTTTCAGACCGAATTCGACATTTTTATAAACAGACGTGGAAAACAGTACAGGGTGCTGATCTACGATGACGATCTCTTTCCGCAGAGCTATCAGTTCGGAGTATTTGCCGTTTATCTGCCTGCCGCAGTAATGAACATACCCTTTGTCCGGCTTGTCCAGAAAAGCCAAAATATTTAAAAAAGTGGTTTTGCCGGAACCGTTAGGGCCGAGGAGTGCGTAAAAACCCTTTTCCACAAGCTCGAGGTCCGGAATGTCTAAAACCACTTGGCCATTGTATTTTTTAATCAGATTTTCGATTCTGTAACAGATCAAGTTTTGAGAGTTCCCCGGAGGTAATGAAATAAGAGGTTCATGCCGAAAGCGAGGATCATTAACACCATGCCAAGAGCAAAAGCCAGTCCCAGCTCGCCTTTATCGTATTCCAGCGCCATGGCGGTAGTAATCGTACGTGTAAAGCCTTTTATGTTGCCTCCAAGCATCATACTGACACCCACTTCGGCCAACACGCGACCAAAAGAGGCGATTATAGCGGCGAACACTCCGAACCGAGCTTCTCTGAAAATCACGAGAGCTGTCTGAAATCTCCCTGCGCCAAGGGTCATGGCGGTTTTTGCATAACGACGATCGAGACGTTCGATAGCGGATATGGTAAATACAGTGACTACGGGAATGATTAATATGCTCTGGCCGATAATTACGGCCTTTTGAGTATAGAGCATGTCCAGGGGACCGAATATTCCTCTCCTGGAAAAAAAGGCGTAAACAAACAATCCGACAACTACGGTAGGCAGAGCCAACAGGGTGTTTAAAATAGTAATAATTACTGCTTTGCCTCGAAACCCGGTAAGCCCGATTATGAAACCCGAGGGCACACCGACAAGGGAGGCGATTATGGTAGACAAAGAACCCAGTTTTAAAGAAGTACCCACAATCGTCAGTAATTCGGAGTCCAGATGAATTACCAGGAAAAAGGCGGTTAAAAGGCTGTCAGTTAAAAACTCCACGTATAATCTGCTCTACTTTACTCCTGACCCGGCAAGGAAGTATTGAATTATCGCAGCGAATACCAAAGAGCTGACAGCTGACTGCTGTTTGCAGTTCAATACTCCTTAATGGAAGGAAAGGATGTTTATTATACCATAATAAGCTCAGAACACCTGATCTCAAGGAAAATAACTTGATCGTATAGGAATTTTCATTTTTTTATGCAGGTTTGTGAGGCATAAGCAAAAAATGTAGCCGCAGGCTTCAGCCTGCGCGAATCGTTGGTCAGCCGAACCCGGCCGCAGGCTGAAGCCTGCGGCTACATTTAGAGATATCCGCCGAAGGTGTTAACTTGACGTTTAGGAATTTCAAAATAACAACGAATCGTAGGACAGGCGTCTCGCCTGTCCTAGGTGCCGAAATATCTCTATGGTAGTTCTAACAAAAAAGACCCTCCGAATGACGTTAATTTGATACTGATTCATCTAAAGGCAAGAGCATTCAATACTGTCATTCCAGTGAAAACCGGAATCCAGGGGAGTAAAATGAACGCTCCATTGACGAAATGTGCTCAAAAAAACCTGAATTCCGGAAATCCGATGTTCCTCTCCTGTGAGACAATGACCGGTTTTATAAAAATGGTTGATTAATATACCATTTTAGGATAAAATGGTATGTATGATTAAAAGATTATTGAATCCCGCTGTTTTAAAGATAATAGAAAAGGGGCTGTCCGTTCTTATACTCGGCCCCAGGCAAACCGGCAAAACTACTTTGATAAAAGAAATACTTGCAGACTTTGACTATTTGGAATATAACTTTATGAATACCAGAGAGAGAAAACGTCTTGAAAGAGACCCTGCATTGATTATAGATGAGATATCGGGTTCTGGCAAAAAATTTATCTTTATAGACGAGATACAGAAAGTACCTGAGCTGTTGGACAACATACAGATAGTAATGGACAATGAAAAGAAAATTTTCCTGATCACAGGCTCTTCTGCAAGGAAGCTCAAGCGCGGAGAAGTTAATTTGCTTCCCGGCAGGTCTATTACTTTAGAGATGTTTCCTCTTTTATATAATGAATATTCTGTACATTTAAAGGGCAAAGACATACATTCCATTAAAAACATTTTGAAGTATGGCGAATTACCGCGTGTCTTAAGTCTTGTGGTTGCCGGTGAGTCAGATATCGCCGAAGAGTTGCTTTATTCCTACGTGGATACATATCTTGAGGAAGAAATCAGAGCTGAGGCGCTTGTAAGAAAGATCGGCCTTTTTTCAAGTTTTTTAAAGCTTGCGGCAGAGGATTCAGGCCGAGTGGTGAGTTTCAGAAATCTCTCTCAGGACTTGGGAATACCACATCAAAAAATATCCGAATACTACGGCATTCTTGAGGACTGTCTGATAGTCAGAAGAATAGACTCCCTTGTTCCTGAATCACAAAGAGGTAAGTCCATGAAATCTCCAAAGTTTGTGTTTTTCGATACCGGTGTTGTTAATGCTGCTTCAGGCGTTCTCGGTCCGTCCGATTATCATTCAGAGTATTGGGCAAGACTTTTTGAACAGTGGGCCGGGCTTACAATATCGAGATTTTTAAGAGCCAAAGGGCTGAGATCAAATCTACATTACTGGCGGGACTATAGTGGAAGGGAAGTTGACTGGGTCATAGAATATAGAGGGCATTGGTTCCCCATTGAGGTGAAATGGGGGGAAGAAATCAGGAAGGGCGCAGCAAAGCATCTAAACTACTTTTTAGATAACTTTCAAGATAAAGCGAAAAAGGGGTTTATTGTCTATACAGGGAGGAATCCCGTAAAGATAAGCGATCGAATCATCGCTCTGCCTTGGTGTGAAATGTCTGAAAAAATATATCAAACCATTAATCCAAAAAAAAGCATTTAGCAGGCAGCCATCAGCTGTCAGCCCTCTGTTTTCAACGTTTTGCATAATATCCGCCATATCACTTTTGGGTGAGTGCTGTTTTAATCGTAATGTTTTGATTTTTCTTAGCTGATAGCTGACTGCCGTTTTTAGATTAAAACACTTAAAATTTATCTCCCCATGTTTATTGCTTCGACCTTTTCGGTCAACCTTTTAATGGCTTCCTCTTGGGTTTTGGCCAGGTTTCTATACTCCTTTAACCTTTCATTTAACTGACTGATATATACATGCGCCTTTTCCAGCTCTTCGAGCATTCCCTTCATATAAGCACCGTATTCGATAACCTCCTGACCATTTCGGTCCGTTATTGCACCGGGAACGGCTTTGAGGTGCTTCTTTTTATTCATAAAATCGGTATGTTCTTCAATAGATTCCAGCTTGTAATCTTTATCGAATACGTAATCGGCATAGAGCTCATCCCCTCTCTGATAGATTGGTCCGTTTACATCCAATGCACCCTGCGGCGCCGATGTTCCGATGCCTACACTGCCGCTTGTATCGACGTATATAGAAGCCGTTGGCGCAGCGCTTTCAATGATCAAAGGATCGGACCAATTCTCTCCGTCATATAAGCCGACTACAAAGGAATTCCCCGGAATATCTCCAAGCCCTTCGCTCTGAACCAAACCAATACTGGCCAGTATTTCTCCGAGACGCTCAAAATTTAGTGTAACCCAGTCATCACCGCTGTTACCGAATGTTGCTATCGGTGCTTCAATGGAGACCACTTTCAGTTGCTCTTCCGGAGCATCTGAGCCGATGCCGACTTTACCGGAAAAGATTGTGTCAATGCCGTTAACGCATGACACACCACAATGTCTGCCCGGTGAATTATTTGTTTTGGCTAAAGAGAGTTCACCGCTCCCATTCTCCGCGCTTCCGTGGTTAGCAATCGTAAAAACCAGTCCAAAAACCATAAAAAACAAAAAAAATCTTTTCATAAAACCTCCTGATAAATAATTTGGCTGAATGCTGAAGCAAAAAAAATAATTTGGAATGTTGGCCAAAAAAACGTAAAGTTTTATCGACAACCCATGTTTTACCTGATAGTCTTCAGCCTTAATTGTAAATGTCAAAGAGTGTGTATTTGTAGCTCTTTCAACATCTCCTTTATAAACCAGTTGCGGGAGATATCGGTGACTTCAGGCACAAAACCGTTGAAACCGTGGTCTGCGCCCTCTATGATCTCAAGTTTCGAACCTTTTTTCAGATAAGCCATCGCCTCTTTCGAATGAGTGACAGGAACGATATCGTCTCTGTCTCCGTGTATTATCAATACCGGAATATTCAATCTCGAAAGTATCTCTTTCTGGTTCAGAGACTGCCTCTCAGTAAGATATTTCTCGTCAATTCTGAACTCCTTACCGACCCTGTTCCTTATTACTATATACCCCTTTTCCTTTAGCTCGGACATCAGGTCGCCGTTTTTCAGCACTGTGGGAGTCTTTGCCTTTGTGACCGGCGCCCAGAGCACTAAAGCCTTTATATCGCCACCACAGGCAAGGACGGAACAGAGGCCGCCCATACTCAGACCGAAAAGCCCAATATTGTCGAAACCTTTCTCCTTCACAAAATCGATTGCCGACTTAAGGTCATTTGTCTGCTTTTCTACTGTTATAGATGTTATGTCACTCTCACCGGACCCTCCGAAGTCGAATCTGAAAACAGCAAAACCGGCGTCCGAAAATTCGGCGGCAGTTTGTGGGAACATTCCCCACTCGTCTTTGTCACCGGTGAATCCGTGAGACATGATAATTACTGATCTTCTATCTGTTGGAGGATTGTGAAAAACCCCGGCAAGTCTCAGGCCGGTGCTGTTTCTAAAAAAAACCTTCTCCATTTGATCCGCCTTTCCGCCGTATCAGGCAAGCCTGCGATGATGTTTCTCCTAAATTAAGAGTTTACACTCATGATTGTCAAGGTTTTTTTATGGAATTGTATGAAGTACTGAAGGAGACAAAGCGCGGTGTTCTGTAAATGCATTTTTTGGGTTAGGATGTGTATAATATCCCTTATGACTGAAGGAAAGAAATTTGAAGGACTGAAGAATAATTTTCCTGAAGAGGAGAATAAGCGGGAGAGTTTTCGCATAACCTATCCAAAAGACGACAGACCGGTTTTGTATCTCGGCGGCAAAAGCTACGAGATAATCGATATATCTGAAAAGAGCATAAAACTGGATACCAATGAAGATGATTTTTTTGATTTCTATCTGGACGCCACATTATATTTGATGGGAGACAAAAACTTCCGCTGTAACGGAATCGTAAAGATGATTGACGATAAAAAAGCGTCTTTGCAGTTTCTGAAACTTTTCCCTGTCAATATGTTCGAGCAAAGCGAGCTCCTCTATCACTCCATAATAAAGATAGACTCCAATGAATACAGAATTATAGATATCACTGAAAAAGAAGTCATCTTCGAGTGCGACCAACATGTGCTTTATAAACTCACATACAAGGCAAAGATAGTATTTCACGACGAAGAATCGCTTACTATTTCAGGCAAAATTATCAGAGGAGGGAAGAGCGGTATTGTATTATTTTTACCAAAGGCAACGATTCCCTTTCCAAGAATAGTAAAAGAACAGCAATACCTTATAGGTAAATATGTCAGGACGAATGAAACAGATAAATAAAAAAGTATTACTCCATCCGCAAAAAAAACAACTACTAATTCAAATAAAATCAGAAGAAACGTCATATTATTATAGGATGGAGTTAAATATGGAGTAAGGAGCATGCTTATATAGGACATGAGGAAAAACGGTAGAATATCTGTAAATAAGAGCGATGTAATATTTATTAAAAACCAGATAAACCCAAGGAAGAAAAGCTTTAAACCAAAATCCTTTAAAAAATAAACAATAACCAATACTTCTATCAGACTTGAAAAAAAAGTATAACAGCGGGATACATTCTACCTGTAGAAGATGGAGAAACACCGGCAAAAACTACCGCAATAGAGAAAGCTAAAAGTATGAATAGCAGAGATTTAAGAAATTTTGTTTTCATTGTTTCATAAAGAGTTTTTTATTATAAAGATTTGACCCCGCTTAAGCTATTTTAAAACACGCGACAGGCAAAAAAGAGACAGTAGTGCTGAGCAGGTATTTCCGACTGCCGATGCCAAAACGGTTCTGTATAAAGAGACTGTCCTTACCTGTTCCGTTCTCTTATCATCTAATGCATTTATCAGCACTCCAACCGCAACGGGATCATTAATAATAGATAATGCCAGTGCTGCTTTTTTTTGATCGTTGAATTTAGAAAGCGCCATATATTAAGGGCTCCCTGATTTTTAGTTTTTTACTTTTAAATAAAAATTTTAACCAACATTGCTATTTTATTACAAATACATATACTCTTAAATGTACTGTTACAAAACAACTACTTTTAAACTTCCATGTCTGTTGTCTCTCTATGTTAAAATACAATTATGCCTGAGCTTTGTCGATTCTTTGGTATTATCATTCGAATGTATTTCGAAGTCAATGTTCAACATCACATAGCGCATTTTCATGCCTATTATCAAAATGAAGCAGCAATATATAGAATTGATCCGATTGATTTAATTGCAGGATCATTATTAAGACGTCAAAGACGTTTGGTTGAAGCATGGGCTGAACTGCATCAGGCAGAGTTGTTGGACAATTGGCGGCTGTTGCAGAATGGTCGTATACCTCAACCCATTGAGCCGCTGAAGTAAGGAGGGACTTGTGACACATTCAATTCACCGTGTCAAATCGTTCCAAATTGTAGCGCCCTATACTTTGAAAATACAATTTGATGATGAGACGGAACAAACTATTGATTTTAAGCCAATACTGAAAGGGGAGCTGTTTAGTCCTCTTAACGATTTGTCATTATTCAATCAAGTTCGAATCGATACCGAAGTCCATACATTGACTTGGCCGAACGGTGCGGACTTCGACCCCGCGACATTACACGACTGGCCTAAAAAAAGTCAGGCACTGACAAAACATATCGAACAGTGGGAACTAATGGCGGTTTGATAATGAATTTTAAAGAATTCAAAATAAAGAATGAAAAGGCATTAGTTCCATCCTGTCCACATCTCAGTGTTACTTTCTAAGAAGTTAAAAGAAGCAATATGTTTATCCGGAGGTTAAGTATATGCGGGAGAAGAGAGAATATAGATTTACAGTAATTATTAAGCCCTGCGAAGAGGGGGGGTATTTCGCTATGTGTCCTGCTTTTCCGGGATGTCATGTTGAGGGAGAAACCTATGAAGAAACTCTTAATGAAATGAGAGAGGCAATAGATGCTTTCATAGAGGACTACAAGGAAGAGGGGGAATTGATACCGGATGAGAATATAACGATTACAAGCCTCAAAGTTGCTGTATGAGTCCCAGGTTTCCCGCTGTCACATCGGACGAGGTAATAACTATATTACATAAATTAGGATTCAGGCTTAAGCGTCAATCAGGAAGCAGCCATGCTATTTATTTCAGAGATAGAGACAGAAGAAGGACCAACGTCCCAATCCACAGTGGTAAAATAATAAAGCGCAAGACTTTTAAATCAATTCTTTCCGATATAGGGCTGACCATAGATGAGTTTGATAAGTTGAGATAATAATTCATCCGTAGGGGCAGGTTTCAAACCTGCCCCCTAAAACGGCGCGGCATCAAAACATCGGAGGGGCTGAATATGAACGCAAACCGTTGAGGGCGGGTTTGAAACCCGCCCCTACGGATACGTCTATATACTGACGTGGTCGAACGGTGCGGACTTCAACCCTGTGACATTACACGACTATCCATAAAAAAAGTCAGGCATTGATAAAACATATCATACAGTGGGAACTAATGGCGGTTTGATAATGAATTTTTGAGAATTAAGAATGAAGTACGAAAAATCACAAATATTAGATTCAAATTGTTCCATCCTGTCCACATCTCAGTGTTACCTTCTAAGAAGTTACAGGCAGATATCTTATGCGAATTCTTTTTCTTTCAATAATTCTGTTTCTTGTGAATGATAAGGAAGTGGTTGTTTTAGAGGAAAAAACTACTTTGAAAGTAGAGGATGTGACTGATTTTCTCGATAATTCTAAAGATTCAGGGATTTTTTTCCTGAATACAGAGACTACAAAATATACGGAGGAGTGGCGGCCCTGAGAATCGAAGAGAATGCAGACAGATTCGCTTACAAAAAGGGACTCTTTGTTATACGAGTAACAGGCGAGAATATAATCAATATAGTAGATGATCTGAAGTTTGACCCAATTGATTTTGGAAAATAGAGGTCATATACTGTCAACGTAACCCATGACTACCCTAAATTATGAATATTTCTTTTGACGATATCTGTAATATTATAAAGCCATGCCCCTGGAAAGCAGTTGAATATTTATTTAGCGTGTCCAAAGGTGAACATCCCGGTTGCGATCCGAAACCGGCAATACAAAGTATGCTTGATTTCGATTCCAAAGTCAGCCTGATGGTTCAGATGCTCATGGAATCTAAAGATTTTTTCCCGGAAAAAATGGAGAAAATTTTAAAGTTTATCCTTACAATTCCAAAAAATTCGTTAGGCAAAGGCGCAATATATCTCATTCACGATGAAACCGATGTTTTGCAGAGGATAGCGGAATGTGATATCGAAGAGCCTGCTTTTACTAAATGCAGGGAGATTGAAATCGGGGAGTGTTTATGCGGACATATCGCCAAGACAAAAAAAATTCTCACAGGGAAATGTCACGATATGAATTGTATGATCGAAAGAGAGGAAATATTTCCCCATGCTCATTACTGTTCTCCAATTGTTAACAGCGAAAATGAGCTGTTGGGCGTATTGAATATTTACCTCGACCAAGAGCATGAGAGGGATGAGAAGGAAGAAGAGTATTTATCTAAAATTGTGCATATAGTAGGATGGTTTATCGAGGACAAAAGACAGGAGAGGGAAGCCAACAAAATCAGGCACCGGATGTTTTCGGCATTATCGAAAATGACATTGCGCAGAGAAGTGACCACGCAGATAGTGGAAGATAACAACCGTCTGCTGGAAAAGGTGAACTCTGCAATCGGCAGGGCCGTTCAGTCTGTAGACGATAAGGAGCTGAAAAAAGAGTTGCTCTCATCAATGAAAGATCTTACCCATGTCGGCGTATCCAATAATAATCTTGCCTGCTTTATGGAAGAGGGAGATATAACGATCAGGGAAAACGAGGTTGTCCCTGTCGTCGAAAGCGCTTTACATATTTTGTCCGACCAGATCGATGGGCTTAATGTGAATATTGTCAAACGCTTTGAGCCGGAAACGATTGCATTTTTCAGAGCCACCATGATAGAGCAGGTAATTGATGCAATATTGCAAAATGCAATCGATCAGTTTAAAAAACAACCTGACTTGGATCACAATATCGATATTGAAGTCACTACAGAGGATTATGCGATTATCGGAATTACAGATAATGGCGGTGGAATCGACAGTGATATAATCGGCAGGATATTTGATCCTACTTTTACTACCAAGACCGTAGAAGAGGGTAAACTGGGTTTATCATTATATATGGCCAAGCAGGTGGTTGAGGAACACAGGGGATTGATAATATGTAAATCGAAAAATCGTAAAACTACATTTATTATTAAATTGCCTTTAAAGTGATAAATTTAAAGAGAAATCGCAACAGTCAAACCTCCATATACAATCCGGGCACTGTAAAGAATGAAGTTAACAAGAATTAACTAAATGTGACAAATTAGAACTATATTTCAATAATAAACTGAGCGCCCTCATTGATGTTTTTTACATCCAATCTCCCACCCATTTCATTTTCTATAATTTTCTTTGCCAGATATAAACCCAGTCCGGTTCCCACACTCTTCTGTTTTGTCGTGAAATAGGGATCGAATACTTTCTCCATAAGCTCCTGTTCTATGCCGCCGCCGTTGTCCGATATTGTGACAATGGCTCGTTTCCTGCGGGAGATATCCTTAACAGAGATAACTATCCGACCATTTTTTACTCTTCTCTCTATAAAAATTTCTATTGCATTTATAAGAATTTTTATTATTGCCTGGCAAAAATCATTCAAATTCCCCTTGATTATATTGTCTTCAAGAACATCCACGTTAAGTGTAAAATTATTACGATTGATATAATCCATTACAATGGACACACTTTTATTTAATGCTTCGGAGATAGAAAAATTTTCTCTTTTCTTATCAGCATAATAGATATCTCTGAAAGTATTGATAATATCCGACAGCTCTGTGAGCTGAACCATTATTGTATTGACTGACCGGTTGAGATGCTCTTCAGTTAATTCCCCATACTCATAAGCGTCTTTAATCTCCTGAGATATAACGCCTACTGCATTCAGCGGTTGTCTCCAGTGGTGTGCGATGTTCATCAGCAGCTCGCTCATAGTCGTTCTGCGTGATTGCTCGAATACCAATTGATCTTTCCTTCTATTCTCCTCCACCTCTTCTTTTACTCTCTTTTCAAGGTTTCTGTTTATCTCATTCAGCTCTCTTGTTCTCATCTGAACGAGCTTTTCAAGGTGTAAACGGTAGCTTCTTATTGTCAAATGAGTTTCAACCCTTGCAAGAACCTCTTCAATTTGGAAAGGTTTTGTAATGTAATCCACGCCACCTGCTTTAAATGCAGCCACTTTATCTTTGATCTCACTTAACGCACTGATGAATATGATCGGAATGTCCTGTGTCCTCACATCGGATTTAAGACGTTTACAGACCTCAAAACCATCCATTCCAGGCATTAATATATCGAGCAGGATAATGTCTGGCAGTGTTATTGAAGCCGCCCTCAGGGCCATCTCTCCATTATTGGCCGGCCTTACCTGATACCCGGCCTCTGCGAGCATCTGCGAGAGTGCTTTCAGCGCAGCGGGCGTATCGTCTATAATTAATATGTTAATCTCTTTCGGATCGAAAATCATTATTTCTCTACCCCATTCAATATGGATTGCAGGATATCCAGGCGTACTTCTTTTACAAGTCCCGTCAATTCATGGGAGAGCGGTTTATTGTATTCCTTTATACGCTCGATGATTTTAATCGTATCCTCTATATTCAATCTCTCGACACTATCCCTGAGCTCGTTTTTAAGGTCGTCCGGCAATGCGGCCATCGCCTCCACCATGGTTTTCCCGCTGTGGTTCTCATTTTTTAGGCGATACTCCTCCTCATTTGTTTCATCATAAATATAATCTGTCCCAAGATACCTGCTCATTAACTCGAATATTCTCTCTTCTCTGAAAGGCTTTCGGACAAAATCGTCGCATCCGGCTGCGAATACCTTCTCACGATCCTCTTCGAATACGCTTGCCGTTAATGCGATCACAACTGTATCCATCCCATCAATGCTTTCTTTAATCACCTTCGTAGCCTTAAAACCATCCATCACCGGCATTTGCATGTCCATCCATATAAGATGGGGATGCCATGATTTATATAAATTAATTGCTTCAAGTCCGTTTGTCGCCTCTCTTACCTTAAAACCTGTCGTCATGAGAAGTGTACGGAGCAAACGGCGATTAACATCATTGTCCTCAACGATAAGGATACGGTAATCGGGCTGCCCCGGCGACAATCCTGTCACTCGTTGGAAGTCCTCAGGTTTTCTCACCTCATGGAAGTCTGTCTGTTCGATAGTAATATCGAATCTGAAGGCGCTTCCCTCTCCCACCCGACTCTCTACAGTAATATCGCCGCCCATCAGATGCACAAATTGTCGGCATATGGAGAGTCCGAGACCTGTTCCGCTACCATTTTTTTGACCGTCCTGTACCTGAACAAAGGGATCGAAAATACGTTCCATATCTCCTTCAGGTATGCCTGATCCCGTATCCCTGACCTCAAAGATAAGCCTTGATGAAGGAAATCCTTTATTCCTTTTTTCACTCTCTGAGGGGTTGCTTACCCTTAGCAGGATGGTTCCCTTATGAGTGAATTTGGCGGCGTTGCCCAGCAGGTTAATCAGGGTCTGACGCAGCTTACGCTCATCGGTCCTGATAAACCTTGGAATACCCGGGGCCGGCTCGACTATGAATTGAATACCCTTTCCCTCCGTTTGCACCTTGAACATCTCTTCCAGATCCTTGATGGTGCTAAAGAGATCGAAGCTGCGAAGTTCAAGCACCGAGCGGCCGGCCTCGGTTTTTGACATATCAAGCACATCGTTTATTAAGGATAAGAGGTGCTCGCCGCTCTGCCTGATGACGGCCAGATTCTCCAGTTGATTCTCAGGGGGTTGGTTTTTGCGGGTCATGAGCTGGGCAAACCCCAAAATGGCGTTCAGCGGAGTCCTGAGTTCATGGCTCATGTTGGCAAGGAACCTGCTTTTTGCTCTGTTCGCCTCCTCGGCCTCAGCTCCGGCGGCTTCGGCTTCGGATTTGGCAAGCTCCAGTTCCGCCGTTCTTTCCTCTACACGTTTTTCCAGTTCCGCGTTCAGTTCACGGCTCTCTCTGAATATTTCTCTAACCTGATCGAACCAACAGCGCCACAGGGGATGAATTTTTTTTAATTGGGAGTGAAGGTTGTTTGCTTCGTTTTCGATGAGCTCGACCAACGAAATCGCAGGCTTTACATATACTCTCTCAAGGAGTCGGTAGGTTATTATCAGAAATGCGAAAAGGCCGATGACGATTGTAAAATTAACCAGAAATGACGGCATTACCTCCTTCATAAGGTCGGTTTCAGGCAATATGAACAGAATATGCCACGGCGCTCCGGTGAGTTTTACGGTAAATAAATTGTATCCCAAAATCTTGTGATGGTTTAACATTCCGGCGCCATTTGGTAAGTCGATATCGATATCTTTTAATGAGTCAGGGAGGTAATCCTTTATATACAACACCTTATTACCCGTACCCGACGAACTTCCCAATACCTGCGATAAATTGTTCGCCACTAAAAAAGTCCCTTTTTCATAATCGCTTTTACGCATCGACGTGCTCAGGAAATCGAGAGTTACATCACCGGCGATGGTTCCTCTCAACTTTTTATTTATAATAACAGGAATTCCATATGTTGTCATCAGGCCCATGCCCCCGGCATCGAGATATATGCCGGTCCAATATGGTTCGTTGTTGAGATTGTTTGCGGACAGAGCCTTTTTCCATACATCGGAACTATAAATATCGGCGTAAAGTTCATCAATATTTACTCCCAAACCCGTCAGAAAATCACCTACTACAGCGCCAGGATTCGCAGACAGGAATCTCCTGGCCGACATATAGTATATCCATGTCATGTGGGGGGTGGTTTTGTTTGCCGCCCTCATTGCCGGCAGGAAATAGAGTGAGGCGTTTATCTCGTTGTAAAAGGACCAGGGCCTGTCATGGAAAGATCCCCGGCCGTAAACAGTACCGAAGTCTTCATAGTCTATATCGGGGCCGCCTTCGTCAGTGGAGAAAAAAGATTTGTCCTTACTTTCGTCGATATAATCGATAAACATGGAACGAGGTAATTCGTCTTCTCTGGAAAGATAATCCGAGGCAATGAAATGCAGCTCGCGAATGCGATCCGATGTGGCGTTTACTATTGCATCGACCTCATTCGCCCTGTCTGTAACAATCCTCTCTATGCGGATGAGTTCCTGTTTACGTTGCGTAAAATACTGATAGATGGAAACCATAGCAGCGATTATAAACACCGCAATTGCGGCGACAAATATATTTATACGGTACCTGGATGCGAGGTCGCTTTTCGGATTCGGTTTCATCTTGATCTACAATCATTGATCTGACATTCACATATCGAGCTCTATAGTAAACAGGGCGCCTTTATCCTTATTCTTGGCATAAAGTTTTCCACCCATACTGTTTTCGATTATGATTTTAGACATGTACAGCCCTATCCCGGCTCCTTTATCTTTTGACGTGACATAGGGATCGAAAATCCTGTCTAAAATTTCATGAGGTATGCCTCCGCCGTTGTCTTTAATCATGACGACAGCTTTTCCGTTCATCATTGTTATCTCGATTGAAATAAGGCCTTTTCCCCTGTTTTCTATTATAGCGTCCTTGGCGTTTATCAGTATATTAAGGATCGCCTGCTTGAATTCATTTTGAAAGCCCATAACGTCAAGCTCGGGCTCGCAGGTGCATATTTCCGCCTTCTTCCCTGTCGGTTGTTTCTTTATCGCTCCTTCATATGTGCAGTTCAGTTGAAAGTCGATGTCGATCTTCCTGAATTGATCGTACAAGAGGAGGATAACATCCTTTACGGATGAATTGATTCTAAAGGGAATCATTTTTTTGTCAGGCTTAAAAAAATTTCTGAAATCGTCTATCGTCTGAGACATAAAACACACTTGGTTCAATATATTCTTTACCCGTTTATTGATATAATCATCATTCAACTCTCCATATACATAAGCGTCCTTTATATCCTGAGCCATGACGCTTAACGAATTGAGAGGCTGCTTCCACTGATGGGTGATGGCCCCTATCATTTCACCCATTGCAGCCATTTTGGATTGCTGGATCAGAAGCTGCTCCTTTAGCTTCAAGGCATCCTCGGCCTCTTTGCGCCTGGTTATGTCGTGCATCGAGACAACGGCGCCGAGCTTGTTTCCTTTTTTATCTATCAATGTGCGCCCCGTTGCAATGAGTGTACAGACAGGCTTTCCTTCTGGCGCTATAACCATCTCGATATTCGTTACATCCTCTCCCTGGAGGGCTTTAAAAAGGGGAACATCCTCTTTCTGCATCAGGGTCTTTCCATCAGGGAGGTACAGGTCATAGTGTTCGGCCCATTTCTCCGAATGCAGTGGTTCGGCAGGCAGACCATGAAAAATCCTCGTCGCCCTGTTAAAGAGAGTCAGTTTTCCTTCCTGATCGCAGGCGACAATACCGTCCTCTATACAATCCAGGACAGCCTTGAGGAAGTTTTGATTTTTCTCCAGGTCTTTAACGACTCTGTTCTTATTGGTTATTTGTTCCTGTAGTTGTTCCTCAATCCTCTTGCGATTCTCTATCTCATGCCGGAGTCTGTCATTGCTCTCTTTCAGAGACTTTTGCAGACACCTCAGACTCAGATGGGTCTCCACCCTGGCCATGACCTCTTTAAGCTGAAAGGGTTTGGTAATATAGTCCACGCCTCCGTATTCAAAGGCCCTTACCTTATCTTCGACCTCTCCCAGGGCGCTGATAAAGATGACAGGGATTTCACGCGTCCTTTCATTCTCCTTTAATCGCCTGCAGACCTCGAATCCATCCATTTCAGGCATTCGTATGTCAAGCATGATCAGGTCGGGTGGTCTGAGGGAAGCGGCCTTTAATGCAAGTTCCCCGTTTACCGCCGGTCTTACCTGATAACCGCTCTCCATAAGCAGGGACATCAGGGTCTTAAGACTGGAAGGCGTATCGTCCACCAGCAATAGATTGATTTCGTGCGGATTATATGCTATCGTCATCGATCTTCTTTAAAAGCAACTGTAATGTATCGAAACGAAACTCTTTAAGCAGTTTTAAGAGCTCCTTTTTAAGCGTTTCATCGATCTCGCCTATACGATCGATCGCTTTTCCCACTCCTTCAAGATTAATCTCCTGGACATTTTCGTTTAACTCGACCAGTACGTCCCCGGGCAGGGCGGACAGGGCCTCCACATTCAGGCGCACTATTTCACTTTCACTTTCTCTTATATTATCATATTCCTCTACTCCGATTTCTTCATATGTATATCTCACCCCCAGGTACTTACTCAATAAATTGAATATCTCCATCTCTTTGAACGGTTTACGCAGAAAGTCGTCACATCCTGCTGAAAATACCTCATCTTTATCTTCCTCGAATACGCTTGCAGTAAGGGCGATAATCGGAGTTTCACTCCCCTTTGGGGACGCCTTTATACGTCTTGTCGCCTCGTATCCGTCCATTATGGGCATCTGCATATCCATCCATATCAAATGAGGACGCCATGTATTAAATTGTTCTATCGCCTCTATTCCATTGCCGGCCGTATGTGTCTTGAATCCTACTGTATCGAGGAGTCGATGTAGTAGGGTTCGGTTCATCTCATTATCTTCCACTATCAGTATACGATACTCCCTTTGATCAGAAGATATTCCGACAACTCTTTGTGCGGTTTTTTGCCTTTCGATCTGTTCCATATCAGGCAAATCGAACACTATTGTGAATTCAAAAATACTGCCTTTTCCCTCTTTGCTCAATACTTTTAAATCCCCCCTCATTAATTGGACAAATTGACGGCTTATGGACAATCCAAGCCCTGTCCCCTCTTTGTTTTTTTGGCCTGTCGATGTCTGGACAAAGGGTTCGAATATCATTTCCAGCTCCGGAGAAGGAATACCCGGTCCCGTATCTTCCACCCCAAAAGAGATAGTATTATCTCGCTCCTTATCCAAGAGGACGTGCAGAACGATTCCCCCCTTGTTGGTGAATTTAAGGGCATTACTCAAAAGGTTTATAAGCGTCTGACGGAGTTTTCTCTCGTCCGTACATATATATTGCGGTAGTTCTCCGTCACGGAGAATCGTAAATTCGAGACCTTTCTTCTCAGTTTGCGCCCTGAACATCTCCTCTACGGAGTCGAGGGTGGAAAGCAGATCAAAGTTGACAGGTTCGAGAGTCATACGTCCGGCCTCTATCTTTGACATGTCAAGTATATCGTTTATCAGTGACAGGAGATGTTCGCCGCTGCGGTTGATAATCTCAAGGTTATCGCGATGTGTTTCACATACATCTGAATCGCGCAGCATCAATTGATTAAATCCAAGGATGGCGTTTAACGGGGTGCGCAACTCATGGCTCATACCGGCAAGAAACTGACTCTTAGCCGTGCTGGCTTCCTCCGCCTTCGATTTGGCCGTCCTCAGCTCCTTAGTCCTCTCTTCGACACGTTTCTCCAGCCCCCTGTTCAATTCCCTTCTTTCATTAAAAGTGTCGGATACCTGGTCAAACCATTCTACCCATATTCCGGGAACCTTGGGGCGTTTTAAGGGCCTGTCTTTCGCTTCATGCTCTATATGCTCCACAAGGGAGATGGCCGGCTTTATATATGTCTTTTCTATAAATATATAGCCTGTTATGAGGAGAGTGAACAATATGATTAGAATGACATGATGAATGGCGAATGACGGAAGCATCTCCCAGATTATGTCGGACTCGGGAAGGATAAATACAATATACCATGGCGCCTGGTTTAATGGAAGGAAGAATAGATTGTAGCCCTCCTCACGAATGTGATATAATTCATCTTTACCATGGAAATCTATATCTCTCTTTGCTAATGAGCCTGGTAACAGATCACTCAATGAGTTGATCCTCTCTCTTTCTCCGCCTGTACTGCCGAGCACCTCGGAATGATCGCTGACGATTAAAAATAATCCATTGGAGTATTCGCTTCTGCGAAGTGTGTTACTTAAAAAATCGAGAGTCACATCTCCGGCGACAACCCCTCTGAATTCGCCGTTAACTCTTAACGGTATTGCATATGTGATCATTAACCCCTTGCCGGCGTCATCAAGGTATATCTTTGTCCAGCTCGAATTCCCTTCAGGATTGGTTTCAGGCAGAGATTGTTTCCACCACTCAGCCATATATGCACGATTATAAAACTCCGTAAAACCCATGCCTATTGCCTGTAAAAAATCATCTATGACACTACCCGGATTTACAGCGGATATCCGTTTATCTGAATAGTAATATATCCATGGCAGGTGCGGAGTAATCTCTCTGGTGACCTTCAGCATGGGCAGTAAGGCGATAAGGGCATTTATTTCGCTATAGAAGGAGGCGTCTCTGTTGTTAAAAGAACCTTTCCCGTATATTAATCCGAATTGTTCATAGTATGTTTGGTATCCCTTAGGGAAAAGACTGAAATACTCACCGTCAGCTCTATCTTTAAAATCTGACATCATTGGAGAGAGCGGCAGCTTCTTCTCTTTGGAAAACTGTTCCAGGGTAAAGTGATGGATCTCCGTGACTCGATCCTTTGTGGCCTTTATCAGGGATTCAACTTCATAAGCCCTGCCTATTACGATTTCCCTGATATGGGCTATTTCCTGTTTCCTTTGAATTAAATATTGATAAGCCGTAACCAGGAGGGCTACAAAAAATAGTATAATTCCTGCAGTCAGGATATATGAACGGTATTTTAAGGCAAGTTTAGTTGTAGATTTTGTCATGCTAAAAAGGTTTACAGTGTACGGCTTAAGTACGTTAACTATAAACCCAAAAAACAGCATTCAGCCATCAGCTCTCTGTTTTCCTCATATTACCTGACAACAGGCGCATCACTTTTGGGTGAACCTTGTTTTTAACGTAAGGCATTGATTTTTCTTAGCTGACTGCTAAATGCTTTTTTTAGTAGATTAACTGTCAATCTCAATAGTAATAGGCAAAGTTGATATTAAAGAGGGTATTCCAGTCAGCGTCTGACACTCCTTCGGCCATGGGATTGTTTTCACCACCGAGCCAGACCATATTTCTGCTCATATAAAAATCTATAAATGTATAGACAGGTTCTGCAGTGACCATGAGTCCGAGGGCATGCAGTTGAGAATCGTTGAAATCATTTTCATCTTTGACCAGGAAGCTGTTGTCGTTATAAAAGGTCAATTTACTGATCGGCCCCCAGTTGACAGGCAGGTCATAACTCAATCCGGCTGAATAGACCATGCCTTTGGACGCCAGGAGATTGGTGTCTTCAAAACCGCCGACCAATACGGTATTGTTACTGACTCCATCGGGATTTTCAGGATTATATTCATATCTTGCAGCCTGAAGCATCAGGTTATATGGGCCGTAGAATCCGTTTAAGTGCAATGCACCGGCCCAGTGACTTCCGGATTCATCTGTTTCACTATTATAAAGTTGTCCGATTTGTCCGGAGATACCAAGTTCCGTCCTGTTTCCATCTGTATGATGGAATGTATAAGCGAAACGGGCATTAAACCTGTTTATATCCTCATTATACTGACCTGAATCGCTCTCCCTTATGATATCTATGGTATATCTTCCTTTATTTGAGGAATCTCCCCACTCCTCATTTTTAAAAAAGGCCAGCCGAATATCCCAAGGATCTTTTGAGCCTGTCAGTTTAACTCCCATATCGTAATTATCGGAAAGTCCGACATAAAAGGGAATTCCGAACCAGTAGTTGTGACTGTCATAAGGGAGGAGTCCGAAGGGCACCTTCATAACACCGACCTGACCCTGCCAGTGCTCGTTAAAATTATAACCTATCCAAGCCTGTACAATCACATCCATATAACTATACCATCTGTATTCAGTCGACAATATCATATCATTCAGAGAACCGTTAAGAGTCAATCCCAGAAAATCCAAGGCCATATCTCCGCCCCTTGACCTGCCTTCCCTATTCCAGTCCTGGTAAGAATAATTAAAACTAAGCCATGCGCCTAACTTAATACCGGATTCATCGGACTCTTCCTCTGTAACGAATGCAGCTGTTACAGGCTGTGACTCTTTTTCCGTGAGTATCTTCTCTAACTCGGCGAGTCTCTCCTTGAGGTCTTCAACTTCCTTAATTTTTCTCTTTATATAATCGATTTCATCTATTATGGTTTGAACTGCAATCTCTTTCTCTTCGGACCATAAATCTGAGGGAGAGGTAATTACCATGGGAAAAAACATCATTACATAAAAAAGATATCGAGACACAATTGTATTGTTTAACCTCATAATCACTATCCCGGCAATGCAGCGTCAAGCACGAATTACACTCTTAGTCGTTGAACAGAAATAAGTTGCTCATTTGGCATTTAATGTCCGATATGCTTTTAAGGCATGGCGATGAATTTGATTCATCCTGTTCATTTAAAGCTCGGCTTATACCAAAGCTATATCCCAAAAAATTTATACTATCACAGTTTTTAGTAAAAAGTCACCGCCTTTTAACTATGGATGCTCTATCCATACAGATCACTGCATTTTGGCTTGATCCACCGGTATGGACTTGTTCTAATCGTTTCTGTTGTAGGTTTTTAGGGAAAAGCGTGTGCTTTTTTTCTTATTTTTATAAAGAATTTATTGTCGTCAATGACGACTCTTCCGGGCATGTCTATGAAGTTTCTGAATATACTGAATATAGTGAGGGGGGCAGGATAAAAAAGACATTGAAGAGGGTAGAGAAAGGATAGATCTGTAAAAAAGAATTTAGCAGTCAGCTAAGAAAAATGAATGCCTTACGTTAAAAACAAGGTTCACCCAAAAGTGATGCGCCTGTTGTCAGGCAATACGTTGAAAACAGAGAGCTGATAGCTGAATGCGGATGGCTGACTGCTGTTTTTAAGTTGATGTAACCAATGCCTGTCAATTCATTTATCTCTTCGTCCCCTCATGTATGGAAACTATGCCGAATGTGAGGTTTTTGTAACTTACATCTTTTAGGCCCGCTTCTTCCATTATCGATTTTAGCTTTTCTCTGTCAGGAAAGGAGAGTACAGAGTCCGGCAAATAGCTGTAAGCGTCGAAATTACCTGATATGATACCGCCGATAAGGGGCAGTATTCTCGTAAAATAGAAGTAGTACAAAGAGCGGAAGAGTTTGTTTTGGGGAGTTGTAAATTCCAGTATAACCACTTTTCCGTTTTTATTCGTTACTCTGGTCATTTCGCTGATGCCGATATGATAATCGGCAAAATTTCTGACACCAAAGGCGCAGGTTACGCCGTCGAAGGATTTCTCCTTATAGGGCAGATTCTCGGCAGCAGAGAGGTGGAACTCAATTATGCGATCCAGGTTTTGATTTAGTATTTTTTTTCTTCCCAAAACAGCCATTTTTAACGTCAAATCGGAAGCCAGGATACGCATATCACTGTCTTGTCTTTTTGCAATTTCCAGCGCTACGTCTCCCGTACCTGCCGCAAGGTCTAAAAAACGCGCTCCCGGAAAGAGATTCAAACGATCCACTGCTTTTTCCCGCCAATATCTGTCTCTGCCCCCGCTTAATAAACGATTTAAAAAATCGTAGCGATGGGCGATAGAGGAAAACATTACTTCTATTTGTCTGCTTTTGGAATTTTCGGATTTCATTGTTTGTTAAATTAAATAGAGATGGAGACGAGCAAAAAGGGTTGGTCAAATTCAGAGAGTCTTAAAAGCAAGGAGTAATCCTGAGTTAAAATAAAATTATAAGAAATGTAATTACTCCGTCTCCTCTTTTCGTTCCTCAAAGAGTTCGCTTCGTTTTTTTGCGAGTTTATTGCCTGAGTAAGATGGTATTTCATAAACCCATCCCGAAAAATAGGTATTCGATTCCATAACCTTTGCTTCCATCTCTTCCGGAAAAAGTTCGGGTTGTTGTTTATCCTCTCCCTCATTCTCTCCTTCTTTTCCTGGTTCTTTCTCCTCTTTTTCCTCTACAAGGGGAGTGATATAATCGATACCGATTTTTATATAGAACTTTTTATCTTTTTCGCCTGATTCGATTCTGTAAACGCTTCCGTTAAAGAGAGAGGCAATATAGGTTATGTTAAAGTCGATCTTCTTCAGGTCGCTATCATTCTCGGAGTAAACGGATTCCAGCATGAGATTTTGAAGGACGCTCCCAATTGAGCTGATTTCGTAATTCTTCAGTTCCTTATCAGTCGGCCTGTCGCCTTCCAATTTCAGTTCGTCCTCTCTCTTTGCACGTTTCAGAACTATGTTTTCCCTTTCGTCTCCATGCTCTATTACAATCGATTCGATTTCCTCTTCCTTTACCTTTGTCAGTTCTTTTTTCAGCCACGATTTCCCTTCCGCCTGCGCATTGATTTCGCTTCCGATCAGGAAGACCTCGTCTCTGTCCATAAAGCGAATATATTGGCCGCTTCCGCCTTTCTGATTGCCTGCTTCCCGTTCTTTTCCCAAGATAATTCCCATGAGCTCGTTACCGTCTACCCCAAGAAAAAAGACCACCGAACCGCCATCCTTTTCAGGCGGAGCATTGAGTCCGAACTTATTGTAGAGTTCCTTTCTCTTTGTCAATACCTGACCCGGTGATAAGCGAGTTAGGGAAAAAACGAGCTCATGTATTTTTCCGTAATCTGCGGGATATCCCCCCAGGCTTTCAACTGTCCATATATCCTCTTTAAGAGAGAGTAAAACGCTGTTGTCTGCATCTTCGATTTTTATCCCCTTAATACTCTCGATATCGAGAGCCGAAAATATACCGGCTGTAATGTCACTGCCGGAGTCGACTTTGTCGGATTTTTTCGAAAGGAAGAAAAATATCCCTCCCAGTATAATGGAGATGCCTATGAGGAGTATTAATTTGTTGTTTTTCATAACAATATTATTTCCTTCTTTTGTTTAAAAAAATAATTATGCCGATAGAGCAGATAAAAGCAGGAATAAGAAAGGTATTTAAAACAAAGAGATTATTCCCGAGAGCCTCTTTCTCCTCTCTCAATTTTCTTCTCACTTCCCGAAGCTTTTTTTGAGTCTTCTTCTTCTCCGCCCGGTATTTGCTTATTTCCTTCTGAATCGCCTTACTGAGTCTCTGTTTCTTATCTTTTTCCCCAGGTTTTATAAGCTCGGTGAGGCGGGAATTTATTGTATTTACTTCCTGCTGTAAAAGCCTCTCTTCATCCTTCCATCTCTCTTCTGCGGCTCTCTCGATCTCCTCTACCTTTGTAAAGGGACGAGTATATGTTCCCCTTGAACGTATGCTTATGAGATCGTTGGAGCCCGTTAAATTCTCTATGGAATTATAGAGAAAATTGAGATTGTCGTTTATGGGAAACATTATCCTCTGTCCAAGGAAGTTCTGAATACGCACTGAAAATCTGTCGGAAATCATGTCGACGTCTGCGACAATGACAATGTTTCCCTCTTCACTGCTCTCTTTAAGCGCAGTAACAGGCTTTTCACCGGCGCTTTGATTTTTTTTGTCTTCGCTGATCGGCCTGCCATTGGGAAAGGCGGTTTTAAACTTCCCTGATACGCGCATGGCGAGAGTCTGCTTCTCCATTCCGGGAGCATATTCCTCAAGGAGCGAGAGGGGATTGGAGAAATTCATTTTAAAGGCGTCTATCTCCATGGCGTCTTCCGTAGTTTGGGCAAGAGGCGTATAGGTGACTCCCTCCTTTTCTCCGGCTTTAAGAATACCGGCGTATGGCATAAGAATATTTTCCAGTTTTCCCGTAATGACGTCGTCTCTTGCAATATTCTGTTCCATAAGATCCAGCCATACAATATAGGGTGCGATTTTGTTTTCCCCTGTATTGACATTCGTCGACAGATTTGTATCTCCGATAACCTTGCCTTTCACCATCTCCACTCCCCAGGCGTTAAAGAGTTTCTCCAGGTCGGAATCCTTCTTCGCCACCATGGCTTCATAGGGTTTTTGGGGATCGTGAGAGGGGGCATCGTTTTCGCAGTGGGGATCTACAAATATGAGCGATCTGCCTCCTTTAAGTACAAACTGATCTATGGCGAAGAGAGTCTCGTCAGGCAACTGTTTGGGATGCACGATTAAAAGTGTGTCGATTTCATCGGGGATATCTTTAACAGTGGCGCCGATTTCCCTGATCTCATATATCTGCTCCAGTTCCTGAGTAAATATCCACGGTTCGACCTGCTTGTTAAACATACCGGGCGGTGCGTAGGGGTTGCGCTCCTGACCGAGCAGTTTCAGAGAAGAGATTAATCCGATTATTTTTTTCTCGGGATTGTTCAGATTATAAATAAGTTTTGTCATGTCGTATTCGAGAAATTCCTCTCTGTTGGGATTAAAAAAAGAGATAACATCTTCGTCTCCCGATTCGTTCAAGCCGGCAAGTCCGAAATAAACCGAGAAACTCTGAAGGGGGACGGACTGAAGGCCGAACTTTTCAGCCCACTCTTCATCTTCCGTATCGGGCCTGGGATCATAGATTTCAACGATAACTTTCCCCTGTCCCGCGATTTTATACTCTTCAAGAAAGTCCTGAACTCTTGTGGCGTAATTATTGATAAAGGGGATGGCGGCAGCCTCTGTTCTGCTGTAATAAAACTTGAGTGTAATATTTTGCGAAATATTGGAAAGTATATTTTTTGTACCCTCTGAGAGAGTATATATTTTCTCCTCAGTAAGGTCCTTTCTTACATGCCTGAACGAGGTATTGACAATCATATTTGACAGTAAAAAAATAACGCAAATTACTAACAGAGCTATAAAAAAAGAGGTATTTCTCGTCATAATCTTTTCTCCTTAGTGTTCAGACAGCCTTGCGATTCTCCAAAACAAGAGCCCCTCCGTAAAGGGAGAGGGTTATAAGAGAGAGGAAATAGAATATATCTCTAAAATCCAGTATTCCCTTTGTTATAGACATAAAGTGGGTGTAAAAACTGAAGGCTGCAATCTGTTCGAGAAGCCAGACAGGGAAATGCATGTCCTGGAAATATTTCACAAATGGTTCGAAACCGATGAGCACCATAACCAGACAGGTGGAAAATGTGACAATAAAGCTGATAACCTGATTTTTTGTTGTTGCAGAAAAGAAACTGCCCACTGCCAGGTAACTTCCTGAAAGAAGGATACTGCCTATATAACCGGCAATGACTACGCCGAGATCGGGATTTCCGAGATACATAACGGTAATAACCATGGGAAAGGTCAGGCAAAGCGCAATTGTAGTAAACAGCCAGGCAGCCAGAAATTTTCCGGCCATCGCCTCAAACATGCCTACAGGCAGTGTAAACAACAGCTCTATAGTGCCTGATTTACGCTCTTCGGACCATATTCTCATGGAAACGGCAGGGATTAAAAAGAGATATAACCAGGGGTGCCACATGAAAAAGGGGTTGAGGTCAGCCTGAGCCCGTTCATAAAAACCGGCTATCTTAAATGTAAAGACTCCGTTAAGCAACAAAAAAAATATCAGAAATACATAAATAATGGGAGAATGAAGATAAGAAGCGAATTCACGCTTAAAAATAATGTACAAATTTCTCATGAAAGACCTCCTCCCGTAATAGACCTGAACACCTCGTCGAGCCTTCCCTTTTCAATGGAAAAGGATTCGATTTTCCAGTCCCTCTCTTTGGCCAGTTTCAGTATATCCTCGTCTATTTTGGCGCCCTTGGCGGGAATCGCAAGATAGTGAGAAAGAGGAGCGTCGTTTGACAGGGTCTCTACTTCCTGCACCTGAGGAATGCTTTGGAGAATATCGTGAACTCTTCTGGCCTCTTCCGTGCGTATGGCGATTTCCACGGAACCGGCGTATCGTGACCTCCTTCTTAATTCCGTTGGACTTTCGTTCGCCACAATCTTGCCTGACGATATTATGATTGCCCTGGAACAGACCGCGTCTACCTCCTCAAGGATATGAGTGGAGAGAATGATAACTTTATCGCGTGCAATGTCTTTAATAAGCGTTCTGACTTCGTGTTTTTGATTGGGATCGAGGCCGTCTGTCGGTTCGTCAAGAATAAGTACAGGGGGATCGTGAATCAACGCCTGGGCCAGACTCACCCGTCTTCTGTATCCCTTTGAGAGCGTTTCGATGTCCTGACTAAGCACTGAGGAAAGATTTGTAATCTCCACTACCCTTGTAACTCTTTTTTTTCTTTCGCTTCCGTCATAACCCCTTATGTCCGCTATAAATTCCAAAAATGATTTTACATTCATATCGTCATATGAAGGAGCGCTTTCGGGAATATACCCGACGATCCGGCGAACATCAATGGATTTCTCCAATATATCGAAACCGCAAATGTTCGCCGTTCCAAATGAAGGAGTGAGGAAGCATGTAAGCATTTTCATGGTAGTGGTTTTGCCGGCGCCGTTGGGGCCTAAAAAACCCAACACTTCTCCTTTTTGTACGGAAAAGGATATTCCGTCCACGGCCTTAATAGGGCCGTAATGTTTACCAAGGTTTTGAACATTTACTTCTGTATGCATTTTAAAAAGATTTCTCCCTGTAAGATTTTATTAGGGGATGTTATGTGATAGTAATACCTGACCCTCACTTATCATATATATTAAAATACATCAAAATGAGAAAATGAATGGTTTGAAAACTTTATAGTGTAATACCGAAAATGATCTTTTGTCAAGTGAAAAATTAATGTTTTAAATTTTTTTTACAGTCCACTGATAATTTCCGTAACCGCCTTTTGGCAGTTAGTAACGGCAAGCCCGATGTCCCATTTCTTTTTGTCTCTCTTTTCAACAATATTACTGACGCCCCTTACTTCCAAAAAAGGCGTCTTATATATGGCGCACACATGGGCAACGGCTGCGCCTTCCATGTTTTCGCAGAGCGCATCAAATCTCTCTTTGTAACGATAAGCTCTTTCATCTACTCCGGTGCAGGAAGAAAGTGTTATAAAGTTACCTCTTTTGCATTGAAAAGGCGCATCATTTGTTTGTGACAATATCTCGACCGCTCTGTCGGCGGCTTTGGAGTCAACGGGAAACTCATTAAAATACTCTTTTGCTCCATCTGTGAAAAGGGGGATTCCAATCTCCCTCATCCCTCTGAAACCGTCATCTGACAGCACGCCTTCATCTCCGTAAATCTCTTTATCGGCAATGGCGACATCCCCTTTACCGATACTGCAGCCAGGGTAGGCGCCTCCCGCCCCGCAATTAATTATAAGATCAGGGGAATATCTTTCAATAGCCAGGGTCGTCCCGTGACCGGCATTGACTTTGCCAATGCCGGTCTCAAAAATAACGACTTGTTTTCCGAATAATTCACCGGTAGTAATCCTGTCAGCGACAGACACCTTTTTTTTCAGCTTATTAACCAGAATCTCACCCTCTGCTGAAACAGAATAGAGTACGCCGATAACCACTGTTTCGATATCTCCTTAATCGACCGGTGTAACAACAGCCATTACTATCAGCTTTTCGCCTTTGGACGCTTTAAAACCGTGAGGCACCATAGGATCGCAGAGTATGGCTGTTTTTTCATCCGCTTCTATCTCTTCGTCGCCAACAATAAATACACCTTTACCCTCTACGCAATACATCATCAAACGCATCGGCGCTTTATGAGGCGATACTTCCTGTCCCGCTTCCAGACACATCAAAGCGATTCTCATTTCCGGTTTATCGGAAAGCATCTCCCTGGAAATTTTGTCCGAATTGAATTTCATAAGTTTTTTAAGATCCAAAACCTCAACCATAAATTGCCTCCTTAAAATTTGCAGCTATTAAATTCACCTGATTCTGACTGACCGCTGATCACAAATTACTGTGAACAGTTCCTTATACTATATCATCTTCTCATCTGTTTTATCTTTAACCATCATCACCTGAAAACTCTCCAATAATTCGAAAAAGACAAATTGAGTGTACTATCGGAAAAAAATTTTTAAATCTTTAACTTTTTTTTAAAGTCTGAAAAAAAACTACCGATAAGTATAGTGTCACGTCTCACCGTTTTATTTTTATTAAAGGAGGTAAGTTATGGTATCAGGGATCGAAAATAACCTGCAGCAAAGGCCGGTGAATGCCGACTTTAGCACTGCAAAAGGGTCAAAAGACCCGGGGGAACAAGAGGGAGCACAGGCTGCCGCATCTGCCGGCCAAAATGGCGGCGATGTCGTTCTGAGCATATCTCAACAGGGAAAAAGCTTTGCGGTAAATCCGGTAAATCAGACAGCAGAAACGGATATGAAACAGGATTTAGTGAATTCAGGCGGGCAGGCGCAACAGGAAGCAGCTTTCAATAACTCAATTAACCTGACTGTTTAGAATTTTTTAAATAACTGTAAGGTTAAAAAAAGGCTTTCTGAGGGCAATCTATGATGAATATCGACAATGTTACAGACATAAACTATCGGACTCAAGCTATGTCTAAGACAGCAGGAGATAGAAGGCCTGAGGAAAATCAGACCGCCTCGAAGGACCGGCTAATCAGAAATCCTGAGGTAAGCAGCGACGGGCATGCCAATGTCTCTAAACAAAAAAATGAGATCGGTAACGAATTACTGGTTAACAAAGTTGAAGAGACCTTACAGGGCACGCTCAACGGGAAACCCAGTCGTGTGTCACTTGATATCGACGAAAACAAAAATATGATATTTAAGGTTTATGACTCGGATGGCAACCTGATGACGCAGATACCGCCTGAGGAGACTCTGAAGATAGCTGAAGCACTTAAACAACAAACGAGCAATCTATTTCATACTACTGCTTAGACATCAACAAAAGGTAACGTTAAAAACGACAGTTTTTAACACTCTTCTTTTAAAATACGCCTTTTATGCGTAACAGGGTAATTTTAGGGGTTTACAGATACAGCCGCACTTAGGGGGTGCGGCTGTATCGAGGAGTGACTCTTCATAATCTCCCCAAAACTTTTCAAACCAAAATAATTTACCCGTAATTTACAACTCTTTTTCATCTTAAATACATACTCTCCATTTTTTTATAGACAAAATTATTGTCTTTTTTTATTTGGATGTGTTATCTTCTATTTACGGGTAAAGAGGACTATTTTACTCTTGTAATTTTCGGATTTTTCAATCCATTAAAACAATTTAAAGATTTTAGGAGGTATCTAGTATGTTGAAAAGACTTTCGGTTATTGTTTTTGCTGTTACTTTATCAATGGTTTTTAGTGTCCAGGGCTATGGGTTCGATATGCCGACGAAAACGAAAAAGATGGAACATAAGGGCGGCGGACACGGTATGATGATGCATCACCAGCACATGATGTTAAATCATGCACTGAGCATGAATCTTGAAGGCACTAACCTTGTAATGCTCGGATCGATGGGCATGGCTGAAGGAGTGGATGCGGTTTCGATAGAACATGGTAAAATGATGGTTAAGCACGGACGCACTATGTGGAACGACATGATGTCCGGCGATGCAATGATGAAAATGCACAGTGACGGAGCGGCCCCGGACAAAGACCCGATGATGAAGTACACGCATAAGCTAGGTGAAGCGCAGTTAAAGGTTATGGATCTCTTAGCGGAAATGGGCAGTGACAAAGAATCTCATGAGGGACACGGCATGGTAATGCACCACCAGCATATGATGTTAATTCATGCACTCAAAATGGCTTTGGAAGGTTCGAACATGGTTATGACAGGTAAGATGGGAATGGCCAAAGGTATAGACAAAGCTACGGTACAACACGGTAAAATGATGATAAAACACGCTAAATCTCTTTTTAATGACGTCATGTCCGGCGATGCGATGATGAAAATGCACAGCGACGGCAAATCGCCTTCCGACGACAAACATATGGCCTATACCCACAAGCTCGGAGAGGCCATGATGAAGGTTATGAATACACTTTCGATGATGCCGAAACACTCAAAGTAATTAATATCGTACCGGCGGGGAAGATGCAGATTTCTTCCCTGCCTTTTTAAAACCGCTGCGACTGTATTCACCCCGATGATACGAAAAGACGTTCTGTTTTGCTGTACCATCGATACACGCTTCTAACAACAATCCTCATAGAAAAGCTGCATAAAGCAGCCTAATTTAATTCCGAATAAAGGTAAGCAGATATGAAAAAGCTAATACAAATATTTACCATTATGTTTTTTGCCGCTGTCGTGTTTCTTGCCGGATGCGCCACAACGAAAACACAGAGCACACAAGAGCCGAAGCATAAACATGATAAGTTTACAAAGCATCTGGCTGACAGTCAATTGCTGGTAACCGAAAAAGGCTTATACAGTGTTGAAATGGCCATTTCGGGGAAAAGACTGCTCGTAGGCGTAAACAATATCGATCTCATCGTTCATGACGCCAATGACACAGATGTAAAACAGGCTGAAATAGAATTTACACCGTGGATGCCCGAGATGGGACACGGCGTATTCGATCCTCCGGTCTTAACTGAAAAGGGGGACGGCCTTTACAGAGTGGAAAACGTAGTACTGGTGATGGGTGGTCATTGGGAAATAAGAATCAATATCAAAAAAGACGGTGTAGAAGATAAGGTAGTCTTCGATTTTCCCTATGTTAGAACCAATGAAGAGTACGATTATATTAGAGAAAAGACGCCGGCGGGATATAATGCCGTTTTGGGGATGAAAAATCCTTTAAAAGAGGCAGTGCCTGAAATTATTACGGAAAATGGAGAGGAGATTAAAGCATATACTCTTACCGTTAAAAACCTTGGATTTGAAATTTTTCCTGACCAACCCATGATGGGATGGGGGTTTGACGGAGTTATTCCCGGCCCCACATTCAGAGTTAAAGAGGGAGACAAAGTAAGAATTACTCTAAAAAACGAAGCTGACGATTCACATACAATGCATATTCACGGTATTGAAAAGCCTGTGATAGCAGACGGCGTTCCATATATCGGGCAGAAACCGGTTGAAAAAGGAGAGTCCTACACCTTTGAATTTACAGCCGGGAATATAGGGACTCACTGGTATCATTGTCATGTTGACAGCTCTCATCATGTGGATATGGGATTATACGGCGTTTTTATTGTCGAACCGAAAGAAGAGATTCTGGAATATGACAGAGAGTATATTATGGTACTTGACGAATGGCCGACAGCCCATATTCACAGGCATGGAGATCCTACCGATTTGACGGACCATGAAAAGAGCAAATTGATGAAGGTTCATGAATCTTCGACACCCGGAGGTCATGCCCATCCAATGGAACTGCCTGCCAAAAGAGATTACTATCCCAGAACTCACTGGCCCCGAAACGATGTATACGATGGTTTTACCATAAACGGTCGTTCTTTTCCAATGACACAGCCTATAGATGTTAAAGAAGGCGAAAAAGTGAGAATCAGGTTTGTAAATGTAGGTTATATGTCTCACTTCATGCATACCCATTCCCATAAATTCAAGGTAGTCGCCAGAGATGGTTCATATGTCAACGAACCGCAGCTTCTTGACACAGTGGAAATAGGCCCGGCCCAGAGAGTGGATATTATCTTATATGCAAACAACCCCGGAATTTGGCCCTTTCACTGCCACAGACTCAATCATGTAGCAAACGAAGGCGCCTATCCCGGCGGAATGCTGACATTTATCAGATATATCGATTAACAGGTTCGAACCATTGTCTCGTTATGTTCGTTTCTACATAAAAAAAGCCTGATAAACATTCGTTTATCAGGCTTTTTGGTAATTCTTTCAAGTAATAAACGGGGTTATTCGCCTTACTTACCTTTGCATGGTGAAACGGAAACGCTGCGACATGCATCGTCGTGAGTTTCATAGCCTTGCCAATCGGAACTCGTACCTGTTGTGGCGCATCCGGTGACCAGCAGCAGAGCCGCTAAAAGTAATAATTTCTTCATTGAACCCTCCAAATAATTTTTATGCTTTTTAAACAAATTGAAGCCTGAAAATTTGTACAAAACTGTAGGCGGCCAAGAAACGTAAATTCTCAATAAGTAGAGGTAATAAAAAACTTCCCTCAATCTCCTAATAAAAAAAGAGAGTGAAAGGGGCTCGCTTACCTCAGTTGATAGAGAGCTTACAAATAAACCTGCTCATAGAGAAGCGGGACTTACATGAAGATAACATAAATAAATTCTTAATTACAATTGATTTGTAACAAATAACATTACCTTAACATGTTTTTTACAAATTTCTTTTACCACGAAATATTGTTCTCCTTTAAATACCGAACCGCATCTTTACTTCCCAACGTGGCGGCCGATTTTATATCTTCCAGCGCTCTGTCCCGGCTGCCGGATTTTATATATGCAATCGCTCTGTTCAGATAGAGAGCAGGATCATGATCTCTCATGCCTAACGCCTTTGTAAAATCTCTTGCCGCCTTGTCATATTTACCTGCGTCCAGATAAGCAACACCTCTGTTTTTGTAAGGAAGAGCGATTATGTCAGGATATAATTCTATCTCCCTGTTCCATAAATTGATCGAATTTTTCCACACATCTATCTGTCGAGGCAGGAGGGAAGCATTTAAAATAACAATAAAGACAAAGGGGACCAGAAGAATTGCACGTTTTGCTAAAATTCTTTTAGCACCTGTATTGAAGCCGGTTACATAAAGTTGAGCACCGGCCAGGCCGAGCAAAAAGACAGGAGCTATTCCGGGAAGATAAGTATATCTGTCCGCGGCAAAATGGTTCCCTATCTGAAAAATGCTGTTCACAGGAAGAAGGGTTAGAATGTAAAACAACCAGAGAGCCGAAAAAAGCCTGGTTTTTCTCTGAAAAATGAAACACCCTATTGTAATCGCCAGAAACATCGCCAAAGATCCCAAATATCTGAAAGAGAGTATCTCTATGATTTCTTCTCTAACAATATACAGAGGCGCCAGGTTGAAGGGAAAAAGCGTTTTTGTAATATAAAAGATATAGGCTCTGACTGAGAAGCAAAATTTTACGTCAAGCGGCATGTGCTCACTGCTGTAAAGAGCATGTGCAGCGTTTTGGGAGTAGATGTTAATAAGTGAGAAAAGGAGTGAAAGAAACAGAAAAGGTAATTTTATTTCACTTCGCGGTCTCATCAATGGATAGAAGTTAAGTATAAAGAGCACAAAGGGAAGTGTAATCAGCATAGGTTTGGAGAGTAAGCCCGCCAGAAAGAAAAACAGACTCAGGAAGTATGTTCCGACGCCTTTATAACCGCTTTTTCTTTGTTTTTGAAACAGGAGGTATGAAAGTAACTACAGAAGACCGAAAAAGAGGTATAACTGATCTCGTCTTTCCGATATCCAGACTACGGACTCTACTCTCAAAGGCGAAAGACCGAAACAGAGTCCGCTCAATGTAAGAGCGATAGTTTTAAAACAAGAAAATCGTCCGGATTCTTCTCCCTTTTTCCGATGGAAATTAAAAGAGAAAAGAGAATCATCAATAAAGCACATTAAAATTATGGAAAACAATGGATGTCAGATGGTGGCCAAAGGGGTCGAGATTCCATATATGATAATCAAGAGAGTGAGATAGCCATGCCAGAGGAGTGCAGGTGCCATACAATGCAAAGGCTCTTTTAAAAAGGGGCATGCCCTTGTGACGAATATCTTCGTTGTTATAGACATAAAAGGGATCGTCCCAATTTACAAAATCAGCATTCAGGGCAGGCAAAAACATTACGAACACCAGGACAGGTACAAGCAAACAAGCGAGATTTTAAGAAGGCGCGCCAAGCGGCGCCTTTGAGTTTAACCGCTGAAGGCGGAAGGTGCTTTGCTCCTTAAGTTAATGACATTGAATGAAGAATTAGTATTACACATTGAGAGGAATATTGTAAAAAACTTTTAACACAACCAAGAATATATCAAAAAAATTCCCTATTGCAATGAAATTGCTCGCTCTCTTCCCCAGTCTGTTGAAAGTTAGAGTCCCCGTAATATATAATTAAAACGTAAGCTGTCTCTTATACCTTATCTTTTGTTCAAATACCGTACCGAAAGGTATTCCATAATAACTCGCATAAAAAAGGAGATATCGATGAAAAGTTTCAGGACTGTTGTATTGGCTTTACTTATGATGTTTGTTTTTTTGGGTGTTTCATATTCCCAGGAAATCGGTTTACCGGGCGATTTTGTAATTAAAGTGAAATCGATTGGAGAGGGCGATGACGTTGTCCGTGCTATTGAGAATTTTTCCGGTACGACTTCGGACACCACGACCGATCCGGAAAATTTTTGCCATGATTCGATTCCTCAGAATACGTTCAAATGGGGCTCGGACATTGCTTTCAACGTATTCTGGCAAGATACGGCAATGGCGACTGTGGCAAAGTATGAGACAGTCGTAGGTGTAAAATCGCCTTCCGGTGAAACCATGCTTTTCTGCGACTCGATGTCAGAGTATAGTGGTTTAACACCCGGACAGGCATATGCATTCTGTTTCGCCTGTATCATAGGCACAAACACCGGCGGCCCAATGGTAACGGTTGACTGGGGTGCAAGCGTTGGAAACGATATGGGTGTGCAAAAAGGAAAATTAGGTACAATCACGATACAGTAATAACCAGGGAAAATGTCTATTACCCAAATAAGCCTTTCGGTACGGTATTTGAAAACAACGGGTTATTATTCTGTTCATTCCTGCATCTTTTTTGAAATGGGAACAGTTAACTTGTCTCCCTTACCACGTTTCATCTTTTCCAGATACACCATTATAAGCGAAACCGCAGCAGGGGTCATTCCCGGTATTCTGTTGGCCTGAGCAATGCTTGACGGTCTTACCTCCTCCAGCCTGCCCAGGATCTCCTTTGACAGTCCGTTTATCTCTCTGTAATCAAAGTTATCGGGGATATGTTTCTCTTCCAGCCTTTTCACCTTCTCTATGAGCTGCATCTGCTGCCTGATATAACCATCGTATTTCACCTCGGTTTCAATCTGTCTGCAGACAGAGGGAGGCAGCTCCTTATCAGGCGGCGCTACGGCCTTTATGAACTTATAATCCAACTCGGGCCGTTTTAATAATTGTTCCAGGGAGGCATTTTCGCTTATAGGGGAAGTATTTCTTTCTATCAACTCCTGATTGACGTCATTGGGAGTTATAAATTTTTTTTTCAGTCTTCTTTTCTCCATTTCCAAAAGTGAGGCTCTTACACGAAATTCTTCGAACGCCTCCTCATTGACGAGACCTGCTTCATACCCCCTTTCTGTTAATCTGGTCTCTGCATTGTCATTTCTGAGTAACAATCTGAATTCAGCCCTTGAAGTGAACATTCTGAAAGGCTCGTCTACTCCTTTAGTCACAAGATCGTCAATCAAAACGCCTATGTATGCTTCATCTCTCCTTAGTATAAGGGGCGAGCGGTTTTTCAATTTAAGTGCTGCATTCACTCCGGCCATAAGTCCCTGAGCGGCAGCCTCTTCATATCCCGATGTCCCGTTTATCTGCCCGGCCAGATATAGCCCTTCAATACTTTTTGTCTCCAGCGTGTGCCGTAATTGAGTGGGATGGACAAAGTCATACTCAATGGCATAACCCGGCCTCATTATCTCTGCTTCTTCTAATCCCTCTATGCTCCTGACCACTCGCACCTGTATGTCATAGGGAAGACTCGTCGAGATGCCGTTTGCGTAATACTCTTTTGTATCGAGCCCCTCAGGCTCCAGGAAAACCTGATGCCTCGGTCTTTCAAAAAATCTGACCACCTTGTCTTCAATGGAGGGACAGTAACGGGGGCCTGTCCCCTTTATCCTGCCGCTGTAAAGAGGCGAACGTTCGAGTCCCCTTTTTATAACCTCATGGGTTGAATCGTTTGTATATGTAATGTAACAGGGTAACTGAGGATTTGTAATTTCCCTGGTGGAGTGCGAAAAGGGCGCCGGATGGGTATCGCCCCATTGAGGAACGATTTTATCGAAATTTATGGACTTCGAGTCAAGCCTCGGTGGCGTGCCGGTCTTTAGTCTGCCCATTTTAAAACCAAGGGAAGAGAGAGAATCGGACAATCCTGTTGAAGGAAACTCACCTGCTCTGCCCGCAGGAAAACTATTCATCCCTATATGAATCAATCCTTTAAGAAAAGTGCCTGTTGTTACAATGACGGCCCCGGCTCCGTATTTTATTCCCAAAGATGTCTCGACACCGTCAATTTTTCCGGTTTCTTTAACAACAATTAGTCGCTCTATTGTTCCCTGCTTAATGTAAAGATTTTTACTCTCTTCCAGTTTTTTTTTCATGTAAGCCCTATACAACGATCTGTCAGCCTGAGCTCTCAATGACCATACGGCAGGGCCTTTAGATCGATTTAACAGCCTGAACTGAATACCGGCGGCATCGGCGACTTTTGCCATCTCGCCTCCAAGGGCGTCGATTTCGCGCACCATATGGCCTTTTGCCTGACCGCCTATGGCAGGGTTACAGGATAGTTGAGCGATTGTATCGATATTAATAGTAAAAAGGCAGGTTGAGAGACCAAGCCGAGCCGTTGCGATAGCCGCCTCACAACCGGCATGTCCAGCTCCTATAACGATTATATCAAAGTCTCTCTCTTTATTCACGGAATGCTTTGAAATGCCGAACGATAGAGTTTCAAGTGTATAGAAGGAATATTTTACAAGGCAGGAAGCAAAGCAAAATTATGTTTGCAACGGAATGACTTCACTCAATACTTCTTTCAGGTCATCTTTTGTTAATGGTTTATCGGACATGATTTTAGTTTACAGACACATAATCTAAAAAGTCAATGAAGCAAGATGAGTGTGAAAAGAACAAGTTACAGACGACTCCTGACATGAATTTAATAAAGAATCACAAATTTGCGTATCGGTAGTTGACATTATATAGTAAGGATTTGTATAAAATATCGTATCTTTTTAATCAATCACAATCAATTCAATGTAAATAGAGAAACAGTTTTTTTTCGGAGGTAATTTTATGAAATGCACGTTTTTGTCTTTTCCGATTGTTATATTAGCCATTCTATATACTGTTGCATGGGCTGACGATTACGGTACTTTAACGATCCCTGATGAAGGAGCTGTCTTTGCTTATGAAGCTTTTGCAGATCCTGTGTTGTCAGCAACTCTCGATAACGCCAGACCCATCGCTTTGGGAGAACCTGCTATTTTGGGGGAAAACGAGATCACCGGAATCGTAGGGTTGTACCCCTTTGACTCTCCCGTGGATATTTATCTGTTGAAAATAGTGTCCCCAAACGAAGATCCCGGCAAGCAGTGTATCCGAAGAATGTCTTTTCTCGAAAATGGCGATAATTTAGAAGAAGGAGGTTCATCGGGAGTATCCGATGGTGAAGCAGAAAACGACAGCGGCAACGAATGGATTAATTTCAGGATAGACAGCCTTGAAAGCAACGCTGTTACTCCCTGGAAATCGAATGTAGAGGGAGGGATAGTAGAGATTGCCTTTGAAGATGAGATCGACAATCGATCGATAGGATACTTTTTATTGGTAAACGACAGTAGTGTCGGTTTTGACTGTTCACCCTGTTTGTTATGGGAGACCTGCATAAAAACCGAAACTGACAGTGACTTTACTTGTGACGAAATTATTTATAATTTGCTCGATCAGGCAGGTGTTGAAATCTATGCAAATGAGCCAATGTGCAATAACGATCCCATTGCCGATGCAGGTAGCGACTTTAATGCCAATGTCGGAGATATTGTTGTATTAAGCGGAAACGGAGCTGACCCCGATGGCGATGTAATTGTAAATTACAACTGGACTTTGTCAGCGCCCGCCGGCAGCAGTACGTCAATAGCCAACAGGGAGAGCTCGACGCCTTCATTCATTCCGGACAGGGAAGGTCAATATCTTGTAACCTTAACAGTGAGCGATTTTTACGGAGCCCTGAGCCCGACAGATACGATCTATGTTACTGCAATGTCTTCCGATGAAAATGACAATACAGATGATAACGGAGACACTGATGACGGTGATACTGATGATGGAGACACCGACGACAGTGATACCGACGACAGTGATACCGACGACAGTGATACCAACGACAGTGATACTGACGATAGAGACACCGACGATGGTGATACTGACGATAGAGACACCGACGACGGTGATACCGATGACAGTGATACCGACGATGGTGATACCGACGATAGAGACACCGACGATGGTGATACTGACGATAGAGACACCGACGATGGTGATACTGACGACGGTGATACCGATGACAGTGATACTGACGATGGTGACACTGACGATGGTGACACCGACGATGGTGATACCGACGATGGAGACATCGATAATGACGATGCAGCTTTCACCTTTAAACTCCAGGACTCCGGACAAAATGATTCTTATACTGATACATGGGGAGAAGACTCCGATTACTCTATTAATCCTCCATCTTTTACCGATAATAACGACGGTACGGTTACTGACAACAATACAGGTCTCATATGGCAGCAAAAGGACGATAATAACAGCTATTACTGGCATGAGGCCACAGGTACAGAGGATGAAGATTATAATCCCGATACACTGAATATTTGCGGAGATCTCTATCTCGGCGGTTTTGATGACTGGAGACTCCCGACCATAAAAGAGCTTACAGATATTGTAAACTATGGGAGGCATAATCCCGGTATAGACACAACATATTTTCCGGATACCAATTCTTCCGATTATTGGACTTCCACAGCAAAAGCTAACGACTCGTCTTATGTGTGGTATGTTTACTTTTCAGATGGGAATGTCTATTTCTCGTCAAAGACTAAGCGTAAATATGTACGTTGTGTTCGAGACGGAGAGTCCTATTCAGCGGATCCTGTTTTCGTCGACAACGGCAATGGTACGGTATCGGATAATTTTACGGAATTAATGTGGCAGCAAGAGGATGACGGGTCCGGTCGTACCTGGGAAGAAGCGATCATATACTGCGAAAATCTTTCCCACGCCAATTATGTAGACTGGAGGCTGCCAAACAACAAGGAGCTGAAATCCATTGCAGATTACTCTCTCCCCAATCTGGCTGTTAACAGTATATTTTTTCCGAATGCCAAGTCTTCTGACTATTGGTCCTCCACGACGGCGGCAAACAGTTCAAATGAAGCCTGGAGTGTCAGCTTTGACTCCGGCTATATAAGCCGCAACGCCAAATCACCATCGGGGAGGCTTGTCCGTTGTGTTCGCGGCGGACAGTAAACAGTAGTCACAAAAAATAAATAACAGGAGGAAAATTATGTATAACGATGAAGAAGATAAGACGATTTATAAAGTTGTTGTAAACCATGAGGAGCAATACTCCATCTGGCCTAAAGACAAAGAAAACGCCCTGGGTTGGAAAGATGAGGGAAAAGTCGGTACAAAAGAGGAGTGTTTGTCACATATAAAAGTGATCTGGACCGATATGAGACCGCTCAGTTTAAGAAAACAGATGGATGCTGTCTGAAGACTCGTTATGAACCTCCATTTTTTAGCTCTGTTGACATTTCACCTCAACCGTATTAGTGCATAAGCAAACCGAGTAAAATCATATAACATGAGCCCCTACTACTGTACTGTCTATCATGATGCTTTCCATATCCGGGTCAGAGGCAAAATGCAGGTGCAGCTTTAACCAAAGCCCCTTCTTCCCCCGGCGATAAAACCTTTTAACTAAAAACAGCATTTAGCTGTCCGGCTGTCAACTTTTTATATACAACAGTTTATAGCTGACATTATACTCACCTGTAAGGTGAAACTTTTTTTGCATAATGTCTGATATTTCCTTAGCTGAAGGCTGACCGCTGATAGCTGACTGCTATTTTTAGTTAAAAGGTTACTGTTATTAAAAAATCTATTACCCGGCTCTTATCCCTGTGAAGATATCAACGTTTTCTGGTAATATATACCAGATGGAAGATAACAACACCAAACACAATGTCCTGATTGTCGATGACAGGCCTGACGGTCTGCTTGCCATGGAAATGATCCTCTCCGATATGGAGCTTACTTTAATCAAAGCCGGCTCCGGAAAAGAGGCATTGGAAATCGTTAATGAATATGACATTGCTCTGATTATACTCGATGTCAGAATGCCGGATATAGATGGGATTGAAACGGCCTCTCTGATAAAGGAGAGGGAGATATCCAAATATACGCCTATTATATTTATTACCGGATATGAAGGAGAGGGCAACTCTGTTTTAAAAGGATATAAAGCAGGGGCTGCCGATTTTCTCGTTAAACCCATAGACCCTGACATTCTAAAAAGCAAGGTCTGTTTCTTTCTTGAACTCCACACAAACAGAAGAAGATTAGAGGAACTGTCCTTTCGCCTGCAGCAGTCTGAGGAGAGATACAAGCGAGTAATAGAGAATGCCGGAGATGCCATGTTTATAGCCGATTTAGAGACAGGAACAATTATCGATACCAATAATAAAGCGGAAGAACTTATTGGAATGACAAGAGAAGAGATTATCGGCTTAAACATGAAGCAGCTTCATCCGCCTGATGAAAGCGGACTGTATAGCGGAATATTTAATATGCATGTAAAGGATCAACATAGTACTATCGAGGATTTATATGTACGTCATAAAGACGGAAGAAACATCCCTGTTGATATACGAACCAGTGTCATCAAAATGAACGACAAAAAGATTATGGCAGGTTTCTTAAGAGATATTACGGCCCGCAAAAAGATGGAAGAGGAGTTAATCAGGAAAACAGAGAGCCTTGATGAGGCTCAGCGAATAGCGAATATCGGAAATTGGGACTGGGACATCGAGAAAAACGAACTCCGATGGTCCGATCAAATATATAGAATATTCGGCTTGGAACCGCAGGAGTTCGGCGCTACATACGAATCTTTTCTCAGCATGATACCATTAGGGGACAGGGAGCGGGTAATCGACTCCGTGAACCTCTCCCTTAAAAAAAATGCGCCCTTCAATCTGGAGCATCGAGTAAAGGGGCCGAACGGGCTTGAGAGATTTGTCAGAGAGAGGGGTAGGGTCTACTTTAACGATCACGGGAAACCGTCAAGAATGGTTGGTACGGTTCAGGATATTACGGATATGAAAAAATCGGAATCCGAGCTTAGGAAACTGACCATGGTAATAGAGGCCAGCGCAAACATAATTTTTATTACGGACCAAACCGGAAAAATCGAGTATATTAACAACAGATTTCAGGAAATCACAGGATACGGGAAAGAGGAAATTATAGGAAAGACTCCTCAGATGCTTTCTTCAGGCGAAACGACGTCCCATGAATATTCGAAATTGTGGGAAACAATATTGTCAAAAAGAACATGGAGAGGCGTTTTCAGAAACAAAAAAAAGGATGGCGCCTTTTATTGGGCCAACACCATTATTTCGCCTGTTTTGGATTCCAGGGGTGAGATCGTACATTTCCTGGCCATACAGGAAGATATCACTGAAAAGAAAAAATCTCAGGAAAAACTCTGGTATCTTTCCAATTACGATCCTGTAACGGGACTCTTAAACAGGATGCGCTTTATTGAGCTTTTTAACGAATGGCTTTCCTATAACGAGCCTTTCAACTCAACCGGGGCCTTACTACATGTGGATATAGACGGTTTTAAATATATAAACGACACATACGGCCATATTTCCGGTGACGAATTCCTGCGACGAATCGGCGGATCGATTCACGATAATGTAAGAGCTCTTGAAAAGCACAGGACCTCTAACGACGAACACCTTTTGGGCAGGATAGGGGAGAATGAATTTATGCTTTTTCTTCCTTTTTACGAAAAAGACGAAGCCCTGACAGCAGCTGATGAGATTAGAAAGGGTATAGAAGAATTTCATTATACTGAAAAGGATATCAGGGCGACGGCCAGCATCGGTATTGCCCTTTATCCGGCTCATGGAGCGACTTCAACGGAGCTTCTCAGGGCAACTGACGCAGCAGTACTGAGGGCGAAGAAATTCGGGCACAACAGATCCCATCTTTACAGATTCGAAGACAGGGATCTTAAGAATATACATTCAAAAGTTAAAGAAAAAGAATTGATATTAAAGGCCCTTCAGGAAGGGAGATTCGAACCATGGTTTCAACCTATATTGCATATCTCTGAGAATAAAATCAGACACTATGAAGCATTGGCAAGGTTGAGAGGAGAAGAAGGTGAAATAATCACACCTGGCGGATTTATCGGTGCTGCCGAGATGTTCGGTCTTATAGGCGCAATAGACAGGATCATCACGACAAAGACAATGGAGCTTCAGGCGGAAATGCAGCGTCAGGGAAAGAGTATCTCCTTTAGCATGAACTTGTCGGGAAAAGTCATGGGAGACGAAGAGCTGTTGGATTTTCTTCAGTCAAAAATAACGGAGACAGGGGCCAATCCGAGACATCTTATATTCGAAATTACCGAAACAGCGGCCATCTACGATCTCGACAGGGCTGTCAGGTTTATAGAGGCCTTAAAAGAGATGGGATGTCTCTTCTCTCTGGATGACTTTGGCGTCGGATTTACATCTTTTGTGTATCTGCGGGAGATGAAGGTGGATTATATAAAAATTGACGGTTCCTTTGTAAGCAAGGTGAACGTGAGCCCCCAGGATCAACTAGTTGTGAGAGCCATTACCGGCGTGGCTAGGGGGATGGGTATTGCAACTGTGGCTGAATTCGTTGAAAATGTAGATATATTGAAATTTTTAAAATTAATAGAAGTAGATTACGCTCAGGGGTATCTCATAGGTAAACCTCTGCCGGATCTTTTAGAATAACGACAATCATTCAATAACGGTATTATTTAAAGGAGATTAATATGGAGCCTCAACAACCTTTTTTTAATCTGATTTTTAAGTACAGATACCAAATATCGGAGATTATTTTTATACTGTGGCTGGCGCTGATTGGCTACTGGCTTTATTCTTTCACTACAATAGAAGCCGAACCGATGGAGGATATGTATTTTCTTTCGGAAGTCTTCACGGAAAGCGAGGATGAGTGGCTAAACTCGACATCGTCATTAGTCTTTCTTTTCTGGTCTGTCACGACAGGTGTGTTTGTTATCGGTTTTGTCATATTTATATTGAAGTTCGCCTACAATATTGTCACTGACATGGCCCGCGGCTCAATACCCAGAGGATGGCACCACTTAATCACTCCCTTTGTGCTTTTAATATGTCTCTTGCCCCTGTTTGCTTATCAGAGTGAGATTAAATCGGCCTGCCTCTCCTTTTACGATCAGGGATCCGTGATATGGGAAAAATCCGGCAAGACCCATTCCGAGATTCACGGTGAAGGAGAAACAAAACCGGCAAGGCTGACTCCAAAAATCATGGGGCAGGAACAATAAAAGCAAAAGACGAAATGTAATATTCCATGGACCTGACTGTAATAAAAATCGGGAGCAATATAATCGCCTCTGAAAAGGGACTCGATGAGTCGGGTATTAACGATATCGCAAGAGTCATATCAACAATCCACGATAATGGACAAAAAGTGGCGATAGTATCCTCCGGGGCCATTGCAGCAGGAAAGAATAAGTTACAAATCAAGGGAAGAATCAGGGACATAAGCGTAAAACAGGCGGCTGCGGCGATCGGACAGAGTTCGCTAATGTGGGCCTATGAAAAGGCCTTTGCCGGGTACAATAAAAAAGTAGCTCAAATACTTCTGACAGGTGTCGTGCTGTCAGACAGGCGCAGATATATAAATACCAAAAATACCCTCTCCACACTCCTATCCCTGGATGTGATACCGGTAATAAACGAAAACGATACTGTCTCTACAGAAGAAATAAAATTCGGAGACAACGATCGGTTGGCTGCTTTGGTCGCCACTCTTTTGGAGTCGAAGAGACTGATAATTCTCTCCGATGTAGACGGACTGTATACAGACGATCCTGCCAGAAATAAAAAAGCGGGCATTATCCACAGGGTCGAGGAGATCACTCCCGAACTCATGGAAAAGGCAAAGGGGTCAAACAGCATGGTAGGCACCGGAGGGATGTACTCCAAGCTGCTGGCAGCCCAAATAGCCTCCGATAATTGCATACCCGTGAATATTTTAAATGGTAAAAAGCCTGAACTCCTCCTCTCTCTTCTCTCCGGCGAGCCTGTGGGTACAACCATAGAGCCGGGGCAAAAAAAGTACTGCGCCAAAAAGGGATGGATCGTTTTCAGCGTCCGGTCCAAAGGGACCCTTACTCTTGACAGTGGCGCCGTCAAGGCGATCGCTCAAATGGGAAAGAGCCTCCTTCCTTCGGGAATCAGATCTTTGACCGGAATTTTTGACAGAGGCGATGCCGTTTACTGTGCAGATATGGATGGAAAGAGAATATCGAAAGGGCTTGTTAACTATTCATCTCCGGAACTTTTAAAGATTATTGGTAAAAAGACCTCCCAAATAGAATCCTTATTGGGATACAAATACTCGGACGAGGTAATTCACAGGGACAATATGGCTGCTGTCGGATAAACATAAAAGAGCATTTAGCTGTCAGCTATCAGCAGTCAGCCAAGAAAAATCAATGGGTTGTAACAAAAACAAGGTTCACCCAAAAGTGATGTGAAAGTTGTCAGGCATCACGTTGAAAACAGAGAGCTGAATGCTGATGTCTGTTTAGGATGAATATGAATTGTTTACATGGCTCGATGATCGGATGACGGAAAAAGGCGTATTATACATTGTCGCGACTCCGATCGGGAATCTTGACGATATCACTTTAAGAGCATTAAAGACACTGAAAGAGGTGGAGTATGTAGCAGCCGAGGACACAAGACATTCCGGGAGACTCCTTAAACATTTCGGTATAAAAAAAAAAATGATTAGCTTTCAGGGCGAACGGGAGAAATCAAAAACCAGGGTGGTTTTGGATAAAATCAGAAGTGGTTTTACAGTCGCACTGATTTCAGATGCAGGTACTCCCGGTATTTCCGATCCTGGCGGCCTGCTTATTAAAGAGGCGATAAAAGAGGGAATCGAGGTGTCGTCCATACCAGGCCCTGCGGCGTTAATTTCCGCCGCCGTAGTTTCAGGTTTCCTGGAAAAGGGTTTTCTCTTTCTTGGTTTCCCGTCGCGTTATGGTTCGGTCAGAAAAAAGGAGTTAACAGAACGTCTTTATGAGACCTCTCCCTTGATTTTGTATGAGTCTCCTCACAGAATCGTTAAACTGCTTAAAGATATGCTTGATGTTTTCGGAAACAGAAGAGCAGTGCTCTGCCGTGAATTGACGAAACTCCATGAAGAAATCATAAGAGGGAGAATAACCGAAATACTTGACATTGTCGAATCCAAAAAACCGATTGGAGAGTATATGCTTGTCGTAGAAGGGGCAGGAGAAAAGCCCCTTAATCCGGACACAGCCCTTAATGAAGTACATTCATTGATTAACAGAGGCATGAGCAGGAAAGACGCCTCGGCAAAGGTGTCGACAGGCACCGGAATAAGTAAGAGTTTACTTTATAGAGAGAGTCTGAAAGAGGAGAGAAAAGGAGGGCAACCTGAACCGACTTAGATGCTTTAAGGTTTATAATAACGAATATCGAACAAGGAATATAGAATCATGAAGTATTCAATTCCTTCCTTCTACATTTGTCATTCCTTGTTCGATATTCATTATTCAGTATCATGGAAGAGCTTATTTATGTGAGTTTCTTTTGATATGTACAACACTGATTCCTGTTAAACCAAAAATAGTTCCCTACTATACTATCAGCACAGCTATCCATTTAAAATTCCACACGCTCTTTACTGGCAATATGCCTCCACATATTTATATTACTGTCAAATGAACCTGTATGCAATATGTTATTGACATGCTGAATAGTATAAATCGTACCGGGAGTCCCTTTTTTAAGAAAAGTCAGCATCTCACCTGTTTCTAAATCATAAATTCTCACAGCACCGTCTATGCACCCTGCAAAAATATCTTTATCTATCAATTGCAGCGAATACACCCTTGTCGCGTTGCACTGAATAGCCTGCTTCTGTACAAAGGTGTTTTTATCCCATATTTTGATTGTATCGTCCCATGATCCCGACAACAAGGAGTTATTTGTAACAAGTAGGGCCGGAATGTTGTCATTATGGGCCTGTATGGTCTTTATAAGCTTGCCGCTGGCCAGATTCCAAATATTCATTACACCGGTGGAATCGCCGGAGATAATTTTATCGTCCAATATGACGATAGAAGAGATGCTTGCTCTGTGGCCTTTCAGTGTATGAACGAGTTTACCAAAGCTGACCTCCCATATATTAATCGTCGTGTCCAGAGAGCCGGAGACTATTTTGTCGGTAGTTGCGGCGATTGCATGGACACTCTCATCGTGGGCCTTAATTGTATGAATAGGGTTGAGAGACTCCAAATTCCAATACTTTACTGTGCCGTCATCGGAGCCGGAAACAACTTTCGTTCCCAAAGAGGCGACAGATGTGACACTGTCCGTGTGACCCGATAAGGCGGCCATAAAAGTGCCTGTAGCCAAATCCCATACCCTCAGTGTGTTGTCCCCTGAGGCGGATATGATCTTTTTATCGGTGATGGTTATGGAATAAACAGGCCCTGTATGGCCTTTAAGTGTCAGAAAAAATTCGTACTCAAGGTTTGAAAGCCTTGAAATAGCATTTTTAATCTTTTCCGAGTTTACATGTTTGCCCTTTGGATATTTCTCATAGTACGTCCGGCATCCGGCGAAAGTATCGCATTGAGCAAAATAGAGGTCCTCCATTTTTGATTTAACCTTTTTTATATACTGGCCAAAAGGATACTTCGTTAGATAAGCTTCGCTTCCTTCTATGCTGTTTTTGGTCTCCTTAAAATAGAGATCCTCGAGTTTTCCTGTGGCCTCCTTGAAGTTCACGCCTTCCGGATATTTATCTATATACTTTTCATACTCCTGGATAGTGTCCTCGGTTATGGCCCTGTCCCAATAATACTCTTCAGGGAAGACTTTCTCTGCAATCACCTTTATTGCTTTATGCTCCCCCTCTTTGATATTTAACGTTCCTTTATAAATATAAAAACTCTTGTCAGGTTCGGTTTTTTTCAGAGTTACATTGTGATTGCCGGGCTGCACGATTACCTGATTCAGTTTTTTTCCTTTCGGCTTGTCATCTATATAGAGCTCGAGCCCCTCTTTATTGCACTCGAAAGTAATCCTGGCGGATTTGGACAGATTTCTGATATCTTTAAAATACACGAGCCTGATAAGCAATCCCAGTGCTATAAGCCCTATAGTGAAATATTCAATCGCCATTGGAAATAGTAAGGGTTTTAAAGGAGTGTTGTATAACGTAATTATGTCTTAATCAGCATGGTTACAAAAGGGCGACATTATAATTGTCTGCTTTTGTTACCATCCATTTTATTATACTATAAACGATTTCATTTGAACATAGAACGGAGGTGTTCTTTTTGAACTGTGTTAAAGCTTCTCCTGTAACGGAGGCTCCTTTTAACAATACTCCTGACTGAGTCGGGTTATCAGCTCATCGTTCAGTTTTTCCCTTTTTCGTATATCCGCAAAGCGGTTCAGGAAGTCATCGGTTGTCATACGGAGCTTTTCCGATTCATTGATGTTTTCAATGATTTCTCCGCCATGCATCATAATCGTCCTGTTCCCCAACTCAAGGGCTTGTTGCATACTGTGGGTGACCATGACGGCAGTCAGTTTGTCCTCTTTAATAAACTTGTTTGTCAGCTTAATGACCTGGGCAGCGGACTTAGGATCGAGAGCGGCCGTATGTTCGTCAAGGAGGAGGACTTTTGGTTTTTCGAGAACTGCCATGAGTAATGTTAAAGCCTGACGTTGTCCTCCCGATAAGGAACCGATAATATTGTCAAGACGATCTTCGAGGTCCATTTCCAGGTACTGCACCTTTTCACGAAATGAGTTTTTCAGCTCTTTTTGCAGACCAATCTTTGGATAACGGGGCTTACCTCTCAAGTGAGAGATGAGCAGGTTTTCGGCGATGGACATGTCAGGCGCCGTACCTTTAAAGGGGTCCTGAAAAACACGGGCAATATGTTTCGCCCGCCGGTAGTCTTTATGTCGAGTGACATCTGTCTTGTTAATCACTATGTTTCCTTTGTCGGGAAGGAAGTTTCCGGCGATTGCATTAAGAAGTGTCGATTTACCGGACCCGTTTGTGCCGATAATGGTGACGAATTCACCTTCCTTTACATGGAAGTCAACACCCCTGAGTGCATACACTTCGTTAATCGTCCCGGGATTGAATGTCTTATGCAGGTTTTCTATTTTAATCATTTTTTTCTGAAATCACCTTTGAACATCTCTTTAAAAATTCTTCTGACACCGTAATTCCATACAGGTCAGCCATAGAGAGATTGATATTGATCTCTTCCGGTACATACTCCTTTATAGGTATCTCCGATGTTTTTTCTCCTTTGATGACCCTTTCGGCAATGCGGCCTGCTTCCACACCAACCTCTCTGTAGTCCGCTCCAATAGAGACAAAAGCGCCCTTCTCAATATCTGTCGAGGAGTTTGTGAAGTAGGGAATCTTCTTACGCTTCATTAAATCAGCAACAGACTCTACAGCAAGGATAACGGTGTTATCACCTGAGGTAAGAAAAATATCAATACCTCGGATAATAAGGGAGTTTACGGCCTCCATGACTTCTCCCGTGCTGCTTACAGTGGATTCCATAAGATCAAAACCGTATTTTTTTGCTGCCTCCCTGGCGTTTATGGTGCATACTTCGGAATTCGCCTCAGCCGGATTCCAGACCAAACCGATTGTCTTTGCTTTTGGAAAGAGTTCTCTCATGGCTTGTATGGAAGCCGCCACGGGCTGGGGAGTAGCCACGCCTGTCAGATTCTCCTGATGTTTTTCCGGTGTGTCTGCGACACCTGCTTTATATGGCGAAGTAACACCGCCAAATATGTGGGGAATGGTTTTATTTGTATTTGCAACGACTTGAAGCGATGGGGTCGATACAGTCATCACATAATCGTACTTCTTTCTCACAATATCCTGAGCAATTGTCCGGGCAATACCGAAATCCCCCTGTGAATTCAGCCTGTCCACCGATAAGTTATACTCCGCAAGAATTCCCTTTTCGTTAAAATACTCGAAAACACCTTCTACAATAATGTCGAGAATATAGTGATCGGAAAATTGAAGAATCGCCATTGTTTTAGGTGATTCTTCTTTTGCAGATACCGGCGGAGAACGTTGGGAATCGATAACCTTGTCAGCTCGCTTAATGAATCTTTGGGGAATGGAAAGCCCTAATGTACGCGCCGTATCGAGGTTCAGAAAAAGCACTGTTTCTTTTGTTTGTGTAACAGGTATGTCGGCGATGTTCTCACCATTCAACACCTTTACGACAACCTGTCCACCTTCATATCCGGTTACATAATAATCGGGACCCAAAGCTGCCAAAGTGTGGTTATCTATAAAATCGGGATCGATCGTAAAGAGAGGTATGGAATTCTCATTAGCCGTTTTGGCGAAACTGTCATAACTGACATTTAATGTATTGTCTCCGGGATTGAGAAATACGTCAGCTCCCTTTGCGGCAAGGGCTCTGGAAGCGTCCAACACTTCGGTGGGATTGCTTACAGTGGCCTCCATCAACTCCTGCCCGGTGGTTTTTGCATAGGCCCTTGCCTTTAGAAGTACGGACTCCGAATTCGCTTCCGAACTGTTCCAAACCACTCCTATCTTGTTTCTGTCAGGAAATATATCTTTAATCAAATCCAGCATTTTTTCTATAGGCGGAAAAGAGGAGACTCCGGTCATGTTTGGCAAGTGATCCGTCGGGCTTTTCGCAGCCCCTATTCTGTATGGGTCGAAAATATAGGTAAAAACGATCTTTTGTCCCCTCTTGTGATGGGCCTGTTGGACGCTTGCCTGAACAACGGGCGTAGAGAGAGGTACGATGATGTCGACTTCTCTTCTCATTAAATCCTGTATAATCGAGGTGATGGCAGGAAAGTCGGCATTGGCGTTTTTATAAATAATATCGATATTCACTCCGTCAAAGTAGCCGTTATCTTCAAGGGCTGCAAGGATCCCCTTTTTCGCTCTTTCCACATTGGGTTCAAGGGCAAACTGGACAATACCAACCTTCTTTCGTCTCTCTCTTTTTAAGATATTCCCTTTGTCAATGACAATATCGGCCCTCTTTACGAATTCTTCAGGTATGGATATATTCAGTTTCCGTGCTATATCGAGATTCACAGTCGTTTCAAGGCCTGTATAACGCTGAAAAGGGATGTCTTTCGGGTTTTCTCCTTTTCTCAGTATTTTGTCCGTAAGACGTGCGGCCTGAATTCCGCTTAACACATAGTTATACCCCACAGAGGCCAAAACGCCGTTTTCCGCCTTTAAAATATCGCTCATAAATATTGGAATATTATGATTTTCAGCTACTTTGACAACGGCATCGACAGCGGAATAAACCGTGTTGTCAGGGGGGAGAACAAAGGCGTCTATCCCCTTTGACGCAAAAGAGAGGGCATGTTCATACACTTCCGATGCATTTGAAACAATGCCGGGGAAATAAGTAATTTCAGGATATTGCTCCTTTAAAACCTTTTTTAGCATTTTCACGTTAAAAACCGAATTCGCCTGAGACTCGTTCCAAAGAATGCCAATCTTTTCAAAATCGGGAAGGGTTGTAGCCACAATGTCCATTAGTTTTTCCATAGGCACCCAACCGTACACACCGGTAACATTGGGGAGATGTTCCACATCGTTCTCACCTGCATTGATGACAAAAGGATTCGATACAGTTGTAAAAACAACCGGCCTGTCTTTGATTTTATTAATTGCCGCTTGTGTACAGGGGGTCGAAATCGTTAAAACAAGGTCGACTTCATCGTTTACAAAACTGTCGAGGATCGTATTGACGGAAGCAATATCTCCATGTGCGTTTTTCAGATCGATATCTAAGTTTACTCCCTCTATATAACCCAGTCTTTTTAATTCCTCTCTATAGGTGTCACGGGAAAGGTTTAAAATAGCATGATCCACAATCTGTACGAGGCCGATCTTGTATCTTTTTTCGGCAGGCTTATCGGAAGTTTCACCGGAGACACGATCGGTCATGTTATAGGAACGTCGAGCAGAATTTTTGTTTTTGGTCCCATACTCCTTCCAGACAATATATCCCCCGGAAAGGATGGCAATGCAGATAAAGCCATAGACAAATCCTTTGGACCACTCCTTCTTTTTAACAGCAGCGCCTTTAGCCATGAAACGGGAAAATATGAGAGTGACAAGTACAAATATCGCTGTTATGAGTTTCAGATCAATGGGGTTAAGACCAACATAAAGGGCCAGGGCCACCATCAGTCTGAAAACGATGGAACCTGCAATAACGCTTAAAACGATTACCTGAACAGAACGGCTGCGCACAATGGATTCTCCGATAATCACAGAGGCGAGCCCGAATACAACGGCCCCTATTCCCATGCCGATATCTGCAAACCCCTGATACTGAGCGACCAGACACCCGCTCAGGCCCACAAGACCGTTAGAGAGAGCAATACCAAAAATCTTCATCAAATCCACGTTTACACCTGAGGCCGAAACCATTACGGAGTTATTACCGGTCGCCCTCATGGTTATACCCAGGTCGGTCTTGAAAAAGTAGGAAAAGAGAAGCCAAAAAAGAAAGATGACAACCAATAGAATTATGAATAACCATATTTCCTGTCGGAAACCGGGATTTACGGCGTTAAGCCATGAAAAAAACGTCTCTTCTCTCAGTAACGGAATGTTGGATTGTCCCATTATGTGAAGATTTATTGAATAGAGTCCGGTCATTACAAGTATTCCGGAGAGTAGTCCATTGATATGGAAGCGGGTGTGGATCATGGCTGTGGCCACACCGGCGATCGCTCCTGCCCCAAAGGCGAATGGAAATACAAGGAGCGGATGCATTCCGGTGACAAGCAGTACTGCCGAAACAGCGGCGCCCGTTGTAAGAGAGCCGTCTACAGTTATATCGGGAAAATCGTGGATACGAAATGTCAGGTAGACACCCATTGCCATGAATGAGTATAAGAATCCGAGGTTTAATGCACCAATCCAGAGTTCCATTTACCTTTCCAGTTCTACGATTCCCATAAGACCGCTCTTTAGACGGGTTTTTTCCAGGAGATGATAAATCGCTTTTGGTCCATGTCCGTTTAGTAGTCGATCGAGCTCTTTTTCGAAATCCTCGACCTTCCTGCTGATATAGCCCTTTTCGAATATTCCGGCATGGATGTGGATATCACTTTTTTCCGGAAACAGAGATTTCAGTTTTTCGTCAACACAGTCAGAATCTCTTGCAACAATTCCTGTACCTACAATAATATGGTTACTCTCTCCCGCTTCGACAGGATAGTCGAACCAACCGGGGAAAAGGCGGGGAGTAAAAATGGTCTCTCCTTGGGGCGTGCGGTTTTCGATTACAGGAGACTTTTTCAGGCTCATTCCCCAATATCCTTTACTTTCGATGAGAAATACGATACCAAGAAGATTGCCTTTTATGAAATTAAAAACTGCCTTTTTTAACCGTGGAAGGTCAATAAAGGCGTTACGATCGTCAAAAGAAAGAATATAGCTCCAGGGACCTGAAAAAGAGAAACCATGAAGAAACTTCAGTTTATTATTTTTGGCGCCGTGTTTTTGCAGTATGAAGTCTACAACGGGGTTGCTGACAGTGGGGTAAAAGAAAAAATTACCATCCACTATCATCGCCTCACCGAAAAGACGGGAATATTCGTCATATTCCTCTCCCGATGCAGCAATGCCCGCGCCAAAGCTTAAGTCGGAGATTTTTTTCTCAACGACATCTTCCCGGGTATAAGTCGAGTGTCTGAGCTTTTCTCCCTGTCCGAAAAAAGTGAGCTTTCCTTTCTCTTTGGAAATATATCTGTATTCAAAAGAGATCCCTTCAAAAACCTCTGTTCTCCGACTGCCGTGACCATCACGGTCTTCCGGAATGGCCTGATCCGCCGATAAGATTGTAAAAACATTGTCAAGGCCGCTTACCTTAATAACGTTGCAAACATGTTCGGGGGGGTTGTAAATAATTACTTCTCCGCTTACAGGTCCAAGTTTTTTTTGGATAATGATAAACACCCTGAGACCTGCGCTGCTGATATAGCTGACTTCCGTAAAATCGGCGATTATAGTTCGTTCGCCATCGTCAACAAGGGTATCGAACATTTTTTGTACTTTTACGGCATTAATGGAGTCGAGTCTGCCTGTAAAGAGAACTCTTACATTTTCTCCATCTCTGAGTATTTCAATATTAAAATTGCCCGTCTTCATCAACTAACTTTAAGTGCTCAATCCAATAAATGATTTGCAGATTTAGCAAGTGCATAGTTTAGAGAATCTCCGCTGGGAATGTAAATAGCGTCTTACGAGAAAAGCTGCAAAGTGCTGATGAATGGACGTTTGTCCCGAAAACAGACAACGTCTCAATAGCCCTGGTCCTTAAAAAAACGCGGGGTTCCCTTATAATTTAGAATAGGCTATAATAATACCTCATGGCCGGCTCGCTGTTTTTAATAATAATCGGACTTTTAATGCTCATTGTCCCTCATTTTGTGCTGCCTTTGAGTTACTTTCAGGGTAATGACGGCGCCCAAGCTCTGTCTGAATGCTCAGTCCTGTACCATATGGAATTTTTTTTGGGGTTTGTAACAATAATAGCGGGGACATTTTCTTTTAAATATAAAAACGCATTATATCTTATCTTCCCTCTGGCTGTCGTTACTTTTATACACGCCCTTACTCTTCAGCCTGTAAGTTATTACATTCAGTCAGCCGATCCTTTACGGGTGTGGGGTCAGAAGGTTTCTCTGGGACAGCATCTGTGGATAGAGAAGACCATCGCTTCTTTGGCTCTTGTTATGTGTATACCTCTGCTGTTTTCTTTTTTTAAGAAGTCAAAGAGGAATGTCACCGTGTTAAGTCCTCTGAGAATTTCATACGCCAATACAGGCAAAAGAGTTTTTCGTTCTGTCTCTTTGATATTGAGTATCTCTATTGTCACAGGAGTCTTTTTTGCATATTTACTACTTAATAAAAGCATAGAGAGCGCCCTTGAACTGGGGGCCGGAAGATTGGGAGCGGACCTGATGATCGTCCCGAAGGGTAAACTGAAAGACGGAGAAACGGTTTTACTCAGCGGAGGACCCACTATGTTTTATATGGAGGAGAATATTCTCGATGGTATAAGAGACATCGAAGGAGTGGAACAGGCTTCCCCTCAACTCTATCTACAGCCCTTTTCGTACCTGGTATGTTGTACAATGGAAAATTTTCTTATCATAGCTTATGACCCTGACACCGATTTCACCATTACCCCCTGGATTCAATACTACATTAAAGAGAGTCCCGGAGAGGATGAGATCGTAATAGGTAATCTCGTTAAATTCTATCCCGGCCAGAAGCTTGAAATATTCGGAAGAAATTTTGAAATCACAGCCGGTCTCGACTCCACAGGGCTTGGTTATTTCGACAATTCAGCTTTTATCACACTTGAATATGCAAGGCATATTTTAAAAAACCTTACCGGCAAGGATATCGATAATGAGTTAAGACGCAGAAAAAAAGTGCGTGACATGTCCTTTTCCCACATGTTCGCCTCAGAGGAAGAAGAAGCAATGCCAATTGCAGAGATTGAGCCTGACGGTGTTTCCTCGATCTTTGTAAAAACAGCCGATAATGCATCGATCAATAAGGTAAGCGAGAAGATAGAGGAGAGATTTCCTAACATTGATGTCATCGAGGTTAGGAAATCTACGGCAACAGTAAAGAGAAGGATCATGTCAATTACCGGGAGCTTTATACTTCCTGTTCTTGTACTGATATTCATGGGTACGACTATATTGAGCATGATATTCAGTATGATTGTAAATGAGAGGCAACGAGAGATAGGGCTTTTCAGGGCAATGGGAGCGAAAAAGAGCGATATGTCGAGGATAATTATTTATGAACTCCTGATGATTACTCTCACCGGCGGCATATTCGGCGTCATTTTGGGAAGCACCCTTATCATGTTCTTTAAAAACACTATCATGTCCGCCCTGGAGCTTCTTTATATATGGCCTTCATTCAAGACAGTTACAGGCGTGCTCTTTTTTTCGCTGGTGCTGTCCCTTTTTATAGGTCTCTGCGCCGGAATCTACCCGGCTTTTAAGGCAGCCGGAATGGAGCCTTACAGGGCCATACGACAGGGAGAGTAGGTACGCAAGGCTTTACCCTCAAACTTTCAGACAGCAGTGATGAGCAATCATACAAACAGACGGGAGTTTCTTAAAAAGATCGGATTAAGTGTATTGTCTTTCCCGGCCTTTAATTTCGGATGTACTCTTTCGAATTTTTTAAAAGAAGGTGACGGTAAGGTTGCACTTGTATATGGAACAAAGTATGGTTCCACAATGGAGACTTCTATATGGATGGCTGAGGGGATGAACAGAATGGTAGATGTGATCGACATTGAAAAAGCCGATGTCAAGAGACTGACCAGAGAATATGATTCTTATGTTTTCGGATCGGGAATTTGGAAAGCCGGAATTCATAAAGAGTTAAAAAGTTTTCTTCAGTCCCGGAGCAGTCTTTTAGATGGCAGAGTACTCGCTTCCTTTGTTGTATGCGGAAGCAGAGGAGAGGATGAAAGCAGTAGAAAAAGAATCTCACGTTATCTTGATCAAATAAACAGCCGATTAAGAAGTCAACCTCCGCTGTCACAACACTTTGGCGGCAGATTGACGGTTGAAAAACTCACCCCTGAAGACCGTAAAGCCCTTGAAAAATTCTACAGGGTATACCTTCGCAAGGAACTGGAAAGTTGGAACTATATGGATAAAGAGAAGGCTCTCTCTTTTGGAGAGGAGATGGATACTGTATCGAGTTCCCAGACCGTTGTTCCGCCTGAGGAGACAGTAAGGGCTGAAGCACCTTCCGACGGAAGCGGGTCATGTTTGAAAAGGAGCAGCGAAGCGGAGCCTTCGAGTTTAGCCGCTGAAGGCGGAAGGTGCTTTGCTCTTTAAGTTAATGACATTTACCTGAATCTGACAATAAAGTCAAGAACCGAGGATATAAAACGCAACAGCCTCACTATTTTGACCAGCGATTCTCGGTGGCTATCGAAATTAACCTGAAAAGGTGGGGCAGTTTTTTTTACAAGACAAATATTATAAAAAGATCATGAAACCGACTCCCCCCCTCCTTATAGATAGAAATTATTTGATTTCGAGTAAAGAATCCAAAGAAACCGGGACAAATCGGCAAACCTTCCCCTGTAAAACTCGCAGAGTTTTTAAAACAATGCTTCCGACTTTCAATACAAACATTCACAATAAATCTCCTCACAAAAACTCCTCAGGCTTTGGCACCCGCATTAGCAACGTTTCCCAATCGGGAAAGATCAGTACGCGAATAACATTTCTTAAGCAGTTCCATAATTCATCACAAATATTTGGTGAGCTAAGTCAATATACAATTCACAAAAATGATTTTATAATAAATGATCACTAAGGGGCTTAAAGCTTTTGGGATAAGGGCGATGCTTTTATTTTGACAAATTTGTTTGTTCCGTTGATCTTTAAGTAGTCTAAGGTTGGCTTAACTGTTCAGTTTGGAAGCTAAAAATTCATAAAAACATTACTCTGCTGCTTTTTCTGTACCTTCAACAAAAAAAGTTGCCGCACAATATTACAAGAACTATGGAAAGTAACGATAAAAGTCTCTCCGATGTAGGGTGCGTACCAACTCTATCGTATCCCCTTGAACTTTCACTCCGATACGATAATCACCTATTCTAATACGGTAACGATTTGAATGCCCTTTCATTATTTTTATATCACTCAGTTCCTTCAAAGTTTTATTTCCGGCAAGGTTTCAAAGGCTAACTCAAAAACAACATTGTAAAAGGGCTGTCCTTTAAGCTTCTTAATATCTCTTAAAAAAGATTTGCGGTAATTTACTTCCAATTGGATTATTCCTCTAAATATTTCAGCGCCTCATTTCGATCCAATAAAGGGCTTTTTTGCCCTTCGTCCATAGCTTTACTCAAACAGTAGTCCTCTAATGCCTCTGAAAGTTCATCTATAGAACTGTCATCTTTGGGAAGAAGCTTATTCCAAATATCGATAGGGATTACAACCGCTTTCGGCTTTCCGGTTTTACTCATTAAATATTCAACTTCCATTATATTGCTCTCCTTAAAGGTTTTCTAATGAACACTTAGATTTTATAAGTATGCCCCATCATGTCTCTAATTATAAGGATAGCTACATTATATTTCTATAATATCATAATTTAGTCGCTTATAAGTAAAATTGTGCGCGAAAAAGCACCAATATTTTTTAAGAATGAAGCAAACGACCTCTAAGAGAAGGGATAATAAACATCTCGCGCAATTTCAACCCTGTGCTGATGATCTTTCGCCCAATAGTCGTGAGATAGTATTTATAAACGTTTCCTATTTTTTTATAAGACCATGTTTACGCAAACGTTTAAGAATACGCGACGCCTGACTTCCTGTTTTGTCAGGCATGTATGTACGCAGGTCTCGATTTCTAACCATATGATCAAATCGAAAAGCAATGAAAACAATCTCTTTATTTGGGACATTTTGAGAAATGCTATAGATAATAACAGTAACGGCTTCAGGCATATGGCGATCATCGGGTCTCCCGGTTCAGGAAAGACCACGCTCCTTGAGCATATGACATTAACGATTGCGATGAACTAAACTGGTGTAGTCAGTCCTTTGCGGATTAAGTGTGCATCCCATACACGCCAATTAAGGTTTGATCTTTCTATAAAAGATGTATTAATAGTATTGCCCGGCGTTTCTTGCAGTCTTTTCTCTATGCGTTCTTCCAACCCGTAGATAACTCTTTTTTCTACTTTTTGTCTGGTGCAGAAGGTTTTTTTAATATAATCACATTGGCTATATCAACTATATGGGGACATTACCTGTATCAGGAAGAGATAAATAATACTTGGTAAGTATAAGGAAGGATAATTTATGGCAAAATTTTGGCAAAAATCCGAAAAGTCAAAAAAAAGGAGTTATCGGTGCAGTCGATAACTCCTTGAAAATAAAGTGTTTTTCTATGGTGCGCCACGAAGGAATCGAACCTTCAACAAACGGATTAAGAGTCCGCTGCTCTGCCTGGTTGAGCTAGTGGCGCATGGTGGTTATTTTATAGGTTTTGCAGACGTTAAGTCAACAGGCAGGCAGTGGCTTCTGTTAATCTATGACGATATGTTTATCGAGTCGATAGCTGTATTGTCAGTCACTCCGCCTGCTGCAGAACCAACTGCATTCTGACCGATTGCTCCGGCCCCGGAATAACCTGCTCCCGTTCCTTCGGCATATCCGCCGCCCCACCAGCCGCTGCTTACGTCGCCTTCTCCCGAACCGGAAGCACTGCCGCCTTCTGCTCCGGTAGAAATATCGGCTGCTCCTATGCTTGAGTCTCCTCCTGATTTACTCATGTTTGCGAATTCGTTAGACATCTTTATTTTCCTCCTTAATATTATTGTTTTAAAACGATAAAATTTATGAAGAGATATTAATAGAATCGATATCGGTATTATCTGTTACTCCCCCTGCTGCGGAACCAACGGCATTTTGACCTATGGCGCCTGCACTGGCGCCGGCGACTCCTGTACCTTCGGCATATCCGCCTCCCCATACATCTCCTTCGCCTGTTCCTGTCGCACTGCCTCCTGAGGCGCCTGTCGCCATGCTTGCCGATCCTATTTCGGAGTCTCCTCCCGATTTAGTCATATTTGCGAATTCATTAGACATTTTTAAGTCCTCCTTTTTAAATTTTTTTTATGAAGATATGTTGATTGAATCGATTGCTGTATTATCGGTTACTCCGCCACCTGTTGCGCCGATGGCATTCTCACCTACGGCCCCGGCGCTCGCATATGCTAATCCCGTTCCATAGGGATCGGCATTGACAACACTTGCCTCTCCCTCGCCCGATGCATAACCGCCTGAGGCTGATGACGATGTGGACGCCTCACCGATTGAAGAGTCCCCGCCGCTTTTTGACATGTTTAAAAAATCCTGATTCGCCATAACCTTACACCCTCCTGTGTAGATTTTTTTAATACAATTGTATATTTGATTATCAAATACTATGCCGGCCCTTACAACACAGGCAGATTGATGGAAATACAGCCCCCGGCTTACTTGCAATGGTATGACAAGACAGTAATATGCGCAATATCTGCACAATTCCATATCTTTGCTGTTGTTTGGTGTGCAGTTATTTCTCACATTGCTCTACAGTGTTAAATATCTTCCGGGCAAATGTCCATGATCCTCAGGATCACCACAAAGCATGAAAATATTTAAGAAGGAGCAGGACATTGCTGCTCCTTCCGGTGCGCTGTTGTCTATTTTCGGAGTAAATTTCCGGTTCCCTGTATCTTGCCTTGATGCAGGAAACCGCCATTTGTTAATATCATATTCTATGAAAGAAACTATAGAAGATATTGCTGCTTCCACGCCTGCCCCTGAAAGATCTTTAAATAACCTTCGTTCTTTTATAAAAGAAAATCCGGAGGTCTTTGAATCCTTTAGTAAAGAAGATATCGGGCACGCAGCTCTGCTCTTTTCCTATAGTCAGTTTCTCGCTGCATTTTGTATCAAAAGGCCTGAAGTATTATCGGAAATGCTTGGTAAAATAGATTTAAATATCAACAGATCCATGATAGAGTCGGAATTATTAAATACAAAATCTTTTTTAAACAATTCATTGGCAAACGCATCGGACGGCAAAAAAGAACCTTTCATTTATGATCTGCTCAGAGAGACGAAAAAGAGGATTTTAATCCTTATTACCCTTAGATATATATTAAATAAAAGTGAACTTATAGAGAGCATGAATGAGTTGAGCCTCCTTGCCGACGTTTTGATAGGGGAGGCATACAGAGCTGCCCGTAAAGAGTTAACAGAGAGTTATGGCGCGCCTGATGAAGATTCTTTTGCTGTTATAGCCCTTGGCAAACTTGGAGGCGGAGAACTCAATTTCAGCTCGGACGTGGATTTTATCTGTGTCTATGGCAACTACAGGTGCGACACAAACGGTATATTAGGGCCCCAGGGAGTAAGAAGAAACATTATATCGAATCATGAGTTTTATTGTAAGCTGGTTGAAAAGATAAGCAGAATATTATCGCTTAATACTCATAACGGCTTTGTTTACAGGGTTGACCTCAGGCTTAGACCTGAAGGGCAAAAGGGTGAACTTGCCCTTTCTTTGGGTAACTATGAACTGTATTACGAATCCTGGGGAAGGGAGTGGGAGCGGGTTGCTCTAATCAGGGCCAGACATATAGCAGGCGACGATCTGTTAACTGCCGAGTTTATAAACACCGTAAGACCCTTTGTATATCGAAAATATATAGACATGGGATCAATAGACGAGATAAGGCGACTTAAGACAAAAATAGATGCAGCCTTTAAAGAGAGCGACATTAAAAGAGGACGGGGCGGTATAAGAGAGATAGAGTTCTTTACCCAAACCTTGCAAATAATCTATGGAGGCAGGGAGAGACTCTTAATAGAGAGACGTCTCTTAATAGCTCTTCACAGGCTCAGGATGAAAAACCTCATAGGAGATGGGGACTACAATAATCTCTATAACAATTATCTGTATTTGAGAAGACTGGAACATGTAATACAGATGCTTAACGATATCCAGACGCATAAATTGCCATCAAATCCAAATGATCTGGCAGTCCTTGCCGGAAAGATGGGCTTTGTTGACGTACATGCCTTTAATAGAGACCTGCAAGAGAGAAGGACACAGGTGCATACTGTTTTTAACTCTCTTTTCAGACCGGCAGATAAAAATGACGATGACAATGGTATTGAGGAGAGTATTTTATTCTATAAGGATATAACCGATGAAGAACTTACAGGGATATTGCGTGAAAGGACAGGTATGGATGGCGACAAGGTGAGCAGACTATCTTATTATATTAAGAAGATAAGGGATAGCATGAATGAGTTTCAGACTCTTCGCGGGAAACGGGTTAAGGATAGAATTCTGCCGTATTTTGTAGAAAGCGCAATTAAAAGCGAAGACCCGGTAAAGGCTCTTAAAAATCTTATCGGATTTGTAGAAATGCTCCGGACGAATGAAACGTACCTTGATATATTTCAGTCTCAAAAGGGGCTTATAGAGTTATTGGCAGGCGTTTTTTGCGTAAGCGAACATCTGTCTTCGATTATTATTAGCAATCCCAGGTATGTTCATATGCTTTCTGAGGGTACGCCTTATAAGAAAACGTTGAGAATCATGGAAAACGAGCTATGGGGCAGCCTGAAAAAGAAGTCAGCCCCCGGCGAGGCTTTAAGCATATTTAGAAAGATGGAGGAGATAAGACTCGGTATTATGTATCTAAACGGGAAAATATCTTTGTTGCATATTACAAAGGGCTTAAGCAGAGCGGCGGAAGCTGTTTTGACATGCACTCTCAATAGTTTTTCGACTTCAGGCAATATTTTAATCATAGGCTTTGGAAAGCTCGGCGGCAGGGAGATAACTATTAATTCAGACCTGGACATTACCTTTGTTTCAGGTCTCCCTCCTGACTATAACGATTCGAAAGATACTGAAAGAGTTCTGAGAAGCCTTATGTCATATACAAAAGAGGGTATTGCATACAAGGTGGACACCAGACTCAGACCCGAAGGCTCAAAGGGCCCTCTGGTAACCGGACTTGATGCGTTAAGAAAATACTATCTGAACAGCGCGCATTTTTGGGAAATTCAGGCTCTTCTGAAATCCAGACCCGTTGCCGGCAATGTAGGACTGAGAAGAAAATATTGTAAATTTGTAAAAGAGATCGTAACAGAAAGAGGCATGGATGTCGCCGCCGGTGATATTATACAAATGAGGGAGAGAATAAAAAGGGAACTCTTCAATAATTCGGCTGCCTTTGATGTCAAGCTTGCTCCCGGAGGGATAGAGGACATAGAGTTTCTTGTACAATATCTGCAACTAAAACACGCCTCTTTATTTCCCCGATTAATAGTTCAAAATACTCTTGTCGCACTTAGAAGATTGATTTTTTTTAATTTTATTGACATGGAAAATGGAAATTTTTTAGCAGAAAGTTATGTTTTTTTGCGAAAAACTGAAACCTACGTCAGACTGATGGGAGAAAGTTGTGTGCCGGAAAAAGAGAATATTATTGAATCTCTATCAAAATTTACAAATTTGAATTCACCCAAAGTATTCAAGGCTCATTTGAGTTCCCTCATGGAAAATACTAAACATATAGTTGATAAGTTAATGATTTAATGTTAATATATATAGGCTTAAAAATTAGCAATAAGAGCTGTAAAGCAAAATATGGAGGTTATTTATGCCAGGAAAGGACTATTTTTTTACTTCAGAATCAGTTACTGAAGGACATCCGGACAAGATTTCCGATCAAATTTCGGACGCTATACTGGATGCAATACTTGCTGAAGACCCGATGGCGAGGGTTGCCTGCGAAACTTTGGTCACAACGGGACTCGCCTTTGTTTCAGGAGAGATAACGACGAATTGTTATGTCGATATACCCGCCATAGTGAGAAGCACAATCAGAGATATCGGATACACGAGAGCAAAATACGGCTTTGATTATGAAACATGTTCAGTTCTCACCGCCATACACGAACAGTCACAGGATATATCCATGGGAGTCGATACCGGAGGCGCCGGAGATCAGGGATTAATGTTCGGATTTGCATGCAATGAGACCCCGGAACTGATGCCCATGACTATCATGTTGGCTCATCAACTGGCTCGTAAGCTGACTGAGGCCAGGAAAAAGGATTTACTGCCCTATCTGAGACCTGACGGCAAAAGTCAGGTAACCATTGAATATAAGGACGGAAAGCCTCACCGTGTTGACAGTGTCGTTATTTCAACCCAGCATAGTCCTGAGATCAAACTCCACGACCTGCAGGAAGATATTGTGGAAAAAATAATTAAACCTGTTCTTCCGAAGGAATTGCTCGACGAAGAAAACATAACATATCATGTGAATCCCACAGGAAGGTTCGTAACAGGCGGCCCTATGGGCGATACAGGGTTAACGGGAAGAAAAATTATAGTCGACAGTTATGGTGGAGTCGGAAGGCACGGAGGCGGATGTTTTTCAGGTAAGGACCCTTCCAAAGTCGACAGATCGGGTACCTATGCCGCCAGGTATGTGGCAAAGAACATGGTGGCAGCCGGAGTAGCTGACAGATTGGAAATTCAGGTGTCTTATGCGATAGGCGTCGCCAAGCCGCTTTCAGTTCACGTTGACACATTCGGAACAGGTAAGATATCGGACGAGCAGATAGTGAAAATTGTAAACAATAATTTCGATCTCACACCAAAGGGTATTATGGAAATGCTCGATCTCAGGAGACCGATCTATAGAAAGACAGCCGCATACGGTCATTTCGGAAGAACTGAAGAGGAGTTTACATGGGAGAAAACCGACTTGGCTGACAAAATAAAGAAAGAGGCAGGTCTCTGATCGATTCGGATATGTCGTCGTTTTTTTACAATCGTCTGTTAAGGTACAGACAGTACATTTTAGAACCACGAAGGGCACGAATAACATGAAGAAATAAAAAACCTCTTTTCTTTCCTTGTCAACATGGTCTTCGTGGTTGGTTTTTTTATATGTTGCCAATCTCTTATTCAAAGGTCTTCAGCCTTTCAGCTTGTTAACCTGCCTGTTGTATTTGGATGTTATAATTATCGATTTGTGACTTCGCGCAACCAAACCCCAAATGAGGGAGTTGATTATCTGAGTAAACTCGATATTTGCACCCTTTCCAAAAAGGAAGTGGAGGATTTCATTGCGTCTCTTTCCCTGCCTCCGTTCAGGTCAAATCAACTTATACACTGGATTTATGAAAAGAGAGTCAACCAAATTGATGATATTACCGAATTCTCTAAGAAATTAAGAGAGAAACTCAGTACTCTTGCTTACATCGGCAAGCCTGAGATTCGAAACAAAGTGGTTTCCTCTGACGGTACGATAAAATACCTCTTCGGTCTCAAAGACGGCCACTCCATAGAAAGCGTGCTCATTCCCGACGAGAAGAGACTGACTCTCTGTATTTCTTCTCAAGTCGGTTGTGCAATGGGCTGTAAATTTTGCCGCACATCTCCTCTCGGTCTAAAGAGAAATCTCACAGCCTCTGAGATTACCGGTCAAATTATTGCCGTTTCAGGCGATAGAACCTGTCCGGGCCCTATTACAAATATTGTACTAATGGGAATGGGAGAGCCTCTTAATAATTTCAACGAAGTAACGGAATCTCTTACGCGCATGACGACTCTTTTGGGCATATCGAAAAGACGAATCACTGTTTCCACATGCGGTATTGTCCCGAAAATAAGGAAACTCTTTAGCAAATCGCCTGAAGTTAATCTTGCAGTTTCCTTAAATGCGGCTACCGATCAAGTCAGAGAGGAGATTATGCCGATTAATAAAATTCATAACCTGGCGTCACTGCTGAAGGCCTGCAAAACCCTTTCTATGTCCCCCAGGCGAAGGATTACATTTGAATATATTCTTCTAAAGGGAGTCAACGATTCGGTAGAGGACGCTTTAAAGTTAAAGAAAATTTTAAAGGGAATTCCTTCAAAGATCAACCTAATACCCTTTAACTCTTTTGACGGCGCTGCCTTCAGACCCTCTGACCATGACAGAATTCTGACCTTTCAACAGATATTGCAGGAAAACAATATAACCGCTTTTATAAGAAAAAGCAAAGGCAGAGACATTCTTGCAGCCTGCGGACAACTGGCCGGAGAGTGTGAAACGCTGAGTAAACAGTTCACCCCAAAGGTGTAAAAAACATGCTTTGCATATATGACTTTAGACTCTCAGGATCATAAGAAATTTCATTTTTTAAGCAGGTTCAAGATATCGCCCTCTGGACGTGCTTTTTTAAGCTGATCGGCTGTTCATGTTTGGGTTTCAACTGTCATAATCACCTATGGTTTCAAAAACAAGATATCGTCATCCCCGCTTAAGGGACTGCGGGAATGACGCTTTGTTTTGTATGAATTCGTACGTTTAAAAGACCGATGAATCCTTTGTCTAAAAATCTGACTTCTCGCAAAGCCGCATAAAAAAATGAAAGTTCCTATGCGATCAAGTTACAAACCTGAACCTGCTGTTTGTGTATAGGACAGGTAAAATTATAGACTTTAATGGTTTTCCTCTATTCACAGGACTTCAAAACCGCCTCTTACTATTGAGATATAGGTTGTGTTGTTTTATAATAAAACACAAGAGGTATATTCCATGGAAATAGCCAATCCCATATACGATGTAATCTTTAAATATTTAATGGAAGATAACGAAATCGCTGCTCTGATTATTTCGACCATAACGGGTGAAGATATCGTGGAGCTTGAATTTTTGCCGCAATAGAGGACAGTAGAGATAGATCGTCGTTTTTTTACTGTATTCAGATCCCCTGTCTAAGAAAGGATGCAAAGACCGATATGGAGAGGTTGTTAAGCGTATTCGACCAGAGTCATGTAACCTCTGACGGCCATAGGTTAAATATAAGGGAGGAGGATTATTCCGGTAAATACGGTAAAGTGATTCGGAGATTGCAGAGGGCGATACTGGAGCCTGAGATGAGGGATAAGATGGATGTAGAGGACGATATTCTGGAGGAGTTACAGGGCCTGGAGAGAGCGATAGCAGGTAAGGATAGGGAAATCGAGGAAAATAAAAAGGCTTTAGAGGAGAACAAAAAGGCACTCGATGAAAAGGATAAAATAATAGAAGAGTTAAAAAAGAGATTGTCAGGTATCTGAGCCGGGTTAGGTCTGCCCTTTACCCATAAATCACTCCTCGGTAGCCTACCCACCCCTGAGCGCGTATCCTTCGCACAAGAGTTGTAATGTGGCATAACCCCGCCATATTATCTGATGACCCGGAGGAGGGTCATTTGCACGGCCAAGGTATCCACCCATCTTCGCCACTATTGTCACTGCCAAACCTAATGAATCAGGTGGACTGAGTTTTTTTTCCCGCATAAGCTTTTAACACTTCGATTTCCATATCTGAAAACAACACTTCCGCAGGCAAGTCTGGAACTTCTCTTCCCATGAGAGTCATTAGCATTATCCGCCACGCAATAACCAGATTAATCGCTATCGCTCTCCTGATTCGTTGTGCTGTTTCATGAGCTGCTTTTTCTACTCCGCATCCTGACTTCAAAACTCTGTGCCAGTCTTCTATTCGCCACCTCAGACGGTAATCTTTAACTATTTCCAATGCATCCTCTACTGATTTCACCTCTATTGTCGTCAGTAAAAACCACTGCAAACCCTCTGTGTCCAAAGGAGGGTTTTCCTCCCATACATGCACTACCCATGCCTTTATCGGTGCTTTATCTTTATAATATGACGGCGCTTTTAACTCTACCTGCTTAAAGCGCAATGAAGCTTCCGCTGTTCGCGCCGGTCGTTTCGCTTTGGCTTTCTGTTTACTCTTTTTGGCTCTGGCGCTTTGCCTGGGTACTGCGATATTTATTTTGCTTTCCACCTGTGACTGCCTCGCTGTTTCGAACAATTTTTGTTCTCCCGTCGTTGAGCGATCATGTTTGGCTCGTACAATCAGCTCAACATTCTTACTGTTGCGGCGATGATCGTCAAACATTTCAAAAAAGTCTGCTTCCCGATCCATTACGTTGATTATAGAGGTCTCAGGCATCAGCTTTTGCAGATTCCCACTGTCTCGTACACCCTCTATCCAATAAAAAGTCTCTTTTTCTTCTATTGGGATTGCCCATGTCTTACGAGTATCTTCCTTATCTTTCCCTTCGGGCGCACTGCACTGCGCTCTCAATACTCCCAACGGCAGACCTTCCGTGGTTACCGCTATCATTGAGTGCAGGTGTAATCCTCTGCTTTGCGCCTTTGTCTGATTCGTTCCGATTACACCCAATCCTTCACATTTGTCCAGGTTGTTGTAGTTCAGATCACTGCCGTCCTGGATACATAACACGGTCTTTTGCCCTTTCATTCGCTGTACCGTGCGTTGACGGTGCGGTAAAAGAATATTGTCCATGGTAACCGCCGAGTCATCTGCTTTGTCTATTAATCTATAGTAGGCTTTTATTTTCGAACGTTGACCTCCTGCCGCCTCACTATAGTTACGTCCCGGTTTCTCTGCTTTTCCCTCTGCTATTTCTATAAGCCTCCGACTCAGTCTTATATCTCCCAACGGAGCTCCGCCAAATTCATTCTCCGCCCATCTCTCTATGTCTATACCGGAAGATATCTCTATCGCCTCTATTTCTTTTTCCTCAGGCAACCCCATCTTTAATCGAAAATCCTTTTCAAGGGGGTACACATATATGTCCTTTACTGTCTCCTGATTTTTACTGTAACGATCCTGCCTGCCACGTCCCTTCGTCTGCCCTATGCATTTCCAGTTCCCCGCTCTGTAGCATGTCCCGGCATGAGAACTTTTGTCCACAAAACTTTCCAACACTAACGGTCGGTAACCATAACGCTTCTCAAAATCCCCCGGCAATTTACCTGTGACCATGCTCAACAGTTTAGTCGCCAGATTTCGGCATGATACATTAGAGCGAATCAGAAACCGGCTCATATTTACTACATAATGCAGGCAGGCGTCTTTTGTCTCTTTGTCCCAACCCATCCATTGCTCTCGATCTTCAAGCTGCAATGCCGCTGAACTGAAAGAAAAACCTCCCAGCCAACCATACTCTGAGCCTACAAGATAACGAATCTGACGACCAACCAACAGAGCTGCTCCCTTAGGGTGCTCCCTTATCATTAATTCGTTCCAGATTCGCATTTGCTCCTCTGTCTCCACCAACTGTATTGACAGTTGTCCTGCCTCTCCTGCCTCCGACGGTACTCCATGGGCAGCAGGCACGGCTTCTGCCAGTCGCCTCGGACTTCTTGTGAATGCTTTTTGCGGCGATGCAGGCAGTTTAATCTTACCGGCTTTGTCCAGCTCGCGCAGGGCTTTCAGACACCCCGCCCGCTGTTTGACGCCCAGAGGATCTGTAAAACTGTACCTTTCGCAAACTTTATCCGCCAATTCTGTTCTGGTTATGTTTTTGTTTGTATTGAGCATATTACTGATATCCTCAAGTGCCTCTGACTGTGAAATTGTTCGTTTGATTTGATTTTGTTTTTCCATAATGTCTTAGTGTAATACTAAACATTATGAAAAGTCCAGCTTAAAATGAGGGTAAAAGGCAGAGCTTGCCCGGTTGTTCCACTTCCTGCAAAACTGTCCATAACGATAGAATCTTTGTCTGTGGCAACCTGGATGAGTCGGCGAATAAGGTTTACAGGCTTTGGAGTAATAAAAACAGAGGCGGAATCTTCAAATTCGACAAGAGAGAGTAGTTCTTTTTTGGCATCTTGAGTGTGTCCAACTTCTTTGTAAGGCCACAATGTTTGAGGAACTACACCTTGCTTCACCTCTGATAAGAAACGTTTAATTGCGGGCACATTGTTACCTATTTTACCCCACCAAATGCGATTATCAGCATCCAAATCTTTGAATTTATCCTCTGAATATCGCCAGTACGATCCTCGTGGTGGAGCTTCTATGATACGACCTGAAGGACATGTTATAGAGTAAGTCCCCTCGCTGTATGGATTTCTAGCAGAGAGATCACTTGTCTTCCAGGGTCCTCGCGGGTCATTATCCGGATTCTTGTATCTTTTGTTTGCTTCAGTACTTCGTGGAATAGGATTCGGACGCCACTTTTCACTATCCTTTGCATATATAACAATGTAGTCATGATCTTCAGAAAAGTGCTTTGCTGAATTCTTTGGAGCATATACTTTTTGCCAAATGACTGATGTTATAAAGTTTTTTCTTCCAAACATTTCATCCAAGATAAAACGTAAAGCTGTAACTTCATTATCATCAATACTGACAAAAATGGCCCCATCTTCAGACAAAAAATCTTTCAGCAACCGAAGGCGGGGATACATCATGCATAGCCATTTGTCGTGCCTGGAAAGGTCTTCGCTTTCCATTCCCACAACATTTCCAAGCCACTCCTTGATTTCAGGACTGTTAACATTATCGTTATACACCCATTTCTCATTACCGGTATTGTAAGGAGGATCAATATAGATGCACTTCACCTGACCGGCGTAATAGGGCAGAAGGGCTTTCAGGGCCAGAAGGTTATCGCCCTGTACAAGCAGGTTGCCGCTTTCAGTATCTCCCACCGACAAACCGGGATCGCACTTGAGTAGGTGAAACGGTACTTCCTTATGATGATTAACTACGGCCTTTTTGCCGATCCAATCCAGTGTAGGCATATCAAACTCAATTAAAAAAAACAATTATTCAGACAGGATTACAGGATAAACAAAGATCAAAGAAAAAAACATGTCAATCAAGAATCAAATAGGTTATGTTTTAATTAACTTTTCTTCTATTTCTTTTAGAGACTCCCCATTCCTTGTCTTCCAGCTTTGAGGGCCGCTCCTCCTTGTTCCTGCTACCAGCGCCGCTGCATATGAAGATGAACTGATAAGCATATTTTTAGTTAATATATACTTTACCCCGTCGTCGTTGATAACACCATCGGACAGCAATTTACTTCTTAACTGCGAGATCTTCTCCGGAATGCTTTTGGTTGTATCCTTTGATATATGAGAACCTTCCAATAAGATGAAACCTTCATCGGATTGCTGTCCGATTGCTTCTAATTTATTGACTGTAAAGTAGAAATGCCTTCCGATCAAAGTTGCGGAATTTTCTTCTGATTCGGTTTTCACAAGTGAGTTCAAAGGTTCCAGCAGTTTATGTCCTAATGTCCCCAATATCATCTTAATATTATGGATATATTCTTCCATCGCATCCTTGTCTGCGCGAGGTAACGACGATTGTCGAGGGGAATTATTATTTGCAAGTGAATACCTGTCTGCTTGTATTGATAAATCGATCAACCTGGCTTCAAGATACTTGATATGCGCTTTAGTCATGTTTTCATCTTTGCTGGAAAAGATTATAACCTCATTCCAAAAATCCCGCTTTCTGTCATGGTCATGAAGACGTTTTAGAACATCTTCCGCTTCACCGATATATACAGTATTTCTATCATCCGTGGAATGGTGTTCAAAAAGAAAATAGACTCCAGGTCTTTGAGCCTCTTCCCAGTTGGACAGTTCCGAGAATCTACTTCTTGGGCATGCAACTGCCTGTCCTGACCAATTGGCGATTTCTACATACCTTAGCCCTGACGGAGAACCATCTGAGAGATAAATTCTTATGCTTCGTCCAAATGACATTTTGCTTCAATAATAAAATTCCTTTAGTAACTCCTATGGTTTGACTGTCCCTGTTCAACCCTGAAATTAGTCATTTTTCCCCTCATAATGCCTAAGGGCTGTTATGTTCCATTTTCAGTTACCTTCTACACGTATAGTCTCTTGTTATAGGCTATACGCTGTCAATTTCAATTATTTCTGATTTTCCACTTGATTTATCACCAGTGATCCATTGCCATTGTTCTGAATACTTTAATCTGTCATCTGCTAATAAAGTCGGTACTGAAGTGCACTTACCGAGCATTAAATTCCCTTCAATATTGATATGGTGGTAAGTAAATTCCAAATTGCCATTCTCTATCATTTTTCCTAATAAATGACCTTTCCGTATGCTTCCACCATCATAATCTGCCGAAATGATTTCGCCATCTTGGTGATAGTGAAAAAGGGTTTCAGATATCATCTGCTTCGTACGGACTTTAATTGTGGGAGTCACCCGCCCACGGGTGACCACCGGCGGCATCTTGCAAGTGCACCGCAGAGGTCACCTGTAGGCAGGTGACTCTCACAGTTGCTACTGTTTTGAATTTCCTATATATCAAGCTAGTTTTTTTACTTGTTAACTCTCCCTTTTTGGTACTGGTGGTGCTGGTGGTGGTGGTGGTGGATTCACGTTTGCCCCTTCATTAATACCTTTTTGATTTTGCGGTAGCGGTGGCGGAGGATTTGAACTTTTTTTACCCATTTTATACCTCCCAGGTTTCTTCCATAAATTCAATCATTTTAACTTCTTTTGCATCTACCATTATTGAATCTACCTCAGTTAAGGGAATTTCATCATTATTCTTATCTAACCATGAGGCTTGTATTAAAACAAAGTGTCCTTTTTCTGGCTCTGATGGCCACTCTTTTGGCCAACCATAAAGACGCCTTTCTCCGTTTAAGTGAAGTACTACATAAGTTATGTTCTGAAGAAAGGCTCCAAACCACTCAGACGATAAGAAGTTTCCCGTGTAACACCCAAGACTCTTAATTTCTTATGAATCTTGTCATTGTTAGCAAAATATGAAAAAAAGAGACCTAACAATATTGCTGAAAGAATTGACCATATCATGACAGATTGTGAATTCCAAATAAACAATGGCCATTTTTTACCAACAAACAATAAAATGCTTTTAATTATGTATACCAATGCCTGAATAAAAATAATGAAAATAAGGGCTTGTACAACCCTTTTAAATTGAGATGGCTTAGGAAATGAAGTAAAACCATAGAATACCCACGCAGCGATGAACCCTGGTAAAAGATATTGGAGTAGTGTTACAAAATCTTTTGCGAAGCTTTCCATTTATTACCCTGCATCCATGTGTTTTTTTCAAGATCACATACGATAACGAGGAGTTGAGCAGTGAAGCGATAGCGGAATCTGCTCAAATGATTGGTTAGTACACAATTTATGTCGAAATAGGTTGTTTTGCCTCCTCACTTCCTTCAAAAACTGCCAATTCTTCATGTAAGCGAGCAATCATTTTCCGAATGCCTGCCTTTGTGAATCCTTTTGAACCGATAGGGTGAGTTTTCTTCAGTCGCTCCAATCGTTCTTCAAGAATATGAATTTCTTCTTGTGCTTTTTCATATTCTATTTTGTTGGAAATCATAATATAACCTCCACAATTCCTTTGCGTCGTCCATCTGCTTCACGTGTGCGACTGAAAAATTCAATCCACTCATACCAATCAGTCTCATCTTCAGCAGCAAAGATTTCTTCAGGACGACGGGTTAAAATCATATCTTCAAGTTCTAATGCAGGCTCCATTCCTTTGTCGATCTGATTTTGAAAATCAAATGGAAGAAGAATGACTGAATCGATGTCGTGTGGCTCAGCTTTCGCTGTGACGAAACTACCGTCAATCATCATACGTAGCCCACCTACTAAACGAGTCAACTCAATCCAACGCCGAAGCCGAAGAGTTAATCGTCTGCGCTGTTTAGTGGGTGAACCAAATCTAAATATTATTTCGGATTCTGAGGCTGGATGCAATCCCTCCGGCAGGTAATCATCTGCTCGAAATTTAGGTATTGCCAAGCTTTGAAACTCCATCTGATCTCCTGATCGTCAATTCATATATATACATAGCAGGCATTGATACAACTAATCCACCTATAAATGCCTTAAATAATTTGCTTGTCCCCCTCAAGTTCCTTTCTTGAATATTTGTTGGGATACAAGATGAAAATAGTCCTCTGTATTTTATTTGTAACTACTTAGGTACTCCCTAAAAAACCGATAGAATTATTTTTTTCCAGACCTCAGGCATCTCCTTATGTCATACTATCAATTATGAAGGAGAAGCCAACTCGGGAAGAGCTCATAAAGCTGTCAGAAACAACCCCTGTTGTATTGGTAGACATAATCATAAAGCTCACCAACCGAATAGAAGAGCTTGAAGAAAGAATCAACAAAAACAGTTCCAACAGCAATAAGCCTCCATCATCTGATGTATTTGACAAACCTAGTACAGCGTACAACTTAAATTTTCGGATAAAGCCGTTTTAGTTTGATTCGAGCGTCACTACATCTAAATTGCCAATCAACCTTAGTTTGTCGGTTATTTCGGTCAATATTCCATTCCTCCACTTCTTTTCGCATCTTCTCTATACAATCGATTCGTACGGCAAGGCATTGACGCTTCAAAACACTGAGTTCAATCTCTGCTATGTTCAGCCAACTCCCGTGTTTTGGAGAATAATGTATTTCGAGACGACCCGCCAGGCGTCTGGCTTCTTCAGGCGGAAAAGCCGTGTATAGAGAGGCCATGTTGTGCGTATTGAGGTTGTCCATAACCAGAATTACTTTTTCGGCTTCTGCGTAACGCTCTTCAAGCATCTCTTTGATAAAATATGCCCAGTCAATTCGTGTCCGCTGTTCAGTTATTTTTACCTTGCGTTTTCCACCAAGCGGTTCTACCTCAAGGAGTATGCTTGCCACCCCATTACGTACATATTCATCGTCTTTCAGAACAGGGTGCCCCGGAGCTGCCGGAATTGGCTCCTGCACTTCTCCTATCAACTGCACACTGGATTCATCCATGCATACAACCGGAAACTTCGGGTTGTAGGGACGCTCATAGACTTCCAGTATATCTTCCATCGCCGCTACAAAACCAGCGTTCTCATCAGGCGGTATCTTCCAGTACTTGCTCAGGTGAGGCTTAAGTTCATTTTTTTTAGTGATTCACATTTGACAACAGAAGGAACTTTTATACCTGCCTGTACTAATTGATTTGCATCAATAAGATATTGAGTGGATTCTTGTGTTCTTGATATATTAGAAGTACAAATAGCTATGATAACATCATCAAGCCTTTCACTATTTAAATCCTTTGACACAATTAACGCTGGCCTTAGCTTGAATTTCCTTAGATCTTCTGAAGGCATAGGGACTTTGCAAAGAACAATATTTCCTCTATTTAATCTCATCTTTAAACAGCTCATCGTAAATGTCGTTTTCAGAACTCAACCATTCTTGATAAGTATTTGACGTCTTTTGAATATTTAGAAAGTTTTGAATTTCATCTTCTTTAATAAGATCACTTATGAAATCAATCACAGCATTCATTTTTGTTTCTGGAAGAGTTTTGGTCATCTCAGTGATTTTCTCTTGGAATTCTACTCTTTTCATATTATTTGCCTCTTTTAAACTTGATATTGTCAGAAATTTAGTCCCTAATTTACCTTGCCTCCCATTGAATTCCATGGTTATATGGCTTCTTATGGTACTTAATAAATAAAAGGGTGAAATGTATGAAAAACTTTAAGTCTCCTTCTTTTTCTCAGCAAAGGTATTACAATCCTTTAAAAACTCATCCTCTGCTTTTATCTTTTCTTCAAGCTTTTGTTGAGAGAGAAATCTTGTATTCATTAAAAAATTTATCCGATATAGATAGCATTCTCCCGGTTTTTCATTAGAGCGGTCAAGAAATATAGATAGCTGTTTGTCGTCTCCAATGAAATCGTGGGATATTTTTTGTGGAACGTTTTTATGAACAACCATAGTTACTTCATTTAAGGCTCCTCGTAAACTCATTTTGCAGAGTCCACGTTTTTCAAGTTCCCTTAATTCCTTTGCATGTTCCGCATCCATCGGCATCTCCTTATCTAAAATGATTTTATTGTGATCAATTCTAATCTTTATTGCTTTGACAGTCAACTCTTTTATTTTATCATGAAGTCTATCAAGATCATATGGTTTTGTTATAAAATCGTCCATTCCAGCCTTTATACATTTCCTCTTATACCCTGAATTTCCTGTCATTGCCATAATCGGTAGATATTTTAACCTTTGACGGATTATTCCGGTTGCTTCAAGTCCATTCATTTTAGGCATATCAATGTCCATAAGACAAAGATCATACTTTCCTTCATTTACTGTAGCAAAATCAACAGCTTCCTGACCATTCATAGCCAAGTCGTATTCGAAATCCCACATGTCCATTAATGATTCTGTTATCTCTTGAATGACTCTATTGTCCTCTGCTATTAGTATATTCATGTTTCAAATTCCTATATTTTCAAATTAAGAAACTTTTTCGCCCCCAATCATTGTCACCTAAAGTGTATTGTTTAGGTTTGACCCCAATCATCCTCTTCCTTTGTGTTGGCTTCTGTTTTATTGACAACATCGCCGCCTGCATTATCGTCATTAACGGAGCTGTGCCAGACTTCAGGGGAGTGCCTTTCCCCTTGTGGCCTACATGTTTCCCTGTGTACGCGACCTGTGAGTCGTTCGGCTCGATTTGCTCTGTCAATCAGAAATCTCCTAAACATCATTGACAGCCCGGCAGATTTAGTCACCCTGTCCACCTGTTCAGGGGATTATTCAAGGGAGTTTCCTTATTCGTGTTCTAAGAACCTCCTTCCCAATCACGCAACACTCAATATGGGTGGTTGGCTAGACCTTATCCAACAAGGACTTACACCATGTAAGAAGAACAAAGCTTCGCTTGGCGCACCAATAAATTGACCTGTCCCCAATGCCACTCCCATTAACCTTTAACCACCGAGCAAGCATTATTATGTTACTAAGAAATTAACGATTAAATCCATTTTAAGGTTTTTGAGAAAACTATGAAAGGTGCACGTTTCATAGTCTTCAGGAATGTAATAAAAATTCTGGCACATATGCGTCTTAAAAAGAGGGCAATTCAAGTGACTGCAAAAAACTTTCTCTTTTATTCCAAAAAGCAAAAGTTTTAGAACTCCAATAAATCCTGTGTAATACAGAGTCTGTATACCAAAGTCAGCACCTAGTTTATCCATTTCATGAGGAATTAGAACGTTATCTTTATAAATCTGAAGCGGAGGTGTTAGAGTATTCAAAAAATCTTGATCAAAAATTCCATCACTTGTTTTTCCAATGCACGAATAAAAATATGGTTTTGAAAAATACTGGTCAGATTGTTCGTTGAACACTATTTTATCGATATATGGTTTTAGAATGGGATGTGGCGCTTCAGCAGCTAACGCAATGATCTCGTTTTTGAAAAATGAAATGTTTTCTGGCATGACTCCGCAAGCACATAAACAAAACTCTAGTGTCATGTCAAGTTTGAATTGACGCATAAGAATGTGGTATATTTTTTCATAATAAAACCTAAAAGGGGGATAGATGAAGAAATATACTGTAACTTTAACAAGAGAGGAACGAGATTTATTAAAAGGAGTTACTTCAAAGGGAACGCATAAATCGCAGAAGGTCATAAATGCCTTGATATTACTTGGTTGCGATGAAGGTGAATCTCAAGAGAAGCGATCTAAGAACGAAGAACTATCACGAGTACTGAAAA
>JAREWP010000012.1 GCA_029001845.1 Candidatus Magnetocorallium paracelense | reverse complement strand
TCTATCACATCGATCTCTGAAGCCAAATCGATTAAATACCTCTCATACCGTTTACGTTCCTCTCTATCCATCCTCAACAAAGCCAGTTTCTCCTTCGCCTTTTCAATGTTCTTTGAGTGAAACTCCTCTTTAATTACATCATGCTTTAACATGTATATCCACTCATCTATATCGGACTCTATTATATCTTCAAACCTCTCTACATGGATCAGATAATATTCGGGAAACACATCTTTTTCTCTGAACTCATATCGTATCTTATCGTGGTTTTCAGGCTTTTTCACCCTCTCCTTGACGATTAAGGGATTATGAGTATGCACTCCCCTGAATTCCGTTGTCCCGTAATAAATATAATCGTCTCCCTTTCCGAGATTGAAGTACAATATACTGATGGATATCACTTTTGCGATCTCTTTAAAGGGATGGCCCAATTCAAGGTTCTCTACGATCACCTTTGATGTTCCGAAGAGTATTCGTTCCAGATAATCGGCCTCTCTCTCGTTTTGCACCTCTATAATCATATGCCTGCCTTTACTGTCCTTTACAAAGAGGTCTACACGATTATATTTCCGCCTTTCTTCCTCCTGATTCGCCTCGCTCTCCAACAGATGAAGAATGGTTATATCATCCCTCAACAGAGCACTCAGGAACCCCTCAAGCACATCAAAATTGGTCTTGTCCCTCAATATGGTCTTAACGGCCCAGTCAAAACGAATCAGTTTCTCTTCTTCTTTCATTGTTGACAATACGTAGACCTCTACATGCTTTTTTTTTAATAAGAATGTTTAGGCAGTTTTTTATTTCGATCTTTCTTTGATATAACTATAAAAGTCGCATTTCTTGCAATTATGAACTTTTTTCGCCATCATTCCTTTTGCTTCGCTGCCGCAAAGGGTGCCTGCGACTAACCAACATTTGTTGCTTGTGCTTTGTGTAAATGCAGGGCAGTTTTCTCGATCTTCCTTATTGCATTTGATGAAATCCCAACAGTTTACATCCGGCTTATTATGACAACTTTCTAATTTTTCAACTATATCGTTTAATTTTTTGAACTCTTTTTTTAAATCATTGGGAGTTATTTTTATATCAGGCATCCTCTCTCCTTCATCTTTATATTATCTACTTGAGAAGAAATTACAAGAATGTGATGTGAGGTTGAGAAACATTGACATGTTATCTGTATACAGCTATTCTTCTATTTTATCTTTTTCCTCTTCTTTAAGCAAACAGAATAATCGAATCCGATCATACCTGAGAACATTTAAGCTTATCAACTAAAAAACAGCAGTCAGCAATCAGCGGTCAGCCTTCAGCTAAAAAAAGTATTGATTTTGTGCCAATATTAAACTTTACCTTATAGATGAATGTGTTTTTAACCATAAAGTGTTGCTATATAAAACCTGATAGCTGATAGCTGACAGCTAAATGCTTTTTAAAGATAAATGCAACTCCGGTGTTCTGTATTGCTGTGGTAGTCGGGTGAGCCTTAGAAGGGGGAGAGGGGTGGGAAGAGGCCGTATCTGCTGAGATCACTATCGTAAGCGTACCAAAGCCTGTATCAAAGGTTCAGTCTCAATATTCATCATCTTTCCTCTTGTTTTAGATTTTGTAAATATGCGACTATTGGAATATTTTAAAATCTGCTTTAAATCTTTTGGTTTTAACCGATCTGTCCATTTAACTTCAATCGGCCAGAATCGCCTGTTATAAATATATGCAATATCGACCTCTCCGTCCGCTTTAATGTAAAAAGTCGGATACAAACGGTTAAAGTGAGTTGCCACAGTTGCTTCGACAAGTTTTGAAGATTGCTCGGGACTGTTAACAACCGGTATCATCTGTGCTTCGAAGGGATTCTTATGAGGCCAAAGCCATGATCTTACTGCATGGAAAATAAAAGGATCGGAGAACATTAATTTTCTTGCCTTCTTGGGAGCACCTGTCAACTTATCCTCGATTAAAGCAGGCTGAATAAACAATGCATCCATTGATGCTAATAGTGCAGCATAATCGGCAACAGTTTTTGGATGATCGATAGAGAGATCCCGTGCAAGGGTATTCCATGTTACCTGACTATTGTATCGTTTAATGATTGCAGCCAATATTTCTCTGAGGTAATGCTCCTGCTTACCTCGTTTTAGCATATCGCCTCTTATCCAATCCGAATAGGTATTCAGTGTTGCAAGAGATACTTCCCCTGTCGCACCAAAATCGTTTATTGCAGTAAGATAACCTCCATGATATAAATATTCATTGAATTCTCCAAAAAGGGCTTCCATTATGTCAGTAGAATAATCAGTTGCTGATTCTGCTGTTTCTGAAATATTTTTTATACGTCCTTTTAGTTTTACTGTTTCTCGAAATGAGAGAGGATAGAGATGGAAATCAACTCTGTCTGCCCGGCCCCTTCGGCCGGGAAAACGCATACGCGCCTCTTCGATTAAAACAAGGTCGGAACCTGTCAATATAAGTATTGTCTGGTCCAGCAATCCTGCATCTGCTGCATACTTAACTGTTTTATCCCAGTCCTTAATATACGTTATTTCATCTATCATTAAATAGCGTATCCTGTCATCAGGCATAGAAGATGTTTGTGTCTCCAATATTTGCATAAGCATACGATGATCATCTATTAATTCTCCTGACAGAAAGGCGATTGCAAAAGGAGAGACTCCTTGTTCCAATAATTTCGTCATCCATTGTTTCAGTAAAGTTGTTTTTCCTGTCTGGCGACCGCCGGTAAGAGAATAAATGCCCGGGATATGAACAGGCAGGAGATCCAGTAACTCAGATTTATGAATATACATTTGTTGCTTAAGACGGCGTAACTGAGGATCGAGTGTATAGAAGTGTTCAGGGTCTTCAAGGTGTGTGTTGTGCGGTGAAAAGCGGGTATCCATTTCTGTTATGATACTCAATTGACTAAATTTAGTCAATGGTCACTGACTAAATTTAGTCAGTAAGCAATAGGGTGAACCTGTGAACGTTTCTATATATTTTTATATAAAAAAAAACTTAAAGCTTACTATTTAATCATTTTTATTATTATACCATAACTTTCCATATCACTCTGCCCAAAGACTCAATGGTAATGTGTTTTAAAATTAAAAATTGACAAAAAATTGTTGATTGATATAGGTTTCTTAAAGGTCTATTATATTTTCAGACGCTACTTGCCTGTTGAATTATAAGCTTAATTATTTCTATAATAAATTAGTAACTACTTAGTGTATAGACTGAATACCTGAGTAGTTACAAAAATAAATAATTAATTAAACTTATGAAATATCCTGTTGTTATAAATAAATCGGAATACGGATATGACGTTCATTGTCCTGTTTTACAGGGATGTCACAGCCAGGGTGACACTTTAGAGGAAGCCCTTGAAAATATAAAAGATGCTATTATCACGTACATCCGTATGATAGAAGAAGAGACAAAGCACTCACATGTTATGCAGGTAGAGGTTGCATTACAAAGTGCTTTTCACTGACGTCTCGGCTGAAAGGGCAATAAAGGTATTTTCTAAAGCAGGTTTCAGGATTGTAACAAAGGGAAAACATATTGGTATGTCTGATGGTTTTCATAGAATCACAATTCCTAATCATAAAAGAATTAATCCTTACACTCTTAAAGCTATTATTAAAGACTTCGGTCTTAATGACATCAAATTTAAAGAATTACTCTAATTGTATAATATGAAGTTGAAAAATTATTTGTAATTAAGGCCATAATATACACCCCTTTCCATTAATCCGCCGATGTAAAGAGTCGGTTCATATGTGTCAAAACTGCCGTAGCGCAGGTCAGCTTTTCCCTCAAATTGTTCAGTCGGTTTCTTAGTGATAATATTGATTACTCCGCTCACACCATAGGGGCCATACAAAGCTGAACGCAGAAATATGCTCAGAATAATTAATAGTATTTTCATTTGCTGTAATAGCATTTAAAAAGGAGCAAAAAAAAACTGCAATTAAAATTCAATGGATAACAGGTTTAAAATTCCAAGGGGTTACAGAGTTATTAACAATTTACAAGAGTTATTAATCTCCCCCCGGACCCCCTCATTTTTACTATAACTTAAAAGTGACAATTACAGAGACAGGCAATATTTTTACTCTGTCAAGGCATAATAATTTTATAGACCTATCCGCTTCGTTGAAGTAAATTTTTTAAATTATTTTCTAAGGTATTATAAATAAAGGATTTTATCGATACCTGACAAAAACTTGTAGTAACAGAATATCAATAAAAAACAATAAGTTAGATTATTCACTCCATTAAAACGGATAGCCACTAAAATTTTATTTTATATTGGAGTTATCGGTCTAAAATGGCCCAAAACATATCCCGTCCTGCATATTGCATTGCAAGATATGAACAAGATTCAAATAAATTTCCATGTAAGAACGCACTTCCCCCCTCTTCCGGTACGCTTTGTTTTTTTTACACTGATTTATCTGTTAAGCAAATGTTAACGCTTCAATCGAATTTTCAAGCTCAATCCATCGCTTCTTAAAATAATAATCTTCCGACAGATTCAGCACCCATTGTCGCGATCTGGTTATTAATTTCCCCGGTACTCGTATAAGCCATGCCCTGATCGTATTGGGTTCTTCATGAAAACTCTCTTTTGTATTCAGCCACATCATCCACACCATCAGGTTATAGGCAAGTATCGATGTCTGGAATATTGCAGCGTTTGCCCAAAAATCCTGCGTCCGTATACTGCCTGAGGCCATGTGATTCTTACACCACTCTATCCAATTCTCGCTTGTTGACCTTTGACCGTAGCACTGATGCGCTCTTAACGGCGTAATATCCATATTCGTCACATAGCAAAACAATTCGTATTGAGGCATTGGGAACAACGTATCTTTCCTTTTTCCTTCTACCTCTTTTCTTACTGCCACAAATCTCCGCTCCTTCTTCCACCCTCCGCATTTATACCAAAACTCCGTTGTTTCCCTGCCCTCATCCCACTTCACTTTTTTCCACTCTTGACCCATCAATAATTCTCCAAGCTTCTTCATCTTTACTTTTATCAGATATTCACTCTTATTCTCTTCCAACACCTCTAACAGCTCTCCGTTAAAAAATCCACTGTCTGCTCTCACAAATACTTGCTTTACCTTCTTCGGTAACTTCATTAAACATTCTTTCATAAATTCCGATGCTCCGTTTCCCGTATACGCTGAGCCGGTTCTAAACCAATTATGCAGACACTCTCTCGTCTCCGCTATAAAACATAATAACGGATGATAGCTCTTTTGGCCTTTTTTCTTTGCATTGTATCCTTTCGCTGTTCCTTCCTGTGAACCGGTTACTCCTATTACCGTTGAATCCATATCCAGTGTTATTCGCTCATACCATTTCCTGCTCCACACCTTACCTCTCGCTTCAGATTCCGCTTCGTGCAGTTCATTGCAATGCTTTTGACTAAACAGACGGAATATTCGACCAAACGTCCTGTCCTCAGGATATTTAACCCATTTAAATAACTGTCTCATTACACTATCTGTTCGCATTATTGCCAGATGGCTTATATGCTTCGCTCCCCCCAATACTCCCATTATCATCATCATTACTGCTTCCGATACCTTATACTCCGTTGTCTTTCCTCGTTCTATTGTCACTGCTCTCTCTATTATCTTTGACAGTTGCAGTTTCTCTGCAAATCTACCCAAATGTACTAATCCGGCATTGCCTGTTAAATTCCTGGACGTAAACTTTACATGATATCTCTTCACCATTGTGATGCCTCCTTATTCTTGTATTGGAAGCAATATTATACCATGTTTGCTATAGGTTAAGCATGATCAACTGTTTTTAAATTGTCACTTTTAAGTTAGAATAATTTGTTGTACACAAAATCCGGAGTCTCTGCCTAAACTATGGGCTGTATGTCCTGATTTTTATTCAATTTCATGGTCAAAAAACAGGATATGGGATGTGATTACACTTCCCGGTGAAAAGGCGCGCTGCCTGCTTTACACAGTATTTCGTCAGGCAATAAATCCCTGTCAGAGATTATAATAGAGGGCAGGAGATGATCTTTTTTGACAGTAGCTCACTGATTAAGAGTATGTTAATGAAGAAGGCTGCGGCTCTGTTCAGGTGCTAATAGACAGTGCAGAAGATCGCTCTTTCAAAACCGGTGTGCCTGGAGAATATCATTTGAGGCTTTCTATCGCCTCTTTTGATAAACCGGTGAATTTCATGATTGTATTTGTATCAACTCCTGCTTCAAGCATGTTTAAAGCTACTTTTGTTATGCCTTTCTCCATCCCCTTTTCCATCCCTTGCTCCATCCCCCTTTCCATCCCTATCTCTACCCCGTCCTCCTTTGCTGTCTCTATCACATCGATCTCTGAAGCAAGATCGATTAAATATCTCTCATACCGTTTACGTTCCTCTCTATCCATTTTTAATAAAGCCAGTTTTTCTTTTGCTTTTTTGATGTTCCTAGAATGAAACTCCTCTTTAATTACATCATGCTTTAACATGTATATCCACTCATCTATATCAGACTCTATTATATCTTCATACCTTTCTACATGGATCAGATAATATTCCGGAAACACATCCTTTTCTCTAAACTCATATCGTATCTTATCATGGCTCTCCGGCTTTTTTACTCTCTCCTTTACGATTAAGGGATTATGAGTATGCACTCCCCTGAACTCAGTTGTTCCGTAATAGATATAATCATCTCCCTTTCCGAGATTGAAGTATAAAATACTGATTGATATCACTTTTGCGATCTCTTTAAAGGGGTGGCCCAATTCAAGGTTCTCTACGATCACTTTTGATGTTCCGAAGAGTATTCGTTCCAGATAATCGGCCTCTCTTTCGTTTTGCACCTCTATAATCATATGCCTGCCTTTACTGTCCTTTACAAAGAGGTCTACACGATTATATTTCCGCCTTTCTTCCTCCTGATTCGCCTCACTCTCCAACAGATGAAGAATTGTAATATCATCCCTTAACAGAGCACTCAGAAAACCCTCGAGCACATCAAAATTGGCCTTATCCCTCAATATGGTCTTAACGGCCCAGTCAAATCGAATCAGTTTCTCTTCTTCTTTCATGGTTCATCTCACTTTAGTCGCTTATATATGAAATTGTGTGCAAAAAAACACCAATATTTTTGATTATCACAGTTTTAGCTTTTATTTATAAGGCTTTTAAGCATTTGGAAATATTCTCTAACTATTCAAATAAAGCTGCAAAAGCAGCGATTTTTTACTCCCTCTCCCCCTTTGAAGGGGGAGAGGGGTGGGGTGAGGGGGTGCGGTAGGGTACTCGATAGGGTAAAGCTTCTCAACCGTCACCCCTCTCCTTAATCCTCTCCCCTCAAGGGGAGAGGAGACTTGAAGGGAATTTCTTTGAAATTCCCAAAACCTGTTTGGTACCGGTTATGCCGGGTTAGGGTAAACGTCAATGAATCTTCGGTTCACCACTAAACATGATAATTATTCAGTATAAAAGAAAGCCGACAAGTTGATATATAAGGAAAGTATGTGTTGATCGGGTCTATTTTAATAAATCTCTGAAACCTTCTACAGTCAAATCTGCATCAATCAATATATTTTTCAAGATTTTCGGGTGCAAAATTTTACCTGCATGAAAAGAGACGGTTACTCTCTTACCGATTGCATTCTTATAAATTTTATGACTCCCGCTTTGCCTTGAAAGATAGAAGCCCCTACTCTCCAATACTCTGATTACATCAAAGGCGGTAACTCGTGGAAATCTTTCGCTCATGCCGTAACTTCAACGGAAGTTAAACTGATATGCTTAGTTATTGTTATATCCTCGTTATTTGCCGCGCGATCTTCAATATGAAGACGAATAGCATCCTGAATATTCTCTATCACTTCTTCATAACTCTCTCCCTGTGTATAGCATCCCTGTAATTCCGGACACAATGCGAAGTAACCGTTATCGTCTCTTTCTATTATTACTGAAAATTTATAAGTCATAATGACACCACAGTTCACTATTAAGCCTTTCCTGATATAGTATCATATTTTTAGCCACTATTTGTTACAGAATTTTGTCAGACCTGATTTGATATAACTTTATGCACTACCCGACTCAACTCCTCAATGGTAAAAGGCTTACTCAAAGCATCGGAAAATCCGTACTCCCTGTACCTGGCCATCTCCTCCTCGGCTATCTTCCTGGCCGTTATATCCCTGATGATGCACTGCAAAACCTTTGTCGACTCTATCTCCAATACCGTACAGGTCGCATCTATGGTTATTTCCTTTCCGTCCACGGTTATCAGCCTGCCGTTGTGTAAAGAGCCTGCTTTTCGATTCCAAAACTCCTCAAAATAAAGCCTCCTGTCACTCCTTTTATCTCCTTTGATAATTTCATCGAAGTGTATGTCTGCAAGGTCATTTATACTGCAACGAAGAAGCCTTTCCGTCGATTTGTTTATCTCCCTGATAAGACCGTCCTCTCCTGCAAGAACAATGGCGTCCCCGGCATCCCTTATGAGTCCCCTGTATTTCGATTCCATCTCCCTGTGCTCCGTTATTTTGCTCATGAGACTGATATTGGCTGTTTCCGCTTCTGCTTTGAGTATATTGATTCGGTCTGCAAGGGCAAAAGATAATAATATCGCTTCCAAAACAGAACCTATTTGAAATCCATATTCCGTTATGAAATTATTTTGTATACCTCCGGAAAACATTATGACTTTCAGGATTCCCCCCAAAATAAAAAAAATCCATGCTATCAAAAAATATTTTGCCGTTCTATTTTTGTATATTAAGCTAATGATTCCGGAGCATAAAGCAAAAATAAGGAAAAAGAATCCCATAATCTGAGCTAAATTAACTGCAAATACCGATTCATAAAAAACAAAGGGAGTCATAATACACATCAGATAAATAAAACCCTTAATTATCCTGTCAATTTTGGGCGTATAAAAATGTAAAAGTAAAAAAGACCTTGTGAACAGTAAGCCAAAAACACATATAAATGGCACAAAAATCACGATATTTTGACGAATAAAAGTAATGTCAGGAAAATACTGCTGAGAGAAACCATATAAACTTGAATAGTACAAGATGAAAAAAAACTCAAACATTATATAATAGAGGTAACTGGTATCTTTTGTAGAAAAAAAATAACAAATTATAGATTATCATCACGATAATGATTCCGAAATATAAACCGTGAAGCAATGTCTCAGTATCATATTTTATAAATAAGATATCTTTGTTCATAATGGAAATTGGTAACAACATGTCGGATATGCCTGGGAAAACCTCCAGGAACAAGGTGTATTCTTGATCTTTTTTAAGATATAAAGGGAAAATAGGTTTTCTATGTTTTATCAACCTGTTATTTTCATTAACTGAAACTCCTGAATGTTGTTCAGTATAAAGGCCGTTTGGATGTAGTAAATACATGGTAATTTTTTTTAATAATGGAAAATCTATCTCTAAAAGCCAATCATCCTCGCTTATCGCCATATTTTTTAATTTTAAACGAACCCAAAAAACAGATGTAGAATGCCCGTAATTCAATATATCCGTTTTATTTAAAACAAACCTGTCATCAAACTCTTCGGAAGAGACATCTTCAATAGTAAATTCTCTATTCTTGTCCTCAAACACCTCAACATACCGACCGAGTTTGTATTCACCCTGATCGTCCGTTAGCACCACCGTTTCAAGGGCGTGAAGTGTAACAGGGAGTAAAAGGAAAATGACCAGAGTCAGAAGAACTATTGGCATGCCATTTTTTGTATTTGGAAAACTCATTGTGTTTTATCGAGATGAACTTCTCTGTCAATATAATAGCTTTTCAAATAAATTTAAAACAAAATATTTATTTAAAAAAGCATTTAACTGTCAGCCTTACCTGCATAACAAACCTCTTTGTTAACACATTGCTTTTACCGGAGTTTTTTATTAAACTAAGAATTACTTTATATCTGTTATAGAGGAGACCAAAACACCCGAATAAGGAAGTTGAAAATACCGTAAAATATGCAGAAACTCATGGATGGTATTATCTCAAATACGGTAATTCCTCTCATGCATGGTGGAGATTGTTATGTAAAAAAAGGCAAGGCAGGTTGTGATGATGCATTGTTAAGTTTTAAAGATAATACTCCTTCTCTGGAGTTTCATTGAGAAGTTTTCAGTCTGAAAGATGCTGTTTCTTCTGCTCTGGAGGATGTAAAGTCAGCAGGTATTGGTGCCGAAATCATCAGGATAAAGGTGGGGTAGTTGGGATAGTCACATAGATGACTATCCCACCCACCCAACTACCCCACATACTCAAATCATTGCTATTAAACCGCAAATTACTTCAACCGGTGCTTGCTTTAGCCAGAATACACCATATCATCCAACTGCTCCTTTAAAGGCTTTATCCGTTTCTCATATTCCCTCTGCGCCAATAATCCTTCTCTATATAATCTTTCCAAACTCTTAATCTCTCCCTTAATCTCTCCTTTAATCTCTCCCTTAATCTCTCCCTCAATCTCTCCCTCAATCTTCCCTTCATTATAATAATGTTCACTTATCGTTGTTGCTACAAATGACATTCCAACCTCCTTTTTTAACTCCTGAAATCGCTCATCAGGTATCTTGTTATAATAATTCACCCATTGCTCAATCATTAATAACTGATCATTACTCAATTTTTCTTGAAGCTCGGATACTGACCTGTATATATCTCTCACTAACTCCACTCTGTCAACTCCCCTGTCATTCGCTTTTAATGAGAGTAACTTACAAAAGATTGATTTCCTCTTTATCAGATCACCGCTAAACTCTTTGTTCACCTTTATTATATCAAACTTGTGATACTGTTTTGTATGTGAGCTGTCATACCCGTACCAGTATGCGTCGGAAACATCTTTCCTCCACAATGCTTCATCGGTAAAGATTACTATGCTCCATACAGGTCTTTTCTTCAGTAACCATGCATAGCACAAATACTCAAACACTTGACTGCCCATATCTTTTCTCTTACTCTGATGCTCTATCTGTATGACAACATTCTCCATTTGTCCATTAATTTCCACCTCCATAATCAAAAACAGATCTCCTTCCAAACTATCTTTTAACGTTTCATATCTGTTTATGAACTCCTTGTCTATAAACAAATACTTCCCTGTCTTTACGCCGGGGAAATAGTGCTTAAAAAACTCCTCTGTAAAAGCGGTTATCAGCCATTTAAAAAGTCTGTCGTGCATCTTGGGTTTCGCGGGTTTCTTTCCGATTTTATCGAGCTGCTTATGAAACAGGATTACTCTTTTTTCATATTCATCTTTTTTAAGAACACCATCATTGTAAAGACCCTCTAATGTTTCGATCTTTCCCTTTATCACATCTATCCTTATTTGTTTTCAGACAACATTATCAAATAAATCTCCCTGTTTACAGCAGTTCTGACCTGACCCGGCAAATGGTCACCAAACACGGTTCAAGGCATAAGGCACAAACAAAAAAATCAGTTTTCCTATTATACCATTACTTTCCAAACCACCCGACTCAACGCCTCTATCGTAAAAGGCTTACTCAAAGCATCGGAAAATCCATACTCCCTGTACCTGGCAAGCACGCCGTCATTTGTGTAACCGCTTATGGCGATGGCCTTTACTTTTGCAGTAACCAATCTCTTTGACGAGACCTATGGAGAGTTCGGACTGAGTAACGGCGGATTCTACGACCAGGGGAGCGTTGTATACCCCGGTGACGGACGTGCGGTTTATGCTTCGATGGCTTACAGGTTTTAAAAAAGCGTGTATGCAGAAGTCAGGAGTTAAAATTAATTTTATTTACCACGAAGTTCACGAAGAGCACGAAGACACTTTTTTTTAATCCTGTTTCACATAAGTCCCCGGTTCAATATCATTTGAGGCTTTCTATCGCCTCTTTTGACAAACCGGTAAATTTCATGATTGTATCCCTATCAACTCCTGCCTCAAGCATGTTTAAGGCAACCTCTGCAATCCCCTCATCTTTACCTACTTCCTTTCCCTTCTCCATCCCTTTCTCCATTCCCCTTTCCAATCCTATCTCTATTCCGTCCTCCTTTGCGGTCTCTATCACATCGATCTCTGAAGCCAAATCGATTAAATATCTCTCATACCGTTTACGCTCTGCTTTGTCCATCTTTAACAGGGCCAGTTTCTCCTTTGCCTTTTTGATGTTCTTTGAGTGAAACTCCTCTTTAATTACATCATGTTTTAACATGTATATCCACTCATCTATATCGGACTCTATTATATCTTCAAACCTCTCTACATGGATCAGATAATATTCCGGAAACACATCCTTCTCCCTAAACTCATATCGTATCTTATCGTGGTTTTCAGGCTTTTTCACCCTCTCCTTTACGATTAAGGGATTATGGGTATGCACTCCCCTGAATTCAGTTGTACCGTAATAGATATAATCATCTCCCTTTCCCAGGTTGAAGTATAAAATACTGATGGATATTACTTTTGCAATCTCTTTAAAGGGATGGCCCAATTCAAGGTTCTCTACGATCACTTTTGATGTTCCGAAGAGTATTCGTTCCAGATAATCGGCCTCTCTTTCGTTTTGCACCTCTATAATCATATGCCTGCCTTTACTGTCCTTTACAAAGAGGTCTACACGATTATATTTCCGCCTTTCTTCTTCCTGATTGCTCTCACTCTCCAACAGATGAAGAATTGTAATATCATCCCTTAACAGAGCACTCAGAAAACCCTCGAGCACATCAAAATTGGCCTTATCCCTCAATATGGTCTTAACGGCCCAGTCAAATCGAATCAGTTTCTCTTCTTCTTTCATGGTTTATCTCACTTTAGGGAGCCTGTATCGAGAATTTCTTGTCGATCTTGCATATATAAACGCAGTAGCATAAAGAAAAATGTCAGGATCAATAATTACTAATTGACAATCCTTAAATCGTCATTTGTCAATCGAAAATCGTCAATTAAAATAGGCCCTTATAAGTAAAATTGTGCAGAAAAAAACCAATATTTTCTATTATCACGAAGCTCACGAATGGCACGAAGAAAATTCAGTAAATAATATTTACTTTACTTATTATACCATAGCTTTTTGGATTGCTCTGCTTAATACATTAATGGTAAAAGGCTTACTCAGGACATCGGGAAATCCGTACACCCTGTACCTGGCAGGCACTCCGTCGTTTATGTTAAAACAAATTTTTATGTATAGATTATTTTGTTCATTTTATGAATGAAAAGCTTCATCTCTTTAAAAATTTCCTCTACTTCTGTTTTATTAAACTCAACCCAATCATGATAATCGCCTTTTGTACGCTTATCAAAAGCCTTGCGTACAATATCGCCGAACTTCATGTCAATTTTGTTTTCCTTTATATAATTCTTATTAAACTATCCTATCAGTTGCTGATGTTTGGAAGTAAGAAATTGATCTTTTAGGGCAAGAGCCGAGAGAGAATAATATATCCCACATAATATATCCTGTTTACGGCTAAAGAGAATCTGCCATGCTCTATAAGTAATTCTACATCTTTAACAGCATCATAAGCCTTTTCAAACCTGTGTTTTATAGGTAAATCTCTTGATTTCGAATCGAGGCTCACAGAACGATTCCTTCCTTAATAACATTTATATAAAAAGGTTGTCTGCCTAATTCACAGGATGATATTATTCTTATATCGGTAACTATATCGAATTTTAAATCAATCTCATGATAGAAAAAGAGTGAAATCGCCTCTTCAATACGCCATTTATGCTCATACTTAAGAATAATTAATATATCATAATCAGAGTGCTGATTTGCATCTCCTCTTGCATGTGATCCAAATAGAACAGCCTGCTCAATATAACCTGGAAATTTCTTTTCCAATATATTCTTGAAATTATTAAATATTTTCTGAAAATCCATTCTAAATCCTTAACTTTTAAGTAATCTTTATTATACCTAAATTGAGCGATTTTTATTAATAAACTGTATAATTCGCCAAAGCATAGCAATATTTATAATTGTAAAGTGCGCTAAAGCAATAACCGGGAAGATTTAAAGGAACAAGCTAATCATTCTGCCAAAATCAGGAATTTTTTATATTTATTTGCACCTGAAATATGACTTTTCAACAAATTCGGACGCAACTGTCCCTTCCTGTTTACAAAGTCTTTTGATCTTTTATTTATACCGGTATCGGTACCGGATTTTGAGATCGTTCCCACAGAGTTTGGAGTCGTAGCGTATCCATTATCGTCTGAGATGTTTTCAGGATTATTTCTCTGCCTGTATTTACAATCTTTGCCGCAAAATCCAGTGCTTTTCTCCTCACTGTCGTTGCATAACTCCCTACAGGTATTACCTCTTCCAAAACATCTTCTTTAAATGTCTCAAATAAAAAAAACGATATA
>JAREWP010000004.1 GCA_029001845.1 Candidatus Magnetocorallium paracelense | reverse complement strand
TTGCAATTTGTTTTTCTTCCTCTATTCTGACAACTGACTACTGTAACCATAAGGGAGGACAGGTTTAATGTATGTAAACGAATCGATAGATTTCTCTTTAATCGTCGCAGTAGTGAACAGAGGCGATGCAGACAAAATAATTAAGCAAGCGAAAAAAGCAGGTGCAAAAGCGGCAACAACCTTATTCGCCAGAGGCTCAGGTATGGAGGAGGCCCATACTTTTTTCGGTTTAACCCTTGATCCGGCCAGAGAGGTAATTTTATTTCTCGTACAGGATCGAATTGTCGAAGATGTTATGCAAGCTGTCCATAAAGCCGGAGATTTTGACAAACCAGGTACAGGGATAGCCTTTAGTATGAAAGTAACGGGAACGACAGGTCTGTCGAGTCAAATTAAAAAATAAAAAGAAAATAGCTGTGAATCAATGAAAAACATAATTTTACTAATCGTGGTATGCTCCTTTTTTATATTATCCGGGTGCTCCGGTGATAATCCCGTTGATCTTTTTGAACTTGCACAATTTGAGGAATTACAGAATAATTATGAACACGCAGGTCAGATATATAATGAAATATTGGAGAAATACCCGGGTACGGAGCTTGCTGGAAAAGCCCAGGAGAGAATCGATCACTTAAAAAACAAGGGATATGAGATGTGAATTTCATCAAATGCCCTTTACAACGCCTTTTTAAAAGCGTATTACATATCGCATTTCTGATCTTGACCGTGTATCTTATCTATCATTATCTTCTGTGAATGATGATATTAACTATTAGCGACTGAAAAACCGTAATAATTCCAATTCTCCTCATAACTACTCAGGTGGATAGAGGGAAGGCTGATTCCTGTCGGTTAAGATAAATATACATTTGAGTGATCTCTGACATGAGATCGCTGTAAACTGTTATACTACTTATAAATTGCCGTGGAGATATCAATACCATTAACTTAAGGAGCAAAGCACCTTCCGACGGAAGCGGGTCATGTTTGAGAAGGCGCAGCGAAGCGGAGCCTTCGAGTTTAGCCGCTGAAGGCGGAAGGTGCTTTGCTCCTTAAGTTAATGACATTGGTGGAGATATTGTAATGATCTACAATGAATCTATAAGTATAGCTAAAGAAAACCTGAAAAAAACACTTGCCTTTATTGCCGCCAACAAACTCAGCCCAAATCCTATCTCATATACCGTTTGTTATGAATATGTATCCGGTAAAAATTTGGCGCTCTCTGCTGAGGTTCAAAGAAGACTGGAAAACTGGAATCGTATTGACTCATTAGTTGTTCAGGAAATCTATGAACAATTTTTTGTTGAAGAGAGTGATGAACGATCAGGAGAGTTTTGCAGAGCAGTAGAAAATATTCTAAAAGAAATTTTGCAGCATATAACAACTTCGGACAGCGGTATAAAAGAGTATGGCACTATTCTTGAGCAACATCTTAACGTTCTTAAAAGCAACCCCAATCCCGATGTATTAAAAGACATTGTCATAGATTTAGCTAAATCTACTCATGAGGCGTCCAAAGCCGCCTCTTCACTGCAACACTATTTACAAAAAGTGCAGGAAGAGGCCAATTCATTGAGAGTGCAGCTTGAACTTCTCCGCGAAGAGGCTTCCATCGATATGCTTACCGGACTTCTTAATCGAAAGTCCCTTGATCATATGTTGGTCGAAACAATGGAAAAGACAGTCGTCGAAAAAGGAATTTTTTCACTTTTAATGCTGGATATAGACCACTTCAAGCATGTAAATGATCAATACGGTCATTTAATCGGAGACGAAATAATAAAACATGTAGGTCAATGCATAAAGGAGTGTATCAGGGGAACTGATGTGGCGGTCCGTTACGGGGGAGAAGAGTTTACCGTACTGCTCCCTGCAACGTCTATTGACGGGGCGACAAAGGTTGCCGAGACAATTAGAAGTACTATAGAGAAACTAAACCTGGTCAGAAAACCGAATAATGAAAAACTTCCTAAAATAACGATTTCTATAGGCGTTTCTTCCTACAAAGAGAACGACGGCAAACAGGATATCATAGAGAGAGCAGATAAAGCCCTGTACAAATCCAAACAAAGCGGTCGTAACAGAGTATCGATCGAGTCCGATTAAAAAATCATTGTGTGCATTTTAATACTATTAACTTAAGGGGTGAAGGACCTTCCGACGTAAGCGGGTCATGTTTGAGAAGGCGCAGCGAAATGGAAGGTGCTTTGCTCCTTAAGTTAATGACATTGGTGTGCATTCGCTAAAAAGCGTCTGAATTCTGCATTTTAGTTTTTACTATTGTCTGTTTTCCTTTTATCTCACCCTTTTTATCTTATCAATATACTTTTAAATCTCTTGACCAAATCTTAAAAAAAACAGTATTATATTCATTTCTCAAACACCGTTATGAGACACAAAGTATAAAGAACAGTGATCCTCTTTATACTCTTTACCGATGGAATAAGAGGTTATGTCTGTCGATTTATTGTTTTAAACAAATATTTTAACAATTAAGGGAGAGAGACCTATGAAAGTTATATTAAAAGAAGACGTAAACAACCTGGGCGATATGGGCGCCATAGTCAATGTGGCCAACGGTTTCGCCAGGAACTATCTGATACCTCAGAAACTGGCAGTTGAAGCGAATCCACGCAATATTAAAGCTCTTGAGCATGAAAAACGTATTATTATGGAAAAGATAAAGAAGCTCAAAGTTTCCGCCGGCGATCTCGCAACAAAAATATCGGCCATCACGATCTCTTTAAAGGCAAAGGCCGGAGAAGAGGGGAAACTATTCGGTTCTGTCACAAACAAAGATATTGCCGAAGGTCTGTCATCTGAAGGATTCGAAATCGACAGAAGAAAGATAATTCTTGATAATCCTATTAAGAAAATTGGCGAACACACCGTAAAAGTAAAGCTTCATCCGGAAATAACGACAGATCTCAAAGTAGAAGTCCTTTCCACATAACGCAGCAATGAAAGAGATAGAAGAGGCTTTGGAAAAACTGCCGCCTCAAAATCTTGAGGCCGAGCAGTCAGTTCTTGGAGCAATACTCCTGGAGAACAATACCCTCTTAAAAACAATGGATATCATCAATAGCGATGATTTCTATAAAGGGGTGCATAGGAAAATTTATGCTGCAATGCTTGGCCTTTTCGATAGAAACGAACCTATAGACATCATAACGCTGACAGACCATCTTAAAAAAAAAAATGAACTGGACCAAATCGGAGGTGTCAGCTATCTCTCTTCACTTGTAAATCAGGTCTCTACAACGGCGAACATCCTCTATCACTCAAAGCTGATAAAAGAGAAATCCATTAACAGAGGGCTTTTGAGTTCGGTCACTGAAATCGCATCCAAAGTGTACGAAGACTCTATGGATGCCGATCAGCTTGTAGATTTTGCCGAAAAGACAATTTTCGCAATGTCCGATAAGAGAGTGAGATCCTCCTTCTCATCTCTCAACGAAGTCATTAAAGACAGTTTCGAGCTGATAGAACAACTTTACGACAGAAAAGAGTCGATAACGGGAATCCCTACAGGCTTCAAAGACCTGGACGAACTGACAACAGGTTTTCAGGAAGGAGACCTGATAATTATCGGCGCCAGACCTTCTATGGGAAAGACGGCGTACAGCCTCAACATTGCACAGCATGTGGCGATCAACATAAAAGAGCCTGTGGCGATATTCAGTCTTGAAATGTCTAAGAGGCAGTTAGCCTTACGCATGCTTTGCTCGGAAGCGATGGTAGATTCGAACAATGTCAGAAAGGGATTCATAAGAAAAGAGGACTGGCATAAACTGACTTCCGCCGCCAGCAGGCTTGCCGAAGCGCCTATTTTCATTGACGACACCTCTGATATCGGTGCTTTGGAAATGAGAGCAAAGGCCAGGAGACTCAAAATGGAGCACGGCCTGGGCCTGGTAATTGTAGATTATCTCCAACTCATGCGTGGCAGAATGAAAACAGAAAGCCGCGTACAGGAGATTTCGGAGATTTCACGATCATTAAAAGCTCTTGCCAAGGAGCTGAACGTACCTGTCATTGCTTTAAGTCAGTTGAACAGAAGCGTTGAGCAGAGAAAGCCTCCGATTCCGTCTCTTGCAGATTTGAGAGAATCGGGCGCTATCGAGCAGGACGCCGATGTCATATTGTTTTTATACAGAGAGGAAGTTTATAATAAAGACAATCCCGATGTAGCGAATAAAGCAGAGATACACATTGCAAAACAAAGAAACGGTCCTGCACCGGTAAAAATAACACTTGCTTTTTTATCCTACTGTACTAAATTCGCAGATTATTCCGGTGAAACATACTATGACGACGATGATTATTAAATATATTCAAGGAGATGTAAAATGTACGCAATAATAGAAATGCCCGGCAATCAGTACAGAGTTGCCGAAGGCGACACAATAAAAACTGAAAAGCTTGATGGCAATACCGGAGACACCGTCGATATCGATAAAGTGCTCCTTATATCAGCTGATGACAATGTAACGACTGGAAAACCCTATGTAGAAGGAGCAAGCGTCAAACTTTCAATAGTAAAAACCGCTAAGGACAAAAAAGTGGACGTTTTTAAGATGAAAACAAGAAAGGGGTTTCGCAGGCTCAGAGGCCACAGACAAAATTATACACTGCTTAAAGTAGATTCGATAATCACAGGCAGTTCAAGTTGAGTTCTCTTTGAAGCCCTATTTGTAGTGAATAGGTCAATGTCATTAACTTAAGGAGCAAAGCACCTTCCGCCTAAAACGGCTAAATTCGAAGACTCAGCTTTGCTGCGCCTTCTCAAACATGACCGCTTCCGTCGGAAGGTGCTTCACCCCTTAAGTTAATGGTATTGGTGAATAGGTGACAATAATGAAAAGAAGTAACCTGAGTACTTCACAAAAAAATATACGTTTTTAAATTACCGAACAATTTGTGACAACTCGGGCATAGGATATACAGAAGTCATAATCTGATTAAAGACTGAATACAATAAAAAAACTATTCGGGGGAAGAGTCTTCAATAAGTCACAATGACATTTTTATCCTCACTTCTGTCTCCGGAGTAGTTTCAGTAATTTTATAAGCGAAAAACGGAGGTAATAAAATGGCTCATAAAAAAGGTGTGGGAAGCTCCAGAAACGGCAGGGACAGTGAATCCAAGAGGCTTGGAGTAAAAAAGTACGGCGGTCAGATTGTAAAAGCAGGTAATATACTGGTAAGGCAGAGGGGCACTAAAATCCATCCCGGTAAAAACGTAGGAGCAGGAACGGATTACACTCTTTTCAGCAAAATAGCAGGGATAGTTAAGTTCGAAAGGAAAGACAAAAAGAGGACGAAAGTCAGCGTCTATCCCATTCCTGCCTGAGAAAGCATTGAAGCATGCTACGAATTATTTTAGGGGCGACCATAAAAAAGGGGGTCGCCTTATCGTCCCTGTATTATTTAAAGACGTGCATGTAAAGTATTCGGATTTTGCGTTAAATCTCTGATTCTCAACTCTACGACACCAAAAGGATTATCTAAAATACTGCCGCCGTTACCCCGTCCGCCACTGACGGCTCCATCATTGGGTGTAATTAATCGTACAAGTGCGATCTCCTGTGTATTGACAAAATAGTTTACAATCGTATCCGTACGACTCTTCGAAAGCCCTTCTTTTCCTTTATCAAGGAGTTTTCCAAAATACCCCTGACCTGTATCGCATCTGACATCGAGCACATATAGCGGGTAATGACGCAGGATGTCCCCAATCCTATTAAAGAGATAGATGGAATCATCCAAAAGTTCAGTGCTTCCCTCCCTAAAGGCTCTGTCATCTCTAAGTAAAACCAGAACCCCTTCATCGGAAGTAAAGACGCTAATATCATCACCTGCATTTATTTTGTCGAGAAAGGCGTCCAGTCTCTCTTCAACTCCGTGATCTATTGCGCTGAAAGGGGAATCCAAAACAACACCCGATCTTTCATTATCTTCTTTGTCGGCAATATTTTCTTCTTTAATTTCTGAGGCATTGTAAATTAAAGCAAGGAGAACGATAATTGTAACGATAAGAAAAACAATCAGTTCGATTCCGGAGAAAAGCCTGTATTCGTTTTCTCCGGATTTGCATGTTTTTTCGATAAAATCTTTGTAATTAGACTGCAATGGCAAACGCCCCATCGGATCGTGCAGTATTTTATCACTTTTCATCTTTACTTCCTCCTCTCTTTGGTTTGCAGTCGCTACACAAGAGTCTCGCTAACAGTAGAGACTCCAAAGTGCCTGCCGGCCCCGGTAATCTCTGCTTCAGGCTCCATTGATCGGATCATCTCCTCAACTTTCAGTGGATGATCGAGGTTATTGACAGCGACGACACCCTCAATGATTATATCCATCTCTATCTCCTTGGACATAGACCGCTCCCTTAATCTCTCGGCAAGGGGCAGTAGAAATATGTTCGATATCACAATACCATAGAAAGCGGAGATGAGAGATACAGCGGTAAAAGTCGTCATGCTTTCAGGGGATATAGAATTTAGAAATATCTTGATTACACATAGCACGGTACCTGCAATTCCGAGAGAGGTTATTGTCACTGCCGCGGTCTTAAGCATGTGCCTGCCCGATACATATTCACTGATTTTTGAGGCCATCTCTCTCTCCATAATATTTCTGATATCTCCGTTTCTGTTACTGTTTACTATCAGACTTACACCAAACCTTAAAAAATCGTTGTTTATGTTTTTCAGACTTTTTTCAAGCTCTATTATGCCCTCCGTTCTGTATGTTCCTGATACTCTGAGAATCTCGTTTATTAGTTTCTCTCTGCCTGAGCCCCCCTTAAAGGACTCTGTCAAAAGGTGTATGATCCTTTTAATTCTTTTAAAAGGATAGCTGACGAAAATCGCAAGAATCGTCCCTCCGTTGGCGATCATAAGTGCATCCAGATAGAAGACCATATTCGTTTCAAGCCCCCTGAAGAGAGAGAGAAGAAAGGATAAGATACTTAGAAGAAAAACTGAAATCAATAGAAAGCTAAGACCGTTCATAAGAAACCTCCATGTTTTTTATGTAATATGTAGCAATTTACGTTCCAGTTATCATATCGGCGAAAACCGGGATTATCTATAGAAGTATGGATAAAAAAATCGGGAGAGAGAGAAAATTTTTCCCGATTTCCAGTTATTCAGGTAATAAAATTAGAAAACAGCAGTCAGCGGTCAGCCTTCAGTTAAGGAAAGAATTGATGTTATGCCCCTATTATTTCATTTAATCCTTCAACTACCTGTGTTAATTCTTCCGGTGTTATCATACCCAGCTTCATTCCGATTCTTTCAACAGAAAGAGTTCGTATCTGGCTGATCTTTACCCAGGATCGCTTTGGTAATTCTTTCGTTTTCAACTCCAATGTTAATGGAAAACCTGCTCGTTGTCGTTGGCTTGATAGCGCCATAGCAATTACTGTCTCTGATTTCTCATTAAAGATATCGTGACTTAAAATCAAGACAGGCCTCATGCCTGCTTGTTCATGACCACGTGCAGGATTCAGGTTTGCCCAGCGAATCTCACCTCTCAATATTTTGGCCATTCACTTAAATCCTCGGATAATCCTTCCTCAGCCATTGCTTTTTCATAGGATGGATCCAATTTAGCACACTCTTTTATTAAACGATTACGTTGGAGTCTTTCTATCTTTTCATTTACAGCTTCCTGGATCGCCTGACTGCGACTTGAAAAAATATGTTCATAGACCAAGTGGTCAAGCTTTTTAATAGAATCCTGGTCCAATGTTATGGCAATTTTTAATTTACTCATCTATACACCTCCCGGTATTACCGAATATCATACCTGATATTAAACATTCCGTCAAGTTGTTATTAAACAGTATTCATCTGATAGCTGATGGCTGATAGCTGATAGCTTTTTTTAGTTTATTGGAATTTGCATGGTGAAAGTATGAGGTGATTTTCTACTTAAAGTTGTTTATCATTTTTAAATATTTCAACTATCCTGCACGTGATATTATTCTTCAGAAACCGGGTCACGGTAAAAAAGTTTTCCCCTTATCCCGGTCATAAAATAACGTAATGGCAAAATTATTGAGTAAAAAGTTAAAATTAACTTATACAAAACCTCTTCATTCTCAGTTTACTGTTAATAGAAGGTCAATGTCATTAACTTAAGGAGCAAAGCACCATCCGCCTTCAGCGGCTAAACTCGAAGGCTTCGCTTCGCTGCGCCTTCTCAAACATGACCCGCTTCCGTCGGAAGGTGCTTCACCCCTTAAGTTAATAGTATTGAATAAAAGGTTATAAAATATGCTTGCATTGGTCGATATACCGAAATCGTTGGAAAATCTGCACAGAGACAATAAAATCCTGGGAAAGGAAATCTGCGACGCTCTTGCAGGCAATGGAGAACAGAAGCTTTTAAAGGGAGGAACCGTCATTTCCGAGTGGGAAAATCCGGTGTATATATTTATTCACAAAGGCTATTTTAAATTCTTCCTTGATGAAAAACTTATAAGGTTTTACACTGACAACGATTTCATCTCACCGATGACAGGAAATCATTTCAAAAATTGTCGTATTGTAAATGAGTTGTCTTCTGATATCGATTTATTTGAAAGAGAATCTTTTCTTCTGGCTTTATCCGGAGATTTAAACCTTCAAAAAAAATGGACTCTTTACCTGGAAAACGAAAACTATATTATCTCCTCTCTCTCCTCTCTTTATATGGGTAAGGACATAAAACCTGACATAATAATAAGGCAATTTCTAAAAGATGAAATAATAATCAAAGAAGGCGACAGCGCCTCTGAAGTATATGAACTGATTGAAGGTAAGGCAGTGGTTACTCTTAAGGGAGTGGAAGTCGGGTCTATAGAGAGGGGCGAAATCTTCGGTGAAATCAGCCTTTTGACTGAAGAGATACGATCAGCTACAGTTAAAGCGAAAAATAATTGCGTTGTCAGGATTATAAATGAGGAGGACTTTAACCAAATCGTTAAATACAGACCTCAGACAGTCTTTTCAATGGCAAAAACACTGGGCAAACGCCTGGTGGAATTAAACAATCGTATAATAGGGACTTAAAATATCGTTTTTTGACGCTACCTTGCAGAGGTTGTAGAAGGTAACATAACATAAAGACATTAACAAGCGCAGTCTCTTGTAAAAAACGCTTCCTTAACGAACCCTTTTTCCAAAATCAAACTCACATTTTCCAGTCTTTCATATTCAGTGGGTTCGAAAAAAAATAACGTATTATCCACCTTGTTTTTAATTGACACCTGACTGCCGGCTCTTTCTACTTTGACAAACTTATCCATAACATTCCAAAAAAAGAGACGTCCCGTAAAGGGTTCTCCCGTAAAAGGAGATAAATCTCTGCCTATAAAAGTATTCAGATATTTTTCGGCAGTAATATTTATAAGCATAGTCTATTATATCATATTGCACTGTAGTAAACGTTCCATGTCAAAGGTTCATATATGATGAATCGATAAAATGAACAGTATTTCATATAAAATTATAAAACAGGCATTATCAACCCCACAGAACTCCCACATTTTCGGCGAATTCAGAGAAAAAGCAGTCACTGTGCTTTTAGACTCAACAGGGATTCGCGATCTTACACCTGATGTTTATAAAGATTATCGGCCGGTCGTTTTGGACGGAATACGCTTTGTGCTCTTATCTCTAAGTAACAGACGATTCAGGGAGTTAGTGGAGGATCAACTACGACTACCTCACAATGCTTCACCCGGCGAAAGACTGATGCAGTTGGCTTTGAACATTCCCATGCTTCATAAACTCGGTCAGATCATAGCAAGAAATAAAAATATTGACATAGAGTTCAGGAAATGGCTGATTCATCTTGAAAACGGAATAAAAGGAACCGATATTGAATCCCTTAAACTAATTATCGACAAAGAGTTGAGCGATGTTATCTTCAGATCGGGGATATCAATAGGCAATACACTGATATCCGAAGCCAGCGTCGCAGCCGTACTGCCATTTACTTTCAATGATACTGTAGCCGGTGAAACCGGAAATGGCGTGCTAAAAATTATTAAACCATATATTCCTGTATTTATCAACGAGGAGTTGAATATTCTGGACGAACTCGCCCTTTTTTTCGATAAAAACAGAGAGAGATATTTTCTCAAAGATTTCAGGTTTTTAGAGACAATAGGGGACATAAAGTATGCTCTTGAGAGGGAGATTAATTTGAAAGTCGAACAGGCGAACCTTAAAAATGCCTGTTCTTTTTATAAAGCAGATTCTCATGTCAAAATACCGGCTTCATACGATTTTTCCACAACGAATATTACGGCAATGGAGTTTATACCGGGCGAAAAGATTACAGACTTTCCTCTTACAGATAAAGAAAAGAGACTTTGCGCGGAGATCGTATTCAGAACAATGTTTTGTCATCCCCTCTTTTCCACTGAGGACTCGACTCTTTTTCACGGCGATCCTCACAGCGGAAACATCTTCGCCTTTCGTAAAGATAACGAAAATATAGGGGTTGCTTTTATCGACTGGAGTCTGGCAGGAGTGCTCTCTATAGAACAGAGGCGTCGGATTATATCCATGATCCACGGGCTTTTGTGCGATGACAAAGAGGGGATATTCCGAGCCATTGACATGCTTGTACAAAACGATTTCAAGAGGGATTCAATTTTTAAATTTACAGTTATGGAAGAGATCGAAAGATTGCCTTGGAATTGTGGCGACAATAGACTTCTTATCATAAACAGAGCCTTATGTCTTCTTGATCGGCTGGCTGTAAGAGGCGTAAAATTTCCACGGGATCTGCTCCTGTACAGAAAAGCTCTTTTTACAGTCAAAGGAGTGATTCAGGAAGTTTATCCGCCATTCGATATGGAGGCGTATATGATGAAATACCTTGTCGATCTGATTACGAAAGAGATGCCCCTAAGATCGATGTATATGTTTTCCCCGCAAATGGACCGTCCTTATAATTATAAAAGCCTGATGTCAAATACCGATTTATTCCTGTTGATAAACAATCTTTTTACAACTTTTGCATATTCAAGGTTTACATTGACCCGGCCGGGACATAAACAAAAAAATTCATTGAAACAGTGATAATCTATCCATTAATCAATAAAGTATGGTATAATCTTTTACTCTGCAGACTACCATATTCTCTGTCATTGCAGGAAATACCTTACTTTATAACCAGGTAAAATGACTTTTAAATATTGCAGAATCATATCGACAAGATTTTTACTTACTCTTCTGTTTTTCTTCCTGATTACAGGCAACGCCACTTACTCCGCCGACCCTCAAATATGGGTCGTATCTAAAGGAGCTAAGTTAAAAGCCGATAAATCCGCAACATCGGACACTTTAATGAAGCTCCCTATAGGAACGGAACTTAATGTGATATCAATAGAAGGCAAGTGGTACCATATCGAGACCTCCACAGGTACGCAGGGGTGGATATATCGTGGGAAAGTTTCAGAAACCCCTCCCCTCGAGTCCGCAGATGAAGGCGGCGGCCTTGAATCGCTTTTCGGAAGCACGATAGAAGTCAGCTCAGCAGATACCTCAAGAAGTATCAGGGGGCTCTCACCGGAGGTGAGCGAGTATGCAAAAAATTCGAACACTCCTGTTAAATACCAAAAGCTCCTGGACAGGCTTCTTAAGCTTGAAATAACTGACAATGAAATAGAGAGCCTTCTGCAAGAGGGCGGGATAGGAGAGTATTCACAATGAGTTCTTGCAGAGAAATAAATATAAAGTTTTTCCGGCTTCTGTTAATTATATTTGTTTTCTTTTTTCTCGCAGGTTTCAACGGATTCGGTGATTTATTGGGCAACATTGCAACTCAAAGCGAATATAATAATGTATACAAAAAAGAATATAAAAAGGCGCTGAAAAAGGGCATGTCTGAACGCGACGCTCATAGGCACGCCACAAAAATCGCAGAACAAAGTGCTGAAAAGAAAAAGAGTCTCATCGGAGGAATCGGCGATGTCCTTTCCAGTACAGGAGAGATAGATTATGACTCCGAGTTTGCAATCGGCCAAAGCCTGGCTCTCGAGGGATTCGGAAGGTACGGTCTCCCTGTGATGAACATGGAGCTTCAAAAGTATGTCAACACAGTGGGCAACGCCGTTGTACGCAACTCTTCGAGATCGGACATACCCTACAGGTTCGTTATTGTTAAAAGTTCACTCTATAATGCCTTTGCCTGCCCCGGCGGCATCATTTTCCTCAGTTCCGCTCTGGTCAAATCCATGGAAGATGAATCTCAACTTGCCTCTGTACTCGCCCATGAGATCGCCCATGTATCCCATAAACACGCCTTAAGTTCAATAAAAAGAGCTAAGTTTTTTGACGGTGTCGGCAAAATTACGGTATCGACTATGAAAGGAAACAAAGGCAAACAGTTTCAGGGCCTAATAGGAAATCTCCAGACAGTCCTTTTTGATCGCGGGCTCGATAAATCGATGGAATTCGAAGCCGACATCTCGGGCATGGAAGCAACATACCGCACCGGATACGATCCTTCCGCCTTTATAGATGTCCTCACAATGCTTCAAAATAAAGAATACAACGCATCCAAAGCAGGCTCCTGGTTTTCCACACACCCCCCTCTTGACCAAAGAATCGCCAAATGCAGAAATCAAATGACCCTGTACAGAGACTCCCAAAACATGGCCACAGTGAAAGACAGGTTCCTGAAGTACAGGGCAATGATCCCGTAATACCAGGATTAATCAAATACAGAAAATATATGGAGTCTGATAATTAATGAATATCCTCTTAATGACGCCTCTGAGCACTTTCATGAGCAGTTATCCCAATATTCCGGATCTTGGGCTGGGTTATCTTGCCACTGCCATAAGAAAGGCAGGACACAGACCGTATATTTTGGGCTGGAACAACAACCTTACAACAGATGAGTTTAAAAAATATCTTGCAGACAATAAACCCGATGTAGTGGGAATAAAAGTTTTTACCCATAATATAAATGCAGTACTTAAGACTATTTCATTAATAAAAACTTTCGATCGTTCCATTACCGTGATTATAGGAGGCCCTCATCCATCGGCGTCCTCTCCTTCCGAGACAATGACAGATTTTGCGGAAGCAGACTTCGCTTTTAGAGGAGACTCTGAAATCGGCCTGCCTGCTTTTATGGAACTGATTTCAGGGGAGGACTCTTTTTCTTCTCTTGATTCAAAAGAGCTCGATAAGATTCCCGGATTGATCCGAAGAGAGAATGGGGAGATCAAAGCAAGCCCGCCTCAATTTCATGTTGATTTGGAAACAACGGGACTCCCTGCCTGGGATCTTATACCACCTGGGGATTATAACTTTTACAGAATTGAGGAGGACGGCGGAGACGGTTATGTGGCGCCTGTCATCGCAACAAGAGGCTGCCCTCTTTCATGTACGTACTGCTCTGTCTCTCTCGTTAACGGCAATAAGATAAGAAGAAGATCCAATAAATCCATAACAGATGAGATTGAATTGTTATACAACGACTATAATGTACGTCAGATTACTATTATGGATACCAGCTTCCTCTCTGATAAGCATATGGTAAAAGAATTTTGTGAACTTCTAATTCAAAAAGGTCTTACTGTTAAATGGGATTGCATATGCGATACACTGATCAAGAATTTCTATGACGATGAAATCCTTGATCTTATGTACAGAGCAGGTTGCAGAAAAATTATAATGGGTATGGAGTCCGGTGCTGACAGAGTATTGAAAATTCTTAAAAAGAGCTGGCATAAAGCTCAATTCGCCGAAGTCATTTCCATGATGAAATCCCATAATATAAAAGTGCAGGGCTACTTCATGTTCGGTTTCCCGGACGAAACAATGGAAGATATGGTGGAGACAAGAGATTTCGCCCTTACTGCGGACTTTGACAGGGTTTTTTTTAATATTTGTTACCCTCTTCCGGGAACTGAGATTTATGAGTATCTGAGACAAAAATACAAATTGGACAGAATCGTTTGGAAAGACTTTGCCGTGGAAACCTCTCCATATCCTCTTGGTAATGTATCGTCAAAAGAGGTTGTAAGATTTTTTCATAAAGCGAATCTCATGTACCTCATTCGTTCTGCCAACTCCCCCCGGGCTGTTTTGCACTGGGCTTTCCTGATAAATCTTATCAAATCAACGGTTAAAGTACTCTTTTCCCATTTTTTTGGTATTTCAAAAAGGATAAAGCAGTGTTAGCAAAAGATGTCATAAAAGACTTGGGACGATGGTTCTCATGGTACCCCCTCAGATCGATTGTACAAAAGTTGCCGCTTAAAGCAAGCTACCTCATTGCCGATATAATCGGGCTTATCTCCTTTAAGCTTATGAGTGACAGGAGAGAGGCGATGAGAGATGAATTGCTGAGTATATTCGGCGACAATCTGTCCACAGTCAATGCCAATAAAATAATCAGTGAGTGTTTCTCTCTTATCGTAAAGGAGAGAATCGATATATTGATGTTTCCTAAGATGAATTCACATAGTGTTGGCAAGGTGAGCAGGATCGATGGAGTAAAAAAGATTGACGAAGCTCTTAAAAATAACAAAGGTGTTATTCTTCTTACTGCCCACTTCGGTAATCAGAGATATATTATGCCGGCCCTTGGATACAGAGAGTACAAAATGAACCAGATTGGAGCGCCTCCTACCGTTTGGAAGGAGCTGGAACAGAAGATCAGTAAAATGACTGCAAAAACCCTGGATCTGGAGCTTGAACATGAAAAGAGTCTTCCGGCAAAATTCATTTATTATGACAAATTTATGAGAGATGCCTATGAGTGTCTGAAGAGGAATGAAATTCTTATTATAGCAGGTGACAGTGTGGGGGGAGGTAAGAAACATGAAACAGACTTTCTCAACCGGACAGCGATGCTTTCAACGGGACCTTTTAAAATAGCCCTTACATCGGGAGCGACTCTCTTCCCCTGCTTTGTTTTGAGGGAAAAAGACAACACACAGACAGTAAAGATAGAAGACAAAATTGAATTACCGGCGGATAACGAAAAAAATTATGAAACGACTGCTTTAAGAGAATTTATGAAAACCCTTGAGATTTATGTGAAAAACTATCCCTCACACTATCTCAAACATCTCTGGTGGGTTCAAAAAAGAAGATTCGACGACCCTGTGCCTTTTTTTAAGGAAGAGGTTTAAATCAAGATGAAAATTGCATTGATATCGCCATCACCACCGGATCTTTACGCTCCCGGCATAAGGACGCTTTCTGCTTATGTCAAAAGTCATGGCCATAAGACAAAACTCATTTTGCTTGCTGGAGGCACTGAGCACCTAAAGTTCGGCGGGGAATTCGTTTATCACTATTCTGATCATATTATCGAACAACTGATATCTCTTGTCAGTGACGCAGATATTATCGGTATTTCCTTTATGACACAATACTTCGATCGCGCGCTTCAACTGACCGGGAAGCTGAAAGAAAATACAACAACTCCGATTATCTGGGGCGGTATCCATCCAACCCTTTGCCCAGAGGAGGCAATCGAATATTCTGACATGGTGTGTCTGGGAGAGGGCGAACTCGCCCTTCTTGAGCTTATGAACAAAATGGAAAGGAACGAGAATTATTTTGATACGGAAAATTTCTGGTTCAATAATAACGGAGAAATTATAAAGAACAAAATCCGTCCCCTGTTGAAAGATATCGACTCTCTGCCTTTTCAGGATTATGACTTCGATGACCACTATGTATACGATCCCATAAAGGATTCCATTGTGCTCTTAACGGAGAATATGTTTAAGGGGCTTTTTTCTCTCCATCCCGATCTGGATGGCGCGATGAAACCATCTTATAATATCATGGCTACCAGAGGATGCCCGATGAACTGCACCTTTTGTGCGTCCAGTGTTTTAAAAAAGAAGTTTTATTCAGCAGGCTTTATCAGACACAGAAGCGTAGAGAGCGTTATAAGAGAACTCGAGAATGTTACTGTCAGATTTCCATCGATAAAACTGATTCAGTTCTTTGACGATATACTTTTCTCTCTGAATACAGAGTATATTCGAGAACTTTCAGAGCAGTACAAAGAGAGAATCGGCCTTCCCTTTTATTGTCAGGCCAGCGCCACGACATTGAAGGAAGAAAAATTGAAATATCTCCTCAATGCTGGTCTGATCTGGGTAGAAATCGGCATTCAGTCAGGAAGCGACTTTATTAACAGAGAAATATACGACAGAAAGGTTTCCAGGGAAAACGTTCTAAACTCCGCTGCGATTCTGCACAAATACAAAGATCGTATGCTCTCGCCCTGTTATCATGTCATATTGGATAATCCATGGGAAACCAAAGAAGACCTTTTAAAGACATTGCACTTAATCATGGAACTGCCAAGGCCTTATTGGATCAAATTGGCTTCTTTGGTGTTTTTTCCAAAAACAGGAATATATGAAAGAGCGAAAAGAGAGGGCTTGATAAAGGACGATTTGAACGAAATATACAGAAAACCCTTTGTCTATGTCAGCGGCAGCTATATGAACTATTTGGTTTACCTTTCAGGATATTGCTATTTTCCTGTTTGGATACTGAAAATATTGGCTCTCCCTTTTCTGGTGCGTATTCTGCACAAAGAAAAATATGACTCCCTCTTTACAAAACTATATAATGTAACAGAGTTTATAAGAAAAGGCGGCAGAGCGCTCAGGGCGCTTGGGCGCGGTGAAGTCGGAAGAATTGTCAGTCGGGCTCGTTTTCTTATGGCGGCAAAGGGGAATCGCTGAATCTGTTGAAATGAAAATCACTCTCATCTCGCCATATTTCGATATAACCTCCATAGGCATGAGGATATTGTCATCCTGTCTGAAAGAGAAAGGCTATGAAACGAAAATGGTCTTTTTGCCTCAGTCAAAAGGTGCTTTCCAAAATGACTTTCTTATCAAAGAAAGTGAACAGTGTATTAACGATCTCACGGAAATCTGCTCAGACTCGGACGTCATAGGCATTACACTGATGACCAATTACTATTTCAGAGCGGCATCTTTGACAGAGAGACTAAAAAAGAGATTAAATAAGCCCCTTATCTGGGGCGGCGTTCACCCTACCGTGCGACCCGATGAGTGCCTTCAATATGCAGACATGGTCATAACGGGAGAGGGCGAGAGATCGTTAATCGAACTTGTGGATTGTATGTCACATGGAAAGGAGCCCGGTGAAGTCAGGGGCCTTTGCCTAAAAAAGAATGGCGTCATAAAAAAAAATAGTCCTTCCCCTCTGATACAGGACCTCGATTCTCTTCCTTTTCCGGACTATTCAATCGAGAATTCATATATTTCCCATAACGATTCAATTGTTCCAATGGATCTCCCACTCTTTGAAGAAGCGCTCCTCAACGGTATGACAATAGAAAAGGGAAAACCGGTATATCAGATTATAACTTCCAGAGGCTGCCCGTTAAACTGCTCATACTGTTGTAACGATATATTCAGAAAGATGCATAGAGGAGAGAGATATCTCAGAGTAAGATCAACGGATAATATAATAGACGAGCTGGAGCAGGCGATTCATTATATGGATTTCATCAGAGGAGTCTGGATATCGGACGACTGTTTTATATACCAATCCCCGGAAGAGCTCGATAAGTTCGCAAAGTCTTACAAAAAGAGGATAGACCTCCCTTTTTTCTGTCTCGGCGATCCGATTCATCTTACAAAAGAGAAGATGGAAGTGCTCTGTGATGCAGGACTGACTTTGATGACAATGGGAATACAGAGCGGGTCAGGGAAATCAAAGAAATTATTCAGACGAAATATCTCTAATGAGAGGATTGTGGAAACAACGACAATTATCGGCGGTTTCCGTAACAGGATCAAGCCTCCGATGTACGATATTATTGTTGACAATCCCTTTGAAACCATTGAAGATGAGTATGAAACCTTAGAACTGATATCTAAAATACAAAGGCCCTATTACCTTCAACTCTTCTCGCTGACTTTTTTTCCCGGTTCCACGCTTTATAACAAAGCTGTCGAAACAGGCATCATAACCGATGACTATAATCAGATTTACAACAAACCCTATTATGACAAAAAACCTACCTTTCACAATATCCTGCTAAGACTCTACAATAGAAAAATCCCAAAAGTAATTCTGATGATTCTGTCCTCTAAACCTCTCTATTTCCTTTTAAGCAGTAAAGTATTTGCTTACATTTACAAAACGGCAGATAAGGTAAGGAAGAGGAGTGAAACTTAGTACTCTGTGAAGCCGTTGAACAGGAGGTCTTTTCTCAGGCTCGGCTTTACAACCGGAACAGCTGCTCTCCTTGCGAGTTATTCTCTTTTTTTTGAGAGATTTTCATTTCAGATAAATACTTACGATATTGCAGTTCCCAATTTGCCGAAAATTTTTACCAACTTCAGAATTACGCATTTAACGGATTTGCATCACGGGCTTTTTATGCCTCTTACGATAATCCGCTATCTGATCGATAAAGCCAACTCTCTTGGATCGGATATCATTGTTTGTACCGGAGACTATGTTAATGAAAAGAATGGCATTGGAGAAATCGACAGTATATGGCCGGAGCTGATGAGACTTGAGGCAAAATATGGTGTTTATTCTGTTTTGGGAAATCACGATCATTGGGCAGATACGGACAGGTCTCTTTATTGGCTGAACAGAAGCGGTCAGAATATTCGTCACAGATCGGTTCCCATAAAAAAAGACGACCGTTGCTTCTGGATAGGCGGAGCAGGCGACTATTTGGAAGATGAATTTGGTGCTGACAAAGCTTTTCGTCATGCACCTGCCGGAGATTGTAAAATACTTCTGGCTCACAATCCCGACAGTGCAGATATTCGATCCGAGGTAAGAGTCGATTTGATGATTTCAGGCCATACTCACGGCGGTCAAGTGAGGATTCCTTTTTACGGCGCTCCAATGGTACCTGTAAACAATAAGATATATACAAGCGGTTTTATAAAAGCCGGCGCCGTAAACCTCTTTATTTCAAGAGGACTCGGTACGGTGCTGTTTCCCGTAAGATTCAATTGCTATCCCGAAATCTCTGTTTTAAAGCTTCGACGAGACGATCAAAGGGATTCCGGTTATTATGCAAAACGTTGAAAACAGAGGGCTGACAGCTGACTGCTGATAGCTGAATGCTGTTTTTAGTTATTGGATAAATTAGGTAAAATTTTTTAATCAGATCACAAATACCTGTTGCCTCAATACAATACATGTTTTTTAAATTATCCGAACTCTTTGTCTATTAATCTCTTAATCTCTTCAATAGATTTACCTTCTTTATGTAACCGGGCTGCCATCAAGGCCTCCTCCTGACAAAGGCCTCAAGCAGCGCCATGGTCGTCGACAAAACAACTTAACAGACTTTTATGACGAAAGGGCGGGTCGTCGCAAAAGCAGTAACAGTATACCTCATCGAGAACGTGAGGAACTTCCTTCGCCGCAGCATATGCGGCTTTTACTCTTCCTGTAAAAAGAGAAGGGTCGAGAGTAGGGCGTGTCTCACCGCCTTGTACATAAAAAGATCGCCCCTTTTCCTGGTCAGCCTTAATTTTCTCTCCTTCATGGAGGAGAATAAAAGCCAAAACCGCAATAACCGCTGCTCCTGATACCCATAAGATCAGATTGTTTTTATTTTTCTTCTCAGGAAGCTTTTGTTTTGTTTTACTTTTCTTTTTACCCATAATTTTTCCTTACTTTATTCTCCCTTTAAAAAAAGGGAGGCAGAGGGTTGTTAAAAAAAAAATTATACAGACTTTACTTAGATCTGATCGGCTGTTTCAAAAACGCATTACATTGTCTTTTATTTTCGAATACATAGCAGTTTTTCTGACTTAAAGAGAGCTCTACCATCTTGTTCCATTGATCCATTCTTTTCGATTCGTTGCTGACTGTTTCAATGATCTGAGGATTGGAATTACCTCTGGATCGTATTAAGATAAAATGTCCTTCTTCAAGGTTTAACAAAAATTGCTTTGAAAGCCTTCCAGATGTCAGGGGTTCTGCTTTTTCCTTAGCTTCGGCAGTTGGTTTTGATGCTTTTGAGGGTTGTTTTTTTTGTTTTGTCATTGTTTTGTTTTTTTTCCTGCCTTGCCTTTTTGAAGGTTTTTCAGCCGGTTCATCACTTAGATCGGTAACATTATTGGCTCTGGTTTCTGATTGCGGGACAAATCCGTAAAGTTTTTTAGCCGATTCAAGCATTGCTCCAAGATAACCGGTTGTTTCTTCGGTCAGTTTCAAACCGCTGTGCTGAACTCCCTTTAAAAAACCTTCCCATCCTTCATGATCCCAATTTCCTTTCCGCGTTTCGATAAATTTAGCTGCATAGTCAATAATGTCGTTGAATTTTCCCATTAAATGTTCCTCCTTGAATAATAGATATTAAAACTTGTTGAAATATAATAAAATAATTTTGTCATTAATGGCGACTCAACACCATTAACTTAAGGGGTAAAGCGCCTTCAGGCAGAAGCGGGTCATGTCTGAGAAGGCGGAGAGAAGCGGAGCCTTCGAGTTTAGCCGCTGAAGGCGGAAGGTGCTTTGCTCCTTAAGTTAATGACATTGAATGGCGACTATCAATATTGCCGGAGTTATCTATGTGCAATTAAGAACTCCGGCAAAAGATAAAATTAAACATTCCCGTTATACCAATTACACCGGCTACTATAAAAGAGAGGACAACAACGCCCGATACAAATATTCCCCATTTTATTTTTTTAATTAATGATTGTAATGTTTCATTACCCTGTAATGCAAATTTTTCGAATAAATTAACGATTGCCGTCAATGTAATAAGAATGTCGTCTCCCCATCCGATGACAGGAATGTCAGGCACAAGATCAAAGGGGTAAACATCATAAATTAAAGCCACAATAAGGAAGATAAAAGCCAGAATTCCATCTTTATTCCGTTTTTTCTCAGTAGACAACGTTTTTATTCGATTATTATACTGTCAACTGGATAGATTTGTGAAAATTTCCTGGAATTGTTTTTTTATTGTTCCGCTCTTTGTTAAAATTCACAAATTTATTTAGTTCGAAGTATATAATGCTTAAATCGTGATTCTGTATTTGCACACCTCTTTTTTACTCTTTAAAAAACCGTATATCACCAGGTATGACAGGTTGAGATGTTAAGGGAAAGAGTGAGAGTTCGATAGACTGTGTATTTATCCGTTGCTATCACAATTATATGGGAATCTGTAAAAGAAAACTTAAATGAAATATAATATTGATTTATATAGAATACTATTATAGCATAATTTACTTTAATAATCTCAATGCTCTTTACCAGATTTTGCATAATTTGAGATGAACGAAAATGAACAGTAACAGAAGAAATATTGGTCCATTAAAAAAGTTTAAAGTTTTATCGATGATGCATGTTTTACCTAACAGTCTTCAGCCTTCAGTTTATACACCTAAGTAGTTACGTAAAACTAAGATATGTTACATGTCGGTTATATAATCGGTAGGTGTTGGTGAGTTAGCTTTTTTTGAATTTTTTGGAAAGGATGAAAAGAGGGTGGAGCATTGTCCACCCTCTTTATTCTTTATAGAGACCACTTTGTTATGGACAGGTTTTCCTTATCCTTAAATACACCGAGCGATACCATTACGAGATCTACAAAGTACCACATTCCGAATCCGCCCATCGTAAACATCATAAGAAGACCTGTTCCTATCTTATTTACATAAAAACGATGTCCTCCGAACCAGCCTAAAAAGAAACAAAGTAGTAATGCCACTGTACGACTTTTTGCTGACTCCTGTGCTCCTGTTTTATCATCTGCCATAATTTACCTCCTGGTAATAATATAAAATATAGAGATTCAAAAGAATCTCTTAGTGTCTATAGGAATTTTACAATATAAAAAATAATACGTCTGTATCACAGTATACAAGAGTAATTTTTTATGTTTCAATTTTAATACATTCACTTAAAAAACCACTCTGCATGAAGCAGCCCTTGCCCTGAAAGTATTTATCGCACGGAAACAGAGAAGCAGAAAAAATACCCCTTTTCGACTGACTACTTCAAAATAACGCACTTCCTTTTCACAAAATCATCTTTTTAGAATTGCTATTCACATATTTTACTGGCATATTACAAATAAATATAATTATTTATATTTTTAACTTGCCTTTTTATTTTATTCATGTTATTTTAGCGTGAAATATACGATTAAAACGAATCTCATCATACTTACTTTTTTTTCCATGGCGGAGCGCTTATTTAAAGGTACTAAATCAAAAAAGCAGTCAGCTATTATGAAACTCAATTGATATAGGGTATATCATTTGGGGGTTATATGTTGAGATTAAAGTCTAATTCCATCTGGTGCATTTAAATGCTCAAAGTGCTATGCTTTTTCATATGCTTCTAAAAAATCATTTTTGTGATATTGGCTTGAGCACATATTGTTCTAAGGGTGGAAGCTTTTAACTTAAGATGATTGGGCATAGTCAGGGGAGTTTTTGTTCCATTTGTATTTTCACGTATCATTGATATATGCTCTTTTTCTCTAACTATCTGAAAACCTATAATCTCAAATGCCTTTATGACTCTGCGTTTCGGAGCATCAGCCGGGAATTTTACCATTGAAACTATATCCCTGCTTCAGCGACAAAAGCTTCCAGAACCGGTGGTTCAATATCTAACACTTCATCACCAAATGTTTCTATATGAAATTTCATGGCAGATTTTGCATCAGATAGTGCTTCCTCATAACTATCCCCTTCTCCCGCTACCACACCCTTTAATCCTATTGGATAGGCTACATAACCATCAGGGTGTTTTTCTACAATTACTTTATATTTTTTCATAATTAACTATCCCCCTATAGCTAATATTTTTTGTAATATGCTTCATTGCTATAGTTAAAAGTTGAAACGTGATGGCTAACTTCCATAAGAAGCATATTTGTGAAAAAAAAGGAATCTTGTTGTATCCATAGTATCAGGATAATGGAAGAATGTGGTTCTTCAAAATATTGTTATAGAGCTTCTTGCAGATTTTCAACGGTCTCTTCTTTATTCATAACTTAACTTGCAGTATCTTCTTCTGCATACTGTGTCACAAACCTCTATATTTTCTGCCATGCGGTTGAATGAAATATTTATCTCATTGGCTAATTTCCCCTAAAAATATCTCTTTAAAGTTATATAGATTATAAAAGGTGTCAGCCGTAAATATCAAGAATTCCTTATCGTACAACTCAAGTTTTTATGAATTATACACCTTGGAATTACTGTTCACATATTTTACAAGTCTATTGCAAATAAATAAAAATATTTAATAAATTACTAAAAATTATTTATAGAGCATATATCACAATTAATTTTAATTATTTATACTTTTAACTTGACTTTTAAATTCATTCATGTTATTTTAGCGTGAAATATACTATTCAAACGAATCTCGCCATGTTTGCTTTTTTCTTCCATGTCATGGCGGGGCGCTTATTTACTAAAAAAGCATTCAGCTGTCAGCAGTCAGCAGTCAGCTAAGAAAAATCAATGTACAGCGCTTAAAGCATATACAGAGCTGACAGCCGAATAACGATGTCTAACGGCTTTATTAGTCGCATATAACTGCACAAAAGGCAACAATACTTTTTTACTTATGCCTTATGCCTATATCCATATTTGATTCAATCTTACCGTGTCAGGTCAAACACAAATAGGCGTACCTGAACAATTACTTTTATCTTTTTTTATGGAGGAGCAATGAAAAACAGGGGAGTTATCAGAAAGATATCGATAACAGTACTTATGGTTGTTATG
>JAREWP010000088.1 GCA_029001845.1 Candidatus Magnetocorallium paracelense | reverse complement strand
ATCTTAATATCTCCTACAAATCCTAACGCTATCTCTGCAAGGTTTACTGTCTTGACCTTTATCAGAGCTATTATAAATTGAGCCAAAAAATTTATACGTGCTCCGTGCCAATTTATTTTGTTCTCCTTCAGTATCTTCTCTAATTTCTTTACTCTTTTCATGGCGTTAGCTGTTGCTGACGCCATATTTTCTACCAGTTTACTATAAAATGTCTAGTCTATACATTTGTATAGTATTTTTTTGTCCTGTACTTAGCATTTTATTATAACATAACACGACATGGTCGGAGCCTAACTCTTTATTCACGTTTAATCGTTGTGCTAAACTTAGTTTATGCCCGGGAAAATTAAAAAAGAAACAGGAAAAGAGAGCCAAAGAAAAGGTAAAAAGTTTGAAAACGAGGTTGCTGAAATTTTCAGGCTCATGGGTTACAAAGTTCAACAGAATCGAAAACTGCACAATGACATCGATATATACGCCGAGTTGTCCCAGGGATTTTCAACCTTCAGAGTAATAGTCGAGTGTAAAAACAAAAACAGCGACAAAGGTGTAGAAATAGCAGATTTTAATAAATTTGAAGGAATTTTTTACAGATTAAGAAATGAAAATAAAGCGGATCAGGGATACTTTATAACCAAACAGCCTCTTTCTCCCGATGCTCAAGCCCTTGCAGACGAATCTCCAATAATCACAGCTCTCACCTATGATCAGTTAATTAATAAAATCATCGATTTCAGCGGCTATCTGGAAAGAGTTATTTACGACTATGAGCACTACGAAAAATACGACCCAATGAAGAGAAGAGCAAGGCAACCTATAATTGAAATAATGGAGCGAGCGAATCTATATAAATATTATGTACCTTTGAAATTCCTGCTCATCAATGATGGAACCGAAAAGTTTGATGGTAAATTTACACATTCAGATGATTTGTTTGATTATGTTATAAAGTGGCATGACGAAGCCGATTCAACCCGCCTCTCCATACTTGGTGATTATGGTACAGGCAAGTCATCATTCGCCCTTCAATTGACTTATGAGCTGGCAAAAAGATATGAAGCAAACCCGATTGGAAACAGAATACCGGTTTTTGTTTCCCTTAAGGATTATGCAAAGGATATTGATATAGAATCCGTGATAACCGGTTTATTGATGAACAGATACGGCATAAAATTAGCCGGATTCGACGCCTTTCGAAAGATGCTCGAACTGGGCAAGCTTTTACTGATTTTCGATGGTTTTGACGAAATGGCTGACAGATCGGACAAAAGGACCGTGCAGGCCAATTTCGATGCTTTAAACTCTCTTCTGCCATCAGGTTCCAAATCAAAGCTGATCGTCACTTGCAGGACTCCCTATTTTAAAGATTACGTAGAAGCAAGGGATCTTTTCAGACACGATGTTTCTCACTTACTTAAAACTACTACCAATCTGTCGGAGTTTGAAATGTTAGAGGTCTCTGAGTTTAATGATGGCCAGATCATGGAATTTATCGAGAATCATGACAAAGAGAAAGCAAAGGACTATTTTGACAAAATAAAGGAGACCTATAATCTCGAGGACTTATCTAAACGACCCATACTTCTGGACATGATAATTAAAACATTACCCGATTTGTTAAAAAGCAACAAAGAGATCAATACGTCTGTATTATATGAGGAGTACGTAAAATTCTGGATAGAGCGCGATGACTGGAGATCCAAAATGACGCCGGAAGGTAAGGCTGCGTTTATGGAAACTCTGTCGTGGCTCATGTATAAAAAGGGCGGCAACTACTCGATCCACTACAAGGAGCTGTCAAAACCCATAAAGGAGCATTTTAAGGGAGAGATCACCAACCAGGAAGAGCTGGATAATTACGACTATGACACACGCACATGCACTTTTTTAAATCGTGATGCAGAGGGGAATTATAAATTCATCCATAAATCGTTTATGGAGTTTTTCATTGCCAGGATGCTTTTAAAAGAGCTTGAATCAGGTAAGCTTGTTACGTTTAGAGAGTTTATAACAACACCTGAGATCAACCTGTTCGTAAACCATATGGAACCAGATCACAGACAACTACTTGAACTGGTAAAAACAGCTAAAGCTGAAAACCGACAGGGGACAAATGCCGCCAACATTTTACTTCAACGAGATTCGGAAGCTTTCAAAGGCGAAGATCTTTCCGGTTGCAATCTTCGTGATGTCAATTTTGGGGATTGTGACTTGAGCGAAACTATATTAAAGGATGCTGATTTAAGAAGTGTGAGATTTGAGAATACTGTACTGCTAAAAAGTGACTGTCATGGAGCTGACTTAAGAGGCGCTGATTTTATTGTAGGGAGTGTATTTCATTCTGTAGATATGAGTAAGGATGGTTCATTCCTTGCTTGCAGCGGCAGGGATAAAACTATAAAGTTGTGGAATACAACGACCGGTAGACTTATTCAAATTTTAAAAGGTCATAAAGATTCTGTCTTGAGTGTGAGCCTGAGTGCTGATGGAAACCTGCTGGTAAGTAGCAGTATGGATAAAACGATAAAGTTGTGGGATGTTAAGACCGGCAGACTTTTACAAACCGTAAAGAATCAAAATGGTTGGGCTTGGAGTGTGAGCCTGAGTGCAGATGGAAAACTATTCGCTAGTGGCAGTATGGATAAAACGATAAAATTGTGGGACATTAAGACTGGCAGTCCTATTCAGATATTTAAAGGCCATAGTAATGATGTCCGGAGTGTGAGTCTGAAAACTAACAAAAAGCTGCTTGTAAGCAGTAGTGATGATAAAACGATAAAGTTGTGGGACATTAAGAGCGGCAATCTTACTCAATCTTTAAAAGGCCATAATGGTTGGGTCAGAAGTATAAGCCTAAGTGCTGATGGAAGCTTGCTTGCAAGCGGCAGTATGGACAAAACGATAAAGTTGTGGGACATTAGGAGCGGCAGACTTTTGCAAACCTTAACAGGTCACAATGATATTGTCAGGAGTGTAAGCTTGAGCGCTGATGGAAGCCTCCTTGCAAGCGGTAGTTTGGATAAAACTATAAAGTTGTGGGGCATTAAGAGCGGCAGACTTTTACAAACCTTAACAGGTCACAATGCCATTGTCAGGAGTGTAAGCCAGAATGCGAATAGAAGCCTTTTGGCAAGTTGTAGTCCCGATAAAACCATAAAATTATGGAACATAGACCAGACTTCCCCGGCATTTGGTAAACTTATCAGAACAATCACTCAAAAAATCAATTGTAAAGGTATGAAAATTACAGATGCTAAAGGACTCGATACAAAAGGATTCTTTTTAACAAATAAAGATGGCGAATCAGAAATTGAGGTAACTTTAAGGCAGTGGCTTATAGAAAGAGGAGCAATCGCTTACAGTCTCGTTGATGTGGAGAGATATCTTAATTTTGCGTATATGGAAAAAATCGATATTGCGACATTCGAATACTTAAAAGAGAAAAATTATGAGGACCTGAGAGAAGCTATTCTCAAGATTATAGGCTCGAACAAACCCGATATAATCAGACGAAATGCAGTTTATGTATATAAAAAGTGTTTCTAAGGAGCAAAAACATGAGTAAGTCACCTTACGATAGGACAAAAAATTTTTTCGGTATAAAAAAGAGATTATTTATTCCCACGGAACTTACTCCCAAAACAATAGAGAGATTTGTTGACAGGGAACGTGAACTTGACTATTTATCCTTACGCATAGCAGAAAAGAATAACTGTGCTGTTATTGGCGATTACGGTTCCGGTAAGACATCTTTTTTAATCAAGCTCTGTCATTCAATGTCCGATTACGCCTTTTACGAACAGTTTTCACTCTCTATTGAAGGCAGGGAGAGAGTGACAGAGCACTTTCTGAGGACAGTATTAAGGAAAATCCTCAAATTTATAATCCAAAGCTTTGAAAGCGATAAAGAAGATTTTATAAAATCATACTCTATCGAGGATATCTATTTCGAGGCTCAAAGGCTTGAGCATTCGATCATACTCGAGCATTACGATAAAAAGGGCAAAGATGTGAAGTCCGCTGTGGAAGCGGGCATTAAGACAAGTTCCATATTGGATATATTAATAAGTCCCGAATTTAAAGCAAAATTTGAAAAGCATAGAAAAGAAGAAACAGGGGACGCAACAAAGAGAGAGTACCCTGTTCACACAGATGCGACATTACGTGAATCTATTGAAGTGATGGCCAATAAGCTTCCCCATCCCATAGTCCTGTTCATAGACGAACTTGACAAAGTAGGCAGACCGCCTCTGGAAGAGCCGGAATGGGATAGAGAAGTAAGAAAAATACTGGACTTGAGCCGCGAAATCATGACAAATAACAATTTGATTTTTGTCTTTGCTCTTCAATCAAGACTGCTCGAAGAGCTCAAAGCGGCAAAAAGAAATCAGGGTCCCTCCTCTGTATTGGGTCTTGTTCAATCTTATAGAGAGTTGAAAAGTTTCAGTTTAGAGCTGACTCTGGAGGTGATCGAGAAGTCCCTTAAAGTAGCGGAATATAGAGGAAATATCGAAGATTTATTCGAAAAGGGAGTCATTGAGATCACACATTCGATGGCAGAGGGTAATCCAAAGCTTTTTATGAACCACCTCTCCGAACTGACTACCTGGGCCATGATGAATAATTCAAAAAAAATAACTCTCGACATCCTCAGGCAATACGCCTTTGATTTGTATGAGGAGGAAATTACCCCGGAAGATTGGAACGAGGTAGTGAAAACCGGGAAATTCATTTTAAGAGGCAAAGTGTAGAAACAAATGAAAACTGAACTGAAATCCTTCACCATGATCTGTTCTCAAATACCGGTGCTTAGCTTAGAAGATGCAACGATGTTGCTCTATACCCCACCTAACCAATCAGACTATTATTCAAACATACGCAATAGAAAGAGCTTTTGGTTAATAAGCTTTAAGCCAACCCAACTTAAAAGAACATAATTCTATTTGTTGAAACCTCGAAAAATCTGTCCAACAACACTATCGGTCCGACTGCTCCTATCATCTTCCAGGTCTGGGAATTGACGCTTTGATAGATTTTCTTAATTTCATCAGTCATCTTTTCGAAATGTTTTTCAAACTGTTCAAATCGTTTATCTACCTGTTCAAAGCGCTTATCTACCTGCTCGAATCGTTTGTCCATATCTATACGGAGTTCTTTAATATCTTCTCTCAACTCCGTGTCGATATGAAATATGTGATTGGTTAGTCCCTTAATCACAATAATCAGCTTATCGTCCTGCGTGAGGGGTTCGTTGTCCCTGAGTTTTTCTAAAACTCTTTGTGCTTCCTCATCGAGCCACTTATCGAATATATCTTCTCTGAACATCTCTATCGTATTCTAACATTTCGTCTCTTATTTTCAAATACTGTTAAACGTTCAGGAATTGGAATTCAGGAGACAAAAGAGAAAAGAAAAAAGAAAAAAGCGGCGGATCGGTTTACGAAATGTCTGTAGTTTCTAATCCTCTACATTTACCGTAACATAATCGTAAAAGAGATTGTCGTAAGTTACGAGGCCGTCCATATTTAAATCCACGCCGAAATAGAATATATACACTCCTTCCGACAGGTCAGTGAGAGAAGCAATATCGGTCGATTCGAAATCGTACAATGCCTGTTGATATAAAGGCTGAGTATCGGAGTTCCAAGTATCACCGCTTAAATAATACAACATCCCTTCAGGGTCGATTTGCGCCAGCCACCAGTCAGCGTCGTCACCTTTATAACTGAAAGATTGCAATTCTATGGAGATCGATATGGCGTCGTCTGTTGTAACAGTAATCGGATCGTCTGAATCGTTAACTTTGATATCAGGGACAGGGTCGGCTTCACTCGGTATGGATGTATCTACATCCAATTTATAAATTTTATCGTCACCTGAATCGGCATTCCACAGATAAAGACCGTCAAAGGTCAGTCCCTTAGGGTTTGAGCCGCTGGAATCTATGGAATCGATTATAGTTCCCGACGTATCGATCCTGTATATTTTGTCGTCAGACTGGTCTGAGTTCCACAAATAGGCGCCATCGTATGCCAGACCGATAGGGGCCGGGCCCGGAGAGCTAAAGGAATCAACGATATTGCCGGAACTGTCCAGCTTGTAAATTCTGTCCGTCACCGGATCGGCATTCCACAGGTAAGTTCCGTCATGGGCCAGCCCTCTGGGACTCGAACCGGGAGCATTAAAAGAGGCTGCAATATTTCCCGACGTGTCCAATTTATATATTACTCCTGTTCCGCTGTCAGCGTTCCACAGGAAACTGCCGTCGTAAGCAAGGCCTGACGGCTCGGAAGCAGGTGAATCAAAGGAAGTCGTAATATTTCCGGAACTGTCCAATCGGTATATCTTGTCACTATCGAAATCTACATTCCATAAATATGCACCGTCATAGGCCAAACCTCTGGGAGCGGAGCCCGGGGAATCAAAAGAATTTATCAATATGGGAGCAGGATCCTGAGTTACTACAAAAGTCTGTTCGCCTATTATGACACTCCCGGACCGTTCCGGTTCGCTGCTGTTTTCGTCTACAGTGAATGTAACGGTTCCGCTTCCGCTGTTATCGGTTCCTGAAGTCACCGATATCCAGGAGGAATCACTCTTCACCGTCCAGGCGCAACTGATTCCCGTAGTAATGTTTACCCTTACAGTTCCGCCTGTGGCGCTTAAATTTTCTCTCATTTTCGATAACGTATATTCGCAGTCATCGGATGTTATGTCGTTTAAATCAATCTTATAAATCATGTCACAACGAGAATCGGCATTCCACAGGTAGGCGCCGTCAAAGGCCAGTCCCTTAGGGCTTGTACCGGGAGAGTCGAAATAATAGAGTATTTCGCCTGATGTGTCCAATTTGAATATTTTATCCAACGATTGATCGGCATGCCAGAGATAAGCGTTTTCGTTATCATAAGTTAGTCCTGTAGGCGCCAGCCATGGTGAGTAGAAAGAGTCGATAAGTGAATGATCGGCAGCTGAGATTTTGTATATGAAATCCTCTGTGGGATCGGCGTTCCACAGAAAAGTATCGTCATAAACCAAGCCTCTGGGACTGAGATCGGGCGACTCGAAGGATTCGATAACCTGACCGGTTGTGTCCAGCTTATATACCATGCCTGTCTCCATATCGGCATTCCATAAATATGTACCGTCATAAGCTAATCCCGACGGTTCCGATCCGGGCGAGTCAAAGGAGTGTATTATATTGCCAAAGGTATCCAGTTTGTAGATCATGTCTTTGTCATAATCTACGTTCCATAAGTATTTTCCGTCATAGGTAAGTCCTCTGGGGCTTGACGCCGGCGAATCGAAGGAGTCAACGATACCAGGAGAGTCTCTTTCCACGGAAAAAGTACAACGGATACTTTCGGCGATCGTATCTATAATGTCCTCAAAATCGTCTTCACCTCTGATTTCATAAAATTCGCCTCCTGTTTCTTCCGTCATTCTAAGTATCGAAGTGTATCCGTATTCGTCTGTCGCACTGTCCGGGCCTACGGCATAGGTTGTAATTTTTTGGTTGATAAGCAAAGAGATTATATCATCCAGCCGGTTACCTTCCACATTACACTCGTCACCGTCTGCATGAGGAGCGGCGTCGGTAATTATAATGACTACTTTATTCGAAGAAGAACTCCAATTCTGGTCTTCCACGGTGTGCGATAAAGCGGCCAAAAGAGACTCCGGCAAATCCGCGCCACCGGAGGCTTCAAGGCTTTCTATCCACCCCTGAACGGTCTTTACGTCGGAAACCAGATTGCCGTCATTATAAATCTTGTAAGCAAAATCATCGGTGTCGCCGCAGGAACCTGTGGGAAAGTCTTTGTACTCCGTGAGGCCGATGTTATAATCGATACCGGATTCCGATAAGGTATTGGTAAATGAAATAACGGCGTTTTGCATATCCTCTATTTCCCCTCCCATACTTCCCGTTGTATCGAAGACAAAGACGATTTCGGCCAGACGTTCTTTTTCTTCATCGCCTGTTGAAGGACAGTCTAAAACATCGAGCGTGATGGTAGTGCATGTATAACTGTCGGTAAGAGGCTTATGAACGAAGTTTTTTGTTGAGCCGGAATTGTCGGCCAATAATATATTAGCGATCATACACATTATGAGAGTAAGTGAAAAAACAATACAGCCTCTTGCCTGAGTAGTTACTTTCGTTTTAAACATGCCCATAATACCTGCCTCTTTGAAACTGTGGTTAAATCTTCTTTGGTTCCGGCTATGCCGGGTCAAGCATGGTTGTAATATATTGTAAATTTGTGAAATCTGCGGCAAAAAAACAATAAGGAGAGGCAACGCCTCTCCTTATCCGAATCTCGTTCTACTCCGTCTCTCCCAGACAGTCGATGCTATAGGTTGCTGTATCGCTGCTGTTCTCGGAGTCAACGACGGTGATTGTCGTGTCATAATCCGTTCCCGTAGATTCCACGTCCGTTGAATCCGGGCAATCGATTGTGGTCTGCATCGTAAATGTCGAAGACGATGTTACCACCGGCGAAGCTTCATTGTCTACGAAGTTATTCTGTATATCCCAGGATATGACATAGGGAGGAACTCCGCCGATAATGGTGAACTCCACATCTCCATACAGAGAGGTAACTCCTGTCTGTCCTCTGACAATAACTGTTTCGGGCACTATATCGAGAGCAATGTCTTCCGTGCCGGAAACATTGAGGGTAATTATCGTTGAATCGCCTTCGGAATCGAAAATCGTTATTGTAACAATCATATCTTCTGCCGGAAGGCTCTCAAGTGTAGCAGTAATAGTCGAGTCGGTAAGACTGACCGAAACGACTGCCGAGTTATCGGAAATTGCAGTATAAGGCGCTGTTCCGCCGGAAATAACGAATGAATATTCTGTTCCGAGCTCTGCGTCTTCTATGGTTTGCGAGGAAGGTTCCACGGTCAGCACATCTTCCACGGAATCGTCTATTACCGTAATATCGATGGAAGTGGTTATATCACCTACTTCTGCAGTAACAGTGCATTCTCCGTCTGCAGGTACTATGGCCGGCGCTTTAAAGCTCTTTACGGCTTCTCCGCCGGTTGTCTCCACAATGGAAGAGATATCGCCGTCGCAGTCCGTTGTGAACTGTACGATCGTACCGTCAGGCGCCGTTCCTACACCCCAGTTTGTGTCTACCCTTGCCGTAACCGTAAAGGACTCCGATGTTTCCAATGTTGTAGAATCTGCAGTTAAATCAATATTCGTTATCGTAACCGGCTCCATATACAGAGAGAGTCCTCCGTTACCCTGATAGGAAGTATCGAAAGAATCTATAAATACAGGGTCCGTAAAGGCCAGTATATTCAGATTCATACCCAACGTCGTATCGGGACAATCGATAAAAAGTCTGGTTATACCCTCTCCGGAGGAATTATAAGAGGCAATGGCGAGATCGTAGGTTCCGTCTCCTATAGGCGTATCTCCCGTTGCTTCGCCGCTGCTGTCATAACATACACAGTTACACGGATCGGTGCAGACCGGCGATGAAGAGGCTGACGCACCTGAAGAATCCAGGCATGAGGTGGCCTGATCGCAACCGTTCTGAGGTAAAGAGACATCGAATGTTACCAGAGAAGAGACATCGGCCTGAACTTTTACCGTAATATCTTCATAAGCGATATCCTCTACCGTTGTCCCTTCGGTTACGAGCATGTCCATAATATAAGTCTTTGTCCGAATCTCAACGGCAATGTTCTCGGATTCCTGACATATATTCAGGTCGTTGTCTTCATTATACACACCGTCAAAGTCGGAATCGGCTTCCACAACCACATAAATAGGAGTAAAGGGATCATCAGAAGTAAACTCGACATCTTCTGTTGTAATAAAGAGGGAGCGTTTCATCAGGAGGCCGTTATCAGTGCTTGCTTCAATGGTAATATAACCTGAACTTGCCGAGGTTACCGATACTTTGGCCTGGCCGTTGCCGTCTGTAACTATGCTGAGAGAATCAGCGGCGCTTGCCTCGAAAACGCTCTCATCTGCTGCGGAACCGCCTGATGCGCCATCGCTCAGTTCGCCGCTTCCCAGTGTAATGGCAAAAAGCACTTCCACGCCATCGGCGGGATCGCCGTTATTATCGGTGATAAGGGCTGTCAGGGCAGTAGGCATATTAATCCGGGCGACAGTGGATTCGATCGAAAGAGTTATGTTCCTTGCCACATCCTGTTCCGTCCCTTCCGGAGAGGAGTCTCCTCCCGAACCGCCGCCGCCTCCACAGGTAGTAATAAATATCATTGTAATCAAAGAAAGGAGCCAATAAGAAAATCGTACGATTGTTTTATTGGCTTTCCCTGAGTATTCGCTTTTGAAAAAACTTTGCATTCCCATAAATATAACCTCCGGGGATATAAAATGTTGTATTCTCTTTTTCAAGATTGAAACAATAAAACTTTTAGCACTTATTGTAGTGCCCGAATTCGATGGTTGTATTAAAACTAAAGTCAAAATCTTCCCCAAACTCATCATCGCCAAAAAAGGTAATCTTTAAATCGTATAAATAGGGATCCTCCCCAAGGGAGTCGTAAAGACCACTGTTAAGATCTTCCATGTATTCAATTTTGGCGCCAGCATCTAAAATTAAAAAAGTGGCTTCCGCGCTACCGTCAGGAGAGATGGCGACACTGGTAGTAAGGTCGTATTTATTAACAGGAGGAAGGGATAATTCGAAGAGCTGTGGCGTATATTCCACTGTGTAGGAGGTTATAAAAAGTGTTCCTGAGGGAAAATTTTCGTCATACGATTCAGCGGCAAAACCAAGCACTGCAAAATCGTCACCCCAATCCTCAGGTTCTCCATCACAATTGTTTTGAGTCAAATCTATCTGCCAGCTGTCCGATCCGGCCGGATCGGAATGAGATGACGAGGTGATTGTAATGCTCGCTCCCACATCTTCAAAACCACTGCTTCCAGGTGAGCCGGACCCTCCTCCTCCACCGCCGCAACCGGGCAAAATAATTAATACCATCATCGATACCAATAATAGTGGTAAACTCTTTTTCATCAAATCCTCCTGAAATAAATTTTATAAAACAATTTAGGAATTCGCAATTAAATACTTAAATCCCTCAATCGTCAATTAACAATCCTCGGTGTTATAAATATCAACACTTCACTGGATAGCGTGTCTCGTGACTGATTTTTAAACATCCATCCCACTGCAGGGAGATCCTTTAAAACAGGGTAACCCGATTCGCTTGCTCTCTCATCCTTTTTAAAGATTCCTCCAAGAACCAGCGTTTCGCCATTATTGATCAGCACCTGAGTGGATGTATTGAGCGTAGAGGTTACAGGCGTATCGCTTCCTCCTATTGTCGTGAATTCGATCAGATCCTGTTTCGATATTTGCGCGCTCATTAATATAGAGTTGTCAGGCGTCACCTGAGGAGTCACCATGATGGAGATAGAGACATCTTTAAAGGAAGCGGTTACTGTGCCGCTTTCCGTATCGATCGCAGGATATGGAATGTCGCGGCCTTGTGAAAAGGTAGCAGACTCATTATCGAGAGTCAGTATGCGCGGGTTGGAAATCACTTTACCTGTACCGATAGATTCCAGGGCCGAAAGCCTGAGATCGAGTCCTAAAGTCCTCTCGGTGTTAATGAACCCCAACGTGAGTCCCGTACCGGCGTTACCAATGGAGGTCGGGAAATCGGTCAAAAAGTTATTGCCCGACAGTCCGGTCAATGTGCCTCCGAAACCGATGCGGTTGTCATAGGATTGAGTGAAAAATCCCCAGTCAATCCCAAAGGTATGAGAAAAGTCTTCGTTAACTTCGACAATTCTTACTTCTATCAATACCTGGGGGGTTGCCTTGTCAAGTCTGTTTATAAGCTCTTTTATTTTAGTCATATTGCTTTTCAAATCTTTAATAATCAAAGAACCGGTTCTCTTGTCGACACTGACATTCCCTCTGGGAGAGAGAATATTGGCGTCTGTTAAAAAAGTTTTTACTTCTTCGGGATCGGCGTAATTGATATGGAATATCCTGTTGATGAGCTCTTCCGTTTTTTCGGCAGTCTCGAGATATCTGATTTTTTCCTCTCGCTCTTTGTCAAAAACCGATGCAGGAGCAATCCTGATAATGTTTCCGAAAACGGATTTATCCAGACCGTGGGTTTTTAATATGATGTCAAGGGCCTGATCCCAGGGGACATCATAGAGTTTCATGGTGATCTTACCGCTTACCGAGGGATCAACGACAATATTATATCCGCTGACATCGGTTAAAAGCTTAAATATCGGCACGATGTCGGCATCCTGAAAATCGAGCGATATCTTTTGGCCGGTATAGTTTCCGTCCTTAAATGCAGGCATATTCTCTGAGGTAATTACAGAATCGTCTTCCTCTTTAGCCACGGGCTTTTTCAGAGAAAGTGAGTCACTGACAGGGCTTATCAGGTCAAGATCGGAATGCTTTAAAAATACATCGACGGAATTATCGCCTGAGACTACCTTGTATTCCGTGCCGTCTCTGAGATCCATAACAATAGTAGCTTTATTTTCATCTGAGCGCCATCTTAACCCCTCCATGGGGGCTGCAACTTCATGGGGAAGGGGCGTCTCTATCTTCACTCCCCGCACATCAAGGATAAGTCTGTTATTGTAATAAAAAACTTCCGGTATCATATGACCGTTACCGAGAAACGAGACCCTGACGGCTTCAGGCTCTCTGACAAAATTCACATTGTAGATATTCGTAGCTGATGACGAACCGTCTTCTGTCCCTTTAGAGGAGGCCCGTTCCTCGACATTTTCGGAATATTCCGCACTAATCGCTTCAAAGGTGTCGCCGTTTTTTTCTCCCTCGCCGGAATCTTCGAGAATAATTGCTTCAAGGGGGTCGTCAGTCTCTTCTTCTTCGCCGGTATTAAGATTATCTCCGTAAATATCTCCGGTTTTTCCTATATACAATGTAAGCTCTTTCCCAGCAGTCGAATGCTCCACTGCACCGGGCGAGGTCATTGTGATCTCTAAAACAGTCATAATGTGGGGGATCAGTTTTTCGGAGATAACTACTTCGCTAATACCGTCTCTTTCGGAAACGGTTCTACCTCTGAAGTCCCCCGGGCTTACGTCCCTCATCTCTACAATTACTTTAAAAGGATCGTCGGGCTTATATAATTGATAATCGACGAAGTCACTGAAACCGACTTTAATCGAATAATCTTCTATCTTAAGAGAGGTAATTGTGTTCTCCTTTTTAGGAACGGCTTCAGGCTCGTCTCCAGGTGAATCGGTTTTTTCGTCGACCGTTACGCAACCGAAACCTGTAAATAGAAATAAAATCAAAAGAAATAAAAAATTCTTCATGCTTCCTCCTCTATTCGGAGTGTTTATCATGGTATTTATTTTAAAACCTCCTGTTTTTGTAGGGTATTTTCATCCTCTGTATTTGAGTTATCATCTTTCGATGAAAAAGAGATATTCATGTCAATACTGATTTTACCTTTTGCCGAGAATCCGGCGGGATTGTCGATGTATTTTTTAAACAAGTCGCTGTTTTCTATATTAACGTTAAAATCTTCAATAATTACGGACTCCCGAAGTTTGTCGGTGACCTCTCCTTCACTGTGAAATGCCTGCGACGGGCTTATACTGATAATATTTTCATCAACGTCTTTATCCAGGTTATGTGACTTCAAAATCAGATTGAGCACTTTGTTCCATGGTACATCTGTAAGTTTCATTGTGATTTTACCGGTGACATCGGGATGGACGACGATGTTATATCCGCTGATTTCAGTGAGCAGTTTAAAGATAGGGACTATGTCTGCATCCTGAAAATCGAGGGAGATCAATTTGTTGTCGAGCGGTATCTTTTCTTCAGGCGCAGGTTTCCGATATTTCACGGTTGACGCAATAAGTTTTCCTGCATGCGACTCTATCGTTTCAGGCTCGGCCAATAAAAGAATCGCACTCTCTCCCATTGGAAATACCATATGGGCTACCTCTTTTTTAAGATCAAAGACGATTCTGGACTTCTCTTTGTGTTCGGCCCATCTTATTTTTTTAAGAGGGGCGTAGAGCTTTTCCGGTTTTGAAGCCGAAATAGCCACATTCGGTATATCGACTACGACTCTGTCTTTTAATTTAAAAACATCGGGTACGAAAAAGCCGTCTCCGTAGAGAATGACTTTTAATGCATCGGGAGCATGTTCCATGCTGAGGCCGATGATGTTTTTCGCAGGAAGAGGCGGTTCAATATCTTTTAGTAAAGGAATGTCGGCCTCGGAGAGACGGGGCAACAGCTCAATATCCTCCATGACCTGTTCTTTTACCGTTTCCATTATCTCCTCTAATGCGATAGTGAGAGTGTTATCGGAATATGAGTGAGTAAATTCATGAAGTGATGAAAGAGTGATCTCCATCTTTGTCCCGGCCCGGGGTACACTCCTTTGTGTAAGTAAAATCGTGGAGATATTTTTTTCAGGCGAAACGATTTCCCCGATGTATACGCCGCAATCTACGTCATCCATTTCCACGATGATTTTAAAAGGATCCTCAGGGCTGTATATCCGGTATTCGAATGGACTATCCGTTGTAATCAGAAGAGATTTGTCTTTTAGTTCGATCGATGTAATTGTATTTAAACGTTTATGCGCTTCGATGGATTTGTTCGCGTCTAATTTGACTTCCTTCCCGGGACCGGCGCAACCGTAAAGAAGTAAAACAGGTATGGTCAACAAAACGAAGTTGTGTCGGAGTTCAGGGAAAATAAATAAGTATCGGGGAATAAAAAAAACCTCCCTCATTCTTCATCCTCTTGTCTCAATGTCAGTACTCGTCGTTTTGTAAAGGCCTTGCCTCTGTGATCTATCGCCTGCTCCTTAACGACAACTCTGTCAAGAAATATTTCGCTCACCCTTCCTCCGAACATGCCCAGTCCGTGTCCTTTCTTAATTGTAAAAGATCTGCTGTCAGGTAACACGATCGATGCGTAATACTCCTTTCCGTCATATACGACTCCTAAAAGCTTTACCTCTGAAAGATCGTAATTTTCCAGTGGAGAGAGGCTTCTCCTGACTCTCTCTTTCATTTTTTTCTTCGCCACTTCCAGCAGCGAGAGGAAAGGGTCTCTTCTTCCGGCAGGTTCGTATTGGTAAACATTTCTTGTCAAAGGTTTCACAAGGGCCTCTACCTCTTCCGTCTTGTCGGTATCTTTAGCGCTTGTTTGTTCGACCGGAGCCGGTTGGGCCTGCAATAGAGAGGCTCTCGGACCAGTCAGGAAAATTGCCAGAGTAAACAGGACAAAAAATATTTTTATAAAACCTGCTTCTTTCAACACACTACTTCCTTCCTCGCCTTCGGCCTTTTTGGCTACCGGCAGTTGCACTGTCTCCTTCTATGGCGGAATAAGTCACTGCATGAAATTTGATGTTTATGAGAGCCTGACTTTTTTCGGGCGCCGCCCCTCCAAGAGAAATGTTCTTGATATTGACCACTCTTTTTAAACCGGTCAATTTGCTGAAAAATACCCCTAAGTTGTGGTAATAACCTCTCATGGAGACGTTGACAGGTATCTCGTATACCAGTCCGCTGGAATGAGTGATTCTACTCATCGGTTTCCAAAGCAAAACTTTCAGCCCGGTCTCGATACCCAGGTCGGATACATGTTTCAGAAGATCAGAGACCTCTTTCTCCTCGGGGAGCTGTTTTTTTAACCTTTCGAATTCCCTTTTCATCTCTTCATATTGCGCTTTCACTTCGGGAAGCCTTTTTACTTTGAATTCCGCTTTTTTTATCTCTTTTTCCAGATTGGATATATCGCCTTTCAATTTGGTGATTTCCTCTGTTTTAGGTATATACATAAAATAGTAATATCCCGCGCCAATGAGAATTGCCGGAAGAATCATTATCAATATTTTAACAGCAGGGTGCAGAGTGTCTATTCCGCTTTTCATTATGTCGAAATCTCCACAATTATATCGAAATCATAGAGAGATATATCCCCTTGTGTCTCCAGAGCGACAGATCGCTCTTTGGATTGTTTCAACTCAACGCTCTCTTTTATAAAAAGCTTTGAATTTTTTAACTCAACAATGTATGCGACAATCTCGTCGTTTGTATAGGCAGTACCTTTCAGAGAGAGAGTTCTGTTTGTTATTTTCATAGACAAAAGCCACATATTTTCGGGCAACAGTCTGCTTACTTCGTCCAACACCCTTACAGGGAGACTCTGATCTTTACTTAGATTCTCTATTGTTTTCCGCTTCTCCTCCAGTTGTGTGACAGCACTTTCGAAGTTCGTCAGCTCCCCCAGAGTCTTCTGAAGAGCGGCGAGTTTGTTTTTATTCGAATTTTTTTGGGCAGTCAGCTCTTTGATTCTGTCGTTTATATTTACATGAAAGTATCCGCATACGCCTAAAGATGTAAGAAGCAACAAAACCATCACAATAATCGGAACAGGAAGGGAAATTTTACTCCCCGGCTTAACCGGCTTTCTCGGAACACCCAGTAAATTGACTCTGATCATCTGTCGTCCACCCTTCGTAAAGCAAGTCCCACAGCCACAGCGGCCAATGGGCCGATATCTTCGATCAAAGCGCGGTCGATCTTTTTTCCGGGCCTTATATTCATAAAAGGATTGGCTATTCTAACCGTTATACCGGTCCTTTCCGACAACAATTCGTCAAAACCTTTAATAAGTGCTCCCCCTCCGCTTAATACGATTTCCTGGATATTTTCATTGCTGAAGGTAGTCATAAAGTATTCCAGGGAGCGCACTATTTCAGCTATGATTTCTTCGGAGGCGTTTTGTATGACCGTTTCTGCATCTTCCGGCGAAATACCCTCGACAGCTTCTCCCTTTTTAAGCTTTTCAGCCGCTTCATAAGGAATTTGAAACTCCGAAGAAATGGCCTCTGTATGCACATTACTGCCCATCGAGCTCTCTCTGGCTACGGCGGCGACTCCGTTTTTAAGAATATTTATTAATATAGAGCCGGCGCCTACATGAATCAGGGCAATATTGCTACCTTCTTCTATGTCGTAATTGATTTCATACATATTTTCGATGGCAAATGCGTCGATATCGACAATTACGGGATGCAGACCGGCGTCAGTAACTGCTTTGACATATTCAGCAATAATGTCCTTTTTAACAGCCACCAGAATGACTTCCATTTGTCCTTCCTCTTCAATGCTTGGCCCGATGATCTGAAAATCCAGGTTCACCTCGTCAATATCGAAGGGCATGTATTGTTCGGCCTCGAACCTTATAGACTCATTAAGCTCCTCTTCGGTCATCTCGGGAATGGAAATCCTTTTCATGATTACAGAAGAATGGCCGGATATGGAAATAACGACTTTTTTTGTGCCGAATCCTGCTTTTTTATTTAGCTCTTTTAACGCTTCGACCAGCCTCTCCGGCTCGTTAACGGCCCCGTCGATGATTGTATCGGGCAGTATGGGAATAAACTCGAAAAGCTCCAGTTCATAGTCGATTTTAGACTTTTTTAACTTTACGGCCTTTAAAAAACCTGACCCAATATCGAGCCCTATAACGTCTTTTGACTTAAAAGGAAAAAACATAGTAGCTAATCTTTAACATAATACGACAATCTTGTCAAGCTTTTTTTATATTTTTTAATGATTTAGGTAAAATAGTTAAATTTTTGCTTTAAGTATTCATTATTTTTGACCAGCATAGTGGACAATTTTAACCTGTCCTCTATTACATCTCCGACTCCTATCAGGGTCCCTGACTCGTCTTTTACTCTGTAAAGACCGCTTTTCAAACAATTTTTTTCAATACTCATTCCGTTTAAAACGCTTCTTATTTCTTCTTCTCCGGAAAGAAAAAGCTCGGGTAGATGACAAAGTGTTCTGTCAGGCGAATAGAAACCGGAAGAGTCGCAGTTCGATATATTGTCCATAGATTCAATATCTTCAAGGGTCAGGGCGTCGGAAATGGAGAATTCTCCGACTCTGGTGCGCACCAGGGAGTTGACATAGGCGCAGGTACCAATATTTTCAGCGATATCACTGCATAACACTCTTATGTAAGTTCCTTTTGAGCAGGATACCTTAAGAGTTAACATAGGATTTTTAAAATCCACCATTTCTATACTGTAAATCGAAACCGATCTCTCTCTCCTTTCCACGATTAATCCCTTTCTGGCAAGTTTGTATAGAGGGGCGCCTTTATACTTGACAGCCGAATACATGGGAGGAACCTGAGAGATATCGCCTGTAAAGCTTTTTAAAACCTCATCTATCAGTGCTGCCGTTACAAAAGAGGCATCAGACTCTTTAATGACCTTTCCCTCTCTGTCAAGAGTGTCTGTTTGAGAGCCGAGCTTCATAGTGAATAAATACTCTTTATCCAAAGATGAGAGGAAGGCCGATATTTTTGTAGCCCTTCCGGTGCAAAGAAGAAGAACGCCTCCGGCTATAGGATCAAGAGTCCCGGTATGGCCTGCTTTGGCGAGATTTAGAGAATATCTGATTTTGTTTACGACCTTAAATGAGGATAAACCTTCCGGTTTATTTATATTTATAACACAGTCCATGATAAAACGGTTGACAGTTCACGGTTCATGGTTTACGGTAATTTTAAAAAATATATTGAAACCTTTAACCGTAAACTGTCAACCGTAAACCGATTTTTAGTCTACATTCGCTTTCTGTCTTTGTTTATATATTCCAGGAGCCTCCTTTTTATATCTTTTATATCTCCATGTACTTTAAAACCTGCCGCATTTTTGTGGCCGCCTCCTCCGAATTCCGATGCAACTTTCGCCACATTGAAAGATTTAACGGAACGAATACTCCCCCTCCAAAAGTTCTTCTCAGCCTCTTTTAGTAAAACCGATACATTTATGCTCTTCATCATTCTCGGAAAATTAACGAAGTTTTCAGTGTCCTCGGGAGATGAGGAGGTATCGTTCATCATTTTACCGTCAACTACGGTTATTGCCACATCGGAATGAATCTCCATTGTGTTCAGGGCCTTTCTGAGCAGGTTGAACCTGGTTTCGCTCCATGAATTATACAGGCAATCGGCAATATACGAAGGATCAGCGCCAGCTTTTATAAGCTCCGATACAACTTCAAAGACTTCGGTGTTTGTGTTTGGATACCTAAATGTCCCTGTATCGTAAGATATGGCCGTATACAGACAGGAAGCCATTGTCTCGGTAACAGAAACATTCAGCGCCCTTATGAGGTAAAACATCAGTATGCCCGTTGCAGAGGCTTGGGGGACAATCCAGGGAGAGTCTCCAAAATCCTTTTCTCTCAGGTGGTGATCAATTACCATAGATCCGGCAAAGCTTATATTTTTAATATCGGCCCTCTCAGGGACATTACAATCGACAAGAATCAAAGTATATTCTTTTGTCGTACGATGAGTAATGGAGTTGGTAATTCTTTCCAGACCGGGAAGGAACTTGTAACTCTCGGGCACCCTGTCGCGGCTGTATAAGATGAAGTTCTTTTTTAATGCGGAAAGGGCTTCGCCCAGAGCCAGCATAGAACCTATGGCGTCTCCGTCAGGATTTATGTGCGCCGCGAGAAAAAAGTTGTCGCCCTTTATCAGTCTGTCCGTCAGTTCAACAGGTGGATTCATCTTTTAAACACTCTCCTTAAATAAGGAATATTTCAATTTAACCTAAAAAAAAGCACTCAGCTATCAGCTCCCTATTTGGAATGAGTTGCCGGCAAAAACACACTCACCCGTTCGGTGATGCTTGCTTATCTCTTAATGTTTTGATATTTCTTCGCTGAATGCCAATAGCTAAATGTTATTAAGCAAGTCGTCAATTTTATCTCCATATGCAAGCGAGCCATCTTCATAGAATTCCAACGAGGGGATATATTTTAGTCTTACATTTCTTGAAATTTCCTTCCTTATAAAGCCTGAAGCAGAGCTTAATATGGACAAGGTTTTTTCAGTCTCTTCCTTTTTATATGCGCTTATGTAAATTCTGGCGATTTTAAGGTCATCTGTCATGGTAACGTCCGTAATTGTTAAGAAACCTAAACGGGGGTCCTTAACTCTCTCCAGAATTATTACTGATATCTCCTGCCTTAAAAGGTCGGCGACTCTTTGCGATCGTTTATAAGGTAACATTTCCTTAAAGAATCTCTACCGAATAATCCAGTATTTCCAACATCGTTTCCTTTTCCACCATTTTCTTTACATTTTCCAGCACACTGTTCAGATGCCGGGTATCTGTCGAGATACATGCGGTAAAAAGAGAAACCCTCTGCCACAGGTCATTTGGCTCTTCCGATATGGAAATATTAAATTTCCTTCTGAGTCGGTCTTTTAAAGACTTCAACACAAATCTCTTAGATTTCAGAGAATGGGAGTCCGAAATAAAAAGATCGAGAGTCAGTACGCCAATAACCATGAGAAATAAATAAGTAACTATTCACAGGGGTCAGGATTCGGTGGTTTGTATTAAAGGATTTTGACGGAAAATCCCGACTGAGAGGAACAATTTAAGGGACGGAAAAAATTCCCGATAATCAGGCAATCACCGACGGCTTTTCTATTCAAGCTTTGTGGATATCTTTTCGATAATGTAGTTTTCCAGCATATCCCCTACTTTTATATCATTGAAATTCTCTACGAGAATCCCACACTCATAACCGGTTTGTGCTTCTTTCACATCCTCCTGAAATCTCTTTAATGTGGCGATTTTACCATTATAAATAACGATATTGTCTCTTATCACCCTGACTCCGTGGCTCGACCTGTGAATAGCCCCCTCTACAACGTAACAGCCGGCTATTGTTCCTATTTTAGAGATACTGAAAGTTTTCCTCACCTCTGCAAGTCCGAGCACCTTTTCGTTCAGGGTCGGTTCGAGCATACCTTCCAGAGCCTTCTTTATGTCATTAATAGCATCGTAAATAACCGTATAAAATCTTATATCGATGCCTTCGGCTTCAGCTATTTTTACGGCTTTTATATCGGCTCGAACATTAAAACCCAAAACAATGGCGTTTGACGCCGAAGCCAGCATGATATCGGACTCGTTAATGCCCCCGACTGAGGTATGTATTACTTTTACCTTTACCTCGGTATGTTTAATATCCTCCAAAGAACTTTTGATCGCCTCTATGGAACCCTGAACGTCCGCTTTTAAGATGATGTTCAAAGTTTTAATTTCGCCCTCTTTTATTTTTAAATGTATCTCTTCCAGATTTAATTTTCTGGGGAGTACGACATCCTGTTTGATTGTCTTTTGCTTTCTCGCCAAAGAAATCTGTCTGGCCTTTTTCTCGTCCTCAACGGCGCCGAAAGGATCTCCGGCGTTAGGTACGTCGGAAAATCCCACAACCTCAACAGGAGTCGAAGGGCCGGCATTGTCGACCTTTCTCCCAACGTCATCATTTAACGCCCTGACTTTTCCGAAATGAATTCCTGCTATAAAGGAGTCGGATATGTGTAATGTACCGGTTTGAATTAAAACCGTAGCGATCGCACCTCTGCCTTTATCCAGTCTTGACTCGATTATTACGCCTCTGGCAGGTCTGTCGGGATTTGCCTTAAGCTCCATCACCTCTGACTGCAATACTATCATTTCCAGCAATTCTTCTATTCCTTCCCGTTGTTTTGCAGAAACCTCCGCAAAAATACTGCTTCCTCCCCACTCCTCCGGTACGACTTCGTGTTCGGAGAGCTCACTTTTTACTCTTGCTATATCGGCGTCTGCTTTATCGATTTTATTTACCGCCACAACGATAGGAACACCGGCAGCCTTTGCATGGTTAATAGCTTCCACTGTTTGGGGCTTAACGCCGTCGTCGGCCGCCACAACGAGAACGACTATATCCGTTACCTTGGCGCCTCTTGCACGCATTGCAGTAAATGCTTCATGACCGGGTGTATCGAGAAATACGATTTCCTTTCCCTTAAGATTCACCTTATACGCCCCTATATGCTGAGTAATGCCTCCCGCCTCGGATTCTGTTACTTTCGTCTCTCTGATTGCGTCCAGTAAAGAGGTCTTGCCGTGGTCTACATGACCCATAACGGTTACAACAGGCGAACGCGGCATTAAATGAGAGATATCGTCGACATGATCGTCCACATCCAGGTCTTCCACCGTCGTCGATTCGACTTTAATCCCGTAGGAATCAGCTATCAGCATGGCTGCATCCATATCAACGGGCTGATTAATTGTAGGCATGGCGCCCAGTTCCATGAATTTTTTAATCACCTCGGCTAACTTCTGACCGATAAGCTCTGCAAATTCCTTTACTGTCGTGCCTTCCTGAATCTTAATAACTTTTTTACGAGGTGCAGTGGTAATAATTTTTTGTTTCTGATTCTGATTCTGAGGGCTGTGCCTGTGTTGAGGTCTGTTTCTCCCGCCTTTTTTACCGTACTTTGGTTCGAATATTTTTTTCTGCTCGATTTTTCTTATGGATTGAAAGGCTCTCTCCATGCTTGCCTTGGATTTGATTTTTTCAACCTTTTTTACTTCTATCTCTTTCTTGAACTTGTCAGGTATCTCTATCTCTTCGTACTCTTCGGTTTTTGCCTTTTTAAGCGGCTTTTTCTTATCGACAGTCGGAGTATCCGGGGATTTCGTATTTTTCGACTTCTGTTTTTTCTCGCCTTGTTTCTCTCTGTCAGGCCTTTCTTTCGACTGATTTTCTCTTTTTTGAGACTCTTTTCTGTGAGATTCTTTTTTCTGGGGCTCTTTTTTCTGAAACTCTTTTTTTTGTGCGCCGCCTTCTTTTTTGGCTTTTTGGACAGGAGAAAAAATTTTTTTAATCCTTTCGGCATGGTCGTCGGAAATGCTTGAAGAGTGTGTTTTGACCTCCACACCCATTTTATTGAGCTCCTTCAATATTTCTTTACTGTTTATTTCAAGCATTTTAGCAAGTTCGTATACCCTCATTTTTGCCATTAAACAATGACCTCCGATCTGTTTTCTTTTCCAAAACTTCTTAAAACCGTTTACCGGTCCATGGACTAAAGGGCAAAATGGAGGGATTTGAGTATATTCCGCTCATACAACCCGGCCTGCGAGCAGGCTTATGTAGGTCGATAAAACAACATTGACATCTCAAAACTCCAAACCTCTAAACGGTTAAAAAAAATACAGCTCCATGAACTTGTATCAATTGAATAGAAATGTTATCATAAAAGCTCTTTTTTCTGCAATTAATCGACTGATAATAGTTAATAAAAGTAACTATATTGGAAATTCAGGCGGAAAACAGAAGAGGGAAGAATATTTTTTAGTAATTGTAAGGAGGTATGAAAGTTGGCAAGCTGTCATGTATGCGGAAAGAGAAAAATGGTAGGTAACAACGTAAGCCATGCAAATAATAAATCCAAAAGATGGTATCATCCGAATCTGCAAAAGATAAGAGCTGTCACGGACAGTGGTCCGCGCAGAGTTAATGTTTGCACCAGATGCATTCGTTCCGGAAAAATCAAAAAGGCGATATAGCTTAAGTTTGAGATATTATCTAAAAACGGCAGTCAGCTATCAGCGATTAGCCTTCAGCAAAAAAAAAAAAGTGTTGATCTTATGCCAATAATAAGCTTCACCTTACGGGTAAATGTATTTAGAACCGTAAGTGTTGCAATTTAAAAACTGATAGCTGATGGCTGACAGCTAAATGCTTTTTTAAAGATTATATTGGTCCTAAAAAGACAATTAGGTCGAGGACCGAGGGTGTAAAAGCAAGTGCTTAGGCAAGGAGGCAAGGCGAGTTGGGCGCAGGCAAAGAAGAGCTGCGTTGAACACTGAACCGGTGAACTCCGATGCAGCATAAGTGCTTGATTTTACAGCCGAATTCCGATCTAATTGTCTGATTTCGTCGCTTATAAATAAAATCTTGCGCAAAAAAGCAACAATATTATTAACTTATGCCTGTTGCCTTGGGCCTTAAAACGTGTTTGGTTCCGGCTACGCCGGGTTAGGTTATAATTAATGAGACTTATTTATGTATTATCGATTTTATATTACATTTCGATCGCTTCCTGTGCAGAGGGATTTGACAGTAAGATGAGTAAAAAAGAGCTGAAAGAGAGATTAACTGCCGAGCAATACAAGGTTACTCAGGAAAACGGCACGGAACCCCCTTTTACGAATGAATATTGGAATAACAAGAGACCGGGGATATATGTGGACGTTGTATCGGGCGAACCCCTGTTCAGCTCTCTTGATAAATTCGATTCAGGTACGGGATGGCCAAGTTTTACAAAACCATTGGTCAGCGACAATATTGACACAAAAACCGATAAAAGCCTGTTTATGACCAGAACGGAAGTCAGGAGTAAACAGGCGGATTCTCACCTGGGCCATGTTTTTGAAGACGGCCCCAAACCGTCCGGATTACGGTACTGCATCAATTCCGCCTCCCTGAGATTCATACCTGCCGAAGACCTGGAGAAAGAAGGTTACGGAGAGTTTAAAACTCTTTTTCTAAGTACAGGACAAAAAAATACTATACAAATGTATAGACTAGACATTTTATAGTAAACTAGTAGAAAATATGGCGTCAGCAACAGCTAACGCCATGAAAAGAGTAAAGAAATTAGAGAAGATACTGAAGGAGAACAAAATAAATTGGCACGGAGCACGTATAAATTTTTTGGCTCAATTTATAATAGCTCTGATAAAGGTCAAGACAGTAAACCTTGCAGAGATAGCGTTAGGATTTGTAGGAGATATTAAG
>JAREWP010000091.1 GCA_029001845.1 Candidatus Magnetocorallium paracelense | reverse complement strand
TCCAACTCCCCTAAATTCTCCCTTATATAATCCTTCTTGAAATCTTCCATTGTATAGGCCATTTTTATTCCCTCCTTTCCGTACATCTTTATTAATTGATCTACGATTGTACTCCTTTAAATCCTCAAATCCGTCGCATATCACATCCCTCATCTCTCCTTTTCTTTTTCTTATTATCACTACATCCAAAAACTGCTGCTTCAAGGAAAGGTCTTTTTCAAGCTCCACTTCATAGGGACTGCCTGTAAAATAGTCTGTTAATACAACTCCGAGTATCCTGTGCCAATCGATCATTTTCTATTTTATCATTTTCTTTATCGGCTTTTCATCGCATAGAAACAATGCCATTAACTTAAGGTGCTTTGCTCCTTAAGTTAATGACTTTGAGTATGGAATTATAAGAATTCCGGTAACTATTCAAGTCTTGGAATTCAGGAGTCAGAAGACAGAATAAAAGATACTTAAAGACAAACTTTGCTTCAATATCTTTCTATTTCCCTGCTACTTGCAGACGGCACCATGCATAGAGGGCGTCGTAAACCTCGAACTGGTACTCCAGATTCTCTTTATCGTCGGGAAAGCGGAGGCTGAAACCCACTGCAATTGCTTCCAAACCTGCTGCCATGGGATCATTATCCAATCTGTTAGTGTCCGCTGCGTTAACGATCTCAGCTAATCTTAAAAGCGCCTTATCGGTAAGCTCGTATTTTTCAATAATTACGTTAAAGGTGCATAAATTGTCTTTATGGTCTAAATCCGCTCCAGGGGAATCGAAGGGTATGGCCTCCTCTTTTTCAGCGACATCCATTACCTGACTCTTAGGTACAAAAATAAATTCAGCCTCTGAATCGATAAAACGTGTTATAAGCCAGGGACATGCAACCCTGTCAACATGTACATGGGATCGTGTTATCCATTTCATTTTAATACCTCCTTATGATTCGTCTATTTATAGAGCAAATCCTTAAACAGGATTATTCAACGAAAAACAGCAGTCAGCTATCAGCGGTCAGCCTTCAGCTAAGGAAAGAATTGATGTTATGCCAATAATAAGCTTCATTTTATGAGTGAATCTGTTTTGAACCATAAAGTGTTGCAATTAAAGAGCTGACAGCTGACAGCTGATGGCTGACCTCTAAATGCTGTTTTTAGGTTCAATTGAATACATAGGAAGCGTTATAGATTCTCCATGACAGAGAGGACACTTTCCCGGTTTTTTTAGTCTCTCCCTCTTTTTAAAGATAAAACCGCATTTCATACATTCGGCAGGAGTCAGAATAAACTTCAACTTCCTTTTTTCAACTGTTAGTTGTATATGGGCAAGGTGACTGTAAGCATCCTTTTCCGATATCCTCAGGGCAAGGGAAATATCTTTTACCGAAAAAGAACGTCCTTCAAGCATCGAGATTATCTCCTGCCTGACAGTCTCCACTCTCTCTGTCGGTATTGTCGCTTTTTTCGCCTTCCTTTTCAATGGGCTAAAATTACATCGATCTCTGTCTGAGGCATTCAAACAGGATAACACCTGCCGCTACAGAGACATTAAGTGAATCTACTTTTCCCAGAAGAGGTATTTTTATCAACTCATCGCAATTCTCGCGCACGGTGACTCTCATTCCCTTTCCTTCAGAACCAAGCACAATGGCTATTGGAACTCTCATATCTGCTTCCCACAGAGTCTTTTTTGACTCTGAAGCCGCTCCTATAAGAAAAATATCTTTCTCTTTTAAAAAACGCATGGCCTGTTTAATATTCGGAACCGCAGCAATAGGTAACGTGTCGGCAGCTCCTGACGAGGTTTTTTCCACGACAGGTGTGATGCCTGCGGAACCTATGGACTGAAAAATCACTCCGTTAACACCTGCACCGTCTCCGACTCTTAAAACAGCTCCGAGATTTCTCGGGTCCTCGATCCTGTCAAGGAGTATAAAAACAGCCTGTTCGCTTTTTTTTACGGCCCTCTCATATAATTGTTCAATTGTAAGTAACTTTTTTGTTTCAACAGAAGCACAAACAAACTGATGAACTGCATTGCCAAAGCGATTGAAAAATAAATCGTCAACCTTTCTGAGGGGGATGTGTTTTGTAACAGCCAGTTTGCTTAAATCTTTCAGACGTTTATTATTATCCTTTTTTACGTAAACAGCCCTGATTTTTCTACCTGATTTTAAGGCTTCCATCACAGGATTAATTCCGTAAATCCATGCCCTCCCTGTATCTCTTTTCATGATTAACCTGCTTTCAATAATTCCAATGAAGTTAAGTTGCGTTAAAGATCGTTGGAGACCGGAATACTTGTAATCGTTCTGCTGTTAAAAAGAAATTAGGTAACTACTCAGTTATAGACTGAAGACTGTCAGGTAAAAGATGTGTTATCGGTTAAACTTTACTTTTTTTATTGGCTGACGCACTGACGTCATTTTATCTTTTGCTTCAGCCTTCAGTCTTCAGCCTAAATTCCTGAGTAGTTACGAATTTAGACAGGATAAACCGGATTTTTATATTATTGTTCATTTTTCTTTTTGGAGGGAATCAGAACGCCTGCGGACATAAGCATCTTTATGCTTTCGTCAATAGACATTGAAAGCGGAATAACATCCTCCCTGTTCACAAAAATAAAGTAGCCTGATGTAGGATTCGGAGTTGTCGGAACAAATAAAGAAATTTTTCCTTTACTAACATCGTTACCATCCTTGTCAGTTACACCCTCTACGAAGTCGCTGGTGACAAAGGCAAGAGCCCACACATCTTTTCTGGGATATTCCACCAATACGGCAGATAAAAACTGCCTGTCCTTGAGAGTGAAGGCATGAACAAGCTGCTTACTGGATTTATAAATCGTATTGACAACGGGAATTCGATGCATAAGATCCTCGATAAAGTTGAGAATCAATTTCCCCAGAAAATTCCTTGCAGCAATGCCTATGCCGGCAATCAGGAAGAGGGATATGAAAAAACTTATAATAACAGGAATTTTCTGCCCGAAAATAGAGCTTATTGGGCCTGAGATTATATTGATAATAAACCATACCAGCCAAATCGTTGCAATTAATGGCAGAATAACGATAAGTCCGTAGAAAAAATCTTTTTTCAAATGTTTAAGCAGGCTGTTTTCCTTTTTTCCCTTTTTTTCTTTTTTTTCAGTCATCATGTTACCTCATATATATTTAATGATTCTGTAAATAGCCCATCACAGGTCTTGGGGTTCAAAGGTTATATATTGACTTAGGACTGACTCAAATGAGTTCTGAATTTGTGATACTGTAAACGATTACTTATTAAGTCGTGCGCAAAAAGGTGACAATATGTTTTACCTATGCCATGCGCCTGAATTCATGCCTGGTACCGGCGAGCAGGGGTAGGGGCTCGTTCTTTACAACATATGGAGATGTTACATTACGTTGTACTATCAATAATACAAAACCTGCCATCCCTATTACAAGCTTTTTTTTTCGTAACTGTCCATTGTTTATTTTTTGATCGGAGTTTCATTCCATCATCTCGAGATGAAAATTTTTATACCTCCAGGTTACAATAGACGATGACGGACATCGCCAGGATTACAGCAATCTTTTTTATTATTCTGCTCCTTTTGCGGTTGAAATGGAACATCGGCCTTGTCCTGATTACTGCATCGGGCGTACTTTCGGTAATCTATTTTGTAAGTCCATCGATTATGGGAGAAACGATTTTGTCTGTTGTTACATCGAGAATCACGATTGAACTGCTTTTGACTCTTGCCTTTATTCGTATGTTCGAGATGATACTCAGGGATAACAAGGTGCTGGCCAATATGATGGAGTCGGTAAAGAGGACACTCAGGAACAAGAGGGGAGTTATCGTTTCCATGCCTCTGCTAATCGGGATGATGCCTTCTGTGGGGGGAGCGTATTTTTCAGCCCCAATGGTGGGAGAGGCTGCTAAGGGATTGAATCTCACACCTGAGGATAAGACCTTTACCAATTACTGGTATCGTCATCCCTGGGAGTTGGTGCTCCCGCTCTATCCGGGTATAATTCTTACATCCCTTATTACTAATGTGGACTTAAGGACATTAATAACTTTAAACTCGATATGCGCTCTGTCGATGCTCATAACAGGCTCTTTATGGGGTATGAAAGGGGTCCGCGGGTCGTTTACAATAAAGGAAAGAATGGATTTAAAGGGACTCCTGAATTTTTCTCCAATTGTCATCCTGATTACAATGGTTATGCTGTTTCAGGTAAGCCTGCACTATGCACTTATAATTATGACAGGCGTGCTGTTACTCTATTATAAATATCGACTACACTCTTTTTTGAAAGTGCTTACGCACGGTTTTTCAAAAGATATTATTATATTGATAGTCGGCGTTATGCTGTTTAAGGAGATGCTTACGTCAACCGGAGCGGTGGAAAACATCAGCACTTTTTTGACAGAAAACAAAATTCCCATAACTCCGATTCTTTTCCTTCTGCCCTTTGTCGCCGGCATGCTGACAGGTTTAACTGTCGGGTTTGTAGGAGCCACTTTCCCTCTGCTTGTAAGCCTCGCAGGCGCAGATCCTCACGCCTTTGCCTTTGCTTTTGTATCGGGTTATGTCGGCGTGTTGATTTCTCCGGTCCATGTTTGTCTGATTCTCACCAGAGAATATTTCGGCGCCGATATTTGGGGAGCCTATAAAAAGATAATACCGGCTTCCATGTTATTGCTTGCCGTGGCAGCAGCGGAATACGCCTTCCGGTTGTATTTGTAAATAAGAAATTCTAACACTTAACATTTACCTATCAATGTCTTTAACTTAAGGAGCAAAGCACCATCCGCCTTCAGCGGCTAAACTCGAAAGCTCCGCTTCGCTGCGCCTTCTCAAACATGACCCGCTTCTGTCGGAAGGTGCTTCACCCCTTAAGTTAATGACATTGATTTACCGATCATATAACCCCACATATTTCCCGTCTGAATTATGGACGAAAAAATTTCTCAGCTCATCTCCTGTTCGTATTAAAATTTTTGTTGTCTCCTTTCCAAAAAACGTTATCTCCCTTGTTAATGCCGTTACCGTGGAATCGATCTTATTCGTTAAACCGGCAGCTTGTTTCTCTATGAGTTCTCTCATTGTTTCTCTTTGCCGATTCTCGATACTCTGCTGTATTTTCAGACTTTCCTCTATGGTGCTTCCGGCCTCTGCAAGCAATTGCCGAATTTGTAATTCCGTTGAATTGTCTTTGTCTGCAATCTTTGTATTAATTGTGTCTATTGATTTTTTTATATCTTCCAGTCGGTTTTTCAATTGGTCTTCCACGACGCGATTAATAAAATCGTTTTGTCTGGTTTCAACCTCGATCTGCTCCTCTGCATATAAATGAAATTCATTTTTAAAATCGTTTACAGCTTGAAAAAGCGAGTGGTCCCTGTCGGTCTCCTCCTCTTTAGAGGTTAACAATTTTTCCAGTGAAGCGACCATGGCGGACATCTTATCGCTTTGTTCTTCCCCTGCATCATGTATGCTCTGTTTTATTTCCGCTATGTCTCCTTTCACACCTTCATTCCCCTCGCTTACTTCATGAAGCATTTTTTCCGCATTGTCCTTTGCAAATGTTTTCAATTGGGAAAGGGTTTCGTTTTTTATCTCTTTTTGTTTCTCTTCCGCCGCATCCAGACGATCGTTTATTGTTGTCAGCAGCTTCTCGACTCTTTGCCCGACATCGGAAAGACCAGAGTCCTGGTGTTTTTGAATTTCACTTATTAACTCATTATTGGCGCTGTTTTTTTCGATGTTCCTGTCTGCCCGCTCTTTTAGATCGGCCAGCTCATTGGTAACAACAACTATCGACTCTGACTGTACCTGTGCAGAATTCTCTGTCAGCTCCTTTAGTGAGGCAATTTCTTTTTCAAGGGCTTTTGTTTTTTCCCTTTCCTCTACTCTAAAAGTTTCAAAACGATCGTTCAGCGCCTGATCCGTCTCTTTTACGGCTTCTTTGATCGGAGTAACGGTTTTATTCTCTATTTCAGGCAGTAAACCCGATAAAGTCATATGAAAGGACTCCATGGAGTTGAAGAGTTCGGCAAGTTTTTCTTCTGTCGTATTGAGCATGGACTTTGTCGACTCGTACCGGCTGTCACAGGCTTTGGAGTTCCCTTTGAAGTTGTCCTCTATGCATTTGGTAAGGTCTTTCATGGATCCTTCGATTCCCTTTTGAATCGATTCTTTTATTTCAATCCCGACTTTCTCTGTTTTACCGGCGGAGATGTTCACTTGCTTCGTTAATTCAGTCAGGTTCTCATGCATAATTGTGTTTAAGAGATCGTTGTGACTTTTATAACTATTCGCAATAAACTCCCTAAGGGACTTTTGCTCATTTTGAAGAGTCTCCTTTTGCGACTCTTCGGATTTCAAACTGTTTTGCAGTTTCTCATCCAGTCGCTGTTCCAAAAGGGATACTTCTTTTATCAGTGTGTTGCTGACGGAAAAATTCCATTTCACTCCCTGCTCTTCAATAATCGGTTTAAGCGACGATATTTCGCTTCTTACTTCCTCTATAATTTCTTTTTTCTCCAAAAACGTGTCAGGGAAATCGTTTAACGCTTTTTCCATCCTTTCCAAAGGTTTTTTCATAATAAGCCCGACTCCATCATTCAGTACTGACAGCTCCTTTTTTATGTCTGTTTTCAGCTTTTCCGCTGTATCTTTTACAGCTAGTGTCTGCTGTTTAGTCATCTCTGTAAAGGAGTTGAATAACTCCCTCTGTTCTTCGTCTTTACGGTTGAACAACTCTTTTATTTCAGCCATCTCTTCGGTAAGAAAATCCATTAGCCTCTTTTCTCTGTCGTTGTCGAATCCGCTTTCTTTGATTTCATCTGTTTTCAGAGCAATCTCAGCCTTTAAAACAGTGGTTAATCTGTTTTCCAGATCGTCAGCCAACTCTTTATTCGACTCGCTTTTAAGAAGTTGAGCCGTTTCCTCTATTTTGGGTAATACCCTTAGAAAATTGTCTTCCGTACTGTCAGAGACATGTTCAATTCTTTTTGAAATTTCAGACAGACTGCCTTTAACCGAGTGTTTTAAGCTGTCTGCCTCGGACTTAAAACTGTTTGTAACGATTTTCGGGAGTTCGCTCTGTAAGAGGGTTTTTATATATCCGCTCATCTGCTCCTTCATGCCTGCAAGCAGTTCTTCCGATACTTTTGTAATGAGTGTCTTTGTCACGATGTCGAGATAAAATTCTCCGGTCATAAAAATCTCTCCTTTATTATTGTCTTGTGACTGTTTTGTCAGGTAAAAAAGACAGCTTAGGATATCACAGTGAGGTAACACCATTTGTAATAGTAGTAATACAATACCATTAACTTAAGGAGCAAAGCACCTTCCGCCTTCAGCAGCTAAACTCGAAGGCGCCGCTTCGCTGCGCCTTCTCAGACATGACCCGCTTACGTCGGAAGGTGCTTCACCCCTTAAGTTAATGGTATTGATAGTAATATATAACATTTTAATAAATCGTCTCAAGTGAAAAGGCAAATTGAGGTTAAGGAAAAGCTCCTGCAGCCGGTTACTTTTACAAACAGATACTTCATAAAGCTATTGGCATTCATAAAGACTTGTAGTGCATCGTTCTCAATGGCGGACGGGCTTTTGTCTTGAGATCGTTCGACTTCTTGCATTTATGTTTCTTTTATAGTAAAATCCTTTTATTTAAAAACAGCAGTCAGCTATCAGCAGTCAGCTATCTGCCATGGAAAGTATTGCAATTAAAAAGCTGATAGCTGATGGTTGATAGCTGACTGCTAAATGCTTTTATTTATAAGGACCGACTATCATAGATCAGGTTAATGACATTAACAGGAAATGATTCGTTTATTAAAAAGATTTTTAGTTTTTTTTTTCTATTCCCTTGTGTTTGGGAAGCCTAAGGAGCAAAGCCGACAGAGTGTGCCCGATCTGATGACAATCAGGCATATTCTTGTAATAAGGGACGATCATATAGGAGACCTCATCTGTTCGACTCCTGCGATTGAGTGCCTGAAAAAAGCATGTCCCAATGCTGAAATCACACTTCTCGCCAGTACTTACAATGCAGCGATAGCAGAAGGAAATCCCAATATAGATAAAATACTCAGATATGAAAAGCACAAACACAGAGACGGCAAATCCAGATTTTTTTCCACATGGAGACAGTTTCTACTGTTGAAATCTCTGAGGAAAACGGATTTCGATCTGGCAATCGGGCTCCGTTCCCGTTTTAGCCGCCGGCAGGCTCAGGCGGCCTATGCATCGGGTGCTCAATATCGCCTTGGTCATTTCCCGGACAATCCCGATTTCAGTCATCTCGATTTTCTGTACAATATCTATGTCCATGGTGAAAACAGAGAAAAGCACGAAATCGAACGAGTCGTGGACATATTAAAACCAATTGGCATCGAAAACACCCTGCCGAGACCTTTGGTAGTAATCGATTCCGCTTCAAAGGACTTTGCAGCCCAAAAAATTATTTCGAAAAAAATTTCAGGAAGCCCGGTCATAGGCTATCACATCAGTAATCGTAATCCCTTGCAATGTTGGCCCCTATCTGCTTTTTCCGGACTTATTAAACATTTCCGGGAGATTTACCCCTCTTCCGAACATCTCATAACATTCGCTCCCGATGACAGGGCAAAGGCGGAACAGTTGCTTTCAATGACATCCGGCAATTGTCACATCATATTTACAAACGAGATCAAGCAGGTTGGCGCCATTCAACTCCATTGTGACTTGTTTATAACACTTGACGGTGCGCCCAACCATCTTTCATCGGCTCTAAATGTTCCGACTCTCACACTTTTCGGTATGTCCGATCCTGTTGTTTGGGCGCCTTGGGGGCTGAAGCATCGCTACATCAGAAAAGAAAGCGACATCGCTTCAATCAGCCCGGAGGAAGTATTTAACGTTGCCTGTGAGATGCTCGTGGTGTAAATAAAAAGGGGTGATTACTTCTACTTTGTCACATTACTCAAAAAGCAACGTTTATCAATATAAGGACAGGCGTCCCGCCTGTCCTCCGGTCTGTAATTGCTAAAATTGTCTGTAGGACAGGCGTTTCGCCTGTCCACGGTCGCTTCCCAATCATAATGTGACAAAGCATAATTACTACTTTTTGTCATAATTGTGCAAAATATGTAAATATGCAACCCTAAGTGAGCAGGAATTACACAATTTCAGACTATCAACCGATAAGAATAGTAAGCATTTACCGCGTTTTTCTACATACAACGGAGCTGGAATACAATTTGCAATAAATAACATAGAGCTGTTTAACGATTTGTAATTAATAACTTTTAATTATTATGGAGATTGGAAAAATGATAAGGAAAATAATCGATGGTGCGAAAAATTTTCTCGCACTGGACAATTTTTTTACATCTAATGCAAATATCTCCTGTGACAGACACTGCAAGTTCAGCTCAACTTACATCGACGTCTCTACATGCCTGGCAAGACAACTTAGAGACAAACAGGAATGCTTCTGGTGCGGTTGGGGCGGATACAGCAGAAAAGATCTGATTAATATGCTGAGGTTGGTGTAAGTTTGGGATTCAGGCGATTTCAGTTCCTCCGATATGACGGTCAATACCTATGCCCGAGCAGTAACGGAGCTGCCTGCTTACATCTCTCACTCCCCAATCGTGCAGTAGGAATCGGCGGCTGTTTACAGCCGCTTTACAGACGCAGGCCATCCTCCTTTTCTCTGAAAATATATTTGTGCATTTGAAGATTCAGTCTTACATGTAATGAATCTTTCAACATCCAGCCGGCCAGGGTATCGGGCGACAAAGCGTTGGAAACAGGAGAAAATAACACATTGCATCTCTTTGTCAGCTCGTATCTCTTCATAATATCCAATGACCACTCATAATCTCTTCTGTCGGACAAAACGAATTTTACTTCATCCGATTTTTTCAGGTGTCTTACATTATTGAACAACATCTTGTCGGACATGCCGCTTGAAGGAGTCTTTATATCCATTATGATTACTGTCTTACTATGTAGTGCCCCTATGTCGATTGAACCGTTCGTCTCAATTAATACAGTATAATCTTTTTCAATGAGTCTTTCTGTCAATTCGACAGTCTCTCTCTGCATAAGCGGCTCACCGCCTGTTAACTCAATCAGTTTCACAGGACTTCCCCCTGATCGCTCAAGTATTTTGTCTATAGTCATATACTCTCCGCCTTCAAATGCATATGTGGTGTCACAGTAACGACAACGAAGATTACAACCTGAAAGCCTGACAAAAATGCAGGGAAACCCCGAAAAACGGGATTCTCCCTGAATGGATAAAAATATCTCACAAACTTTTAAAGCCATATTGGTTTCTAAAAAATGTACATGTAAATATAAAAAACAGCAGTCAGCTATCAGTATTCAGCTGTCAGCCCTCTGTTTTCAGGGTTTTGCATAATAACCGGCATATCATCCTTGTATATTAAAAGTCATATACAAAAGGATCATTATTGGATGATGCATTTTTTAAAGTAACGCTTTGATTTTTCTTAGCTGACTGCTGATAACTGACCGCTGACAGCTTTTTTACTCCCTCTCCCCCTTCAAAGGGGGAGAGGAGACTGGAAGGGAATTTCTTCGAAATTCCCGGGCGTTAAATCAAATCCTGTTTGGTTCCGGCTACGTCGGGTTGGGTATTTGTTTTCTAAGCCTTCTGAGAAGCACCTCTCCTGTGTGAGTGTAAAAATATATTCTTCGCCCCCTGTACCCTCCCACGTCAGAGTTGACGATAGTAAGTCCTTCTTTACGAAAAATCTCCTTGGCGATTTGTAAATTTTGCTTCCCTACAGTTTTGTTTTTACCGGCAGATTCCTTAGGCAGGAGAACGTCTCCCCCTCCAAAGAGTTTTATGGACAACTCATTTTTGGTAATACCATATCGGAGCATATTTTTAAGCATAAATTCGATGGAACAATCAACATATTTCAATTGATCTTCGCAGTCCTGTCCGCAGTCGCTTCCGCAGCTTGGAAGAAGGCCATGACAGATTGCTCCGATTTTTAACCGCCCGCAGTGCATCGTAACCGAAACACAAGAGCCCAGCACAGTGGTTACCAAAGTGGGCTTGTCTGTAATGCAGATTTCACCTGCATTGAGGTGAATGATAGGGAGGTCGGTTTTATAAGGTTTCATTAATCGATTTGTCACAACTACTCAGGTGTATTGACAGAAGGTGAGGGGTGACGGTGGAGAAGCGTTACCGTATCGAGCACCTTACCGCACCCCCTCACCCCAACCCTCTCCCCCTTCAAAGAGGGAGAGGGAGTAAAAAAGTCGCTGCCGGATGCAGCTTAATTTGACGTTAAGGAATTTAACTAAAAACAGCAGTCAGCTATCAGCGGTCAGCCTTCAGTCTGAATACCGGAGTCGTTGTCGGTCAGTATATGAAAGGCCCCGGAGATATTCTCGACAATGTCAAATGCCGTAACCGAATGCATTCCATAAACTTTCGACGAAATATCTCCGCTTAGTCCGTGGATATAGCATCCTAAAACAGAGGCGTCTATTGGCGTCAATCCCTGACCTGTCATAGAGGCTATAATACCTGTCAGCACATCGCCTGAACCGGCTGTGGCCATACCGGGATTGCCTGTGGGATTAAAAACTAACCTTCCCTGTGGATCGGCAATTAAAGTGGGAGCTCCCTTGGATGCGATATACACGCCTTTTTCCATAGAGAATTTTAAGACGGATTCAAATCTGGCTTTATCGACACTTGTAATGAAAGGATCTCTTATTAAGCGCGCCATTTCTCCGGGATGGGGCGTCAGAATAAGGGATGACCCGGCGTTACTCAACATATCCGATATCTCTTTATCAGTAAGAGAAGAGATGCAGTTAAGTCCGTCTGCATCGATTATCAATGGAACAGGAGAACCCTTGATGATTTCCTTCATAATTCCGATTCCTGCGTCATCAACACCCATTCCCGGCCCTATGGCAATAACATCTGCACTATTCGTTGCAAAATCCAGAATCTTATCGGACGCTTTTACAGAGAACCCGCCTTTATCGGTCCCCGGCAGTGAGAGAGTCATCTCCTCGACGACCTTTGCCTGAAAAACGTCGATTACACTATCGGGCGCTCCAATTGTTACGAGTCCGGAACCGCTTTTTAAAGCAGCCCTTGCCGTCATTAAGGGCGCTCCTGTTTTGCCTCTTGAACCGCCCACAACCAGTACATGACCGTAACTGCCTTTATGTGAGTCGGGAGGTCTTTTCGGAATTAGAAGAGCGGCATCTTTACTATCGGGGATTTCTACTTTCAGGTCATCGGAATTCAGTAATTTCATGGGAAAACCGATGTTTTCAATAAAAAGCTCTCCGCAGTATTTTCTACCCGGATAGAGCATATGACCGATTTTAGGGAGACCGAATGTTACGGTCCATTTCGCCTTTACTGCTTTTCCCATGACCTCTCCAGTATCAGCGGAAATACCGCTTGGTATATCCACTGCAAAAACATCCCCCCTACTAGTGTTGACAATATCGATGACTTCCGCCAAACGCTCTCTCACAGGCTTGTTCAGGCCTGTTCCTAAAATTGCATCTACGATAATTACATTGTCGATGTCACTATCGTCAATACTGTTTTTAAAGGAGATATCGATTCCCGTTTTTTTTGCAATCTCGTATTGTAAAACAGAGTCCCTGCTCATGCTCTCCCTATCCGATAGTATGATGACTTTTACTGTAAAGCCATAGTTAAACAACTCTCTTGCAATAACCAGCCCGTCTCCTCCGTTATTGCCTCTGCCCGATAACACCACCACTCGTTTAGGCTCGAAAAGCCTTCTTATATGATCGACAACAGCCACTCCCGCACGCTCCATAAGAACAGGAGAAGGCACTCCGATCTCCTCGATCGTGAATCTGTCGATCTCTCTCATCTCATTGGCGGTAACTACTTTCATAGTAATATTTCCACTCCTTACTTTTTTGACAGAATGACTGGATAAGCGATAGAAAAACAGAGTATATTTTAACCACGTAGGTCACGAAGATTTTTTATTTTTTCTTCCTGCCCGACCTGAACTTTGTGGTTATATAATTATCCCTTGCTCCTTATCCGCTTATTTCTCAAATAAAACCAATGCAACACTAAATTCACGCTCATGACTGACACTAAGGATATGATTCATAACCGATAACCTTTTCATACACTCTCCTGCGCCATTATGGAGATTTAAGTATGGTCTGCCGCTCTTGTCGTTTAATACCTCTATATCTATGAAAGTAAACCCCACCATTCCTCCGGCGGCTTTTATAAATGCTTCCTTGGCTGCGAACCTCGCTGCAAGACAAGGGTAGGGCCAGGTTCTGGACATGCAGTAATCGAGCTCATGATCTGTAAATATTCTCTTTAGAAATCTCTCTCCCCACTTCTCGACAGCCTCTTTCAGCCTCTCGTTTTTAACGATATCTATACCTGAACCGCAAATCACCGACTTCTGTTCCTAAAATCTCTCCAAAATATCCTTCATCTCTCTTACAGCCCTCTCCATACCTATAAAAACAGCTCTCGATACAATACCATGGCCTATATAAAATCCATGAATCTCCTTAATCGCTGCAAGGGGCAGTAAGTTTTGGTTATTAAGACCATGCCCTGCATTTGGAACAAGCCCGATATCGACAGCCTGTTTAATTGCCCTTTTAATTTTCTCCAATTCCCTCTCTCTCTCGGTTCCGACTGCCTCGGCATAGGCGCCGGTATGGATTTCCACCATATCCGCTCCGGTTTCTTTTGAAGTCTTAACGTCCGCTTCAGAGGGATTAATAAAGAGACTCACTGGGATTCCTCCTGCCTTCAACTCCTTTACAGCATCTTTCAGGCGATCGAGTTGGCCTTTCACGTCAAGACCTCCTTCTGTCGTCAGTTCCTGCCTCTTTTCCGGCACCAGGGTCACCATATCCGGTTTCTTCTTTAATGCGATTCCGATCATCTCCCCGGTTGCGGCCATTTCCAGATTGAGGTCCGTTGCAATAACCTCTCTTAAAACATCCAGATCCCTGTCCTGCACATGCCTTCTGTCCTCTCTCAAGTGCAGAGTAATACCATCGGCGCCACCCATGATTGCAAGCGTAGCAGCCATTACAGGATCTGGATAAACACCAAGCCGCGCCTGTCTCAACGTTGCAATATGATCGATATTTACACTAAGTATCATGAACAGTCTCCCTTGTTATCAAATTTTACTGCTTACATTCTAACCGATTTATTTCATTTATGTACAATAGTGGCAGGGAGTAAACGTCCATGCCCCTTCGGTTCACAACAAAGCATGAAAAATATTTATGACGATTCGTAGGGGCGAACCTGTGTGTTCGCCCCGGCGGCGTGCGATTACTCCGGTGCGTGTATCTGTTCGCCACCGCCGGGGCAGACTCGCAGGTCTGCCCCTACATTTTTGTGGTTGTTTATTTTCGGAGAAAATTGGAAAAAGAGAAACATGCTATGGTATAATGATTTTTTACGGCGACGTACCCAAGTGGCTAAGGGGGAGGTCTGCAAAACCTTTATTCGCCGGTTCGAATCCGGCCGTCGCCTCCATCCCTTTCACACCCACTTCTTTTCCCGCATATCCTTAAGAAAAGGAAACTGCTCTCGTACTTTGGCAACGATCGAAGGGTCGATTTCCTCTGTTATAAACTCATCTTTTTCATTTCCCTGACAAATCGTCTCGCCCAATGGCCCGAATATATATGAGGCGCCCGGGTAATCGAGGCCATTACCGTCCGTCCCCGTTCTGTTAACGCCTATTACAAAGCACTGATTCTCTACAGCCCTTGCCTTAAGCAGCGTTACCCAGTGATCTCTTCTTACTGAAGGCCAATTGGCGATGACATAAAGGGCGTGGACTTTTTTCGCCACACTTCTGAAGACTTCGGGAAATCTTAAATCGTAACATATAAAAATGCTCGATTGAATTCCTTCCAGGTTAAAAATAACCGTTTCATCTCCGGCCTGATAAAAGCTGTCCTCTCCAGCAAAAGAGAAAGGATGAAGCTTTGAGTACCCGGCAAGGCACATCCCCTTTCTATCAAATGCAACAGCCATATTCAGGCCTCTTTGACAGCCTCTTTTTTTTACAGGAAAGCCTCCAATAATATTGATCTCTTCTTTTTTAGCGCATTTGGAAAGGAAAGACGCAGTTTCCCCATCGATCTCTTCCCCTATTTCCGAGATATTCATGGAAAATCCCGTATTGAACATCTCCGGTAAAACAACAAGATCACAGGACTCCGAAGCTGCTTTTCTTATAAAAAAATCAGCTCTCTCAAGGTTCCTCTCCTTGTCCTCCCAAGCTATATTCAATTGGATTAATGCTATTTTCATTACTCTACAATATCCCTTAATTGATATTTTCCCTCTTGGTGCTGTTTAATACTCTCCCTTAACCTGTCTGCATTTGCCGGGTTGCGCAATAGATATGCTGTTTCCTGAATCGAATTATAATCGTCCAAAGACATTAAAACAACGGAACGAGCATTTTTCCGTGTTATTATAATCGGTTCATGTTCATCACAAACCTGCTCCATAGCTTTAACAAAATTTTTTCGTATATTGGAGTATGCAATAGCATCCATTCAAATCACCTCCTTAATATAGGGTGTACAAGGGGTAAAAAGTGGTTCAACATGAGGCTATTTCAAACCTGGGGGCAAGCCACCAGATCTTATATTTATAAAAAATGAATATCAATAAACTTCAAAATATCATCAGGGGATAGTAGTTTAGTGGGAAGATGAAAACCTGTATCTTTAGGACTTTTCAGTTCCTCTCCGTCTTTATAAACATTGATATGCGGTTGTTGATATTTGTCATTGCACGGGTCATAATGGTAAAGGATTTTGGTTAATCCTCTTTCAAATATAAAATTGTATCCGTAATACAAATATTCTGCTTCGTTTTCATCCCATACGATATTAATAATAAGGGTTAAACCATCCTTTGTGGTTATCCGCTTATCATACAAATAGTGATTATTCCTGTTATATTTAACACCTCCCTCAAGCTTTTCGGTTCTCAAATGAAAGCGGATATTGAGTTGTCTGTCAAAATCTATAACAACTGATTTTAAGATATGATTTACACGCATCTAACTTTTGTTATACGTGTTTTTTAGTTTTATATACTCAACAAGAGCTTCGGGGTCTTTTATTCCTTCTATTTCTCTTACGTTGTCATAAAAGACTTCTTCAGTCACTTCCAGAAAAGACAGCTCTCCCTTATTACTGCTTTTTACGGTAGTACCTGCAATCTCAGAATCTGACGATTTTATCTCATACATTATGCATTTCTCCCGAATTATAAAATACAGAGGATAACTTATATGTAACAGTTCACAGAGGTCGGAGGTCTGTTTAATATGACGGAACCTTGTTCCGGTCAAAACAACGGGATATATGAGCAAATGGTAACAAATAGGGAGCAAAGATAAGGAGATTACAGCAATAACCGACCTCTGATCCCCGCCCCCCGTGAACTGTTACACTTATATTAACATACCTTTTGTCTCCGTTGGAAATCTGATTTCTGTGGCAGCGGTGAGAATAACCGGTAAAAAACAGAGGAGCCGGTTTCGAGTAAAAAATTATGCATTCCTTATTACTTTATCTTGTTATTACCCTTCATCAAACTGAATTCAAAACACCTGACAACATACTTCTAAGTGGTTGTTTTTAAAGGAAAGGCAAAAAGTAAACGGGAATTAAAGTGTATCTATAATCACTTCCATAGACTTTTGATTATACCTCCTTATACCCTGTACCGGTTGATTAGTATACCCAAGCAACAGTCCGCTTCGTAAAGCAAGCTCCTCCTGCGTAAGTTTGCCCTAAGTTCTCAATCGTCTAATATTGCTCCCGACTACATTTATAATCTTCATAGTATAAATCATAATTTTGTCAAGATAAACAGCACAATTACAACGTGGGATGATGGTTGACGCAATAATTGCACTATGCTATAATTATTCAATACATTATTGTATGTCTACACACTCTGCAGTCAGTAATTCAGGCTCTGAAGAAATAATCACTTCAACACTAAATACAGGAATATCACATAGTCTGAAGGTTTGTAGATCGTTGTTCGTTATTTTTTTTGCAGGATTAAAAGATAATAATCAAGTCTTTGCATATATTCCAAGATTGTGGTCTTTTTGATAGGTTAATTTTCAATTTTTCTTTATATCTGTTTTCCGGATTTAGAAATATTTATCATGAGTTAAAAAACGAAAATATTTTTCACATATAACTAATCTTATGTGACAAGCATTAAATAAAAAATAGCAGTCAGCTATCAGCGGTCAGCCTTCAGCTAAAGAAAAATATTAATAATAAGCTTCATCTTATGGATGAATGTGTTTTGAACTGTAAAGTATTGCAAAGTAGAAAGCTGATGGCTGACCGCTGATAGCTTATTCTTCATTTCTATCGGAGATTTTATCTCTGCAATCATATTCATCTGAAATAGGCCAAGGCTCAGAGAAAATGAGAGTTGACAACACGGGCAACGTCGGTATCGGCACGACGAGTCCATCCTCAGTTCTCCACGTTGCAAAAGACAATGAAAGTGTACAATTAAAGCTAGATGCAACTGGTACTGGCTCATTTAACTCAATAGTAAGTTTTCGCCGAGATGGCACGCAACAAGGTGTTGTCGGATGGGACGATAGTACTCAATTACTTAAGCTTGTTCCGGGTGACAATATACATACTAATAAGGGTCTTGCAATAGACAGCAATGGCAACGTCAGCATCGGCACAACGAGTCCAAATTACACCCTACATGTTAATGGAACAATCGGTACTACCAACTCAGGTCAGGTTCACAGTGATTATGTTTTTGAGCCCGGTTATAAGCTTCGGAGCCTTGAGGAGTTGGAGGATTTTATCAAAGAGGAGCAACATCTGCCCGGCGTTATAACAGACCCTGAGAAGGCTCCTAATGTCGATTTGATGAGCCTAAACGGTAAACTCCTGGAAAAGATCGAAGAGCTTACTTTATATGTCATAGAGCAGAATAAAGAGCTAAAGACATTGAAGGAAAAGGTAGCCAAATTAGAAGGCAATAGGCCTCAATAAGTGTTACAATATGGTGTAAGGCTCATTTGTTAAAACAGACTCTATACTGAATTGAGTCAACAGCTTGCATAAGCCATGAAGCAACATTCACATTTTTAAGAGTCCCCCTAAAAGAAAGAGTCCCCTCTCCCCTTGAGGATGAGCTTTACCCACCCTTAACGCCGTGGGTGTCAAGGGTCTCCCTTGGGCGGAAGAAGGGCATGAGGATAAGACTTACGTATTTGAGGTAATGGTAAATGTTTAAAAATGGCATACATATCCACTGCGGTGTCCAGTCGCTGCAATCCTCGCCAGATACATTCCGTACCCGGCATGCCGTCTCTTTTACGCCCCAAATGTCCACCTATCGCTCCCACCATTACTATCGCCTGCTTCATTGTTGGCTGCTCTT
>JAREWP010000031.1 GCA_029001845.1 Candidatus Magnetocorallium paracelense | reverse complement strand
TAGTGCCTGTTTGATGTCTCGTACTCTACGTGCGCCGTTGCTATCGTTATACCCCTGGCCTTCTCCTCAGGTGCATTGTCTATCTGATCATACGCCGTAAACTGCGCCGCTCCCTCGGCTCCCTCCATTGCCAATACCTTGGTTATTGCTGCCGTTAATGTCGTCTTTCCGTGATCTACATGTCCTACCGTCCCTACATTTATATGCGGCTTCGTCCTCTCAAATTTCTCCTTTGCCATCTTCCCTCCTTATCTTGAACAGGATTACCGGTTTACTTATTTCGAAAATTTTATTAGCCTCTCAGGTTTTTTATTATTTCATTAAATGTGTTTTGCGGGACTTCCCTGTAATTGGAAAACTGCATTGTGTATGTAGCTCGCCCCTGTGTTTTTGATCTGAGAGCTGTTGCGTAACCAAACATTTCGGCAAGAGGTACGACCGATTTGATTACCTGTGAATTACCTCTTTTATTCAGTGACTGTATATGTCCCCTTTTGGAATTTAAATCTCCAATGACATCACCCATATATTCATCGGGTGTTACGACTTCGACACTCATTATTGGTTCCAAAAGTACAGGTGACGCTTTTCCTGCAGCATCTTTAAATGCCATAGATGCTGCTATTTTAAAAGCCAGCTCAGAGGAATCAACCTCATGATATGAACCGTCATAAAGTTTTACTTTCACATCGATAACCGGATATCCGGCTACTGTTCCGACACTCAGCGCCTCTTCTATACCTTTCTCTATAGAGGAAATATATTCTTTAGGAATGACTCCGCCTGTAATTTTGTTCTCGAAAACAAATCCGCTTCCATCATCGGAGGGTTCAATTTCTATATTTACATGACCAAACTGTCCTCTTCCACCTGTCTGCCTCACATACCTTCCTTCGGCTTTAGATGATGACCTGATCGTTTCTCTGTATGCGACTTGCGGTTTCCCAATGTTTGCTTCCACTTTAAATTCACGAAGCAGTCTGTCTGTTATTATATCCAGATGTAGCTCTCCCATGCCTGAAATCAATGTTTGGCTTGTTTCTTCATTATATGTCACTTTAAAAGAGGGATCTTCCTGCATCAATTTATTTAAAGAAAGGCTTAGCTTTTCCTGATCTTCCTTTGTTTTGGGCTCTATAGCGACAGCTATGACCGGTACCGGAGGTTCTATGGATTCGAGTACGACCGGATCGTCTATACTGCAAAGAGTATCTCCGGTCAGCGTATGCTTGAGACCTACGACGGCCGCTATATCACCTGCTGAAATTTCATCTATTGTCTCTCTTTTATTTGAGTGCATTTTTACAATTTTTCCGATACGCTCTTTTTTGGACTTTGTAGAGTTATATACACTCGTACCGGTCTTAAGTGTTCCTGAATATACACGAATAAAAGTAAGCTGCCCGACAAATGGGTCCGTAAGTACTTTAAATGCAAGAGCAGAGAAAGGTTCGCCATCTAAAGCTCTTCTTTCCACTTCAATATTGTTGTCAGGATTTATCCCCGTTATCGGTGGTACATCTAGTGGAGAAGGAAGGAAATCGATAATTGCGTCCAGAAGCATTTGTATGCCTTTATTTTTAAATGCTGTACCACAAAATACAGGCGTAATTTTCTTTGATACGGCGCCAACTCTGATCGCTTGTTCCAGCTCTTTTTCCGTAATCTCATCGCCATTAAGATATTTCTCCATTATATTATCGTCAATTTCCGATATCGACTCCAGCAGCTCTTCTCTGTATTTTTTTGCACTTTCCAAATAATCTTCAGGGATCTCTTTTTCCGAGTACTTGGCCCCAATCTCTTCATTGTCAAAATAAAAAGCCTTCATTTCAACCAAATCGATAGGGCCTTTAAAATTACTTTCGCTGCCAATAGGTATTTGAATCGGAACGGGATTAGCTCCCAGCCTTTCGGTCATTGTATTTATAGACATGAAATAATCTGCACCGGTTCTATCCATCTTATTCATAAAGGCTATAATCGGCACATGATATCTCTCTGCTTGTCTCCATACTGTTTCAGACTGAGGTTCGACACCGGCTACAGAGTCAAATACCATAACAGCGCCGTCTAATACTCGCAAAGAACGCTCTACTTCAATTGTAAAATCAACATGTCCCGGAGTATCGATTATATTGATCCTATGATCTTTCCAATGGCATGTAGTAGCTGCCGAGGTGATTGTTATTCCTCTCTCCTGCTCCTGCGGCATCCAGTCCATAACAGCAGTGCCTTCGTGAACCTCTCCTATCTTGTAGGTAACTCCTGTATAATACAGAATTCTCTCTGTAGTCGTCGTTTTACCTGCATCAATGTGCGCCATAATTCCAATGTTTCTTGTATTTTCCAACACGCTGTTCATAATCATTTACTATTGCTATAAATTAAATACTATTGCTATAAATTAAAAATTAATTTTAATGAGAGTGCAAAAAAACTCAGTTATCAATTTTAAAACAGCTGTGAACTATTTAATCTGACTGCTCTGCCGTGAAAAGATTACTTTTTTTACCATCTGTAATGGGCAAAAGCTTTATTGGCTTCCGCCATCCTGTGCGTATCTTCTCTCTTTTTGGCGGACGTCCCGGTCCTGTTAAAAGCGTCAAGAAGTTCGCCCGCCAGCCTTGCGGTCATATTTTTTTCTCCTCTTTTTCTGGAAAAATTGGATATCCATCTGAATGCCAGTGCCAACCTTCTGTTATGTCTCACTTCAACGGGCACCTGGTAAGTCGCCCCCCCAACCCTTCTCGGCTTAACCTCAACGACCGGTTTGACATTTTCTATTGCAGTTTTAAAAACTTTAAGCGGGTCTTCGCCTGTTTTCTTTTTTATTATTTCGAAAGCGTCATAGCAAATTTTCTCAGCAGTTGACTTTTTTCCGTCCTTCATCAATATATTTATAAATTTTCCGACAAGTTTACTCTTGTATTTAGGATCCGGTAAAATCTCTTTTTTTTCTACAACCCTTCTTCTTGGCATAAAAACCCCTTATTTAGGACGCTTGGAGCCGTACTTCGAACGTCCTCTGCGTCTTTCCGATACTCCCATGGTATCCAGGGAGCCCCTGATAATGTGATATCTTACTCCCGGAAGGTCCTTTACCCTTCCGCCCCTGATCAGGACAATTGAATGCTCTTGCAGATTATGACCAATGCCCGGGATATAGGCTGTTACTTCAAATCCGTTGGTCAATCGAATCCTTGCTACCTTTCTCAATGCAGAGTTAGGTTTTTTGGGCGTAGTGGTGTAGACTCTGACACAAACCCCCCTTCTTTGAGGACAATTTTGCAGAGCAGGACTCTTTGTTTTTTTTGCAGCTTTCTTCCTGCCTTTTCTTATTAACTGAGATAAAGTAGGCAATCTTCCTCCAGATGTTAAGGTATAAAATTATATGACAAAAACTAATATAATACCAGAAAATTTCAGGTTTGTCAACCCTTGGATAAAAGTTTTTTACAGTGGCAATCTACTCTACCCGGTGAGTTTTGGTTCCCTGAGGATGCGGATGCGGGCACAAGATAGTTACTGTATGCCTGGGACTGTGAATTATAAATCAAAGGGAATGGAAATGTCTACAAAAAAATAAAAAAAAGGGGAACGGTTCACTGTGATCTGAATCAGAGGTCAGTTGAAGGTGAAAGGGGCTTTATTTATTGAATGTCATGAGCTTAACAGGCATTTCCACTCATTTTCGGACTTCTTACTGTGAAAAACAAGGCAAATCTCTTTAAATAGACTACCGATCCCTGATCTCTGTGAACAGTTACAAATATTATTTTGTTCTTGTCAAGAGGTAGTCCGCAATTTCGAGAAGCCAATGCGCCTTTTCTTCAAAAACACTTATCGCATTCTTGGCATTATTGACACACTCCCCGGCAATCAGGCGAGACTTTTCAACTCCATAAATGGCAGGATAGGTCATCTTATTTTTTTTATCATCCGATCCTTTTGGTTTACCAAGCTCCTCGGTTGTGCCCGTAATATCGAGAATATCGTCAGTTACTTGAAAGGCAAGACCTATATTCTCCCCATATTCGGACAGGGCGCCGACATACCGACTATCGGCGCCTGAAAGAATACCGCCTATAATAAGTGAAGCCTTGATCAGCGCTGCTGTTTTGCTTTGGTGGATAAATTCGACAGTCTCTTTATCACCGTCTTTACCTTCCGAAACGATATCCAAAGCCTGCCCGGCCACCATGCCATATATCCCTGCATTTGCAGATAATATATTTATACCTCTTATCAACAAATCTCCGGAAATTAAATCGCTCTTTGAAAAAAGGCGAAAAGCATCGGTTAGAAGGCCGTCTCCGGCCAGTATAGCCATCGCCTCTCCGTATATGACATGGTTAGTAGGCTTTCCACGCCTGAGCTTATCGTCATCCATAGCCGGCAGGTCGTCATGTATCAGTGAATATGTGTGAATCAACTCAATGGCAGAAGCCTGAGCCAATATATCGGAAATTTTTCCTCCACAGGTCTCATAGGCTGTAAGGCACAATATCGGTCTTATCCTCTTACCGCCGGCAAGCAGGGAATACCTCATGGATTCATATAAAATCGCAGGTTCGAATGGTTCCCTGTAATAGACTTCCAAAAAATTCTCGATTTCGATTCTTCTGGATTCAAGGTAGGCTTTAAGATTCATGGTGAGACTGAATTACTCCCATTCTATAGTGCTTGGCGGCTTTGAACTGATGTCGTAAACCACCCTGTTAACTCCCTTTACTTCATTAATTACACGATTGGATATCTTACCTAATATTTCATGAGGTATTTTCGCCCAGTCCGCAGTCATGCCGTCTATACTGTTTACAGCCCTGATAGCCAGGGTATTTTCATATGTCCTTTCGTCCCCCATAACCCCCACTGTTTTTACAGGGATAAGTACGGCAAAGGCCTGCCAAATATCTCTGTAAAGGTCGGCTTTTTTTATCTCCTCAAGTACGATCGCATCGGCCTCTCTCAGTATGTTCAACTTCTCTTCCGTGACTTCACCGAGACATCTGATTGCAAGCCCAGGGCCGGGGAAAGGGTGTCTCCAACATATCTCCACAGGCAATCCCAGCTCCTGACCTATCTCTCTGACTTCATCTTTAAACAACTCTCTTAAGGGCTCGATAAGATCAAGATGCATTCGTTCAGGCAAACCACCAACATTATGATGAGATTTAATTGTAGCGGAAGGACCTTTGAAAGAAACGCTTTCTATAACATCGGGATACAAAGTACCTTGAGCCAGAAAAGTAGCTCCTTTGATTTTATTCGCCTCCTCTTCAAAGACATATATGAATTCATTACCTATAATTTTTCTCTTTTGCTCCGGGTCCGTAACGCCTTTAAGCTTATCAAGAAATCTCTCTCTTGCATCTACGATAATTAATCGTATATGAAAATGCTTTCTGAAAACGTCGGCGACCTTTTCTTTTTCCGACTTCCTCAAAAGACCATTATCTACGAATATGCAGGTTAATTGCTCTCCAACAGCGTTATGAACGAGCAAAGCAACAACAGATGAATCCACTCCTCCGCTGAGGGCGCATATAATATTTTTATCGCCTGCTTTAACTCTTATATCCTCCTTACACCATTCGATAAAGGAACTCATCTCCCATGATGAAGAGCAACCGCAAATATTATGCACAAAGTTACTGATAATCCGAGGTCCCTCAGGCGTATGGGCCACCTCGGGATGAAATTGCAGGGCGAATAGTTTTTTTTCCTTATCTGCGATTGCAGCGACAGGAGAATTGTCCGTATAGGCAAGCCTTACAAAGCCCTTTGGCTGTTCATCGATCCTGTCTCCGTGACTCATCCAGGCGATACTACCCTGAGAGATTCCCCACAAGAGATCTGCATCGTCGTCAATACCAAGTTCCGCTCGACCGTACTCTCTGTTCATAGCACTTGCCACGATTCCTCCGAACAGGTGGGTCATAAGCTGCATTCCGTAACAGATGCCGAGAATGGGAATCTTCAATTTGAATATTTCAGTGTCCGGGAAAGGGGGGTACTCATCAAACACACTGGAAGGCCCGCCGGAAAGTATGATGCCCTTTGGATTAAATAGTTTTATTTTATTTATGGAAGCGTTATAGGGGAAAATCTCGGAATAAACCTTCGCCTCTCTGACACGGCGGGCAATGAGCTGGGTGTATTGAGAGCCGAAGTCCAAAACAAGAATTTTGTCGTTAATCATGTCGGATTGTCTTCTTCTTACCAGTCGTTCCGGTAATTCGGCGGTTCCTTGGTAACAGTCACATCATGAACATGGCTTTCTCTGAGGCCGGCGTTGGTAATTCTGACGAATTGTGCATTTTCCCTAAGTTCTTTCAGATTCTTACAACCGCAATACCCCATTCCGGAACGTAAACCGCCAACCATTTGATAAACGCTCTCCGACAGAAGCCCTCTGTATGGCACTCTGCCCTCCACTCCTTCTGGTACAAGCTTTGAACTCTCGACTCCTTCCTGCATATATCTGTCCTTTGCTCCCTGCTCCATAGCCCCCAAAGAGCCCATACCACGATATACTTTATAACTCCTGCCTTGAAACAATACAGTCTCTCCGGGCGACTCCTCAGTACCTGCAAAGAGACCGCCAATCATCACGGCATGAGCTCCTGCAGCGATAGCTTTTGAAATATCTCCGGAAAACTTAATTCCTCCGTCTGCAATTATTCTTACATTGTGTTTACCGGCGACTTCATATGTATCCAAGATAGCAGTGATCTGAGGAACTCCTACACCGGATACAATTCTGGTAGTACATATCGAACCCGGGCCAACGCCTACTTTTATAATATCAGCGCCTGCATCGATCAAATCCAGAGCACCCTCCTTAGTAGCCACATTGCCGGCCATAACAGGAATATCAAAACGATTTTTTAATTTGGTCACAGTATCCAACACTCCCCGAGAATGACCGTGAGCCGTATCGATAACTATCAAATCCACACCGACGTCATACAAATGCCTTGCGCATTCAAGAGCATCATTGCCGGCCCCGACTGCGGCGCCGACGACAAGCCTCCCAAGCCTGTCTTTGCAGGCATTCGGATATTTTTTCTTTTTTTCTATATCTTTAATTGTTATCAATCCCTTTAACATAAAATTGTCGTCCACAATAGGGAGTTTTTCTATTTTATATTTATGAAGTATTTCTTTAACGCTTTCCAGATCGGTTCCCTCTGGTCCGGTTATCAGGTTATCTTTTGTCATCACTTCATCGACAGTTTTGTTCATATTTGTTTCGAACTTAAGGTCTCTGTTCGTTATTATGCCGATAAGTCTCCCCTTTTCCGTTACAGGTACTCCTGATATTTTAAATCTCTCCATTAAAGTGTTGGCGTCTGAAATAGGGGCCTTTGCAGAAATGGTAATTGGATCGACAATCATTCCGCTTTCGGACTTTTTAACCTTATTCACCTCGCTGGCCTGCATTCCCGGTGTCATGGCTCTGTGTATTATTCCGATACCTCCCTCTCTGGCTATGGCGATAGCCATCCTCGACTCTGTAACAGTATCCATGGCTGCACTCATAATAGGAATATTCATTCTGATATTATCTGTCAAATCAGTACTTACATCAACAGTGGCGGGATGGACGTCAGACTTTGCAGGGACAAGCAAAACATCGTCAAAAGTAAGACCTGTTCTTATTGTTTCCTCAATCATAAGCAAACCTTTAATGTAATATAATTGTAACGACTTAGGTGTATAGACTGAAGCCTAAAGACTGTCAGGTAAAACATAGGTTATCGATAAAAATGTAAGCTTATTATTGATCAGGGCACCAAGTTCATTTGATTTTTTGCTTCAGCCTTCAGCCTAATTACCTGAGTAGTTACATATATCATAATAATATATAACCAATAATAATACAGAAGGGCTCTTTTTTGCAACAGCCACAACTCATGACTATCCCGGATGATATTAAAGTTGCGATTAACCTAAGTTAGATTTTCCTGCTCCTCTGCTTCGTTGTCAGACTCTGGTTTCCTTGAAAGTTTAAATGTGTCATCTGATGCGTCCTGCATAAGAATCTTTGATTCGGCATGATTTTCTTCAACACTATCTTCTTCAACACTATCTTCTTCAACACTATCTTCTTCAACACTATCTTCTTCAACACTATCTTCTTCAACACTATCTTCTTCGACACTATCTTCTTCGACACTATCTTCTTCGACACTATCTTCTTCGACACTATCTTTCGCAGTCTTATCTTCAGACGACTTGCTTATAAGTCCGGATGTCTCGTCTTGCAAAAGGGAATCTATCTTCTCTGAAGAATCTTTGTCATCTATAATATCGTCATAGTCATCGGCATGTAATTTAAATCTGTTTTCGTCCTCTTGTATTTCGTGCCTTTCTTCAATGGAATCGCCATCTGAGGAATCATCTTCTTTCGACGTCTCCTCAATTATCGTGTCCGTAGAGCGGCTTTCAGCAGAAATGCCGTCGACACGCTTACCCTCTAAAGGTTCCTCTTCTATAGGCGCCTCTTTAAAAATCTCCTCTTTATCCCTCTTTATTGCAGGCTTATTAATAACGCTTTTTTTACTTTCTTCGATGCTTCTTTTGGGCAAAGTACTCAGATGACTCTTTATCAACCTGAACTTATCTGACAAAGATTGAAGAATGCTGTCTCTTTTCATGGTGAGGGTGCTTATTTTTTTTACTATAATCCTGTGTTCATCGATGAGAAACGCCAATTCATCATCACTGTACACCTTTGAGCTGTGAGTTTTTCGTGACAATTCAACGATTTTATGTCCTATATTTCTTTCCGCCTTCTCCTTATCCGATTCCAAAGCAAGAATTTTAATCGATAATGAGAAAACTTCCGTCATGTTTTCCATAAAGCTGTAAAAGCCTTCACCGGAAATTTTTATAGCCTTGAAAAAATACTCCCCCATGATAACGACTGACTTTGCAATGCAGGATATAGAAAATCGATCTTCCCTGCACAACGGGTTGGCAGGGGCGTTATCTGTTGTAAAAGCTTTTTCCGCAGCATTTGCAAGAGAATCTCCTAAGTGAGAAATCTTATATCTTGTTTCATCATCCATTTTCAACTCACCTCTTTTGATTTATTGGGGCAAATGGAGGACACCCAAATTGAAAAATTTTACTACTCTATCAGAAAACAAAGAAACATGTCAAAATATTCCTGTATTACACAGACACCCTGCCCGACTTCAGAACATATGCCAGAATCATTCCTACCAAAAATCCTGCGACCAAGTTTGACGCCAAAGTGATTCCAAGCATAAAGAGGGGCACAAAAATCTCTTTACGACTCTTCAAATCCACAATGGCAATAGAAAGCTCCGCACCGGCGAACATCAGGAGCACCCCAAGCACGGCAAATGGAATCATAGAGATAATTGACAAAATATGCTGTCCGAAGATTAGGGCCAGGGCAACTAATGTACCTCCGATTATCATATTGGAGCCCGCCGTACGTGCTCCGAAGCGATAATGGGCCGCCAGTCCGCCGGCGCCGTGACACAGGGGCATGCCACCAAAAAGAAAACTCATGAAGTTGCCCAGAGCCATGGTTATACAAAGCGCCCGGTGAGTGACTTTCCGGGAATGTTCTCCAAAGTAGGACGCCGACAGGTCTGCATCTGCAATAACAGCGTTTCCGATAGTCATTGGCATCTGAGGAAGAACAAGGGAGAATATGGCAAAAATAAAAACCTCTTTATCGGGAAAGGGGAAAGGGAATAGTCGAGGCATCGCAGGACTGAATATTCTGCCTTCAGAGCCGGCGCCGATACCGAATATCCAACCTGTAAATAAACCGAAAGTTAAAACAACAAGAGCTGCCGGAAATTTCTTATTTTCAATGAATAAAAGCGTCAGCGCTGTACCGATTACACCCAAAACAATACCAATTGGAACCGGGCCGACAGCTTGAATGGATAAATAGGGTTCCGCCGAGTTTTTTAATTCCTGAATCAATGAAGCGCCCAGAATCATCTTCACTCCGCCTGACAAAAGTATAATGCCTGTAGATAACTGGACGCCTCTGACCACTGATTTCGGAGTATATTTACCTACAATATCTATTGCACCTGTAGCTCCGACGAGCAATAAAATCAGTCCCATAGACAATCCTGCCGCCATAATCTGATCGCTGTTCATGGCAGTGGCGATTGCATAAGCGCCGATCACTTTCATGGGTTGGACCGGCGCAGGGACTCCGTAATATACTCCGGAAAATATATAAAACAGGCCGATACTGAAAAACATCCCCATCGGATCGAGGCCGTTGATAAGGATCATGCCAATTGCAATAGGCAGCAAAGTCCCCAAATCGCCCAATGAACCGGCTGCTTCATGCCTGTTAAATCTATATGGAAGCCCCATAGGATAGGTTTTCTGTAAGAATTCGCCAGAGGATTGAAGTGCATAAGCGCTTATGCACCCCCTCTCCCCCTTCAAAGGGGGAGAAGGAGCAAGAGAAAAGTTGCTGCTTAAGCAGCTTAACTTAAATAAAACAGCTTTTTCTACATTATTGCGTATAGGCGGTGAACATCTGCTCTACTTATTCACTTTGAGAAGATAACCCTTCATAACCCCCAGCACAAAGACGCCGCCGGGTATCTCCTTTTCGATCGTTACCGGCTGGTCTTTAATACAGTCTTCGATCAGCCTTGTAAGGCTGGCGAAATTATACTTCATTACAGCGTCAACTGATTTTGCTATGGGACCCGGAATGTCTCCTTCATGATAGAGGTGGTCATAAACGAGTATCTCGCTGCCGGGTTTTAAAACACGCACCACTTCGGCAAAAGCCTTTTGAGGATCATGTACAACGGTGAGAAAGAGACTCAGAATGGCTTTATCAAAGGTGTTGTTGGGATAGCCGAGCTGTTCGGCGTCCATCTTTTTTAATTCAGCAGTTTTGGAAGAATAAAAGACCTTCTTTTTCAGATTGCCGATACCGAGCATAACGTCGCTTATGTCTACACCTTCCGCTTTTACAAAGTCCGGTATAAATGATAAATCATGGCCGGTTCCCACACCTGGAATCAGCACCTTGTCTCCGGTTTTAAACGACATCATTTCGATGGCCTTTTTCCGCCAGGGTCTGATCATAAGCATCAACGCCGGATAAAAGAAAGGAATAAAAGTGTTAAAGGACAGTAGTTTCAAAGCATTTTTCATTAAATGGCCTCCTTATATTGGAATAAATTAATTTATGGTAACTGCTTAGGTATATAGGCTGAAGACTATTAAGGTAAAACATGCGTTATCGATAAAACTTTATATTTTTATTAGCTGACACTCTTAAGTCATTTAATTTTTTGCTTCAGCCTTAAACATTGAACGCCCACGCCTAATTTACACTAATCTTTTGCTTTTTTTCAAACAGGAATCTTACAGACTTCTCTTTTTTAGTAAAGACATTGGTCAGTATCGAGAGAAGGCTTTTTTTTCCATTTCCAATAGCATTGTCGTGAAAGTTTCCGGATTTAATGCTGAAATGGCAAAGGAGTCGAATCTCGTTAAAAGATTATCCACTCTGTCGGCAGGTGCTCTGTCAGACTTATTAAAGACAAGCATACGGGGCTTCTGCTCCAGGTCCAGCTCTTTTAATATACCTTCTACTGAATCTATCTGATTTTCGAACCTCTCATTAGAAGCATCTACGAGATGCAATAAAAGATCTGCATCTTCGAGTTCCTCTAATGTGGCCTTAAATGCCGCCATCAGGTCTTTGGGGAGGTCCTTTATAAACCCCACGGTGTCGGTTATTATAACCTCTCTCTCTTTGGGGAATCTTAGTTTCCTGCTTGCCGTATCCAGAGTAGCGAACATTCTGTTTTCCACGAAAGTGCTGCTGTTGGTGAGCGAATTAAGAAGGGTGGATTTACCTGCGTTCGTATAACCAATTATAGACACGATAGGTATTCCTCTGTCTACTCTTCTTTGTTTTCTCTGCACCCTGGCAAGGGAGAGTTTTTTTAGATCTCTTTCCAATTGATGAATCTTATCCCTTACCCTCCTTCTGTCTATTTCAAGTTTCATCTCGCCGGGGCCTCTTCCTCCGATCCCTCCCGTGAGCTTGGACATTGCCTTACCCTTACCCATAAGCCTTGGAAGCCTGTATTTTAACTGAGCCAGTTCAACCTGCACTTTCCCGTCTCTGCTGTGAGCTCTTTCGGCGAATATATCCAAAATCAACTGAGAGCGGTCTATAACTTTCATCTCCGTTAAATCGGCGATCTCTTTGCACTGGGAAGGTGTCAGGTCCTGATCGAAGATAAGTATGGTAGCCCCCTTATTGAGAGCATTTATAATAAGTTCCTTTAGTTTCCCGATACCCAGTAAATATTTAGGATTTATCTGTTTGGTTCTCTGTGTTACTCTGTCCAGTACATGTACATTCCCGGAAACAGCAAGTTCTTCCAGTTCGTCGAGGGATTCCTCCTGTTCATACCTCCGATGCTCGGATACGCTGATCAATATGGCTCTCTCAGCGCCGGCGCCCGATTCCTGTTCTCTACCAATTTGCATTTCCCGGTCCAAAGAGCGGATAAATCCGTCAAAGTCCATGTCGAAATTATGAAAGTTCAAAACCTCTGACGTATCATAAAGTTTACCAACCGATCGGGGCGTCAGATGAGCGGTATAAAGCCTGTCCGGCTCGCCTCCCTTTACTCCGATGGCTGCAATGTAATCGAGTCGCAAAAGAGCCAGATCAGTGAGGTCGTCTTCTGTGAGAGGTTCGTTTTTTAAATGTGTATGAACAAGCCTCAGGCCTCTTATCGGTTTTTTTCCGATAGGGTAATCAGAGAGGTCGGGAATGAAGATACTGTTGGAATCGCCAAGAATAACATGACTGATCGCTCCCTCGCGAGTTATCAGAACACCAATCTGTCTGTTGATATCATGGGAGATGGTTGTAAGGAACCTGGCGAGTTCCGCTGTAATCAACTTATCGGCGGGAACTCGTCTTCTGTAAATCCTTTCAAGGTCATAGACAATCTTTTTTTTCAGACCTTTTACAGTACCGTATATTGCAGCTATCTCTTATCCTCTCCTTTGTGAGATTTTTTTTTGTGATCCGGAAGGTCATTAAGTATTTACTCAAAAACAAAAAATAGCTAAATACTAAACAGTTCGTTTATTATAACACATGGAAAATGGATATGATCGTAATAATTTTATGATGCTGTTCAATACCATTAACTTAAGGGGTGAAGCACCTTCCGACGGAAGCGGGTCATGTCTGAGAAGGCGGAGAGAAGCGGAGCCTTCGAGTTTAGCCGATGAAAGCGGAAGATGCTTTGCTCCTTAAGTTAATGACATTGTGATGCTGTTTGAATTTAAATGAAAAACAGAGAAGTCAGGAAGTCAAAGTTGTCGGAGATCGACCAAGTCGTCGATACGATAGTAAATGACCTTGGAATGGGAGGAGCTTTAAAGCTCCATAAGATTAAACTCAACTGGGCCGAGACTTTCCCTCCTCCTTTGTCACTCCATATGGAGCCGGTTTTCCTTAAAGACAATATACTGTTCATAAATGTAGATTCAAATGTATGGCTTCAGGAATTGTATTTTAACAGGGCGACAATTATTTCTAAACTCAATAAGTACGGAGTAAAATCAATAAAGCTCAGGCTGAGCGTTGTAAAGAACCCTGTGAAAGAAGAAGTAAAGTGGAAAGAGGAGAGGTCTTTAAATGCCGACGACAGAAAGTTTATTTACGATGTAACAAAAGAAATCAAAGACAGTACTCTCAAAGCATCGATAAACAGAGTGGTTGAGAAATCCTTAAAGAATAGACGTACATGATCCTCTGTATCACCACAAAGCATGAAAATGGTTAAGAAGTAGCAGTGATGTTCTGCCAAAACAAGGTGGTGTTTGAGTTTACGAGTTTCAGCTTGTTTTGGCAGAACATTGCTGCTCCTTCCGGCGCGCATTAGTCTATTTTCGAGATAAAGAACTGTAAGACATAAAGAGCACCCAAATGCCGAAGTTTTCGATAAAAACAGTGTCCGAAGTTTCATGAAGGGTTTTTGGTTTACTATTTTTTCCGCCTTTTTTTCGGGCTCAATGCTGGTTTTCGGTAAAACCGAAATAACCGAAACAGACCCTTTGGTTTTTGTTTTTTATATGGCTCTTTTTGCCGGCGCTTTCGGTTTTCTTCTCCTGCCTTTTTCACACCCCCTTCCCAATCCCTCAGCCTCAAAAAAGAGCATCATGATTGCTTTTATCGGCCATACAGTGTTGGTCTACCTTGCCCTCTGGGTACTGTGGCTGGGAATTAAGCATACCACTCCGGTAGTTGCCTCTTTTCTTGCCAACACGCAGGTGCTTTTTACTCTGCTTTTAACCCGTTTGTTCTTTTCGGAAAAATTACGCCCTTCGATGCTGCTTTCATGCCTGTTAATTATATCAGGCTCGCTGATTCTCAGATATCATGGGAGCGAGTTTAACGGGTCAGTCTCTTTTTTGGGATGGGCGTCACTAATAGCCGGTGCTATGGCCTTTGCAATTGGCGACTGTTTTGTAAAAAGTGTGGCCAATAGTGTCTCTATGATTCGATTCCTGTTGTTGAGGAATATTTTACTGACACTGCTCTATGGTTTTACAATGATCATACTAAACAAAGACTTCACAGTTAGTGCAGAGGCAATGAAGACGATTGTAGTCGTTGCCGTAATGGGTATGCTACTTGCCAGATTGTTTTTTAACCTGGGTTTACGCCACTGGCAATTATCAAAATCGATCCTCACATTTCAGGTTCAACCCTTTTTTACAGCCATATGGTCTTATTTGATATTGCACGAACTCCCTACGATGATTCAATGGATCGGCGGTATTCTTATTATATCGGGGATCGTAATTATTCAGAGAGGTGAGAAGGAGTAAGGGAATGAAAATAAGCTTATTTTTATTCCCTGAAAAGGATTGTAAATTCGGCGCCATTACTGCGATTGAGCTCTATCGAACCGTCGAGTTGATCTGTCAGGGTTTTGATTAAAGTCAGGCCCAGCGTTTCGGACGCGCCGAAATCGACACCCTCCGGAATTCCGACGCCATTGTCTTTAACACTTAAAACATAGCGATCTCTGTCATCTTTGTGGAAGTTCACACCGATTTTTCCCTCTCTCTTTTCAGGAAAGGCGTGCTTTAACGAGTTCGATATCAGTTCATTGAGAATCAATGCGCAGGGAATCGCTTTATCGATGGGAAGGTAAACGCTCTCTACATCTACCTTACATTCAATAACAGACGGTGTGACTCCATATATTGCATACAAGTGAAATACGATATCACAGATATATTCACTAAAGTCGATCATGGCGAAATTGTCGGATTCATAGAGTTTCTCATGGATTGCAGCCATTGCGTTGATACGGTTCTGGCTGTCTGTGAACAAAGCCCGATCATTTTCGTCATTAATATTTTCCAGCTGAAGTTCAAGCATGGCCGAGATGATCTGCATGTTGTTTTTTACGCGATGATGGATCTCCTGTAAGAGCGATTCCTTTTCCTTTAGAGACTCTTTGATTTCCTCTTCCATTCGTTTTCTGTCAATGGCTACGGCGAAAACCGAGGCAAGATGTTCTATCCGATGCAAGTCTTTATCTGTATAATCTTCTGATGAATTCGCCAACGCAATCTGACCGATCAGCTTTTTACCGCTCATTGCCGGTGCGGACAGGAATCTCTCGATTTTTATATGACCCTTGGGAGCACATCTTTTGTATGCCTCATGATCATCAGGGCTGTTTGTGTAAAAGCCTTTTTCCGCATTAAGCGAATGACCCCATAATCCGGGATATTTTCCATCAATTTTAGGAAATCTTATTTTCTGCTCTTCTTCCGATATAAGGCACTCTCTTCCCATCATGTTTGTCATTGTAAGGCAGACAATATCCCCGTTTTCAAGATCACATATAGCGGCGTAACCGTGATTACTGTCTGTTAATGTAAGCGCCCTCTTATGAACCAGGTTTGCTATTTCATCAATATTTATATCAGGATTCAAGAGGCTCTCCGAGACTTCGGCGACTGCTGACTGAAAGGATAGTTCTCTTTCCAGTCTCTCTTCCATCTCTTTCCAATCCGTAAGATCGCGGGTAATGCCGATAACGGATTTCACCGATCCCTTATCGTTGAACTCAGGCAGGAGACGACGGTTGAGAAAACGCAGTCTGTCAGAACTCTGATAATAAAACTTCTCTTCCCTCATCTCGCCTGTATCGAATACTTCTCTGATCTTCAAGCCCCAAAAACTACTCTCCTTTTCGTCATATCCGAGTTCTGCATGCGTTTTTCCTGTATAGTCATCCGCTTCTCTCCCGGAAAGAGAGACAACATTGGGGCTTGCATAGAGATGTCTCAGTTCGTTGTCATAGCGAAAGATATAATCCGGCAGGTTCTCGGCCAAAGTTCTGTATTTCTCCTCGGAACTTCTTATCTCTTTTTCAAGATTTTTGAGTTCAGAGATATCGTCTATCATCAGCATTAAATATTGTTGTTTTTGCCAGAGTACGGGAGAAAAATAGCATAGAAGGTCTGCTTGCTTTCCGAATGTCGTAGTAGAGGAAAACTCAAAACGAAGTTTGCTGTCGGTTTGTAACGCTCTTTTTACCTGATCGTACATTCCCGAAATCTTCCATGATGCAATGGTATTATAATTTTGATCGAGAACCTGTTTTTTGGAGGCGCCCACCATTTTCGCAAAGCTTTCATTTAGAGCTGTGCACTGTCCGGATTCGTCGTAAATCGCAATGCCGATCAATGACTCCTCAAGAATCGTGTCTTTGAAAAACAAGGCGTCTTCCAACTCCCTGGTCCTCTCTTTTACTCTGGACTCGAGTTCACTGTGATTGGACTCGATCTCCTGATGATTAGCCATTAAATCTTCTGTCATTCGATTAAAGCCGGCGGAGAGCATGCCGATTTCATCGGCGGCGTCGACGGGAATTTTCGTATCGAGCTTTCCTTTACCGACTTCATTGGCTGCATGAATCAACGACTTCAATGGATGGGTTATGCTTTTTGTGAGGAGCACCGAAAGGATTACCACAATAAGGGAAGCAAGAAAAACGATCGTATAAATAATCAGAAATGTGTTTTTCTTTTTCAGATCCGTGTCCGCCAGAAAGGTGTGAGCCTTATTATAGGCGAAGTCGCTTAGAACACTCATGGATTTTTCCAGTTTTTCCACATGTTTTGCACCCTTGCCTTTGGTGATTGCAGCTGCCTCATTTCTCTTATTCGAATTCATTAAGGAGATCACCTCGTCCCTGATCGGTTTCCATGCAGTAAATAACTCAAGTGCTTTTTCATGCATTCTTTTATCTCCCAGAAAACGTTCTTTAATAATCTCAAAGTCCTTATATACCTCATTTTCAAGATTGTCCACTGTTCTGACTGCTTCGTTGAAATCAGCCTGACCTGTTGACAGTGTTACGTCTTTCATTGCACGATGAATCTTAATGATGTTCACATCGACTCTCAAAACGGCATTGCTCACGGTTAAAGGGTGATCATGCATATTGTGGGTAATGTTGGAGAGGAATTTCATACGATCGATCCCTATCAGACCGACTCCGATAAGAAGTAACAGTATGATGGCGAAACCGATGTGTAGACGTAGGCCGATTTTTAAATTACGAAACATAGAGTCTTCCTAAAAAGGTTCAAGGGGGAGCCGTTACTGTTTATCCCCAACCCCCTTACCTCTTATTTCCGATCCTTTATCCTGGAAAATCGATCCTGAATTCCGTACCTTGTTCACGGTTGAGTTCTATTGCGCCCTTAAGCTGTTTTTCCGACAAAGTTTTCACGAGCTGCATTCCCAATGTTTTCATCTCTCTGAAATCCTTATCTTTTGGAAATCCGATTCCATTGTCTTTTACAATCAGTGTATATCTGTTATTCTCGGAGTAATGAAATACGATGGTGATTTTACCTTCCCGGACACTGCCGAAGGCATGTTTTAAAGCATTGGAAAGAAGTTCATTTATAATCAGGGCGCAAGGGATGGCAAGATTCACATCCAGGGGGATCTCTCCGACCTCCAGATTTAGAGAAATCATCTTTTCGCCGATTTTATAGGAGTGAAAAAGCGTTCCTGTCAGGTCTCTCAGGTAATCTTCGAAATTAACGCTGGAAAAGTCCGTGGATTGGTAAAGCTTTTCATGTATCATGGCCATGGACCGGATACGGTTCTGGCTCTCGTTTAACACTTCCATGGGATCCTTATCGCCCATATTCTGAGATTGAAGGTACATAAGTGAGGATATGAGTTGAAGGTTGTTTTTCACCCTGTGGTGTATCTCTTTTAAGAGCACCTCTTTTTCGTTAAGGGACGATGCAATTTTATTGCGGGCCTCTTTACGTTCCAAATAGTTCGATATGATTTCATTTATGATTCGTATAATTCGCGCCTGCTCCTTTGTCCATTCCGTTTTTTTCCCTATGGAGGCAATCATGGTAACCCCGAGGAGCTCATTTTCTTTATTCTTTATAGGAGCCGCAACAAAGGACTCCATTTTCATGGAACTCCAAAACTCTCTCTCCATTGCAGCCTGAGAGGGTAAGGACTCAATATCGTATACAACAATCTTTTCATCTTCTGAAAATCTTTTGAGAGTCCATGGAAACCCGGAGAAATCGAGCTCCTTTATATGGCTTGTTTTGTTGTACGCCTCTTTACCAAACCAATCATAAATTTTCTCTGTTTTGTAGCTTTTATTTCTAAGCAGAAATATGTATGCCACATCTACCTGAAAGGCATCTCCCAAAAAATTGAGAACCTGATAAACGTCCGGGGCCTGTGAGGAGCCGAATATTTTGGCGATAAGGAGCAGATTTTCTTCAAAATAGAGTCTTTTTATGATTTCCTTTTCCAGCTTCTTTGTATCTGAGATATCTCGGGCGATTGTAGAGAAGTATTTAAAGCCCTCTGCTGTATCGGAATGGGAGAGTATAACTTGCGACACCGGTATTTCCTCTCCGTCTCTACCGACAAATGCACTCTCTCCCCTCCACTTTCCACTCTCAAAGGCCGACGGTATTGCATCTTCGAAAACAATCTTATTCGCCCATTCAGGATGTATGTCTTTCAGATGAATACCGGAAGTTTTATCTCTTTGTACAACTTCGAGGCCGGCGTTGTTTAAATAGGTGAAATTGCCCTCCATATCGGCTATTCCAACAATGTCGCTCGTTGCTTCAATTACATCGGTAAGTCGTTTCATTTTTTCCAAGGATCTGTTTTGCAGAATTAGGGCCGCCAGAATATCTGTCGTTGCAAGGAGAAATCTCTCTTCCATATCGATTTTTTGGTGGCCTTCCGACACATAGAGATTCAATACCCCCAGTAACTCGCGACCTGACATAATCGGAATACAGTAGTGGCCATGGGGTGTCATTTTATCGTATCGTATCGTATGGTTTTCGTCAATATGATTGGAAAATATTATGCTCTTCGACTCTGCGGCCCATCCACAGAGGCAATGCCCCGGAGAAACTTCTTTGCATGTTACTGTCTGCTCATTTGAAAATCCCGTTGAGACCTTCAGATCCAATACATTCAACTCCCTGTTAAAAATAAAAACAGCGCCCTTTTTTTGAAAAGTGAGCCACGGTATGGAGACAATAATTTCCAGGATACGGAGAAGCTGGTCATTAAAAGGGATCGGTTCCAGAAGTATTCTCAAAATCGCATTCAAGCTCTCCTGTATCTCTCTATTATGTCTCTCCTGCATCTCCATCTTGTGTTTATACAGAGAGATATCTATCGTACTTTTTAACTCTTTCTCCTTTACAGGTTTGATTAAATAACCAAATGGCGTTGTTTCTCTGGCGCGTTTCATTGTAGAGTCGTCTGCAAAGGCTGTTGTAAAGACAATGGGGACAGAATAGATATCCTGAATTTGTCTTGCCGCTTCCACGCCGTCCATTTCTCCCTTTAATTTAACATCCATTAAAATTAAATCCGGTCGGTTTTCTTCCGCCTTTATCACGGCCTCTTCTCCTGTGGAAGCTGTGACCGAGACGTCATAACCATACTTTTTCAACATTTTCTGAGCGTTGATTACCAGAATATTTTCGTCTTCGACGATCATTATTTTTTTTGATTCGGCCATAACGTTTTTTTTACCTTAATGTTTGGGTACGCTGGTTCCGGCCCCTTCTCATGAGCGTTAATTTCAGAAATCTCGATCCTACCGGAAAATGATTTGACACCGGTTCATCCAAAAATAAAACCATACGATACCGTCATTCCGGTGAAAACCGGAATGACTTGGTTGCTTGCATTAGAGCAATCTTTAGTACCCGAAAAAAACGAGTCTTATTTTTCCTGTTCTTAATAAGGAGAGGGTCAAGAGTCTAAATTTGTTTTTAATTGACATTAATTGGAATTAAAGTAGAAAATAGTAGCACTCTTTAAATTATAGCAGAGATTCATTAAAAAAAATCAACGGAACTGAATAGAGGGGGTCAAGAGGCCGGGGATTCAAGTGGAAAAATACCCACGACTTACATAAATTTTAATGTCAAAGCTGAACATACTAATCGTCGAAGATGAGGCTTTGTTCATGTCGTTTTAATAAATTAATGATATTGCCGTATAATGGGGAATACACTTTCTGAAAAATTAAAAGAAGGCTCTCGTGAAATACACTCTGAAATCGAGAAAAACGAACTGGCGCGCAGAATAGAAAGCGGAAAGATAACCTTTGATGAAGTAAAGAGACTGATCGCCGGCTACTTTTTTATATATTCCGTTTTGGAACGTGCATTGGAGGAAAATAGGGAACACCTCTTCGTGCAGGCTGTTTATCACCGCGAATTGCTTAGAAGGGAAGCCATAAAGGAGGACCTCCTCTTTTATTTCGGAGAAAATTGGGCTAAGGAAATTCATCCCTCCATATCGATTCAAATTTATTGCAAACGAATTGAAGAGGTTTCAAAATATAATAAAGAGCTCCTGCTCTCGCACGCCTATGTTCGATATATGGGGGATCTGTCCGGAGGGCAGATTATAAAAAAGTGGCTAGGCGACGCATTGAACCTCACAGACCGGGGACTGACATTCTATAATTTTAATCAAATTCAGGATATAAATGAATTTAAGAGCATATTCAAAAAGGGAATTGACATGATCCCGGCGGATGATGAGACTTCAAAAAGGATAGTGGAGGAATCGATTCTGGTCTTTTTGCTTAACATCAATATGTTTAATGAGATTGTCCGGGGGGATCGTGTTTTGACTTTTAACCTTGATGTATAGGAATTTCAAAGAAATTCCCTTTCAGTCTCCTCTCCCCCTTCTAAGGGGGAGAGGGAGCAAGAGAAAAGGCGCTAATTAAAAAGGAGGCGCAGAGATGGAGAACTTAGACAAAACAGCGGCGAAAGAGATAGAAAACAACGTGAGGACACTTGCAGAAGCAAAGGTAAGGAAACAGTATGAAATGCAGCCTGTATGGGAGAAATATGGAGAGAGAGGACGCAAACACTCAATGGAAGACGCTCGCTTTCACTTCTCTTTTCTCGTTCAGGCCATAAGTTTATCAAGCTACTCCCTCTTTAAAGAATACATTGAATGGTGTCACATACTGTTTGAAAAAATCGGTTTGCCCGAGGGGGCTCTCGAAGGCTCTTTGATTTGCATGAAAGAGGCTTTACAGGAACAGTGCTCTCCCGAGGCAGTGGAGATATCGAGTCGGTATATCGACAGAGCCCTGGACGATCTTAAACAATTCGGTACAGAGATCGAATCTTTTATAACCAATGAAAATCCGCTTTACGAACTCGCTCTAAAGTATAAAGAGGCGCTCTTGGAGGGCCGGCGAAACCAGGCGACGGATTACATCAAAGCGGCTGTCGACTCGGGCGCGAAGGTAAAAGATATTTATCGTTACGTTTTTGAAGCGGTTCAACATGAAATCGGCAGATTATGGCAGACAAACAAAATCTCCGTGGCTGTGGAACACTACTTCACCACTTCCACCCAGGCGATTATGGCGCAGTTGTACCCCTTGATATTCCAATCAGAGAAAAGGGGATTCACCATCATTTCCACAAGCGTTGAAAAAGAGCTCCATGAGATGGGAATCCGAATGGTGTCGGATTTTCTGGAAATGGAGGGATGGGACACCTATTACCTTGGCGCCAACATGCCTGTTCGGGACATTCTCGGTATTATCAATCAAAAGCATGCGGACATCCTTGCCGTTTCGACTACCATGACATTCAATCTGGGAAAGATAGGCGAACTGATAAACTCCGTGAGAAACTATACTTTTGATTTTGATAAGGATGTAAAAGTTCTTGTGGGCGGAAGACCTTTTCTAAGGGATGAGCAGTTGTGGGAAAAGGTCGGAGCTGACGGTTACGCCCGAAACGCCGATGAAGCCGTACTGAAAGCGGCTGAGATGATGAAGGGTCGTTAGTGATTGAGCCTAAAAAGGCGGTCCGCTTAGAAAAATCGAAATATTACGTTTTAAATGTGACACAGTAGAATTATGAATTTCAAAGAAATTCCCTTAAAGTCTCCTCTCCCCTTGAGGGGAGAGGATTAAGGTGAGGGGTGACGGTGGAGAAGCGTTACCGTTTCGAGTACCTTACCGCACCCCCTCACCCCAACCCTCTCCCCCTTCAAAGAGGAGAGGAAGCAAGAGAAAAGTCGCTGCTTTAGCAGCTTAATTCATATGAATATCACAGACTCAAGTCAGGAAAGAGCTCCATTCATTCTGACAACCGACAAAAGCGGGAAGATATTAGAGGTTGTCAGAAAAGAAGAGGGGTATGGCCTGAATATAAACGTCGGTGACTATATTGTAGAACTTTTCGACGATCTGAGCACACAGAAGTTCTTCAATTTTATGATGGAGATCAATACAAAGGGCTTTACATTGGGATGGAGGTTAAATCTGAAGATACTGAAAGAGGTTTTTCTTTCCGGCGTCACGGACAATAACACTTTTTTGATAATCCTCTCCTTTTCATATAACACCATGTTAAAAGAACTGATGAAAATGGATTCTCAAGAGACTGACAAGCCGGAGACAACACTATTTTCAAACAAAGTAAAACAGATCGTACTGCCTGAAATAAAGGATAACACACTCTATGACGAAATCAGCCGTTTAAATAACGAATTGGTGAATATACATAGAGATATGGCGAAGAAAAATGCTGAACTGGAAAAGTTAAATGAATTAAAGAATCAATTTCTCGGCATGGCGGCCCACGATATTCGTAAACCCATAACGATTATAATGTATGCCGGCGATTCTCTTGTCAATGAAGCGTCGGATCGCCTTACAGAGGAACATCTGGAATATTTGAAATATATTAACAATGCCGCCGGTTCCATGGAGCAGATAGTAAACGATTTTCTCGATATCTCCATCATCGAGTCCGGCAAGCTATATCTGAATATTGAAGAGGTGGAGTTACAAAGACTTATAAAAAACAGCATCACCTTAAATACTCCACTGGCCCTAAAAAAGAAAGTGACCGTTATTAACGAACATAATAGCGATGCGCCAAGATTTTTTGCGGACGGCCCAAAGATCGAGCAGGTCATTACCAATTTCCTTTCGAACGCCATCGAGCATACAAAATCCGATACAATCGTCCGAATAGAAACAATGCTGAAAGAAGAGACCGTCACTCTATCGGTAAAAGACGAAGGGCCCGGAATACCTCAAGAGGAGTTGACAATGCTTTTTAAACCTTTTGAAAGGACCAGTATAAAAAAAAATAACGGCGAAAAAAGCATAGGTCTGGGACTGACCATTGCACGAAAAATAATCGAGGCCCATAATGGTAAAATATGGGTGGAAAGTACGGTAGGAGAGGGATCGATTTTTTCTTTTTCCCTTGCATTAAACCCTGAGTATGAAATATAAAGTAGTTGAAAATATCAGGAATGCTTCGACCATTCATAAAACCGGTTATTACGGTAAAGAGGTGCTGGATTTTGATAACACAAAGCAGTGACGACTATTTCACGAATCGACAATCGGAGAATCGCAAACCCATACGCCTTTTATATATCGAAGACGACGCCGGTATGGCTCGTCTGATGCAGAAGAGATTGCAACGGGAGAGTATTGAGGTGGATACCGCGCCTGACGGACGAAAGGGGATGTCCATGTACGATTCCGCCCCTTACGATGTCGTTGCCGTTGATCAATCGTTGCCCGGTATGGACGGATTGTCGGTAATCGAGAGGTTGACCAAAAGTGACAACTTAACGCCGGTTGTAATGATTACCGGCAGAGGGAATGAACGGGTTGCAGTGGAGGCTTTAAAACTGGGGGCCTGCGATTACATTATAAAAGATGTTGAAAACGGCTATCTCGATTTGATGCCTACTGTCATTGAGCAGGCTTTGCGGAAAAAACAGATGATCCAAGATAAACAGAATGCAGAGAGGGCCCTTGCCGAATCGGAAGAGTTACACCGACTGACACTCAATAACATATCGGACGCCATTTTTGTAACGGATGATTCAGGAGATTTCAAGTATGTTTGCTCTAATGTCCATGTGATATTCGGATATACATTCGAGGAAGTAGAGGCGATGAAAAATATAGAAGTGTTAATGGGCGGCAATATTCCCATTGATTTAAAAAAACCGGAAACTCTCACTGAACCGAATAGCATAGAATGGCGAATTAAAGACAAAAGAGGAATCGATCATGTTGTTTTGGTAAATATCAAAAGAGTCGCCATTAAAAAGGGAACCCTCTTATATACCTGCCACGATATTACGGACCGCAAACGCATGGAAGAGAACCTGAAAAACTCACTCAAAGAAAAAGAGACTCTTATACAGGAGATACATCATCGGGTGAAAAACAACATGCAAGTGATTATCGCCCTGTTGTCTTTACAATCGGAATCCTTTGAGGATCCGAAGGTAGTCAACATTTTCAATGATACGGAACGTAGAATCCGATCGATGGCCCTTGTTCATGAAAAACTGTATCGCTCGCAGGATCTATATAATATCGAGATAAAAGATTATATCGAAGAGCTGGCGAGAAGTTTAATTAAAAGTTACAATATCGCCCATGACCGTGTCATCCTTGAAACCGATATCGAAATCTTTCCCGTTTCCATAAATACGGCAACCACTTGCGGACTCATTATAAACGAGTTAATTACCAACTCTCTTCAACACGCCTTTCCGTCAGGCGGAAATGGCGTTATTTTTATAAAAATGAGTTCAACGGATCAGGAGACAGTAGAGCTTAGGGTCGGAGACAACGGCGCAGGCCTGCCGGCGGACTTTGATATAGGGAGTTCAGAATCCTTCGGTATGTTTATTATTAGGACTTTGGCAGAGGGACAACTCCAAGGGAAATTAGAATTGAACAGAGATATGGGAACGGAGTTTATTATAAGATTTAAAAATCAATAGTTGATGTTTGGCCTCGCCATACAGGCTCAGGAGTAACCGGTTATGAAAAAATTCAAAATATTGCTTGTGGAAGATGAGATTCTAATAGGCTTATACTTGCGCAAACAACTGGAAGGTATGGGGCATGAAGTCAGCGGACCGATACCTTCAGGAGAAGAAGCTCTTGAAAAGGTGACGGAAACGAGACCGGACATTCTGCTGATAGATATAAATCTAAAAGGAGAAATGAACGGCATTGAAACGGCAAAGCGGATTTCCGCCGGATTGAAAGAGATTCAGGTTGCATTTATGACCGGTTATTCGAGCCGGACAATGAAAGAAGAGTCGATGCAGGTCAATACAATAGGATATTTGGTGAAACCTGTAAAGCCGACCGATCTGAAATCGCTGCTTGAATCATTAGCGAATGATGACTGAAAAAACAGCAGTCAGTTATCAGCAGTCAGCCTTCAGCTAAGGAAAATAACCGAACATGAACTGTGGGTTCATGTTAACGTCCTTCGAACGGACTTTAATAGTGAGAGTCACCTATGGTTTTAAAAAACAAGATACCGTCATTCCCCGTTCGGTATAGTCACTACGCTTAAAAAGAGCCCCAGTTTATGTATCGCTTCTGCAAATCTTTCATATTCCACAGGTTTCGTGATATAGACATTGCAGCCCAGTTCATAACATCGTTTTATTTCCCTTGCATCATCCGTCGTTGTCAGGACAACAACGGGAATGCTTTTCGTGCGTTCATCGCTTTTCATCTTTTCAAGCACCTGATAACCGTCAAGTACGGGGAGATTTAGATCGAGAAGCACCAGAAGCGGGTTTACACAGTCACTCGTACTATCGTCGTTCCTGCAAAACATATAATCCAAGGCTTGTCTGCCGTCAGTAACAATATCGATATTGTTATGAATCCTTGCGCGACGCAGATTCTTTTCTATAAGACGGGCATGTCCCGGATCGTCTTCAACCAACAAAATATCGACCTCTATCTTTTTATTCAAGATTCCCTCCTATAGGCCCTAGAGAACCTGTATCGACATTTTTTTGTCGATCCAGCATTGCTTTTATCATTATTAATTGACAATCGTCAATCGAAAATAGTTAATTTTAATAGGCCCTTATATATAAAATCGTGCGTAAAAAAAGCATCAATTTTTTTATTACCACTGTTTTGGCTTTTATTTATACGGATTTTCTGCATTGAGAAATGTGCTTCAACATTTCAGGTTAAGCTGCGAAAGCAGCGATCTTTCTTTTACTCCCTCTCCCCCTTTGAAGGGGGAGAGGGTTGGGGTGAGGGGGTGCGGTATGGTACTCGAAACGATTACGCTTCTCCGCCATCACCCCTCACCTTAATCCTCTCCCCTCAAGGGATGAACATAATACACACTTGACTCCGCGATCGATAATCAGTATACTAAAGAGATGCGAGTATGCGGTCAAGAATTTACGAATAATATAATAGAGCAAATAAACAATAAAATAATAGAAAAACCGGATATATCGAGACGAGCGTTGTCGAGAGAAGTCTGTAAATGGCTTGATTGGCGAACAAGCAAAGGAGGTTTTCAGGAAGGCAGTTGCCGAAAAGCATTGGCTGAATTGAATCGGAGAGGAGTGTTGAGC
>JAREWP010000028.1 GCA_029001845.1 Candidatus Magnetocorallium paracelense | reverse complement strand
TTTTAACAGCTCGCCAATCTTTTGCTCAGACACCCACCCCCAACTGCCGGCGACTCCGCCCAGCCTCATTCGCTGTCTGCTTTGCCACACAAGGGCGGCTATCAGATTTTCCCAGGAAATTATATTGGAATAATAGAGATATTCTCCGAATCGAAGTCTCCTGGAAGGCAGACGCCTTCTCTTATAATTATATGGCGACGTCTTTCTCTCTCTCTTTCCGTACCTGTTTGCAGGACGACTTTGAGCGCGCCTCTGTCTGGCGCATGCACTGCCGGGATATATGCCGGAAGAAGGAGCGGACTGTATTACAAATTTCTTCCCCCTATCCCTTGCTTTCAGAAAGCAGCTGATCTTCTCGTAGGCCTGAGCCACTTCTCTGAATATGTCGGAGTAACGCCTCTGATGCTCCTCGCCGTATACGGCGTATCTGTCAGGATGCGTATCCATGGCCCTCTTCCTGTAAGCGCTCTTTACTCCTGAGGACTGTATATAATTCAAAAACATCCTGTCTATCTTTATATCGTCTCCAAAGAGTATTTTACAGGCTTCTATCAGATCGGTTTCGCGAAATATCTCCATAGATAACACTATTTTATTTTAATGGGTAAAAACCGGTCAACCCTTGCATGGCTATAGTTGCATTTTTTTAAATCCGGACGATATGAGTATTACGTATACTGCGTAACTACTTAGGCCCTTAAGGCATCCGGATGGATAAAAAATATCGATGTTGATATTAAAAAAAATGGGTCAACAGGAAAGAATGTGGAACTTTTTTAGGCCCTTATAAGTAAAATCGTGCGCAAAACGGTCACAATATTCTTCTTACTTACGCCTTGTGCCTGTTGCCTTATGCCTTAAACCGTGTTTGGTGACCGCTTGCCGGGTTAGGTATGATTTTAACGCAGAGAACACAGAGAGGTGTCGTGACCCGACCATGACCTCCCAAGTCACTGCATCTCTATAAAAGTTCTGTTGAAATTCTTAGCGAAAATAGCATATATTAGTAAATTATAATAAGTCGGATGAAAATCCATACAATTTCTTTTTCAACTCTTCAGTAATTTTTTCTCTCTCATCCAATGCCTTATTTTTCTCATCAAGCGCCTTTTTGTTTTCAACCAATGCCTTATCTTTCTCATTGAGCGCTTTATTCTTTTCCTCGATTACTTTATCCTTGCTTGCTATCGTCCTCTCCAAGCCCTGAAGCTCCTCCAAAATATCATCCTCTACATCCATCTTATCCCTCATCTCTGGCTCCAGTATCGCCCTCTGCAATCTCCGGATCACTTTCACGTACTCCTCTGAATAATCCGCCTCCCTTATATTTAACCTGTGACCGTCAGAAGTCACATGACTCTGATCGAATACGCTCAACAATCTCTCTACATCCGTCTTTGCATCCCTTCTCAAACAGGGGATCTGAATTACATAACTGTCATGGCTCAGACTCTCTATAAACTCCTCCCTCTCCACTATCTCCTCTCCCGTACTTACATCGTAATAATTCCTTGATACTTTTATTACAGGTACGTCTATATGCTCCAGTGCGTAACCCAGAAAATAAATATTCAACAGAGGCATTGCCTTCTTCCTTGTAATCCCCCCTTCCTCTGTCAAATACGCATTGTCCTTACTCTCATACTGCCTGCCCAAATACCGCCTGAATCTCATAATGTCCGTTGCAAGCTTGGCCTTCTGTATCTCTATGATCACATTCTTATAATCCCCCTGCCTGTCCCTGATCTTAGCCGAAAAGTCCATCATGTAGACTGTAAAAGAACGGCGATCTATTTCCACTGTTCTTTCCTGTGGAAGAAACTCAAGCTCCACGATATCCTCGTTAGTTATTGTCGAAATAATCAAAGAGGCGATTTCGTTATCTTCCATTAAATATTTAAAGATTACATCGTATATGGGATTGGCTATTTCCATGGGTATGCTCCTCTTTTGTTTATTATAAAACAACCCGGCTTATATCTCAACAGTGAGGTAGAGAGAAAAAAAACAAAAGAATTTGGCAAAATTTGGGACAGGTAAAAATTTCAAAAATTTCGTATTTATTCATTTCCCTGGTTTTCATTGTTCATTGAATAAATGTGATATAATAACAGATGTCGGACAAAACGGAATAGCGCAAACTGTTGGTAATGGTGTTAAGCCCGTTGTTCAGGAAACTCGTATAGGAGAGGTAATTAAAATGTATACGAAAGAAGACTTTTTCAGAGAGTTTCCCCCAACGGAAAGTCCCTTTGTATTTCCATGGGAAGAGGAGTACCACAAACGAGAGATAGAAACAATTAAACAAAAAGCTGAAGAGGAGAAGCAAAGAGTTGAACAGGAGAAACAGAATGTGGAGCAGGAGAAACGGAAGGCTGAGGAATTGTTAAAGTGATTTACTCATCTCATCTCTTTTTTTATGTCATTTCAGAGATATCTCAAGATCAACGGCGATCGTATTAAGCACTTCAAGAGCGTTTTTGAAATCAAAGCGCCTCAACATTTCGTCCATTCCGTTCATATCCTTGTCATATTTACTGCTTTTCAGAAATTGCTTAAGATCCTGAATACGTTTACCGGCTTTAACATTCTGTCCTTCCAAAAGAGTATGCATCTCTCTTATCAAAAGCTCGATATTTTCCTTGTCCTGAGTGATGTCTCTATCCTCTCTATGGGAAGTCTCTTTCAGGCGGCTCCTTTCTTCATTGGCATCAACGATTTCCTTACAACGATTTAATACAAGTAACATCGCTTCTTCAAATTTCTCAAGCATTGAGTTTAAGCCGGTTTTTTCTTTGTTTCTGATCTTTTTTTCCAGCTCAGACGCAAGTCTGTGTAAATCATCGGCAGCCAGGTTCCCGGAGACTCCTTTTATCATGTGGATTTCCTCCCCGGCGCTTTCAAGTTCATCATTTTCAAGCAATGCCCTTATTTTAGAGGGACTTCCATTGAAGTCTTTGTAGAAATCCATAAGCAGGCCCTCTATTTTTATCGTATTACCTCGAAATCTCCTGATAATCGTTTCCCTGTCGATTCCAGGTGACAGATCGGGTATTTCTCTGTCTTCTTGCTCACCTGAAACAGGGATTCGGACTTCGACGGCAGATAATGATTCATCTGTTTTTTTGATCCATTTCATAAGCTGCGTATATAGCACATCCGGTTCTATCGGTTTTGTCACATAATCATCCATGCCCGAGGAGAGGCACCTCTCCTGATCTCCTTTCATTGCATGGGCTGTCATGGCGATTATCGGCAGCTCATGAAATCTTTCATCTTCCCGAATCCTTGCCGTCGCCTGGAAACCATCCATCTCAGGCATTTGAATATCCATGAGTACGGCGTTATAATCATTTTCATTTATATAACGAAGGGCTTCAAGACCGTTTACGGCCAAATCGACGGTTACTCCGACTCTTTCAAGATATTCCTCTGCAATCTGCCGATTGATATTGTTATCCTCTACTACAAGCACCTTTGCCCCTCCTATTCGAGACCTCACCTCATTTTCATCCGCAATAGCGCTGCTATGAGTAAGTTCTGTAACACATGATTGGCCAAAGACTTTCATAATAGTGTCAAATAAAACCGATTGAGTCACCGGCTTTATTAAAACATCGTTTACGCCTGTTTTTCCAACCTCCTGTATGATTTCTTCATTACCTAGTGTAATAAGAAGCAGTATTTTAGGTATCCTTGTCGGGGGATCCACTTTATTGCATTCTCCGAAAAATTCATCCCTGGCGAGTATCTCCCTTGTAGTTTCAAGACCGTCTTTTTCCGGCATATTCCGGTCCATTAAAATAACGCCATAGGGACTCTCTTCGGTAACTGACCTGCCCAGGGTCTTTATAGCCTCTTCACCGGAGTCGACGGACACCGGATCAAAAGAAAGCGAGCGGACAAGTTCGGTTAATGCCTCTCGATTTGAGGCGTTGTCATCAACTATCAAAACTTTCATGCCTTGTAAACTGTCGCAGGAAAAAAGAGGTTTCTCTTCTTCCGGCCTGTATCCGAAACCTGCGGTAAAATAAAATGCGCTTCCCTTGCCGTGTGTGCTTTCAGCCCATATGCGTCCATCCATCATTTCTACGATATGCTTTGAGATGGCAAGCCCAAGTCCCGTCCCTCCGTATTTACGTGACGTAGAGCCGTCGACCTGGATAAAGGAATCAAATAATTTGGACAGATCATCTTCTTTTATACCTACTCCGGTGTCCTCTACTGAAAACTCTAATACGACCTTATCCGCAACCTTCTCTATAAGCTTTGCCCGTAATATGATTTCACCTCGATCAGTAAATTTTATGGCATTGGCAAGAAGATTTGATAAGACCTGATTCAAACGTAATGAGTCACCAATCAAAGCAGGCGGCAGTTCAAGAGATGGAAATATAACAAGCTCGATATCCTTTTCAGCTGCCTGACGTCCGAACATATCGGCCAGTTGATTTAATACTTCGTTGAGCTGAAAATCAGTTGACTCGAGATTTAGTTTACCGGCATCCATTTTTGAAAAATCGAGTATGTCGTTAATGATGCTCAATA
>JAREWP010000096.1 GCA_029001845.1 Candidatus Magnetocorallium paracelense | reverse complement strand
TAGAGTTATCGGCATATATAACGGTTGCGAGTATTATGATTATGTTCCTAGGGAACATTGGTGCCTTAGAATTCCGACACCTTCAGACAGTAATGCCGCACTGTTAAAAGCTCTTAATATTAAAATGCCCTCCGTTCTGCCTCACAGAGAGGTGCCTGTAGTCACGAGAAAAAAGTTGCAGGCTCAGCGAAAATCCATTGAAAAATAAGGCTCTGCCGCCATCCGGCAGCCTTCGGGCAGGGGGGAACTTCCGTTAAAGAACTGATATCCGTGGCGTTGCACTTCTTTGTCTGCAAGCACATATCAGCTCCCTGAATGCTGCCGTATGTAGGTACGAATTCTATATTATTGCGTATCCAGTTGTGAATTTTTATAGGGTTCTTTTCCAGTTCCTCTGCCTTTGCTTTTATTGCATCGGTAAACTGTATCTCTATGGTCTCGGAAAGATCGGCTTCCGTTGGCGGGTCGATTTTGACTTTTGACTCTGATTTACCGGCTGAGACTCCGGCTGACTGTTCGCCTGAAGAGGCGGGTATTGTACTGTCATTGTTCTTACCGTTTCCGCTTCCCCTCTGAAACTCCTCTTTTGTCAATCGAGGCATTTTGTTTACGGGCTGAGCGCTCCTGTGGGGTAGTTTATTCGGATCAAGAGACTGATGTCTCTTTGGCTTTGCATGCCTGCTTAAAAACTCCCTCGTCTCCTTAATCCCTCTCCTCTCGCCATCCCTGTCACCGGACTTCCTTATTGTCTCTATATTTCCGATCAGCTCTTTGTATTTCCCTTTATAACTCTCTACAAAATCATAATGCCTGTCAAGTATCTCAGATGAAAGTCCTTTGGACTTCAACATCTTCTCTGTCTCTGAAAACTCCTCTCTTATCGCCGTATCGATATCGGCCAGAGCATCTTTCTTTTCTTTTAAGGCTTTCCTTAATTCTTCTCTTTTGCGGGAATCAACCTCTTCATCCATGTCGGTCAATAAATCGTCCAGTTCGGAGAGTGCTTTTTCCAGTTTTACGGCAGCTCCGGTTTCACTGCTCTCTCTTTTTTGTATACCAGATGTATCTTTTAAAGCATAGGCAAGCTGATAAAGTCCGCAAAACTCCCACATAACAACCATGAGTACTGTTATCGATATCTTTCTTATAACTCCCCTGTTTTTCATTGCTCCTCCATAAAAAAAGATAAAAGTAATTGTTCAGGTACGCCTATTTGTGTTTGACCTGACACGGTAAGAAGGAAGTGCGCTGTTTTGAGGTAGTATATCGAAAACTGGTTTTCATCAAAATTTCATCTAACATTCAAAAATTCCTCATCTTCATGGTTTACATTAATCTCAAGACGTTTTTAGTAGATGTCGAACTTCTCAATAAGTTAAGGAGGTATGTATGTGTAAAATATCTATTTCTCTATTACTTAAAGTTATTCTTGTATTGTTTTTTGTTCCATCTACAGGTTTAGGATATCTTTGTTCTGATGGAACTGAAGTGACTGATTCATGTTACGAACGAAGTATGTCGCCATATTTTTATGTCAAAGGCGACCCGTCCGCTGCAGACTCACTCCCCTTACTCTCTACTTCAACAGAGGTAAATATCGGAGGTGTTATTGCAGATGTAAGAGTCACCCAGATATACAAAAACAATGGTTCCGTCCCGATCGAGGCTGTCTATGTCTTACCTGCATCGGCTCACGCTGCTGTGTATAAGATGGCTATGACGATCGATGATCGGGTCATTGAAGCAATCATAATGGAGAAAGAAGAAGCCGGAAGGTCCTATAAAGCAGCAAAGAAAGAAGGTCGCACGGCATCGCTGCTTGAAGAGAAACGGCCAAATGTATTCCAAATGAATGTGGCCAATATCCTGCCTGACGATATAATTAAAGTTGAACTCCATTATACGGAATTAATCGTCCCCACAGATGGCGTCTATGAATTTGTATATCCTACTGTTGTTGGACCGAGGTATTCGAATCAAGGGCGCACGGACACGGATGCATGGGTATCAAATCCCTATTTAAAAAACGGCGCCGCTCAACCCTATGCCTTTGATATCATTACCAATATTTCAGCAGGTATGGATATTAAGGAAATTACCTCTCCATCACATAAAGTTGATATCACCTACCTTAGTCCATCTAAAGCATCCATTTCATTAAAAAGAGAAGACCTTACTAATTCTGGGACAGATCGATTTAATCCCATGATGCCCGGTCACGACAAAGATTCGTTAACAAATCATATAAAAGATCACCCCCATATGAACGTAAAGAAGAGAGTGGCGTCTGACGACAATCAAGGGGGGGAGAGAGATTATATTCTGAAATATCGTCTTGCAGATGGCAGGATCGAGTCAGGCCTGATGCTTTATGAAGGTGATGAGAATAATGGTGAAGAAAACTTCTTTCTCATGATGATTCAGCCGCCAAAACGAATTAAACCTGAAGATATTCCGCCAAGGGAATATATTTTTGTGATGGATGTGTCCGGTTCTATGCATGGTTACCCTATTAACATATCAAAAAAACTGTTAAAGGACATGATTTCCTGCTTAAGGCCTGTAGATAAATTTAACCTTCTCCTGTTTGCCGGTGATTCTACCCTCATGTCAGAAAGATCAGTCCAGGGGAATGGCGGCAATATTCAAACAGCCCTCTCTGCCATAGAAAGGCAAAAGGGCCGGGGCGGGACTGAGCTGTTACATGCCTTGAAGCAGGCCATGAATATACCAATGGATGAAGGAATATCTCGCAGCATCGTGATCATTACAGACGGATATGTTCATGTAGAAACAGAAGCATTTGAATATATACGAACTCATCTGAATCATTCCAATGTTTATGCTTTCGGGATAGGAACCGCTGTCAACCGTTTTCTAATAGAAGGGTTGGCCAGGGCAGGGCAGGGTGAATCCTTTGTTATCACCAAACAGGAAGAGGCATTGGCTGTGTCAAATACGTTTCGTGAGTACATATCTTCTCCCATACTAACAGGCATTGAAGTTGATTTTGATGATTTTATTACCTATGATATTGAACCGTCGGGCATCCCTGATGTCCTGGCGGAGCGTCCCATTCTGATCTTTGGAAAATGGAGGGGCGCCCCTGAGGGCAACATAACCATTACAGGTGTCAGCGGGTCTGAAAATTACCGGCGGACCTTTACTGTCCACAATGGGATGGCAATGGACACACATTCCGGTTTACCCTATTTATGGGCGAGAAAGCGGATTGAAATTCTGGCGGATTACAACAGGCTGAAGCCGGATGGTGAAATAAAGAAAGCCATTACGTCCATTGGCCTCAGTTATAATCTGTTAACTCCATATACATCTTTTATTGCTGAAGATAAAGTGAAGCGAAACAATGCCGGTCAATCAATAACTGTCAGACAGCCACTGCCGTTACCCAAACATGTATCCCAATTTGCTGTATCCGGTGAACCCGGATTATATCTCATATTCATCTTGGGAAGCATTATTTATCTGTGCAGGTTGTTATATTCAAGAGGTCTTTGCAGGTACAGGGGGATGAAAGTTGTTATATAATTTACGCTTATTTCATTCAAAATATCTCCTGCCCGGAAATATCCTTTTATATACTATTTCTATCATTTTGGCGGTAGGACTAAAATATCATTATAACCAGAGTGATACCGACACCCTTTTGTGGATCTTAAAACCCACGGCGTCTCTGGTTACGATCATTACAGGTTTAGTCTTTTATGAAGATAATTTAGGGTACATAAACATTGATGAAGGTATTATCATCGCCCCTGCTTGTGGAGGTGTCAACTTCTTTATTATCGTTTTTTTAATGACATTTGCCAACTATGTGCATATGTTCCCGACAATGAAGATGAAAGTCGCCTGGCTTTTGTTTTCTTCAGGGGTCGCCAGTTTATTAACCATTATAGTCAATGCCATCAGAATTATTATATCTGCCTACTTATTTAAACTCCCCTTTGACTCTCTATGGATAACAAAGGAAAAGGCGCATCTTGCTGAGGGTGTCCTGGTCTATCTCACATGTCTGTACCTGTTCTACTTCTTTATCAACAATTGGATCTTCAGGATAGGTCTTTCCAATGGGAACAGGGCCGTATCTGTGGGATTCAGCCCCATATTATGGTACTTCACAATTACCATTTTAGTCCCCTTCGTAAGAGGTATCTATCATGGACATTACCCCTTTGCTCTTGAATACTATTGTCTTGTATTGTCATTAGGTATTATAATTTATATGACTCTGCGCCTGATGCAGTTCCACGGAGAAAGGAAACCCGGTGAATCCCAGAATTCTAATTGTCGATGATGAACACACGATAGTCGATACCATACAATATGCACTTGAAACAGATGGCTTCGAAACAATCTGTCTATTTTCCGGATTGGAAGTACTGCCCCTTTTGAAGAAAGAAAATATACACCTGATCATACTCGATATTGGCCTGCCGGACATAAATGGCTTTGAATTGTGTAAACAGATAAGGGCTGATAACTCTATCCCTATCATCTTCCTTACAGCCAGAGCAGATGAGATCGACCGTATCGTAGGCCTTGAGATAGGAGGAGATGATTATGTTGTAAAGCCTTTCAGCCCCAGAGAGCTGGTTGCTCGTGTCAAGGCCATACTAAGGCGGATAAGGGAGACAACCGATACATTGCCTGAAAACCATCCATTTGAGGTGGATGATGAGAAGAAAAAAATATCCTATTATAAAAAAATACTGGGTCTCTCAAGATATGAGTATGAGCTCCTTAAGCTATTGATACGAAGACCGGGATATGTATTTTCAAGAAATCAACTGATGGATATCATCTGGGACGATCCGATGGCAAGTATGGATCGGGCAGTTGACGCCCATATTAAAAATATCCGTAATAAGCTAAAGACCATCAACTCGCTAACCGATCCCATCGTTACCCATAGAGGCATGGGATATTCCTTGAAAGAGGAGCTGTGAGACTGGGAACTCGCATATTCATTTGTTATTTATTAATATCTGTTGTATGCTTTTACTATCCCATCAGGTGGTTCTTAGACGATCTTCGCACCCGATATTTGGAAGCCCTTGAAGAGCCTCTTGTAGATCTGGCCAACATCCTCGCCTCCATTGTGGAGGTCGAGATGGAGAGGGAATCCTTTGATAAAGATGGCTTTTATGATGCATTTCAACGGGTATATCAACGAATTTTGTCTGCAAGGATATATACATTTATAAAGAGCCATATCGACGTAAGAGTCTATATGACAGACCTTTCCGGGAAAATCATATTCGATTCGGTGGATATCAATAATGAAGGAGCTGATTATTCTAAATGGCGAGATGTCATCTTAACATTAAAGGGTCTTTATGGGGCAAGAACAACACGAACTGATGTAAAAGATAAAAATTCCTCAGTACTATACGTGGCTGCTCCGATCAATAAAGGGGAAGAAATTATCGGGGTCTTAACCGTTGTAAAGCCTGTGACGAATATCAATGAATTTCTAAATCATGCAAAATCCCGCATTATCAAAGTCTGTACGATCTCTCTAATTATTGTCATTTTATTGAGTTATCTTGTATCTATATGGCTGACCCGACCAATAAAACGATTAACCAGGTACGCCATCAATATAGGACAGGGCGACAGGGCTGATTTCCCCAAGTTAGATAAGAGTGAGATAGGGGAAATGGGAAGGGCCTTTGGAAAGATGCAGGATGCCCTGGAGGGGAAACGTTATGTGGAACATTACATCCAGACCCTCACTCACGAGATAAAAAGTCCCCTTTCCGCCATTAGAGGAGCCGGAGAATTAATGGAGGAGGATATGCCGCCGGACCAGAGAGTTAAATTCCTGTCTAACATAAGAAATGAGACAGGAAGAATACAGAGTATAGTAGACCGCATGCTTGAACTTTCTGTCCTGGAAAATCAACGGACTCTGGAAAGGGTGGAGAGAATTTCGCTTACATCTTTAGTTATGTCTGTCCTTGAGAGTAAGGGGCCGATTCTTTTAAAGAGGGATATAGAGGTAAGGATTCATGTGAAGGATGACGTATATATTAAGGGAGATTCTTTTTTGCTTCACCAGGCGCTGTCTAATTTACTACAAAACAGCATTGACTTCAGTCCGCACGACAGTCAAATCGATTTGAATTGTCATGTAGACACTTATGGAACCAGGCTTGTCCTTATGATTGAAGACCAGGGCGCAGGAATCCCCGACTTTGCTCTGGAGAAGGTATTCAATAAATTTTTCTCTCTACAGAGACCTGAAGGGGGGAAAAAGAGCACAGGTCTCGGCTTGAACCTTGTCAGAGAAGTCATATTACTGCATAAGGGGGATATTAAGTTAGAGAACAGGGAAAAGAGGGGTGCTCGCGCTATCCTCACATTGCCCTCTACCGATAGTAAGGAGAATATTACTTAATACTAACCAGGCAAGCAGTCACCAAACACGTTTTGAAGCACAAGGCAACAGACGTAAGTTAAAAAATATTGTTGATTTTTTGCGCATAATTTCATTTATAACATGAATTTTTTGTTAAACTCAGCTTGAATGAGCAATAGGAATTTTCATTTTTTTTATGCGGGTTTGCAAGCCATAAGCAAAGAATGTAGCCGCTGGCTTCAGCCTGCGCCCGGGTTCAACTGCCCAACGGTTCGCGTAGGCTGAAGCCTGCGGCTACATTGTACCATTACCCCAACTCAAATGAAGTGACACCGAAAATTTGGTGTAAAAGAATTTTCGGTTCCTCGCCGGTATACATACGAGCCGTGGCGAATACCTTTTTCATACCATAGCTTTCGGCAGTCCCAAGAGCTTCCATGTTTATTTCAGGTACATCCAGATAGATTGGATCACCATTGCCTGCGAAATCGCTTAAAGCGTTATAGAGTCGCCCGGCGATAATCGAATTATCAGAAAATAACGGGCCTATCTTATAACCTTGTCGACATTTTCTGATAACTCCATAGCCTTGAAGTTCGTCACCCTTAACATAGGCAAAAGATTTCGATTCCGGCATATTGATCCACGATGTAAGGAAGTGACTCCTTTGGGTAGGGAAGAAACGAGAGTCATACTCTGTGAGATCGTTAAAGGGGACATCCTCGATACTAACCATATCGGAGAAATCGGTGTTTATTTCGCTCTTGATCCATTCAAATCGAATGTTACTGTATGCAAGCGTAAACCCTGACTTTTTATAATTTTTCTGCTGCTCTATGACTCCGTCCAGTCCGATATTATGACCTTCCAGCCGTTTCATTGCTTCGTTCCAAAGTTTTATACCATACCCTTTTCCTCTATATTGCCGATCTACTATATAAAAGCCTATAAAGCCAAACAAACCCTCATAGGATACGGCGGAAATGCATCCGACAGGTTTTTGGTCAAGACGGGCAACAAAAAAACCCATTGGATCTGTCGAATAAAAGACGTCTCCATCGTGAAGGCCGGGATTCCAACCCTCTGCTGCCGCTGCTTCGACAGCATAATCGAACTCCCTGCGGGTCATTGCAGTAATATGAATTTCATTTCTCTCAGACATGATCTGCCTCCTTCAGACGCTAATCATTTTTAATAAGAGTGGCGGGGGGATAAGGACAGACAAAATCGTTATTTTTACAATAAGGCTCTCTATTGAATATTTTTTTCAAAAAGAGTCTAAGTACAGGACAAAAAAATTCATGAGAAATAGTATCATAAAGGCACTTGGTACTATCTGTATTGGTTATTTATACTGGATTGTTAACTTAAAAAGCCTTATAATATCTGATAAACAGAATGTCGCATAAAAATAAGCAAACTTTTTCCCATCTTGCAATAACAACTGCACAATATATTTTAGAAAAGGCGTCTCCCTTGTTCATGATATAATTTATCCTGCTGTTATTTGATTATAAACAACCATTAAGTA
>JAREWP010000052.1 GCA_029001845.1 Candidatus Magnetocorallium paracelense | reverse complement strand
CACCTCAAGATATTCCAAGCCCCTCTCCTTATCGCTCAACTCCGCCAACAGCATGAATATTTCTCTTAATTTCTCTCCCAAATCCTCTCTCTTTATATATTTCAACATCAATAGAAATACTCTCAGTAATACCCCTCCCTTTATCTCTTCATCACCATATCCGCTCAGATCATATAACAAATAGCCGTAATCAGGTATATACTCCCTCAATTCCAACACCGGACCATCCAATATTTCCGACAACCGCTCCGCTACCTTCCACTTCTCCACTCCGTGATATATCACAAGGGGGATTATTATCGGCAATCCCTTTGATACTTTATGCTGCTTTACATGCAGTTTCCAGATTTCCACCATATAGCCCAACACCTGTAATAGCGTCAACTCATCAGTGCTGCTCTTATGTTCAAAAAGTGCATATATATATCCGGGCTTTCCTCCAAGCCTCACATTATACAGGGTATCGGAAAAGTACTCCCTTAAATCATCTTCTATGAATGTGTCCTTTGATATCTCTATATTTTCACAATCTATTAATTCCAACACCCTGCCGGGCAGGTAGTTCTTCAAAAAGTCGAAGGCATTCTCCTTCCTGCTCAAAGACTCCTTGAAAAATCTGTCATGCGGATTCGGTGCTTTCTTCACTTGAATTCATTATACATGAAAGGTTTACTGAAGGGCAATTTCTATTGCTGTTGGCAGGGGTTTTCACAAATGAAGAAATATCGTAACATCTCAGGCTTACAGGACAAGACAGCCGGACGAGTGAAGTTCCCTAAGGTTATGTACCTGTGAAACAGATAATTAAAATTGCCGACAAATTCGGTGCGCCACAGGGAGGCCCGTTTACTCCACCCGCACAATAAATAACTTTGAATTTGAGAGAGAAAAAAGATGACAGAGGAGCTGCTTAAAATCTTGACTATAAATCAGAAAGTATGTTAAAAAATACGATGCCTCAAACAAAAAGAATAATATTATTCGCTCTTTTCATCGTCTCTCTGACTTTTTTAACTCTTCTGATAAAGGCCGATAACCTTTTATCTTTTGGCGGTTGCGAACCCGACTGCGCCAAGTGTCACTCTCTGTCCGACGATGAAGCCCTTGAAATCATGAAAACTTTTGACAGCGGCGTCAAAGTAAACAATATACAGATTTCACCTTCCAAGGGACTCTGGGAAGTAGAGCTGGAAAGGGGAGGAAAAAAGAGCCTCGTATACATCGATTTTTCGAAGGAGAATCTTATAGTAGGCCAGATCGTGCAGATAAAGAGTAAAAAAAATCTGACACACGCCAAGGTTCTTGAATTGAATAAGGTTGATGTTTCTTTAATCCCCCTTGACGACGCAATCGTCCTGGGTAAAAGGGACGCTGAAAAAAAAGTGATTCTCTTCGACGATCCTGACTGCCCTTACTGCAAGAAACTCCATCATGCATTAAAAGACATGCTGAAAACAAGAGAAGATATTGCCATATATATAAAGATGTTTCCTTTAATGAAAATACATCCCGACGCTTATCAGAAAGCAAAAATAATTATCTGCGATAAATCAATACAAACGCTGGAAGACGCTTTTGACAAGAAAGGCAAATTCAAAAAGAAACCTTTTCCCGAACCTTCCTGCAACTCCAATGCAGTGGACGAGAATATAAAGCTTGCTAAATCATTCGGCATTACAGGTACGCCTACAATAATTCTTCCCGATGGGAGAGTTCTGACAGGAGCCATCGATCCGGCTGCCATATTACAGGAAATAGACAACAAATAACTTCCTATTTTTTTTATTCTTCATATTGCCGTTTACGCTGATACTTTTCACCTGAGGCCATGAAAATCGGCTATTTAAAAACTCTCGGAGACTCCAGAGGCAAAGTCTTACTACTCTTCTCGCTGTTAATCGCAATTACTGTCTTTCTGTTTGTTTGCGCTCTTATAATGGTCGAGAACAAAAATTATAAGAGGAGTATTAAAGAAAAAGGCCTGTTTCTTACAAACCTGCTCTCCTATCACTCATTTCATATGACTTCCGAAGAGTATAAATTTATACTTGACAACAGTATAATGGTTTTTGAAGGTCTCTCTTCGATAATGCTCTACAACAGGGACGGGGAACTGGCTGTAAGCTCATTAAAAGCGCCGGAGTACATAAAAAAAGAGAGGAGCAGAGCAATTTTGAACGAAACTTTTAACTCTCTCACGAAAAACCAAAACGAAATTTTTATAGAAAATGACAGCACCCTTGAATATTGGGATTCTGTAATAAAATTAGGAAATCCCTTAATAAAGTATGATATGGCAATGACTTTTGAAGTCACCGGAACGAACACGAATCTTACAGGTTATATAAATTTAAGTTTCGACAAAGAACCACATAACAGAGTGATCGAAAATATTGTAGTTGCCGGCTTTGTCCTGGGTTTCCTGCTAATTGTTTCCGGAACTCTGACGGTTAATATGGCAATCAAAAAAGCGGTCGCTAATGAGGAAAACAGAGAATCCCCGGCTCGCTTCAAAGACGATGTGTTTTCCCTTATGTCTATGTTAAACCATAATGAAGCCAACGGGAAAGCAGGCGTAAATCGCAGCGAGCAGAAAACCGGAAAGGACACAGGCAGAGGCTCCATAAAAATATCGACAATAGAGGAAATCGGTTCGCTTACAGGTGCTGTCGCTCATGAGTTCAATAACCTTCTTACTTCGGTAAGGGGGTATGTGGAAATAATGGTTTTAAAAAGCAGAGACAACAATCATTACAGTAGATATCTTAGGAAAATATCGGATGCCGTGAATAAAGCTTCGAACTTTACTTCCAATCTTCTGATAGTAAGCAAAAGACAGGAGCCGGTGTTTGAATATATAGACGTCAATGATGTTATTTTACTTTTAAAGGAGAGGATAGGGGAGTTAACGGGCAGTATTATTGAAACGAAGTATTCGCTAACAAATGAGGACCTTACCTCAATGATGGATATTGCTCAAATTGAGCGATTGATCATTAATATCACCCAAAACGCCGTAACCGCCATGCCAACCGGCGGAACTCTTTCAATTAGTACCTCGTCGGAATGGTCAGGTAATGAACTTCAAATCGGCCATAAAAATCCTACAAGCTTATTTAAACATTGCAATAAGGGGATTCAGGAGCAATATATCGTTATAGAAATAAAGGATACCGGAATCGGTATGGATAGAAATACAATGAAGAGAGCCTTTGAACCCTTTTTCGTTAACTATACGATTCATGACGATCAAATCGACAGCGGTGCGGGCCTGGGACTTTCGGCTGCTTACAGTATAGCAAAGCGGCACAACGGCTTTATCAACATTGAAAGTACAACAGGGAAAGGATCGAAATTTAAGGTATATATACCTTTGATCGGAGAAAAGGAGGAGTCCCTGTAAATGAACTTTCAGCTTGAAGATATAGTAAGCCAGGTTAAAGGTAACTGCAATTTGTCGGATGCAAAGTACTGGGGATATTATTCCATGTGTGGAATGCTTATGAGGATGAGAGAGCTCTACAGACAGGAGAACTCGATGACTCCCTTTCAGCCGGTAGATCGGGCTGAGATATCGGCTTGGATAGCAGACAGGGAAGCACTGTGGGAGAGCTTGGAGGATAATGAATTCGGAGATATCTGCATTGATGAAGCCTGTTATGATCCTTTTGATATAAAGGGGATTAATGGAGTTTTAAATAAGTGGGGAATACTTTACGGCGCCGGTTACGGAATATTCAAAAAGCCTATGTTCTTCCTTTCAGGACTCTCTGAAAAAAGCGATTTCAGAAAAGATTTTTCCTCTCTATACGGGGAAGAGGAGTATTGCCGTGATCTCTCTTCATCGATCTCGATGTTCAGGGAAAACACTATTATCGTAAGATTACGTCTGCTATCCGACTTTTTGTGCGAGAAGTTCCTTGAACTCAAAGGAAAGAAGTTTAAAGGAACTCTTTATCTGGCGTTTACAGACTACGGAATCCATCCCTCCCATCATGTATCGGACGACCTGTATGATAAAATTGTAATGCTTGCCCACAGACTCTCTCCTGTTTTTCATTTGCATGAATTGGGGGAGGCTTTGGAAGATGAAGACTCTACAGAGTGGCTCGCTTTACTGGACAGTGTAAACGACAAGACTACCGAGCTTTACCTGAGAGGCGTTAAAGATATCGTTGCAGATACAACGTCAAAAGGTCCGCTAAACTATATAATTAAACAAAAAGAGAGGGGCCTGTTGAGTTTTTTTATCCTGTTGCTTGGCGATGTGAGAACGTATATCTTCCCTGAAATAATCGAGGCATATCGGACCTTTGTCGAATCGAATGACTGGGACCTGATCAAAAAAGCCGGAGAGACAGGCTATACAAAGGCGACAGGCGTAAAAAAGGAGATAATTAAATCCTGGAAAGAAACCGGCGATATCAGGGAAGTATTCAAAATAGTGAAATCGTTAAATACATGCAATCCGCCCAAATAGCCAAAACCAAACATTTGCTCGATAAGCTCTATGAGGGATATAACTTCAGGGAGAGGGTATTGGATGATCCCATTGAGTTTCCCCATAAATATAAAGTCGAGGCGGATATAGAAGTTGCAGGCTACATAGCAGCTTCTCTGGCTTACGGTAAAGTAACCCTTTTTAAGCCGGTCATAAATGAGATTTTGGCGCAAATGGGTGAAAGCCCGGGAGGATATTTATATGAGTTTAACATAAAAAAGAATAAATCCGATTTTCTTCATATTTCTTACAGATTCAATAAAGGTATCGATATAACGGCTCTTATTTATATACTTCATATAATTTTCAGAGAATTCGGCTCCCTGAAAAAGGCCTTCTTACATTTTTTTAACGGGAATATGCACAAATCAATATCTGATTTTTTCGATTATATGTTGGCTGTCGATACAACTCCTGTTTACAATAACAGTGTTTCTCAGTCGGGTAAACTGCAGTTTTTTCCGTCTCCGCGGAAAGGGAGCGCATGTAAAAGAATTAATATGTTTCTAAGGTGGATGGTGAGAGACAGAGATATTGACTTTGGTATATGGAAAGAGATACCGGGAAATTCACTTGTTATTCCCCTGGACACCCATATAGCGAGGATATCAAGATGTCTGGGCCTGACAACAAAAAAATCCGGCAGTTGGAGAACTGCGGTAGAGATAACAGAGGCGTTGAAAAAACTGGATCCTCTGGATCCGTTAAAGTATGACTTCGCCCTCTGTCATCTCGGTATTTCGGGATACTGCAACACAGGCAGGGATGAAAGTGCATGTAGGAATTGCGAGATAAACACCCATGATCCTCCGGATTACCTGGAAGTATGAATATTGTTAGAAGCAGTCATCATGTGCAGCCAAAACAAGCTGAAACTCGTAAACTCAAACACCACTTTGTTTTGGCTGGACATCACGGCTGCTTCCGGTACACTGTTGTTTATTTTCGGAGCAAAAATATGTTACATTGATAAGTTCACCCAATATTTTACATTAGATAGTGAAAAAATCGTTTGCAAAGGTCGGGGCCGGCAATAAATTGCAAGTCCCCGGAGAAAGATAAAAAAAGGAGGTAACCCTTTAGAGGTTCGAAGAGGGAGAACATTTCGTAATATCACTTTTGAGCTCGAAACTTTATACCTCCAAACGGTTACAAAAGGAGACTGAATGAACTGTGTAGTAGAGGACATATCCATAACAAAAAAGAGGCTCACCTTTGAAGTAAAAGCAGATATTGTAGAGGGAGAGATTAAAAAAGCCCTTAACGAACTGCGCGGAAGGACCAAATTGCCCGGTTTCAGGCCAGGTAAAGTGCCTGTATCGTTGCTGGATAAAAAATACGGAAAGGACGTTGAGAAGGATGTACTTGACAGGATTGTGGCCGAATCTTTTTCCGGCGCCCTTCAGGAGAGTAAGCTTACACCAATAACTACGCCTGTGTTCGAAACGGATTTCAGAAGCGAATTCAAAAGAAACATCGATCTCAAAATTGTATGTTTGATGGAAGTACGTCCGGAAATCGAAAATCTCGTATATGAAGGGCTCCCTACTAAGGAGATAGACGTAAAAATAGAAGACGATGAAATCAATGCCAGATTACAGGGTCTGCAAAAAAGTAAAGGCGCATATGAGCCTGCTGACAGGGAAATCCGTGAAGACGACCTGGTTGTACTGGATTTTGAAGACGTTGATAATAACAACACCTATGCAGATCAATATGTGAGATTCGAATTATCCTCCATTCCGGAAAACACCTTTAACGCTTTATTAGGGAAGAATATTGGAGATTCAGTAGAAATTACCGATTCCTTTCCCGACACTTTCCCTGTAGAGGACTTTCACGGAAAAAGGGTTAACCTGAAAATTACGGTAAAAGACAATAAAGAGTTTGTAATACCGGAACTGGACGACGAATTGGCAAAGGATATTGGTTTTGACGGCATCGCGGATTTGAAAAAGAACGTCGGCGAAGAACTTGAAAAGATGAAAAAGGAATACCTCATCAAGGAGCAAAAAGCCAAGCTGATAAAATCGCTTTCAGATAAGCATGACTTTGAAGTACCACAGTCCATACTCGATTCGGAGCTTGCAAAAATAGTTGCAGAAGCACGGCAGACAGACAAACACAAAGATAAAACCGAGGAGGCGCTGAAGGAAGAGTTTAAAGACGAGGTTAAGCAGAGTGTAAAAGCAATGATTATACTAAGCACAATCGGAGACAGGGAAAACGTATCTGTCGCCGACAATGAGATACAGGAAAAAATATACATGCTGTCTCAAATGATGTCAATGTCGCCCGAAGCTCTGATACAATTTTATAAAAATCAGGGCGATGGTTCACTTGACGGAATCAGAGACATGATCTACAGAGAAAAGGTTATGGACCTAATATATTCAAAAGCGAAAATCGAAAAAGGAGAATAAATGAGTTTTATCCCGATAGTAATTGAGCAGACAGGACGGTCTGAAAGAGCTTACGATATATATTCAAGACTCTTAAAGGACAGAATCATTTTTCTTGGCACTGCCGTGGACGATATAGTTTCAAACACCATTATCGCGCAAATGCTTTTTTTACAAACCGAGGACCCGGAAAAGGATATACATCTTTATATAAACTCCCCCGGAGGAATCGTTACATCCGGCTTAGCCATATACGATACAATGCAATATGTAAAACCCGATATCGCAACCTATTGCATAGGTCAGGCGGCCAGTATGGGAGCTCTTCTGCTTGCTGCAGGCACTAACAAGAAGAGATTCGCACTTCCCCATTCAAGGATTATGATTCACCAACCAATGGGAGGCTTTCAGGGACAGGCCACGGATGTTGAGATTCATGCCAAAGAAATTTTAAAAATGAAAGATACTTTGAACGGTATTTTGTCCTCACACTCAGGGCAGCCCTTGGAGAAAATACAGGACGACACTGACAGAGACTACTTTATGTCCGCCGAAAAGGCCAAGGCGTACGGTATCGTCGACGAAGTTATAATGGAGCATAATAAAGGAGAAAAGGAGTAGGGAGGTAAGGCTATATGCCAAAGAAGAAGAGCGAACAACTAAAATGTTCTTTCTGCGGTAAGCATCAAAATGAAGTCAAAAAGCTTATAGCAGGGCCGTCTGTATATATATGCGACGAATGTGTGGATTTGTGTAATGAGATTATTTCGGAAGATATGCCTGAGGAGAAGGGTGGAGACGACAGTCAGAAAGCCCTGCCCACTCCCATGGAAATACATAATTACCTTAACGACTATGTTATCGGCCAGGAGAGGGCGAAAAAAATTATATCCGTTGCCGTTCATAATCATTACAAAAGGATATTCAGGCACGAAGAATCCTCGGTTGAGCTTCAAAAGAGCAATATCCTGTTGATCGGTCCGACGGGAACGGGGAAAACACTGTTGGCGCAGACTCTGGCGAGGTTTCTTAAGGTTCCTTTTACTATTGCCGACGCTACAACCCTGACCGAGGCCGGTTATGTCGGTGAGGATGTGGAAAATATTATTCTCAAGCTCCTTCAGGCAGCCAACTACGAAGTGGAGCGCGCCCAAAGGGGAATTGTTTATATAGACGAAATCGACAAAATTAACAGGAAATCGGACAATCCTTCCATTACCAGAGACGTATCGGGAGAGGGTGTTCAACAGGCCCTGTTGAAAATAATAGAAGGCACGGTGGCAAGCATTCCTCCACAGGGAGGCAGGAAGCATCCGCAGCAGGAGTATGTACAGGTCGATACGACAAATGTATTGTTTATATGCGGAGGCGCCTTTAACAGCCTTGAAGAGATAATTGAGCAGAGAACCGGGAGTAAAACCGTCGGATTCGGCATGAAGCTTTACAGCAAAAAGAGAGATATAAATGTTTTGTCTAAAGTAGCGCCGGAAGATCTCATTAAATACGGTATTATTCCTGAAATGGTGGGAAGGCTTCCGGTAATTGCACCTCTTGACGAACTCAATGAAGAGGCTCTTATCAAGATATTGGTAGAACCGAAGAATGCAATCACAAAACAGTATGAGCAGCTTATGGCTTTTGAAGATGTAGGTCTCAGATTTACCGAAGGTGCACTTCAGGCCATAGCGAACAAAGCTATAAAAAGAAAGACCGGCGCCAGGGGACTGAGGGCCATAATGGAAGATATTATGCTCGATGTGATGTATGATATTCCTTCTCAAACCGGCGTAAAGGAGTGCGTAATTAACGAAAGCGTCGTTAACTCAAACGAAGCCCCTCTCCTGATTTATGAAAAGCAGGCTGAGTCGGCATAGAAACAATAAAAGTATATCGGAGCGTACAATGGAAAATAAAAAGAAACTGACAATACTTTGTATAGACGACGAACAGTACATTTTAGACAGTTTAACGGATTTGTTAATGGACGACTTTATAGTGAAGACGACGACAAGCGGGAAAGAGGCGATAGATATTCTTGGCAAAGAAAAAATCGCCGTAGTAATAACCGATCAACGAATGCCCGATACTGAGGGAACCGATATACTTGAAGAGATTTCAAAGAAAAAATATCACTGTAAAAGAATCCTCCTCACCGGATACTCGGATATCGACGCCGCGATAAAGGCCGTAAATTTTGGTAATCTTGACAGATATATACTCAAACCCTGGGATAACGACGAACTTTTACTGATAATCAAGCAGCTTTGCGACGAATATACAATGGAGGAGTTCTTTAACGATTTCAAGGATCTGATGGAAAATCACCAGAAAAAAGAGTAGAGCCTGTTATTGAGCAAAAATTCAGGTTTGAAAGAACAATAACCACGAAGGTCATGAAGTACACGAAGCTTAAAATTATTTTCTTCGTGCTCGTCGTGACCTACTTGGTTATAAATTATATAAAGTATAATCGATCTTAATTTACAACTTTCTCTTACCTTTTAGGGCGTGCCAATACTCGTCAGGCATGTCTTTACACAGCTTTAGCGCCCCGTTTGCTCCGGCGTATAATGGTTCTTCCTCTTTTATGACATTGCCGTATCCCAGATTTTCCTTCATATAGTGTTCTATCTCTTTCTTTAGTCCTACGATCTGGCTTCCTCCCCCCGCGAGAATCACCCTCTCTTTTAAACCACTCTGAAATTCAGGATCGAAAGTGGCGACAAGGTGTTTGACTCCTTCCACTATGTCGGGCACTATGGCTCTGCATGCTCTGTGAATCTCTTCGGTTACATCATAGCGAGTCGGCTTGCCATTTACCGGTACTTCTATATATACCTGCTCATTACCGTCTACCAGTGTGGAGTTGTCTTCCTTAAATTTTTTTACCATATTGATGGTAAAATTAGCATCGGGATGCTTCTCTATAATGAAGTCGTAAAAGAGTTTGTCAACATAATCGCCCGCTTTTAAGGTGGTTACCTGATCATCCTCTCCCGGCATTGTCCCATGCATCCTGCACAGATCGACTGTGCCGGCGCCGATATCTATGATAAGGGCGTTAGATAAAACACCGAGACCATAGGCAACGCAAAAGGGCTCGGAAACTATCATTACATCGTCAAGAATGCCCTCTGCAATATCGAGAAGAGCCTTTTTGTTTGTTCTGCTTGCAAGAGCAGGGGCTCCAATGACGCCTCTTACCACATATTGATCGGAAAAAGCCTCTTGTCCTCTGATATGATCAAAGGCTTCTCCTTCCTTTGCAAGTTCCACCAGGTGCTTTAACAACTCCCTGGCCACTTTAACGGACTTCTGATACTTCTCTTGATCTTTGTATATTGTGGAATCTTCTTCCGAATATTTCAACTGCCCCTTATCGAAAGGTCTGTATACATCTAAAGCCATTTTGCTCTTTAAAACGTCATCGCCGAAAACGATATCCTTTCCAAACATCTTCTGTGAAACAGCATCTTTTGGATACCCCACAAAACTGGGGACAAAAGTCCTTACGCCGTTATCGCATGCTATGACGCTTCTTGATGTACCCAGATCAATACCTATATTCAATACTCTTAGTCTTGACATGACCATATGCCTCCTTTATGTCTATCTTTTCAAATATGTATCCGCCAATTTACAAGAATTATTCAATGATTGCAGTTCTACATGAACAGATTTCGTTGTTTTTAAGTAAAAGGGGAGACGAACAAATTTCCATTAAATGCTGTTTTACTTGACCGCAAATTCCCGACAATTAATTGACATTGCATTTATCCGAAGTTACGGGAATTTTAACGGTAAATTTGGTTCCTTTACCCACCTGACTTTCAGCTGCCAGCAGACCGTTGTGTTGTTGTATAATACCGTAGCTTACGGACAGGCCGAGGCCGGTTCCCTTACCCTTTGGCTTGGTAGTAAAAAAGGGCTCGAACATTCTGTCAAGAACCCTTGCCGAAATTCCCTCGCCGGTGTCTTCGATTTCTACAATAACAAATTCCTCCGATTCTTTGGTCCTGATAGTTATACGCCCTTTCTCCTTAATGGCATGGCAGGCGTTTATCAGAAGATTCATAAAAACCTGATTGATTTTACCGGCGTAACATCTCACCACAGGCAGTCCGGAGAATTCTTTGACAATCTCTATTCTGTTTTTGTGTTCATGGAGTATTATATTCAGTGTGCTTTCTATTGCATTGTTAATATCCAGATTTTCAGGTTCATGGGAGTCGAGTCTGGAAAATGACTTCAAATCAGCGATTATCTTTTTCATTCTGTCAAGACCGATTTGCGATCGCTCCAGTATCTCTGGTATTCTCGTTTTCATATAAGAAAATTTTGCATTATCCGTGATTTCTTTTATTTCGCTCATTACCTGATTGTCGGCGTTTAGCTCATCTAAGCTGTCGATTATTTGGATGATCTTGGTTGTAAATTTTTTTAAATTCGCCACATTGGAGTAGACAAAGCTCAAGGGATTGTTTATCTCATGGGCAATACCGGCGACCATTTCACCAAGAGAGGCCAGTTTGGCGCTTTGAGCCAATTGATCTTCTAACATTCTTTTTTCACGGACTATCAGAGTATTTTTAATAGTAGGCAGGAGGATATCGTCTTTCCATGGTTTTCTTAATAATTTATCGACACATCCGCTGTTGACGGCTTCCACAACACCGTCAATATCGTCAATGGCAGTCAGGAGAATCTTTCCGATATATGGGAATTTTTTCTCGACCCTTTCCAGGAGTTGCAAGCCGTTCATGCCGGGCATCATGTAATCGGAGATAATAATATCTATCGATTGTTCCTCGACAATAAACAACCCCTCTTCTGCATTATATGCGGTAAAGACTTTAAAATGCTTCTCCAGATTTTCTTTTAAAGCATAAATAACGGATTTCGAATCGTCTACAATTAATATAGAGTTTTGTTTTTCTCCCATATGTCTTTCCTGCATCTCCGTTAAAGATATCAATATCCGGTCGATAAAGATCGATTCCGGTGAGTATTCATTTTTGAGCTGTTATTTTAATTCATAATAGTCTCATCTATATTGGAACTCCATTGCAGTATCAATTTTACGACTCTTTGTAAACGATACCGGAAATTACTAAATCATCGGGTGAAGCGCCGGATTTATCATTTGAGAAAGTCAACGCGCCGGTGACGGTTTTAACAGTTCCGTCCTGTGACTTCATTACAATCTCCTCAAATATCTGTTCATTTTTCAGATGTCTTTCAGCGCACTCGAGCCTTTTGGCGTCGTTTATGGAAAATATGTCGGAAAAAACTTTTCCCTTCACCTCACTGACACTCTTATAACCCGTTATGGCCAGTCCCTGCTTGTTTATAAACTCTATCTTATTCTCGGAAACAACGGCTACTCCGGTTAAATAACTGTCCAAAAATGCTTCAAAAGATGACAAACTGCCTTTCATGTCTTTTTCATCCTGGAGGATCCTTTTCGAGTCTGTTTCCATCTTTCTCAGAAAACTATCGAAATCATACATGCTAAGAAGGTGCTCTACTGCTTTAATCAGCTCGTCGTCATCCCAGGGTTTGCTGAAATATTTGTCCACGGCGCCAATATTGATAGCACTGACAGCTGCATTTATGTCAGCATATCCCGTTAGAAGAACCTTTTTACAGATCGGTTTTTTTTCATTTACCTGAGAAAGTAAATCGGTGCCTGTCATACCGGGCATGCGCTGATCGGTAATTACCAAAGCAATATCCTCTTTGTTAAATATGTCTATTGCTTCCTCGCCGCTTGTTGCAGTTTTGACATTGTATGAATCCATAAATGTGTCAAACAGGCTGTCAACGATATCCTGCTCGTCATCCACGCATAATATGGTCCACTTTTTTTCAGGCATGTTCTCCTCCTATTTTTTATATGCTCATGAATATTTTTTAATGATGTCTTTATAATTCTATTTTATTGACGTGGTATTTTTATAGTGAAAGTAGTGCCCTCGCCTTCCGCGCTTCTCACGGATAATTCGCCGTTATGTTCGGATATAATACGTCGGCTTATGGATAGACCGAGCCCTGTGCCTTTACCAACAGGTTTTGTCGTAAAAAAAGGTTCAAAGATTCTTTGCAACAACTCCTCGGGCATACCTTTTCCTGTATCGCTTATATCGATTCTAACGCCATTGCTTTCCATGGCCGTTTTTATTCTTATCTCTCCTTCCCCTTCGATAGCGTGGCAGGCGTTTATCATAAGGTTCATAAATACCTGATTCAGCTTGGAAATATTGCATATCACAAGAGGAAGATCACCATAGTCCCTGATTATTTCAATATTGTATTTATATTCGTTCTTCAGAAGGCTCAATGTGGTCTCTATGGCTTCATTAATATCGGCCTCGCTGTTTTGTGAATCCTCCCGCCTCGAAAATGTCTTCAGATCGACGATGATTTTTTTCATCCGTTCCGCGCCTACTCTGGATCTTTCAATCATCTCCTCTGCTCTGCCTCTGATATATTCGTATTTTATCTCTTCTTTTAATCTCCTGAACTCCTCGGCTGTTTCCGGAGGAAGTTGTACATGGCTGTATGCTTCGACCAGTGCTACGATTCGACCAACGAATTTTTGCAGATTGCCGAGGTTGGAGTCTATATAACCGAGAGGATTGTTCAGTTCATGAGCGATGCCTGCCGTTAATTCTCCTATTGAGGCCAGCTTCGCGGTTTGAAACAATTGAGACTCCACGGCCTTCCTCTCTTCCAATAATTTATGAAAACGAGCATTTATTACTTCGAGGGCGATCTCCAGCAACTCGTTCTCTTTCCATGGTTTTGAGAGGAATTTGTCGATACTGCCTTTGTTAATGGCGTCTTCAAGTGCCTTATTGTCGGAGTACCCAGACAGGAGAACCTTACCGACATGGGGGTATTTGGAATCAATCTGAGAAAACATCTCGACCCCGGTCATCTCGGGCATCCTTTGATCGGATATAATGATGTCAATCTCGTTATTCTCCAGTATTTGCAATGCATCCCTGGCGTTATCGGCCTGAAAGACATTGTAGTGCTCATGAAAGGTATCCATCAGCGTGTCGAGAATATCCTGTTCGTCATCTACAATCAATATGGAATGCTTTTTCGCCGCCATGTCATCACCTGCCGGTAATTATTAAAGTTGTTTGTAACGAGGTGCTTCGATTCCGGTTATTATACTATATGAGGTTGTTTTTTGTAATCAAGAGTAAAAGTAAAAATCCAAACAGTGTATTGAAAAAAAGAGTGCTCTCAGATATACTATGTTGACTTACATTGTGACTACTCGGATATTCAGACCGAAGGCTAAAGCCAAAAAATGCATTTTTGGGCTTGTCGGCCAATTTAAAGGGTAAACGTTCATGATCCTCCTGGTCACCACAAAGCATGGAAATATTTTAGTTGTAATAGGAGCACATTATATTTTGACCACGAAGGTCGCGAAGAGCACGAAGTTTTTAAAGAAATTCTTTTTTCTTCGTACCCTTCGCGACTTTCGTGGTATTGTAAACCAAAGTCTCTTAGGATTCATTTTCGGGATAAATGCTTACAAATCATTTGTTTTTTCTGAAAGCCTTTAATCTGTCCATCTGAGTATTCGCTCTGGTTATAAATAATGGATAATCGAAATATAAATGAGTTACTGGAAGACATCAGAGAGAGATACAGGGATATTTTAAATGACGATTCCCTGTCAACGGTTATTGAAAGTGTTTTTGAAGAAGTAAAATCCTATTCCAGGTCCCAGGAAAATCTTACGAAAAAGCTTGCAGAGATTGGTATTGCTCTGTCTGCAGAGAAAAATCTGAATGTTCTGCTGGAAAAAATCGTTATCGAGGCAATGGATTATACGAATGCCGACGGCGGAACACTCTATATCATGGAACCGGATGAAGCATCGATAGCCTTTAAGATAATGAGAACCAAATCCCTGAATTTTGAAATGGGAGGCACCGGTGGAAAGGAAATTCCCTTTCCACCCTTAAAGTTGTATATGGAAGACGGCTCTATAAACGAGCAGAATGTCTCGGCCTATGTGGCTATCACCGGGAAAACCGTTAACATACCCGACGTTTACGAGGCAGAGGGCTTCGATTTCAAAGGAGCCAGGGCCTTTGATAAAAACACCGGCTACAGATCACAGTCAATGCTTGTAACAGCCCTGAGAAATCACGAAAACGAAATCATAGGCGTGTTGCAGTTGTTGAACGCAAAAAACAAAGAAGATGTCACGATCCCCTTTTCCAGGGATTACCAGGAACTGATAGAATCCCTCGCCTCGCAGGCTGCCATAGCCATAGTGAATTCGTCGCTTATTGAAAACCTTGAGAATTTACTGGATTCTTTTATACAAGTCATCGCCGGGGCCATTGATGATAAGTCTCCTTATACGGCAGGTCATGTTCGGAGAGTTGCTGAACTGACAATAGATTTAGGACAGGCGGTAAACGAGTCTCAAAACGAGGCATGGAGAGAAACGGAGTTTAGCTTTGACGAGAAAAACGAACTGAGAATAGCAGCGTTGATGCACGATATAGGGAAGATTACGACTCCCGAATATGTTGTAGATAAAGCGACTAAGCTGGAAACGGTTCATGACAGGATTAATACTGTTCTTTTAAGATTTGAGCTGCTAAAAAAGGAGGTGGAAATAGAGTATTTGACGAAAAAAGCCTATCCGGCCAAAAAAGACGAAGATTTGGAGGCTATGGAGAATTCCTACAAAGAGAAACTCGATCGCATCGAAAAAGATATAGAGTTTATAAAAAACGTAAATGCAGGCGGTGAATTTTTAAAGGATGAAAAAATTGAAAGGATTAAGGAGATTGGCTCCCATATGCTTACGATTAATGATGCGAAGCAGCCTTTATTGTCAGAAGAGGAGATTATGAATCTCTCGATAAGAAAAGGCACTCTTAATAGTGAAGAGCGCAAGATTATTGAAAATCATGTTGTACTTACAAAGAAGATGCTCGGTGGATTACCGTGGCCTAAAAAACTCAGACATGTGCCTCAATACGCCGGAGGTCATCACGAGAAACTGGACGGAACCGGATATCCGGAGGGGCTGACAAAGGAGGAACTGCCTCTCCAGGCAAGAATAATTGCAGTAGCAGATATATTCGAGGCCCTTTCCGCTTCTGACAGACCGTATAAAGAGGGCAAGACCCTGTCGGAATGTATAAAAATACTTGGATTTATGATAAAGGACAATCATATAGACAGCGATCTGGTTGACCTGCTTATAACTTCAGGTCTGGTCTGTAAGTATGCCGGTAAAGAACTCAAGGATTATCAGAAGGACTCTTTTACATATAAAGGGGTTGAATATAATTGCCCCGATTTTAAAAAAATTTGAGGAGTTATGTGTATGAATAAATCGGAATTAACCAGACACCTTATAAAGGAAACCGATCTGTCGAAAGACGAAGTATCATTGGCTGTTAAAACTCTGCTTGAGGGTATAATGAATGCTGTAAACAGTAACAAAAAGGTAACATTATTCGGGTTCGGCACATTCATGGTTAATTCAAAAAAGGCAAGAAAAGGACGCAACCCGCAAACAGGCGAATCCATTGATATTCCTGCCACAAAAACGGTGAAATTTATCCCCGGCAAAGTATTTAGAGAATATGTAAATGATTCGTTGCAATAGTTTATGTCTGTTGAAAAATATTTGTAACTCCTTTTACTCCCTCTCCCCTCAAAGGGAGAGGAAGTAAAAGGAATTTCTTTGAAATTCTTTTATCACCGGTCACTTACGAGTAATCTCTTTCGGAGGTAACATCGCATCCTTCATGGCAACAATGCCGAAGCCGGCGTTCACTAGCATCGAGGTTAAAATACTATAATGAAAAATAAAGGCGCCGCTAAAATTGGCGACTCCGGGAGCAATGGTATAGGCAAGACACTTTTTAAGCTTGCCATGTAATCTTTTTGAGATATCGAACAAATTGTACAGGTGAGACAGAGACCCGTCCATAAGCACTACCTCCGCCGTGTCTGTGGCAATACTCGCAGCGCCACTCAACGATATGGATACGTTCGCCTTTTTCATTGCGATCGCATCATTAATACCATCACCTATATAACAGACAGACCTGCCCTCTTTCTGTAACTTTTCGACTATTTCCGCCTTTTTTTCGGGCAAAATATCATAATAATAATCATCCATATCAAGTTCTTTAGCCAGTTTTTCCGTAGGCCCCCTGTGATCTCCGGAAACAATGGCGATATGTTCGATTCCATAGGATCTCAATCCGCTTATAATCTCCCTGACCTCAGTACGTACTTGTGGTTTTAATTCGATGGAACCACTGATTTTATCGTTAACAGCCACATAGATCAGCGAGTTTCCTTTACGATGAGCCCTATTCTGTATATCCGACACTTTAGAGGGGATTGTAATTTTCTCTTCCATCATAAAGCGCATGCTTCCTACCCTGAGAACCGTACCGTTCATTATAACTGTAATACCATAACCGATTTTGTATTGCAAGTCATCCATATCAGGCAGAAGTAAATTAATCTCTTCGAATTTCTTGCGAATAGCAGTAGCAATGGGGTGCGTGAATTTGTGCTCCGCCACTGCGGCGAAACATAATATCTCCTCCTCCTTGTAGTTGTCATAGAGATTGATATCACCAATTTTCGGAACTTCCGTTGTTAATGTCCCTGTCTTATCGAAAAGTATTGTATCTATCTCTGAAAGACTTTCGATTGCCCGACCATCTTTGATGAGAATACCTTTTTCCGAGGCTGCGGTAATGTGGTTAAGGGTTACCATTGGTGCAAGCACTCGGATACGATTTCCAATATGGCTGTTTATGAAGACAGCGGTCGTTACAGGTCCTGTAAAGGGCAACATAAGGCAGGACGCCCCCAGCATGGGGAGAGTCGAGTTGTCGGCCCACTTTTCTCCTTTTAACTGCACTCCTGTTTTAAAATCGGTAGAATTGGTGAGAATTTGCCTGATTTTAGAGAAGGTTGTATCTTCACCCGATTTTTCGACCTTAATACATATCCGTCCTGCAAACACGATTGTACCGGCAAACACTCGATCGCCGACAGTCTTTTCGGCAGGCTGCGATTCTCCGGTCAGAGTGTGTTGATCCACAGTGGCCATACCTTCTGTTACGATCCCGTCGACAGGAATTTTTTCGCCTGTATTCGCTACGACAATGTCATTGATTTTAATATTTTTAAGGGGAAACTCGACTTCCACATTATCCATTAAAACCCATACTTTTTGCGGCAGTTGGTCGAATACATCAATAATCGATTTGCCCGATTGATCTTTAGCCATTTCCACTGACATTTTTCCGGCATTCATCAGCCAGACCCCCAATGACGCCGTAAAATACTGACTTGCGCCAAGGGTTAAAGCATCGGCAAGAAAAAAGAGTACATCTACGTTGACTTTCCTGTCCTTAGCTAAAGAGTCTTCTACTCTTTTCATATATGGCATGGCAGTATAGATATATAAACCGAGACTAAAGGGCGCTAAAACAGGGAAAACCGACTCTCTTAAAAACGATACTCCCATAGAGGCTAAACCTGCTTTATGATAATGCTGAAGCTCGTGATTGGAACCATTTATATCGTCGTCACCTAAGCTGTCTTTAGCTATGTCTTTGGAAGGTTCTATATTGAGGGTCTCTTTCCCCGGTTCTTTGATGTCCTTATATCTCTCATAGATTCTAACGCCAAAATAGGCTGCGAACATGATACCCACTTCTATAAACATGAAAATTTGTATCCTGGACTATGGAATCTTTATTAATGCTCTTAAAGTACCGGAGGTGTACAATGCCAAACCTTTAGTGAACATAAACTTCAATTATCTAAAAACAGCATTTAGCTGTCAGCCATCAGCAGTCAGCAAAGAAAAATCAATGCATTACGTAAAAACAAGGTTCACCAAAAAATGATGCGCCGTTTGTCAGGCAATAGGTTAAAAACAGAGAGCTGATAGCTGAGTGCTTTTTTAGGATTATATCATGTTACGTTATAAAATTGTAAAATTGCAGGCTTTTATAATGGCTTCCAATACTTGTTTTTTTGGTAACTACTTAGGTGTATAGACTGAAGGCTGAATCCGATAGAACTGTGAGGGCAAGGATTTAATGACAGAACAGGAACTTTTGAATGTAATGGTTTCGTTTTTAGATGAAACAGTATCAGATTATTTTCCGTGAGGTCAGGTGCTCCGGAGTTAGGGCAGCCTTTTCAAAATGTTTTCTATATTATCAGGGGCATATATGCCTTTATGTCTGATTACGCCTTCTTTATCTAATATAAAAAAGGCCGGTGTGCCTGCCACTCTATATGAAGTTAAAACTGAGTTGTTTTGGTCATAAATGTTGGGGAACGTGAGGTTCAGTTTTTTCACATATCTTTTCGCTTTTTTAACGCTTTCGTTTATAGCGACATTGACACCTATAAATTCAATTTTATTTTTAAATTTTCTATGCAGCTTCTCCACACGGGGAAGTTCGTCTCTGCAATATGGTCACCACGAAGCCCAGAATATAAGGTAAACAGATTTCTTGCCTTTAAGTTGAGATTCATAGGTAATCTCCCTGCCTTCTAAAGTGGTTCCTTTGAAATCGGGAGCTTTGTGACCTGTCTCTGCAGTACAGTTGATGACGGTCAGAAGTAAAAACAGAAAAACAGTCGTTGATTTAATAATGTTAGACAAAATAACTCTCCTCACAGGTCCCTGTCAAAACGGATCCTGATTTTTCTAAAAATAAATTCTATTTTTTTTACAACTTTTTCCAATGTAAGGGTGTTTATCCGGTATATTAATTTTCTCGATGTCACAGAGTTGGTCATGGCTGTTGTGACTTCAAGGATTTCTTTCAGCTTAATTCGATAAGTCTCTTTGGAAACGTTTTCAAGGAAGAAATTTTCCGTACTGTGATGACCTATATGCTTAAATATTTCATAATTGTCGTCATGTTTCAGTAATCCCTTTTCGACGCAATATGAATATAACTCCGTTCCCGGATATGGCGTGAAGGTGCATAAGTTGACGGAATCGGGTTTTATTTTCTTTATAAAATCGATTGTGTCGTCCATATCCTGCTCTGTTTCATAGGGTATGCCGATCATAAAAAAAGTATGAACCCAGAGGTTGTGTTTTTTTACGAGTTTTACGGCTTTTTCGACATCGCTTAATTTTATCCCTTTATGGATAAGTTTTACAACTTTTTCGCTTCCTGTTTCTACGCCAAGGTGAATTTGTCTGCAGCCTGCTTTTTTCAACCAATAAATAACCTCATCGTTAAGGGTGGTTATATGGCTGAGGCAGAGCCATGAAAAATATTTCTCGCCATAGGCCGCTGTCAGCTGCCTGCAAAACTCTATTACATTCTTTTTTACGATCGTAAAGGTATCGTCAAAAAATTTAAACTCCTTTATGTGATATCTGTCATGTAAGTCCTTTATTTCCGCGACAATATGCTCAGGCGAACGAAAAACCGCTTTTCTGCCCCATATGGGGACAGATGCGCAAAAATCGCATTTAAAAGGACATCCCCGACTGGCTATAATTGTTGCCAAAGTATTTTTAGCATACCTTTCCCTGTAAATCAGAAGGCCCCTGTCAGGGAAAGGGAGGAGATCGAGGTCTTTTATACGTTCAGCGTAACCATTGAAAGTGAAATCACCATTTCTTTTAAAGGCCAATCCCTTTATTGTTTTTAATTTTTCGTAATGGGGAAAGGCTTTTAAAAAATACATTATTGTGTATTCGCTCTCTCCGAAAAAAATAAAATCCACATCCCTGTAAAGACCAATAATTTTCTCTCCTACTATATTGACGTGAGGTCCTCCGATCAGTACGGTCTTATCCAGTGATTTGGCTATAGAGGCGATTTTTAATCCTGAGTGCAATGTCGGGGTCATTAACGAGACTCCTACAAAACGAGGATTTAGTCTTGAGATTGTTTCACTAATTTCCCGCCATACATAAAATGTATCGTCATCGATTCTTTTTGCATATTGCCCCTGACTTTCGGCTCTGTTTTTGTTGTTGTATGTGAGCAATCCGTCTTCTGTATTCGTATCGGCGTCATATACAACTGCATGATAACCGGATTTACTTATATGAGTGGCCAGCCCCAGCAATCCGTTAGGAATACTGCCCAGGGAAAATCCCTTTAATCTTTCGTAGGGGGGATTTATAAACAAAATATCCAAAGGTTTCTCATGTGACATAAGTATTAATTAATTTTACTCCACAATATCGATTATGATAACATAAGCTTTATCGTACGAACAAACCCTGAGAATTGCCTCATCAAAAATCAATATAAGAAGATGAAAATAGGGATTGCTAAGAGGGATAGGCGATTTTTTACACCTGTGATCCCTTTGGCAATTTCCGAACGTATAGTTTAGATTACATGTAGTCAGGTGATTTTTACAACATAAATAATGCTGTAAAGCCACTAAAAAATTGAAATTACTAACGCCCTGCATTGCATATCTTGACATCTCTTAAACCTTAATGTACAATAAAAAAGATGTCTGACAAACCATTATCGAAAGAAGACCTCATAGAAGTATTGAAGGAAGCATCTACTTTTATATGGTCTAACCATAAGCACTTGATTTGGGTATGTAACCTGAGTCTTTAAGCTGCTACGCTTTTTTGAAGTTAAAACTACAATGCCAATGAAACCACTGGTCCGGAGAGACTCTGTAAGCCTTTCACCACCCTCTTCCCTGGACAAAACAGCGGATAAAGAGCGCCTCTTTTCCTCACTGAATTATAAAAACCTTGAAATTCCTCTTCCCCTAATAAAAAGCCTGCCTCAAGTACTCAGAGAAAACGATTATTCTCTGACTCTGGCGATTTGCAAAACCGAAAGCTCATACAGAATCGTTTCTTTTCTTCCTGAAAGGATAACCGGAATCGCTCTCGATATTGGCACTACAAACATTATAGGAAGATTGTTGGATTTGGAATCCGGTGTAATGGTGTCTCAGTGCGGGATCGTTAATCCTCAAAGAGAGTTTGGACCGGACCTCTTAACAAGGATGCACTTTGCCATGCTTAATGGCGTGGAAGAGCTTAATTTATGTCTCATTGCATCGATAAATGAGCTGATACAAATCCTCTGTAGCGAGTCAGAGTGTCAAAGGGGAGACATCGCTGCAATGACAATCTCCTGCAACACAGTAATGACTCATCTTTTAATGGGCTTCCCTGTAGACTTTTTACCTGTGGAACCTTACGTACCAGTAACTCATAATCCTGGATTTCAAAATCCTGTTGACTTGGGAATAGAAATTAATCCAAATGGCGTTATCTATTTGTTCCCCAATGCCGGAACATATGTAGGCGGAGATATAATATCGGGAATCCTTGCCACAGGCATACATACAATGAAAGTACCTGCCGTTCTTATCGATGTAGGTACAAATGCAGAGATGGTTATAGGTACAGAGGAATGGATTATCGCAGGTTCCGGAGCCGCCGGCCCGGCGCTTGAGGAAGGAATTGCGGATATTGGGGAAAAGGCAACGGAAGGATCTGTTTGTGAGGTGAAGATAGAGAGTGAATCTTTTGAAGTAATTTTAAAGACCATCGGGCATACCGGGCCAACGGGATTTTGCGCATCAGGCATGGTGAGCCTGATCGCCGAGATGTTCAGAAGCGGGATAATTGATAAGAACGGGAGGCTTGACACAAATAAGACAGGTGTCCTGGCAGGAGAGAATGAAAAGTACTTTGAGTTCTTTACTGAAGCAGGAAAGAGATTGATTGTTCGTGAAAGAGAGGTGCTGAATTTTCTCAGATCAAAGGCCGGTATGTTTACTGCTTTTTATGTACTTTCCGGGGCTGTTGGAGTAAAGTTTCACGAAATCGAAAGATTTTACATCTCAGGCGCTCTGGGCAACGGTATTAAGATGGAAGATGCAAGGACTCTGGGAATGCTGCCCGATCTTCCTGACGAAAGGTTCCGATTTATCACAAACACTTCCCTCCTGGGGGCCGAATTGCTCCTTAAAGATAAAACGAAACTTCAAGAAATCGAATTAATAATCGGAATTATCACCTATAAAGAGATGAACGAAGACAACGACTTTATGCGTGAATTCCCCTCGGCCATGTTCATACCCCATACAAACCCGGAAGTTTTAAGAGGCGGGGTATAGGGTGGGTTAGAATAAAAAAAGAATTGACTTTCTCTCAGAAGTCAGATTTGGTCTGATTTTCTATCTTTTGACTTCCGTCTCCTGAAAGGTTATCCGCCGGACTCCTTTAACTTTATATATTCGCCTTTCAGCTTGACGAGTTCGAATGAAGTTGTTCTTAACCTTTCGGTAATGGCCTTTATTATTGTACGAAATTCCTGGGACGTTTTATTGATTTCATTATCGAGAAAATCTTTGTCAATGACTCCGACCTTGACATTCCCCACTGCTTTGGCGGAAGCGCTTCGCGGATTCTGGTCGATAAAGCTCATTTCCCCGAAAATATCCCCTTTCTCGAGCAAAGCAAGAACTACGTCTTTATTATTGACAATCCTTGATATCTCTACTTTACCGGAGAGTATCACATAGGTGACCTCTCCAAAACTTCCTTCTTTGATTATATACTCTTTGTTTTTATATGATTCCTGTACAATGATTTTTCTACTCATTTCTTAACCTGCACCTCATTTTTAGACTATTAACCTAAAAAAGCATTTAGCTTTCAGCCATCAGCTGTCAGCTTTTAAATTGCAACACTTTACAGTTCAAAACACTTTCACCCTTTAGGTGATGCTCTTTTTAAGCTTGATATCACTATTTTCCTTAGCTGAAGGCTGACAGATGATTGCTGTTTTTTTAAATCTTTGAGGTGTCTCCTTAAATTAAATCTGAATTCTGCATTCATAAAATGCCATGGCTCTATATTATCATATGAATTGAATAAAATGTAAGTATATGAAATATATTGATTTCCGATTAATTCTACGACTTTTATTTGGTTTTAAGGATAATTGAAATAATGTTACAATCTACTTCATGACTATAAAAAAAGATTTATCGGCTTCATCATCCCTGCCATCGTGTTGTTACTCACAGTGTCTCCTTTTCTCATGCTTTTAGGTACAGAGCAATTGAGAGAGTTCATGCATAGAGAGTTAGTGTATTCTGTAATAGTCACAAAACTGACTATGAATATAACAGGCGATCAGGAAAAGGTTTTAGCGCTGTTTAATTTTCTCCACTCACACCTTGGAGACCAATCTGTCAGTATCTATATAAATGAGATATATAATCTGACAAAAGGGGTTGGGTCGTGCGATCAACAGGCGGCAACACTTGTCACTTTGGCAGGGAAACTGAATTTATCGGGACATTTGATAGGCGCGCCTCACCATGTTGCTACGGAGATATACATAAATGGGAAATACAGATTTTTTGATCCCTATAAGGGCATTGTTTTTTTTAATGGAAACGGAGAATTGGCGGCTTTTAACGAGATTATTGCAAATAACGGAGCAACCATGCATTCAGAGCAAATGGATGCGCGTAGTAAATACTCCTCATCTGTGAAAGATGAGTATTTTAGATTGTTTAAGGAGAAAACACTCTTTATAGATGTAAAGAACAGGAAAATCGATGAGCTTATAATATTGGTAATAGACATATTTTATAAATTATTTGGAGATACCTTTTTGGTTCTTTTTCAGAGCACCTATTTTTCTCTATCCAAAACCAACATCTTTTTAAAAGCGAGATATAAACAACTGACATGGAGGTTTCAATCCGCATTAAATGACTATAACCAAATTTTGAGTAATAGAGAAAGTATAAATGTACTCCATAATTATGACAGCCTCTTTTACGGCATTCAATATAGAGACCTGAAAAAAAGTGTAGATAGTGTAATAGAGTATGAAACTGCATTTTTTATGGGACAGACATATTGGGATATGCAGGCCTATCGGAAATGCATAGATTGGTTGACTGCCCTGTCGAAGAGATTTCCCTCGAATTCAAAATGGACGAATATGATATACTTCTATCTTGCTGACTCTTACGAAAAGCTGGGGGACGTTGACAATGCTTTACACTATTATTCGAAGATCAAAGACGACACTCTCACTCCGGGGCCTGTAAGATATAGAAAATTGCAGCAGACGATTTCAAAACACTCTCTTTTGTATTCAATCGGAGACGGAGGAGTCGCATAAAATTGCTAAAAATGAGGTTATCGTAATTGTTTCTGAAAAAACGACAGCTGAATGCTGTTTGCCGAATATTCACAAAAATTTAAGGAGGTATAAAAATGTCAGGTGTAAATAAAGCAATACTTGTCGGTCATTTAGGGCGTGACCCGGAAGTGAGGTATACTAAAAGCGGTCAGGTGGTGACAAATTTCAGTCTTGCAACCACTGAAAGGTGGACAGGTCGTGACGGCAACAGAGAAGAGAGAACCGAGTGGCATCGCATCGTAGCTTGGGGAAAACTGGGAGAAACCTGCGGACAGTATCTCTCAAAGGGAAAGCAGGTTTATATAGAAGGCAGAATCCAAACAAGAGAGTGGCAGGATAATAGCGGCAATAACAGAACAACAACGGAAATTATCGCTGCAAACATGGTAATGCTCGGGCAGGGAGGAGGACAGAAGCAGTCTCAGGACAGGGGGCCTTCCGAATACCCTGAGCAGGGTGGCGGTTTCGGTATGAATGATTATGACAATATGAGCCCCTTCTGATTTGGCCTGATTTTATGTAGTCAATACCGGGTACTCTATTTAAAGACGTAAGTCAGTGACATTAACTTAAGGAGCAAAGCACCTTCCGCCTTCATCGGCTAAACTCGAAGGCTCCGCTTCGCTGCGCCTTCTCAAACATGACCCGCTTCCGTCGGAAGGTGCTTTGCTCCTTAAGTTAATGGTATAGAAACATAAATAGAGAAATTCTCACCATTTTGAGCACAATGTTTCATTACGTTAGCAACAGGTTGAGCCGGAACATTTAATTCATGATCAATTTGTTTGAGACAACACCGATTTCCGGTGTCACTATTAATACAATTCCCTTGCCCGAAGACTTTCGGATTGTTTTGTACGCTGTTTCATTTTGTACACTGGTTACAACCACACTGTACCTTTTTAAAAAAAACGGAAATTATATCGTTGCCTTTAAAAAAGCCGTTGTAACGACTTTTTTCGTTGCAGCTGTTTTTTATGGAACCTACTCCGAAACTCTCTGGCTAACATGGTTTTTCAATGACTTAAAACAATATGGAAGGCTGAATACCGACGAGAAACTCCTGAAAATGAGCGGCGCCATATATGATTTTCCCTTAAAAGTAAAAAATTATATTGATGAAGATTACATTCTATACACTTCAGATTCAATGTATGGTGAAGTCCCGCTAAAAACTCAGTATTACCTTCTTCCTGCAAAGCGTGTCACGGGCGAGAGCAACAGTGTTGTTTTACTTGCAGACAGGGACTCATGGTTTGACGGATCGACAGGTGTGTTGACCCGTGGAAAGGAAAGATTCGAAAATATGGAACTGATCTTGCGATACGGAGATTATGCTGCACTTTTGAAAAAGAAAAAGCTATGAAAATTGCAGTAGCGATAGGAGTGTATAATGAAGAAAAGAATATATCCAATCTTATAGATTCTCTTTTGAACCAGACCCGACTACCCGATGAAATCATAATTGTTGATGACGGTTCTGTTGACAAGACGCCTGCTTTAATAAATCAATATGTAAAAAAGAATTCCATCATCAAATATAAAGCCCAGAAAAACTCCGGCCCCGCTTCCGCCAGAAACACTGCCTGGAGGAATGCCATATCGGATATCTGCCTGTTTACAGACGGTGATTGTATTCCCGATAAAAACTGGATCGAGAGGATAACTCTCCCCTTTGACAATGAGAGAGTCGGGGCTGTCGGAGGCGCCTACAGAACTTTGAATCCCGATAGCATTCTCGCAAAGTTTACGGGCATGGAGATCGATTGGAGATACAGAGACGTTAAAGGTGAAGTGGATGTACACGGCTCGTACAATCTTGCCGTAAGGAGGCATGTGCTTGAAGAGTTTGGAGGTTTTAACGAAGCTTACAAAAAACCGAGCGGAGAGGACTGGGATTTGACCTATAAAATCTCAAGAGTATACAAAATCGTTTTTGTTCCGGAAGCAGTGGTCGGTCATTTCCATCCGGAAGATTTTCTGTGGTATTTGGGGAATCAGGTACAGCGCGGTCTTGACAGGGTAAAGATATACCTGGACCACCCCGACAGAAGAACCGGCGACACCTATACAGGTAAGATTATAAAATATCAGGTACTTGCATCGGGCCTGTTAATCCCCTGTTCGCTCTTTTTTTATCCCTTATTTACAGGAAGCTTCATGATTCCCATATCAATATCTCTTTTCCTGTTTCTTACGACATTAATTCCTTTCTCTTACTTTTTCGGTAAAGACAAGATCGTCGCCCTATACAGTATTCCGGTCCAATTATGCCGCAATTTTGCATGGTTCATCGGGATGGTAAAGGGAGTATTCGCATATGGTCTCAAAAAAAACGAGAAATCAGAATGAAAAAATTTGTACCGGGATTAAAGGTTTTTATTTCTCTCTTCCTGTTCTTTCCTGATGGCATCAGTCACCTTTGCTACCTCGGCCATTTCCGCTACGTCATGGACTCTGACGATATTCGCTCCATGCATAATAGAAACGGCCACTGTAGCAGCTGTTCCCATAAGCCTCTTTTCTGAGGGAACGTCCCCCAGGATGCTGCCTATAAAAGCCTTTCTCGATGTACCGACAAGGATCGGTTTCCCAAGAAATTTAAATTTATCCAGATTATCGATAATTTGCAGGTTATGATCAAAGGTCTTGCCAAATCCGATTCCCGGATCGATAATAATCTTATCCTTCTTTATCCCGGCTTTCATCGCTGTTTCAATGCTTTCGCTCAGGTAGTCGGCTATTTCGGTAAGAATATCGTCATAGACAGGCGCTTTTTGCATCTCCTTTGGAGTTCCTTTTATGTGCATAACGATCAGAGGGGCTTCTTTTTCTGCTACCACACCGGCCATCTCCTTGTCGAATCGAAGGCCGCTGATGTCGTTTACAATATTTGCGCCTGCCTCTAAGGCAGCTTTCGCCACATTGGCTTTATATGTATCGACGGAAAGGGGAATATTGGTTTTTCCGGACAGAGATTCGATTACCGGAATTATCCTCCTTAATTCTTCCTCTCCGCTTACAGACTCTGACCCCGGCCTGGTCGATTCACCGCCTATATCGATAATGTCCGCACCGTCGTCGATCATGCGCAGTGCATGATCAGTCGCTTTTTGGGCGTTAAAGAATTGTCCTCCGTCAGAAAAAGAGTCGGGCGTTACATTGAGTATCCCCATTATGAAGGTCTTTTTTGAAAAGTCGAAAAGGAAGTCTTTACAGGTGAGAATCAAGCCTCTGCTACCCTGGCGCCTATAATCTCTTCTATTACAACATCTATCTCAGTAGCGTCCATTGTCTCTTTTTCCAACAGCTTATTTGCAATCGCCTCGAGAATATCAAAGTTTTCCTTCAGCATCTCATGACTCGTTTTGTACGCCTCAACAACAAAGTTCTTGACTTCGATATCTATATCTTCAGCGGTCTTTTCGCTGTAGTCCTTGTGCTTTGCGATTTCTCTTCCAAGGAAAATCTGTTCATCTTTTTTACCAAACGTAAGAGGCCCCATCTTATCACTCATTCCCCATTCTGTAACCATTTTTCTTGCGATCTCCGTCGCCCTTTCCAGGTCATTACCAGCGCCTGTGGTAAGATGTTTCAAAGCAATCTCTTCGGCGGATCTGCCACCAAGCAGAACTTTAAGTGTATTTTTAAGATACTCTTTTGAATGGGTGTATCTTTCGTCTATGGGAAGCTGTTGGGTCACTCCGAGAGCCCTTCCCCTTGGTATAATGCTTACTTTGTGTATAGGATCCGTGCCGGGTGTAAGTCTGGCGACCAATGTATGCCCCGCTTCATGAAAGGCAGTGTTCTTTTTCTCTTCATCGCTGATAATCATACTCCGTCTCTCCACACCCATAAGCACCTTGTCCTTTGCTTCGTCAAAGTCTTCTTCATCCACTGTTTCTCTCGATTTTCTGGCTGCAATCAGTGCGGCTTCATTAACGAGATTGGCAAGGTCGGCGCCGGTAAAACCGGGAGTGCCTCTGGCTACAACAGCAAGATCTATATTCTCGGCAACAGGTATTTCTCTTGTATGAACCTTAAGTATCTCCTCCCTGCCTTTAACGTCGGGATGGGAAACGATCACCTGCCTGTCAAACCTTCCGGGTCTTAATAAAGCAGGATCCAGAACATCGGGTCTGTTTGTGGCGGCAATGACAATTCTTCCCTCTTTACCTTCAAAACCATCCATCTCGACAAGCAGTTGGTTAAGTGTCTGTTCCCTCTCGTCATGCCCTCCTCCGAGCCCTGCGCCTCTGTGTCTGCCTACGGCATCTATTTCATCGATAAAAATAATGCAGGGTGCGTTCTTTTTGGCCTGTTCAAAAAGATCTCTTACTCTGGAGGCCCCAACGCCTACGAACATTTCGACAAAATCGGAACCGGATATTGAGTAAAAAGGCACATCGGCCTCACCGGCGATTGCCTTTGCAAGCAGCGTTTTGCCTGTTCCCGGAGGGCCCACCATTAACACGCCTTTAGGGATTTTTCCCCCAAGTTTCGTAAACTTTTGCGGATCTTTGAGAAAATCTATTATCTCCTGTACCTCGGATTTAGCCTCTTCAACACCGGCAACGTCGTTAAATGTTACTTTCGGCGATTTCTCGGAAATCAGTCTGGCCTTTGACTTGCCGAACGACATGGCCCTGTTTCCGCCTATCTGCATTTGTCTCATAAAAAAAACCCAAACAAGCACCAGGAAAATGATCGGCCCCCAGGAAAAGAAAAAGCTTACATACCAGGGGTTGTTTACAGGAGGTTTTACAGTTATTTTCACGTCTTTGCTGCGAAGTTCCTTAACAAGGTCCGGATAATCGGCAGCATATGTTTTGAATGTTGAGCCTCCTTTTAGTCTTCCGAAAATCTCGTTTTCTTTTATTATTACTTCATCTATCTGACCTGCATTGAGTTTTTCCATAAAATCCGAGAATATCAGTTCATCGGGCAGGGCTTCGGGAACGCTGAGAAGGTTAAAAAGCAGAATCATAAGTCCGCCTATTACTACCCAGAGAAAAAGATTTTTATAAGTATTTTGATTGTTCAACTTGGTTTACCTCCGTTCATATGTTAACATATAAAGCACAAAATTAGTAACTTAAGAAAAAAAATTGTGCAAAGGCAATGTCATTAACTTAAGAAGCAAAGCGACTTCCGCTTTCAGCGGCTAAACTCGAAGGCTCCGCTTCCGTCGGAAGGTGCTTCCCCCCTTAAGTTAATGGTATTGTGTGCAAAGGGGTAACAAAAAATATAAGCCTTCACAGGTTTAAAGGTTCTGAATTCAGAGATTTAAAAAAACAGAAACAGAACAACTTTTTAAATACCAGGGATAGAGCGGATGTCCTTAGAGTTGCTCGCAAAATCAATAAAACAATTTAAAGAACCTTTGAATCTTAAACCTTTTAAGGGTTTTTGAAAATAATTACTAAAACTTATGTTACCTTGAGCTTTATATTTGATTTCGATATTATATACAAAAAACCTTCAAAAACCAAAGCGCCGCCAGGTCGTATGACGGCGGCATTAAGGGGAGAGTAAAAATTTCTTCAGCTTGTCCAAGGCTACGGCCCTGTGGCTGATTCTGTTTTTAATTTCCCCACCCAGTTGGGCGAATGTTTTATCGTAACCTTCAGGCACAAACAGCGGATCGTATCCGAACCCTGACTGCCCTGCCGGTGAATGTATTATTCTACCTTTAACATCGCCTTCAAAATAGCTTGCGTGACCATCGATTATCAGGCAAAAGAGAGAGACAAAACGGGCACCCCTCTCTTCTTCGGGAACCTTTTTTAGCATATTTAACAGCTTTTCGTTGTTTTCTCTGTCTCCGGCGCCTTCTCCGGCAAAGCGGGCCGAGAAAATACCCGGCGCACCGTTTAAAGCGAAGACCTCGAGCCCGGAATCCTCGGACACAACATTTATCCCCGTTGCCTTGAATACAGTTATAGCCTTTTTAAAGGCGTTCTCTTTAAATGTATTGCCGTCTTCGACGAGAGGAGGAAGTTCGCCACAGTCCCTTAAGCTGATAAAATCCACACCGGTTTTGGAGAATAAATCGTTTATCTCTCTTATTTTTCCGTTATTGCTAGTAGCTAAAATCAGCTTCACTTTCAAGAACCTTTTTTTGCATTATAATCAGTTCTCTGATACCCTTCTCCGCGAGATCGAGGAGATCATTTACATCTTGACGCGAATAGGGCGCACCCTCTGCAGTGCCCTGAATCTCGACTATTTTATTGGAATCGGTCATTACAACGTTCATATCTACGTCAGCAGCGGAATCCTCTTCATAGCAGAGGTCCAGTCTCGGCTCTCCATTGACGATTCCTACGCTTACGGCCGCCAGGTAATCCCTTATAGGAGTCTTCTCGATAATTCCGTTTCTCATGGCATACCTGAGCAGATCTATCAGACATATAAAGGCTCCTGTAATAGAAGCGGTCCTTGTGCCTCCGTCTGCCTGGATTACATCGCAGTCGATAGTGATCGTCTTCTCCCCCAGCTCTTTTAGATCTATTACCGATCTTAAAGAACGGCCGATCAATCTCTGAATCTCCTGCGTTCTTCCTCCCAGTTTTCCCACCCTGCCTTCCCTGTTATGGCGCACATAAGTGGACCGCGGGATCATACCATATTCCGCTGTCAACCATCCCTGCCCTTGATTTCTCAGGAATGCGGGGACTTTCTCCTCAATAGAAGCCGTGCATATAACTTTTGTATGGCCCGATTCGATCATGACCGACCCGGCGACATTTCTTATGAAATCCCTGGTCACTCTTGTCGGCCTGAGCTCGTCATTTCGTCTGCCCTCTGGTCTCATTTTGCCTCCTTGAAAAAAGATTTAAGGCCTGGTTCCTCTGAAACAATCCCTCCTGTTTGCATCTCTTCCAGAGACATCAGTTCTTTCAACTCAATATTGTTTATTGCTTCGTCGAGAAACTTTCCGGCAGTAGCGGAAAATCTGCCCGGAGAATCGGTTACAAAATACTTATGCAGAGCATCTCCGACATTACTGCTGAAAATACCGGAATCTCCAAGTGTTTCTTTTGCCGCCTTTGCCGTTTCCACTGCCGAATCTATTAAAGTCACATGTTCCCCGACTACCTCTTTAATTATTCCTTTTAATAAGGGATAGTGTGTACACCCGAGCACCAGTGTATCAATTTTAAAATTCTTCAGATCTCTCAAATATCTGGATGCTACGATCCCCGTTATTTCGTCCTCGAGCCACCCCTCCTCGACAAGGGGGACGAATAAAGGGCAGGCTCTTTCAATGACAACGGCCTTTTCGTTAATCGCTGTTATCGCCTTTTTATAGGCTTTACTTTTTATTGTGGCTTCCGTACCTATCACTCCTATTCTTCCACTGTCGGAAAACTTCACGGCAGCCCTTGCTCCGGGATCGATAACACCAATAACGGGGATGGAAAAAGATTGTCTTATATTGTCAAGACCTACGGAAGAGGCGGTATTACAGGCTATAACAAGCATTTTGATCCCTTTTTCGACAAGAAACTGAGTATTTTCGAAAGAATATTTAATAACGGTTTCAGGTGAACGAATGCCATAAGGGACTCTTGCCGTGTCTCCCAGATAAATAGTGCTTTCCCCGGGTAAAAGCCTCCTGATCTCTTTCAGAACAGTCAGCCCCCCAATGCCCGAGTCAAACACCCCGATAGGACTGTCTGAATTATTGCTGCTCATTTCTCATCTTCCATTAAAATTCTGATTGAAAGGACTTAAAAAACAATCGTCAATAGTCAATCGAAAATCGTCAATTATTATTGTTAAAATTCAGCTTCTTCGCCGAATAAACTCTTTAACGGATATTTCAGGAAGAAATGACCTCCAAGTGTCTCGATTTCTTCACCTTCGATCAGGAGTTTAACCTCTTTGACTTCTTCATTATTTGCTCTGACTGTCTCGAAAATACTTTTCAATAGCATATACTCATCCATAATATCGCCGCTGAAGTTATTTAGAAAACTGCGGGACAGGTCTATGTAAAACACACCGTCAATCCCCATGTAAAGACCCTCGATTGACGACTTCTCCGGAATAACGCCTGTATCTATAGTGTGCTCCTGCTCAAAAAGAGCCTTTAATGAAGCCTCGACTTTCTTAAGAGGGTTAAAAACCCCTTTTATCTCGATCTCACTCATTTGCAGGCTAAGGCCGGCGGGATAAAATATTTTAAGAGATACGCTATCCTCTATAACACTTCTTGGTTCGTTTCTCCCAATAACTCTGTGAACGCCTTCGGTGTTAAAATCCTCGATTTTCAAAAAATAATAACCTGCAACAACAATTGCACCGGTTATTATAAGTAGAAATGACAGAAGTAGAAATTTACCTCTTCCCATAATTTGAAAGCCCTACCGAAACGGCATTTGCAATCATAGACAGGGTTTTTCCGTCATATGCAAGAAAGTCCGCCCCGGGAAGCTCTATCAGAACAGATGGAGCATTTGCATAAGAGAGCAAAGGCAGAGGCATTTCCCTGTACAGAATCTCGGTATTAAAGACACTGCGAAAGGCCGTCCCCATGGAGCGGGCCAGAGCTTTACTTTTGTCTTTATGCTTCAATAGAGAAAAAGCCGTATTATAATCCCTATCGTTTAAACTATATTCACTAAAGGGAATTCCGGTATAAAGAGCGAAGTAGTTTGCATTGGATAAATGAAAACTGAGAAAAATATCTGGACCGCTACTCTGAATTACCGAGATTCTCTCCTTTAAGGACATTGTGTTGCTGTCCTCTCTTGTAAGGTATATCTTTTTAAAACTACTTTTGATGGAGGAGGCAAGGCTTTTGGTTAAAGAGAGAGTAATAGCACTCTCCTTATGCTTTCTCACTCTGATACCGCTGTCATGCCCTCCATGACCGGCATCGAGCATTATGGACCGAAGGGACTTTTTCCCGACAGTAATTTCAGGCGGTTTATATCCTTTAAGAAATGCATCTATTACCAGTCTCGGAGGAGATGCAAGTTTGAATTCTTTTATTTTGTCAAGGTTCTTAATTCTCAGATAGAGACTTCTCTCTTTAATAGAGAGAGAGACAGAGGAAGGTATGGAATGTTCCTTTAAGGAAAAACTCTCCGGAAAATCTACTTTCACAAGAGTGTGAGATGCAAATATCTTCGAACGTGCGATCTGAGAATCCCGTTGACTTTCAAACACAATACGAACAAAACCGTCCCTTTCGCTGACTCTGAGGGCAATATCGTCGCTTTCCTGTGCTCCGGTGTTCGACGAAATAAAAAGAATAGTAAAGAGGAAAACAAGAAATCTAAACATAATCGTTACATTATAACAAAAACTCGAATTCATTTGCCTGTTTTATAAAAAAGATGTTACTACACGGATCACTCTCTCTAATATAATCTTACCCGGCGTGAGCCTGCAGATCGAGTTGCTAATACACAGGTAGTCATATCTAAGCTTGAAGATGGAAATGTGAACGCAGGTATTGATCTTTTCAGGAAGATAGAAGGAGCACTCGTTAAAAGCCTGAATGTGAAGTTTGTCCTTTGCCAAGAGTGTGACAAGAAAAAATTTTTGGAAAAACAGCGACAAGGTTTTCATTAATTTGGGAAAAAGTCCTGGTGAGATGAAACTGTTTAGTACTGCACAATTCCCTTTAATATAAGATGTATTCCCTTTTTTACATCACTGTTTTTTACGGCCCTTAGTCTGAGTACAAGCTCGATTTCTTCTTTTGATAAATCTTCAAAGTAAATATTACCATACTGTCTTCCTCTTTCATGGGTAGTGTCTCTTTGAAAAGATTCTTTGTTGGTGCCCAAAAAATATCCTAAAGGCGTATTGAAAAAGGATGCTATTTTTCTAAGCTTTTCTACTGAAATTTTGTTTTCACCACTCTCATACTTTTGTATTTGTTGAAAGGAAACACCGACCCCTTCTGCAAGTTTCATTTGTGAGATTCCAAGAGCCTTTCTCAAAATTTTGACCCTCAACCCTATATCGTGATCGCTCTCCTTTGCTTTGTCCTGTCTATATTTTTTTTGTCCTTTATTCATGGGTAATATAGCCTTTATTCCCTCTTAATAAGGGTGAGGTGCAGTTTATTGAGATTATCTTTAGGGCAATGGCTAAAGTTTTGACAACAGATGGCTCTGCTGCTCTCTTTTTAGTATTGCAACTACAGATTGATAATTTCCATCAATTGTAGATTGAAAAATATAATTAAATTTACAATCTGAGGTTGTAGATTTTGCCTTTTCAACTAATTTTAAAGCATATTCGGGATTAAGAAATCTTATTAATCCTGTGTCTGAACCTGGCGCCGGCTCACAGTCAGGGTATTGAGAACTTATCCGGTGCTGTACTGCAAAAATTGACCTTATTCAGTTTTAATATTTAAGAAGTTGTTATTTTATGTTAATATTTATCTGTTCATACCGTAGAACGTATGAAAGAGCATGATATAAATGCATACTAAAAACAGCAGTCAGCTATCAGCGGTCAGCCTTCAGCCATGGAAAGTATTGATGTTGTGTTAACAATAAGCTTCACCTTATTGGTGAAAGTGTTTTGAACTGTAAAGTATTGCAATTAAAAAGCTGACAGCTAAATGCTTTTTTTTTAGATAATTGCTGTTAAGAGATATATGGTGCGTAAATTTAATACTGCAGGGCCTGTTAACTGTAAAAAACACTATTGCCTGCCTCCTTTAAATCGATTTGATTTTGAAGAGGTATTGACACTTATCGAGGATGAAAAATACTTTGTCATGCACGCTCCAAGACAAACAGGCAAGACGTCGTCATTATTGGCATTGATGGAGTATTTAAATAATTCAGGCAAATATAAATCCCTTTACGTCAATGTAGAAGGGGCGCAGGCGGCAAGGGAAAATGTGAGAGAAGGAATGAGATCGATCACTCACAGAATCGCGTCCAATGCAAGGATCTATTTAAAAGATACCTTTCTTAAAGATAATTGGAAAAAGGTTTTTGATGAAAGCGGAGAATATGATGTATTGAGCGAATTATTGTCTCTATGGGCTGAAAACAGTGATTTGCCTTTGGTGCTTCTCATAGATGAGATAGATGCATTGGTTGGAGACACACTGATTTCGGTTTTAAGACAATTAAGGGAGGGACATAATCGGCGTCCCGAGTTGTTTCCTAAAAGCATTATTCTGTGCGGTGTACGGGATGTACGGGACTACAGGATACGTTCCTCAATGGAAAAGAGTATTATAACGGGAGGTAGCGCATTTAATGTAAAAGCAGCATCTCTTAAACTGAGTGATTTCGATAGAGATGAAATGGAAGTACTATATGGGCAACATAGAGGAGATACAGGCCAGGAGTTTGAGCAGGAGGCTTTGAATCTCTGCTGGGAGCTGACAAGGGGGCAGCCCTGGCTTGTGAATGCCCTTGGCTATGAGGTGTGTTTTAAACAAAAAGAGAATAGAGACAGATCGGTTACCATAACAAAGGATATGATAGAAGGGGCTAAGGAGAGAATAATATTGAGGAGAGAGACCCATATCGATCAGTTAGTGGATAAATTAAGTGAACCAAGGGTTCAGAGTGTGATAGAACCCATACTCACAGGAGATGAAGAGTCGAGACAGATATCGATAGATGACCTGAGTTATGTAAGTGATCTTGGTCTGATCAGAATAGACAAGAAGATAGAGATAGCGAACCGAATCTACCGGGAGGTGATCCCAAGGGAGCTGACATACGGCACCCAGGTGACCATATCTCATGATTCGAAGTGGTATGCAGGAAAAGAGGGTAAATTGGAAATGGAAGGACTTTTGTTCGCCTTTCAGGAGTTTTTCAGAGAAAATTCGGAACACTGGGTGGAGAGATTTCAGTACAAAGAGGCCGGGCCACAGCTTCTACTTCAGGCATTTTTACAGAGGATAATAAATGCCGGAGGGAGGATAGAGAGGGAGTACGGATTGGGAAGAAAGAGAACGGACCTGTTACTAATATGGGATTATGAAAAAGGGAGGCAGAAGGTGGTAATAGAGACAAAAATAAGATATGGATCATTGGAAAAGGTTATAGAAACAGGTCTGAAACAGACGGTGGAATATATGGACAGATGCAATACGGATGAAGGGCATCTGGTGATATTTGACAGGAGTGAAAGGAGTTGGGAGGATAAGATATTTAGCAAAAAAGAGACGTATCAGGAGAAGAAAATAATTGTGTGGGGGATGTAAAATTGTTGTGTATGGCTAAAGATGGATATTGACATTGAGTATGTTTTTCACAACAATGGACTTTTGAGGTCGCCTGACTGCTGTATACCTTAAGTAATTACAAAAAAACAATGACGAGTAAAGAGAAAGTAACTGTTATAACCTGTGGAGATCCCGGTGGTGTGGGAGTTGAGGTTGCTCTAAAGGCTTTTATTTCAGAGGCTGACGCGGGAAGAGGACGGTTTGTGTTTGTTGGAGACGGAGTGGTTTTGAGGGATGGTATCGATTTACTGGAGGCGGATATTGAACTTAGGGAGACAGCCTCTGTCAGGGATGCAAAGTTCGACGGCAGGACGATTAATTTTATAAGCCCTGAAATAATAAAAACATTTCGAAAGGGCCAGCCTTCGCCAGAGGGCGGAAAAGCGTCGGCGGAGTATATTCGAATGGCCGTTGAGCTGATCATGAAAGGGGAAGCCCATGCCCTGGTAACGGCGCCTATTTCCAAGGAAGCGATAAAAATGGCGGGAGTTCCCTATCCCGGCCATACAGAGATGCTTGCCGATCTGACAGGTGCAAGTGACTATGCCATGATGCTTTGCGGAGGACCGTTAAGGGTAATACTTGTGACAATACATGTTGCTATAAAAGATGTATCTTCATTCATTACAAAGGAAAGAGTATTAAAGACCATCCGGCTTGCTTCAAAGGCGTCCGAGATGCTTGGGATAGATAATCCTGTAATAGCAGTAGCCGGATTGAACCCCCATGCCGGCGAAGGCGGCATATTTGGCGACGAGGAGAAAAGAGAGATCATCCCGGCTATAGAAGAGGCGGAGAGGGAAGGGATTTCTCTTAAAGGACCCTATCCGCCGGATACTCTGTTTTATTCTGCCTACAAGGGTGAAGCAGATGTTGTTGTTGTCATGTATCACGACCAGGGTCTTATTCCACTCAAAATGATTGCCTTTGACAAAGGGGTAAATGTAACAGTCGGTCTGCCTATAATAAGAACCTCTCCGGATCATGGTACTGCCTACGATATTGCATGGAAAGGTATCGCCAATCCCGAGAGTATGGTAGAAGCGGTCAGGCTTGCAGAGAGGATAAAGAATCGGGACGGGTAAATCGGTTTTACCTGTCCCGATTGCGTTTATTGTAATAGAGCCAAGACGTTTTGGGGCAATGTATTGGCTTGGGCTAAAACGGATACACCGGCTTGCTGTAATATCAGTTGCTTTGTGAGATTTGCAGTTTCCACTGCAAAGTCGGCATCCTGAATTCTGGATCTTGCCGCTTCCGTTGTTTCGATAATATTTTCCAGATTTCTGATAGCAGCCTGAAACCTGTTCGCAAGGGCGCCGAGATTCGCCTTTTCGTTTAACAGAGTATTCAAAGCACCGTCCAATATATTCATCGTAACCTGCATTGTGGCTGAAACGGTTGACAATGCATATGTCTGACCGGTTTGAAGGCTGTTGATGTAGTTGCTGCCGCTGCCTAACTGATCGATGTCCATATTGGAGATATTAACGTTTATTCCCGTGTCGCTGGCTTTATAGCTTATATGTATGGTCTGGCTGTAACCGCCTGTTGCGTCGAGAATGGATATATCGTTAAATCTGGTTTGCGTCGATATCCTGCTTATTTCGGTAACGAGAGCATTTACCTCGGCCTGCATGAAACTGATATCAGACGCAGAGTACTGACCACTTTTGGCCTGTACGGCAAGCTCCCTTACTCTCTGGATATTGTTTATGATTTCATCCATTGCGCCCTCAGCGGTCTGAACAACGGACAGACCGTCATTGGCATTTCGTACAGCCACGTTCAGACCCTTGATTTGAGAGGTCATTCTGGTGGCGATGGCAAGACCGGCGGCGTCGTCTTTGGCCGAATTAATTCTTAAGCCGGAAGAGAGCCTTTGCATTGCTGTCTCAAGAGGCCCCTGTGTTTTACGCAGATTCCTCTGTGCGTTGATAGACATAACATTTGTATTAATTACAAAGCCCATGGTTACCTCCTTGTAATTTTTGCTGTTTTCGATAGCTTCATGCTATCTCGGATATAATTCGCCTGAAGCTCTCTGATCTTCATTTTAAATAATCATTTTTTCACCTCCTTATAAAGGTTGCATGCAAAATTCGTATATGAACCTAAAACAGCGATTAGTGATCAGTTATCAGCGGTCAGCAAAGGAAAATAAAAGCGTTACGTTAAAAACAGCGCTCACCTAAAAGTGATGTGCAAACTTTCATGTAAAACGTTGAAAACAGAGAGCTGATAGCTGATCGCTGACTGCTGTTTTTTCAGGATGAATCGTCCTTAACTATGCAGTTCGAGCGCGTCTACACGCAGAAAATAACAACGCACTTTAGGTTCAGGCCGCAGCCGACCTGAACCTGAGCGATGTTTTTCGTCACGTAGTTCTCCTTTGTATTTTTTATGTCATTATCCTGCTTGAATAAGGCATTAATGTCCTGTTTATGCTATTCGGTTAAGATATTATTAAATTCCAGACAGCGTTTTGTTCGTCACCTCCTTTAAAAATGACTGTTCACAGACAGCCTCAGTCGATGGTCTGGAGTTGTAAATACTCCTAATCACTTTCTTTAAAGGGGAATCTATATAAGGATTGTAAATTTCAAATTAGCGACTTACTGTAATAATGAAAGGACATTCTGGGGCATTGTGTTTGCCTGTCCTAATACCGATACACCTGCCTGTTGCAGAATCAATTGCTTTGTCAGATTCGCCGTCTCTATTGCCAGATCGGCATCCAGTATTCTCGATCTTGCAGCCTCTGTTGTCTCTATGACATTGTCCAGATTCCTGACTGTGGCCAAAAACCTGTTAGCCGCTGCTCCGAGATTCGCCTTCTCCGTCAGTATTGTGTTCAATGCGCCGTCCAGTATCTGCACCGTCGTATTCATGGAACTTGACACGGTTGACAGTGCATAGGTCTGACCGGTTTGCAAAAGGTTCAGAGTATTTGTACCGCTTCCCAACTGATCGATGTCTATATTGGCTATGTTGATATCGATACCGGGATCGCTTGCTTTGTAACTGACATGAATTGACCTTGAATATCCGCCTGTGGAATCGAGCATGGATATGTCATTGAATTTGGACTGCTGCGCTATTCTGCCGATTTCCGTTACCAGAGCGTTTACTTCGGCCTGCATAAAACCAATGTCCGAAGACGAGTATTGTCCGCTCTTGGCCTGTATGGCAAGCTCTCTTATCCTCTGGATATTGTTGACAATCTCGTCCATTGCGCCTTCCGCTGTCTGTACGATGGAAAGACCGTCATTTGAGTTCCTGATGGCAACGTGAAGTCCCCTGATCTGAGAAGTCATTCTCGTGGCAATGGCCAGACCTGCGGCGTCGTCTTTTGCCGAGTTGATTCTAA
>JAREWP010000051.1 GCA_029001845.1 Candidatus Magnetocorallium paracelense | reverse complement strand
TCTTAATATCTCCTACAAATCCTAACGCTATCTCTGCAAGGTTTACTGTCTTGACCTTTATCAGAGCTATTATAAATTGAGCCAAAAAATTTATACGTGCTCCGTGCCAATTTATTTTGTTCTCCTTCAGTATCTTCTCTAATTTCTTTACTCTTTTCATGGCGTTAGCTGTTGCTGACGCCATATTTTCTACTAGTTTACTATAAAATGTCTAGTCTATACATTTGTATAGTATTTTTTTGTCCTGTACTTAGGAATCATCTATAAAATATCGATATAAATCAATAAGTTAGAAATCGTTGAGTGTCGATTTCAGGAACGTTTGGACATTAGTGATATATTCTACAAAATCAACAAGTAATGCCATTTTATTGGAGTTGAGAAAAAGCTTGAAGATAGTTGTTCTCTTTTTTCCCTTCTTATAATGAAACTACATCGAAAGACATAAAAAAAGCCTCTCCTTGAAGAGACTCATACATTAGTCTTCGCTTTATTAACGATTTACTGAAACAACTCACTTGAAAAAACTGCTTATGGAGCTGACAATAAACGGTAATATAACTGGTAAAATCGGAACAATAACAGTTCCAAAGAAGGATTCAATTGAGCGGAGATTAAAAGGCCAAACCGGAATTTTTTTATTCAAATCCTTAATTTGGCTGTCGAGTTTACTCAAACTATCGAGGGAGTCAGTGCATATAGGCTCATTTGTGGTTACACGTTGAATTTCACGCCTATACGTCTCGATTAATGGATTTATAAAATTGTCTTTTGCATCTTTCATCCTCTTGTGGGGTGCATATAAATACATAAAAAATAAAACAGGCGCTAACAAAGCATAGCAGGCCAAAAAAAATGGATTACCGATATCATTAGTTAACGGCAGTTCTTGAACAACAATTTTATCAATAACTTTTAAAGAAAGATAGATACCAAGCAGAAAAAGAATCACATTAAAGATTATTCCCACCTCCCCAATCCTCTTAAGGCCACAACAACCATCTTGATGCAAAGGGTCAACGCATATAGCAATGTTCTTTTTGTTAAATAGACACAACAATCCTCTGGAAAAAACAAAACTCCTCCAGACAAGATTAAAAACCCAATATATAAGCGCCATTTGTACAAATGCTGAAAAAAGACCTGTAGGCGTAAATCCTGAATTAGTCTGAAGAATCTCCCGAAGAATTTCACCATTGGCAATCCAATTTGAAGCAGGTTCCCCATTCAAGATTTGTCGATAATATAAAATGTTCAACACAATCGTAAGCAGTAGGAAGACAAGCTGTATCGTGGCATTATTGAAATTTGAATCTTGTTTTTCCAAAAATTCATCAAATTCTTTTTGTTGGTTATCTTCTATATCATTTGCTTCAATAGGCACGGCAACCCAAGCATACAGTCTCGGTATTTCAATATAGTATTTAAAAGTTAATCCAATAATGGGCGGGAAAAGGATGATCATCGATATAGACCAACTGATGTTGGCGAAATAACTGATAAAATTAGATTTAATCGAGCCTATCTCCTGAGGATAAGCTTGATGAAGCAACACACGATTTTCGTATAGTGTTTTATTAGTCTGAGGTACATTCAACAACAGATTTCCTCCAACCTTGAAGAATAGTTTAGTAGACACCTCTTTCGATTTATTCAGAATTTCTTCAAGAGCTATGCCTGCTTTTTTCATTTTCAATAAATTTTCATAATCATGCAACATAGATTTCTCGTTAATGCCTAATGAGAATCTTTGTATTTTTTTTCTGATAAAACATTTTCTAAAGTTAAGTCAGGATATTTGAGCACTTGATTAAGTCTATCGAATTCCTGAACTAAATTAAACTTTTTGAGCACCAGATTAATATCTTGCACTATAGTAGCCATAAGCTTTGATGATGGTGGCCCCTGGCTTTCATGATAAGACAACAACTGATTCTGAGTTGGAGAAGAGAATTCATCAAATAGAAAATAAGAGATATAATCCTTTTGATTTCTAAGTTTGGCAGCTAAAAGCGTTGGAGACTTTATATCATTGGAGCTTAACAAGGCTGAACAAATAATTTTAGGGTTTGAGTCAGTTAACCACCCACCAAGAGAAAGTGGGAAGGAAACTATAATAAAAAAGACAATACCCTAAAGTAATAGGCGTTGGTTCTAGATTGAAGCCAAAAAATTTACAGCTCCAACGGTTTAATGTAAGCAGACTCTGCAACAACCATTCATTTCTATATACTACCAATTCTTTCATACATATTCTTTTTCAGTGTCTGTCCTCAAATGTGCATCATCTGTAAGGACTACATTATAGTAAGACTATACAAGTTACGATATGATGAACAATATTCTCCTCTAAGAAACTACCGCATCCAGACTTCGGATGTTTTTTATTCGCTCCAGTACAGGAGGGTGGGAGTAGTGAAATTTAGAATATAACGGATGGGGAGAGAGATTGGAAAGATTGTCTTTTGAGAGCTTAACCAGGGCGCTGATCATACTTTCGCGATCTCCTGTTATCTCATAAGAGTATCGATCGGCTTCATTTTCGTTTTTCCTGGAAAAGTGGTTGAACAAAGGCGTAAAAGGAAAGAACACAATACCCCCGATAAAGCCGAGCACCACAAGCTTTGCAAACAGAGTCGCCTGTTCAATATTGAATATATCCAAAAGAAAATCACTCTTAAGTATATGGAAAGATACATATATGACAACCAGAGATATGCTTTCAAAAACTATCATATGCTTTAGTAAGTGCTTTTTTTTCCAATGACCTGCTTCATGAGCAAGTACGGAGAGTATCTCCTCTCTTGTCATACTTTCGATAAGAGTATCATACAAAACGATCCTTTTTACCTTTCCAATACCAGTGAAATAGGCGTTAGTATGTTTGCTTCTTTTAGAAGCGTCCATCTTAAACACTCGGCTTACCTTAATGCCTGCCTTACTCATCACAGTACGAATTCCCTCTTCAAGAGACTCCTCCTCTATAGGAGTGAACTTATTAAACAGAGGCTCTATGACATAAGGGGAAATATACATCATAAAAATACTGAATACAAGGAAGAATCCCCAAACCCAAAGCCACCAGAAGTCATGACTCCATTGTATAAGCCATAATCCGGCGGCAAGTAGCAGAGACATCAGAATTGTCGAAATTATCAACGATTTTATAAAATCGCCAATCCAGAGACCTTTTGTGGTCGTATTGAATCCATACTTATTCTCTATCTTAAAAGTGCTGTAGAGGCTGAAAGGAGTTGACAAGAGAGTCCCGGCCAGGCTTATTAATAAAAAAAACAATATTCCCGAAGAGATAAACGAGAAATTGAACGACAAGAGCCATGAGTTGTAGATATTCAGAAGACCGCAAAAAATAAATAGTATAACAATTATATTATTAAAAACTGAGGAGAAAAATCCGAATCTGCTGTTTTCGATTATATAATCTCTTGTTTTTTTCAGGAGGTCTCCGTCGATATGTCCCTGAAATTCAGGGGGGATATTCGAACCCTCTCTCTCAAGATGTCTGAGATTCAGGAATTCAAGCCAATATTCAAAGCACTCCGAAAGAATATAGAGGGAAAAAAATAAGAAGAGGATTCCGTTCATGGAAATTATTTTACTACTTTTAACATCTCCCTGAATTCATTTGTTCCGGCCCGTTCAAGTAGTTGAAAGATTATTGTTTCAGTCGATGTGATTGTTGCTCCGTATTTGTCCATAAGGTTTAACCCGGTGCGCATATCGCTTTCTTTTCTAGAGTCTACGGCATCCCCGGGTACATGAATACCATAGTTCCTTTCCAAAAGGTCCATGCATGTCTGATAAACACAGATATGAGTCTCGATACCGATTACTATCAGGTTTTTTAAGTTAAGGGAATCAAGCCTGGTATTGAACTCGTCTACGGCTCCGCAGTTGAAGTCAATTTTTTCGATCGGACTGTAATCGGGAAGAACGCTGCGTATCTCTTCTACCGTTCCTCCCAGGTGTTTGGAATTCTGCTCGGTTAACAGAATCGGCAAATCATAAACCGTTGCAAGACGGATAAGTTTAATGGTATTATCAGCAACCTTTTGTCTGTGCTTCATCAAAGAAAAGAGCTTTTCCTGAAAATCTATAATCAGGACGCCGGTAGATGCTTTATCCAATACAGGTCTTTTCATAATAAATACGATTTATAATAGTAAATTTTTCAATTATATAATTAAAGGAGTTATAATATCAAGATATCGACGTAAGGAGTTTTGATCAGGAAAAAACGTAAAACTTTACTGATACGATGAAAGCATTGATATTAAGCGGAGGAATGGGTACACGCTTACGTCCTCTTACACACACCATAGCCAAGCAACTGGTCCCTGTTGCAGGCAAACCTATACTCGGTTATGTCCTTGATCATATATCTGAAGCAAAAATTGACGATGTAGGGATCATTATCTCGCCGGAGACGGGACATCATGTTAAGTCCTATATAGGAAACGGAGAGAAATGGGGAATTAAACCTACATTTATTATACAGGACAAGCCTCTTGGCCTTGCACATGCTGTTTTAACAGCCGAAAATTTTCTCGCCAACGATAGATTTGTAATGTATTTAGGCGATAACCTCCTCAGTTACGGCTTGAACAGAGCGATAGAGAGATTTAATCATTGTGGTGCTGAAGCCCTTATCTTCCTTAAAGAAGTAGACGATCCTAAGCGTTTCGGTGTCGCAGAGTTGGATGAGTATGGAAATGTTTTTCACCTCGTAGAAAAACCCGCTTCTCCCCCCACCAACCTGGCCCTGGTTGGTGTATATATTTTTACGAACAGGATATTTGAAGCAATATCTCATATTAAACCTTCGGCCAGAAATGAACTGGAAATTACAGACGCCATAGAGGAACTGATTCATATGGGGTGTAATGTTAAAAGTGAGATTTTAAAAGGATGGTGGCTCGATACAGGTAAAAAAGACGATCTCCTCCAGGCCAATACAATTGTTCTCGATGAATATGCCCGTCTCGATATTAAAGGCTTTGTAGATTCTGAAAGTTCAATATCCGGCAGAGTCACCATAGAAAAAGATGTAAAAATTATAAATAGTAATATCAGAGGGCCTGTCAATATCGGTGAAAAATCGATTATAAAAGATTCCTTTATCGGACCATTTACAAGTATAGGCAGTAATGTATCTGTTAATAGTTCCGTCATTGAGCATTCCGTAATACTGAACGAAGCTTGTATTGAAGGAATAGAAAGGCTTGAAGACTCTGTTTTAGGCAGAAATACGGAAGTTAAAAGGAATGATAGACATCATAAAGCATTAAGGCTTCTTATAAGTGACGATTCTGTCGTCGAGGTATAAGTTAAGCAAAAAAAGCCGTTCAGAGGAGGGTTTGCTTAAGACCTCTTCTGAACGGCAACGGCATTTCAGAGCAACGAACTTAGATAATGTCATCGCTGTTGATTACATTTACAAGAACATAATCATAGGATGCGTCGTCGTCGAGGACTCCATTATCGTCAGTATCGATGGCAAAATAAAAGGTATAGGTTGAATCAGGCGTTAAGTCTGTTACAGTTAAAACCGTAAAACTGCCGAAGACATGGTTATACAACTCACCCTGATAGGTAACGGTAAGCTCGCCTAAGCCTGCGCTTTGATCATAAAGTAATGTAGAAGTAGAGAGATCGTAATAGTAGACACCTGCCGGGTCTCCCATATATCCATCAGAAGCGATTGCTCCGACCCACCAGTCACCATCTATACCTTCATGCGAACCGGGGTCTATCATTGCGGTTATAGTGACAGTATCCTTGTCAGTGACTTCGATCATGTCGTCTTTGCCGTTTGCCTGTATGTCGATCATAACTTCGGCTGCGGACACAGTGCTAAAAGCACTTAGCAATAATATTAAAAAAAATGACAGACCAAATAAAACTCCCTTACCTGTTAATGTTTTTTTCATACCGTTTTCCTCCTAAAATATTTGATTAATAATTTGTGTGAATATAATTTTATCCTGTACTGCTGTTTCATATATAAAAATTCATAGTGATTTTAGCAGTGATTGAAATTATAAATTATATTCTTTATATTATGCCAGATTATTGTTAAAAGGTCAACCTGAAAAGAATTAGATGAGGCTGTTCGAATAAGATCGTTTGTCAGAAGGGTATAAATTTACATAACCGAGCGCTGCATACCGGTACTAAGGGTTGACTCAAAAATAAGTTTACATTTATATCGCTCAGGTTTATGTTGGATTTGGTTGAACAGATTGAGCAAAACCGCAGGCGTAGCAGAGTTACATTGAGGGTTTTGCGATTGAGGTTCAACCAAAGACGACGTGAAGATGAGATGATAGAATGTAAAGTTATTTTTGAGTCAGCCCTAAGCTTTTGGAAAAAGAATTGTCGCTGCCTGCATGATACACAAAAGCACAATAAAGATACAACTCAGATCGTAATCGTTTAAATTCTGCACCATATACAGCAATACAATTGACCTTCAAACACAGAGATCAATACCATTAATTTAAGGAGCAAAGCACCTTAAGTTAATGGTATTGACACAGAGATTACAAGTTGAGACAATCGGCAATCTGTATTTCATGTATTATAGTTACCCTCAAGGGTTAAGAACGTTTACTCTCTTTAATTACATGCTCCATATACTCCAACATGTAATGAGAAAGTACAAAGGCTGTTATAAATCCAACTAATTCCATAACCTTCTCCTTCACTGCTATGCAGATGTATTAAGCTCTCAATTGAATTATACAAGAGAAGCAACTCTCTTTCTGTAGCCCTAAACACATTCAGGTAAGTTATACTATATTTATCGGTCAATATAACATTTTTTTTAATTCAGCTTTTAAACCGCACTCTTAACTTTCTCATACAGAGAACCACAAATGTATAATGAAAACTATCGTTCCCACCGTAAACATAACGCCTTCCGGTGCAACAACCTTAACGGATGCATTTCCGGACATTTGTATTTTTAAGCACCGTTATGATAAAATTTAAATTCCTTTTGTCTTTCCATCCTGAAACATAACTATTATGCAAGAATCATTCGTAAATGTCACAGACTTTAAACATATTCACATTTACCGGTTAACAACGTTACGTAAAAACCTCTTAGCACATGGGGAGGAGGGATTAAATGTCAATTGATACAAATATAAAAATACTGCTTGTCGAAGATTCCAAGGTCGCAAGAAAAATGCAGGTCAAAGTATTGGGCGAGCTTGGGTTTAATAATGTTATCACCGCAGAAGACGGACAAGACGCATTAGATAAACTGCAACAAGAAGAAGGCATAGAGTTAATAATCAGTGACTGGAATATGCCTAACAAAGACGGATATGAACTTCTTTGCCAGGTGCGGGCCAATGAAGAATCCAAGGAAATACCTTTTATCATGGCAACGGCAAGAGGTGAAAAAAAGCAGGCAGCTGCCGCCGTTGAAGCAGGTGTCAGCAATTTTATTACAAAACCCTTCAGTCCTGTCGAACTAAAGGAACTTATAGATGAGACACTTACTCAAACAGAGGCAGGGCCGGACAGCGTCCCTTCTGTAGGCATACCTCGTTTGGGCTCAAGCGGTAAACTGCTGTTAAATATCGCCCATATTCAAATAACCGATCACCTGACTCTGGGCGTATTAAAAGAATTAATAGCTACCGGCAAACTGACCCCTCAACACTTTGAGCTTGAAACGACCTGTATGCCAAGTTGGAATTCGGTACAGAGTGCTCTTGAAAAGGGAAAGGTTGAAGGTGCTTTTGTACTCGCCCCTATTGCAATGGACCTTTTTAATTACAAAACGCCAATCAAGCTTGTATTATTCGCTCATAAAAACGGCAGTATCAGTGTCCGTAAGAGTGTAGACGGCCACAAAGAGGAAGTTAAATCATTTTTTAAAGGCAAGACATTCTATATTCCCCATGAAATGTCTATACATCATATGCTGTCCCATATGTTTCTTCGTGAGATTGGATTGACTCCCGGTTTTTTTGGCAGAGGTGACTTTGATACACAGTTCGAGGTTGTCCCGCCTGTAAAAATGCCGGAGTTTTTAGCAGCCAACAGTGAAGTAGCGGGCTTTCTCGTTGCAGAGCCGCTTGGTACAAAAGCAATAGCCGAAGGGATCGCTGATATGTTGTTTCTGTCAGGAGAATTATGGGAAAACCACCCCTGTTGTGTCGTAACGATGCGTGACGAGGTTATAGAGCAATACGAGGATGCTATCCAGGAATTTGTAAACATGCTTATCGAAGCAGGAAAATTCATTTCGGAAAAACCGGAAACAGCTGCTGAGATAGGTGTCTCTTTTCTCGACCCCAATAAAGCCGTAGGCCTGAAAGTACCGGTGCTTAAAAATGTTTTAAAAGAAGCTCAGGGGATTAAAACAGACGACCTTTATCCTGTTAAGGAAGACCTTGAAAGAATACAACAATATATGGTCAATGAGATAGGAGTAGGTTCTCTTATAGACATTGACAGATTCGTAGATACAAGATTCGCCGATGCGGCCTACAAAGGTTCAGGAGCTATACGTAAAAAATCAACGCTAAAAAGCATGAAAGAAGTCGTATCTCAAATCGTTCGAAGACAGTCTACGGGAGTCCTTTCCAAATCCATGCTTAACAAAGAAGGCAAGTATCTCATCTTTGGGCTGGATACACAGGAATATGGTATCGACATACTCTTTGTTAAAGAGATCATAGGCATGAAGCCCATTAGACAGATGCCACACACACCTGAGTTTATAATGGGCTTACTGAACCTCAGGGGCAAAGTATTTCCTGTTATAGATCTTAGGACCAAGCTCGGTATTCATAAACGCGACAATGATGACAAAGCACGCATTATAGTACTTGAGGTACTTCGTGATACAGGAATCGCTCAGTTAGGAATGGTAGTAGATTCTGTTTCAGATGTTGTAGATATTAAGGCTGAACATATTGATGACGTTTCTTCTTATCAGTTGAGTGATTTAAATATGGGATTTATCCTGGCAATGGCTAAGATGAACGGCTCCATAAAAATGCTTTTAAACACAGAACAGTTGTTTGTTGGCGTATAGCTTTTCGTTTCTGCATTTAATCAAACCCTCTTGTGATTAGAAATACAAATTATCTGCCAAACGAATTCTGCTTGGAACATATTTCCATGAATTGTGGCGATATCAAAGATCATGGACCGTTTTCATGAAATCTTACCTAAAAACTACCCTGATAACGGCAACAGTCAGATTCAGGGACTTCGGAGGTTAATTGTGCAAAAAACACTAATGATGCTGATAATGGCAGCTCTTCTGTTTTTGTCAAATAGTTTTGAAACTGCTGCATTCGACGAGAAAGTACTTGAAGAGGAGATACTTCAGGAGATTATTATAGACAAAGATTATCACCATATAGGAGACGAACGATCTGAAAGAATGCGCAATGCCGAGCCTGAGGGTACTGTCTGGGAAAAACTCGTAAACCTTCCCGGCACAAGCGGTTTCACTACTTATATCACATTTATGGCCAGTGGTATCGAGTGTGTGGATCTGTTAATTAATGATTTAAGGATAGCTGTCCCTGTTATAGACCCCGATAACTTAAACAACGACTACAGAATGCACGTTATTAGCTTACCATCGTTTTTTTTACGGAAGGGGCGTAACAAAATAGGATTCACTGCCCTTCAGTGCAAAGGAAACTACGACGATTTTGAGTTCAACGATATGGTTATGTATTTCAAGTAAAACAACAATTAATACCATTGAAACAACAATACTTCCCCTTACAGGCAAGGGCCGAACACGGTTTCAGGCACAGAGCATAAACAAAAAAAGTTGTAACCATTTTTCACGGGATGGTTCTTATAAGCGATGAGAAAACTATATCATTATGATAGATATTCACTCAAGAATTGAGAGTATTAATAACAGGATATCAAGTGCTTCGGAAAAAAGCGGAAGAAAACCTCAAAGCGTTAATCTGACTGTTATATCGAAGAGGGTATCTGTTGAAAATATTAGTGCAGCGATAAAGGCCGGAGTGACACTTTTTGGAGAAAACTTTGTCCAGGAAGCGAAGACAAAAATCAATACCATCTCCAATAAAAACATTTCATGGCATATGACCGGACACTTACAAAAAAATAAGGCATCCACAGCAGTGCGTTTATTTGATCTTATCCATACCCTTGATACCGAGACTCTGGCGGAGAAACTTAATGGCGAGGCAAAAAAAATAAAAAAAATTCAACAGGTTCTGATTCAGGTGAACCTTTCTCAAGAGGAAACCAAAAGCGGTATAAGGGAAGATGACTTATTGCCGTTCCTGAACAGTTTATCTACCTTTAAAAATATAAAAGTCAACGGTTTAATGACTATGCCTCCATTTTTTTCAAATCCTGAAGAGGGGAGGACTTATTTTAAGGCATTGCGACTTTTAAGAGATAAGGCTGAATCTTTTGGCTATTCTCTTCCTGAGCTCTCCATGGGCATGTCAAACGATTTTGAAGTAGCAATACAGGAGGGAGCGACCTATGTAAGAATCGGAACGGCAATATTTGGAGAAAGAACAGGCAAATAGTCACTACAACCGGCGACAAGGACAGTAACGTCCTTCCACCCTTACACTAACAAAAGAGGTATAACAACTTTACAGAACCGAGCTCTTATTTTTTATTAAATCCAACAACGCCTGCGCATTTACTATTGGTTTAGAAAAATATCCGTCAAATCCAAGTCCAAGAAACCTCTCTTTGTCACCTTTCATGGCATGAGCAGTTACAGCGATAACAGGAATCTTTTTAAAAGTCTCGTCATTTCTTATTCTTTTTATAACTTCCTCACCGTCAATACCGGGAAGAGAAATATCTAAAAGTATAATATCCGGCTTTTTTGTTCTCAACAGGTTTAATCCATCAACAGAACTAACAGCTTTCAATAGAGAATACTCCTCTTCAAGGATGGCTTCCATAAGCGCCATATTATCAGGATTGTCCTCAATAATCATTACTGTCTTCATTGTTTATAAATGACAAAGGAGCCAATGCAATGATTAGACGTTTACGACTTGCTTTCGCTCCTTTGTTTACAACGATTAAAATACCTCGCACCGAACCGATTGAGTCATTTTCATCTACCCATATAGGCGCCGTATCCAACATATCTCGTCATGCTCGATTTTTCTTTTTTAGTTGATATAACTTGTCCGGCAGTTTTATCTTTTTTTGGATTAAGAACCCTCTTTTGCCTGGTTATGGCGGGTTTCGCTGACTTAGTCGTTTTTGTTCTTTTCTCTATAGCAGGCTTCTCGGATTTTACAGGTCCTGTTTTCTGAAGTATATATTTATCGTATTCCCTTTTGTTATTAAAAACAACGAACTGCTTTTGTTGGGCCTTTGCGTCTATAACCCTCTTCCACTGTTCCTCTCTTTTTGATAGGGGAGATACTTTCTCACTAAATGCAGAGGGATTACTCCCTCTTGAAGTGGCAGCCATAAACAATCCTTTTTCAAGCCCCATAAAAAAAGATTTTGACATCTTTTCAGAGATTAGTGGTGTTACGACTTTCATATTGATGGCGCTTTCATCTGCTGTTTTACGTGCTCTTTCTGATTTTATAGGAATATTGGACTCATTTGTTTTCGCAGCTTTCCCGGGTTTTGAAGTTGCTCCATAGGTTTTTTTATCGCTGCTGCGCGTATAAGCACGTTTTTTCTTTACCTGAGACTTATTACTTTTTTGTTTGCCGGTCTTTTCGTCTTCCGGTTCGCCTGAAGGTACAGTATGATATATACCCTTTGCAGCTTCCAGCATATCTCCAAGATAAGAAGATGTCTCTTCAGTGACTTTCAATCCCTTTTTTTGAACGCCTTTCAAAAAGTTTTCCCAACCTATATGATCCCAATTACCTTTTTGTTTCTCAATAAATTTGGCTGCGTAGTTTATTGCATCTTTGAATTTACCCATTGCTTCCTCCTTGAAAATTTGTATTCATATAGTAAACCGAAATTATTATACCATTTCATTTAAAAAGATGTAACATTGACTATTATACACTTACAAATAATAGTTAGTAAAGTTGACTGTGCTAAATATAAAACATACCGGTCAGTGATTATTCGCATATTCTTTCGGCTTTATAAAAAAAGCCCGGGTCCTGACCTGTATAACTATTCTTTAACTGCAACTGCCACACAATCTCACCATCCGTGGTAATCTCCAGTATTACTGATTCATCATCGCTGAAGTCGCTGTCACTACCATTTTCAAGTACAGCGACAATCAGAGTATTGCCATTCGAAAGCCTGTCACAATCACGTGCCGTTCTTAAATCATCATTTGCATAAGACCAGACGACTTCACCTGTTGTTCTGTTAATCTCTACAGCTCTGTATGGAGACTCTCTTTGCATGCACACCAGCAGATTATCATCGACTTGAATCTCCGGCTCATGGGGATCTGTCACTTCCCCCCCCAATGTACGCCAATCGAATGACCAGACAGGCCCCCCCTCTGCATCCACCTCAACAGTACGATCAAAGTTCCTCAGACTTATAAGCGTATTACCATTGATAAGTCTGGTTACAGCATTTGCATGAGTCCATCCCTGCCTGTAAATATCCTTTAAACTGTCGTTATAAAAATAGTCTTTAGCCGACCATGACCAAACGAGATTACCATCGGTGTCCACCTCCCTGATCTGTGTGTCATCTATTCCGTCATCATTGCCAAATACATAAATTGTGTTTCCATTAGACAGACGGTCAGTGTCGTGGGAATTTTGAGAAACAGAGTATGACCATACAACATTTCCGGCTCTGTCAATCTCATAGATACCACTATTTGAAAGATTAAATAAAATTCTGTCATTCTCAAGTCTCTCGACGTCCAAACCAATGATTCCACCCTCTTTTAAATCCTCAGGTATTTCATATTTCCATAAAATTTCTCCTGACATATTAACTTCGACAATCGCCGGGTGTTGCAGATCGTGAGTATCCGAGAATAATGTATTTCCGATGCATGCAGCAGAAGGTTTATATACAACAATATATGGTTCACCGTTGTCTACATCCTCCTCTGCAAGAAAAACCTCAACTTCCACGCTGTCATAATAAAAAGAGTCGTAATCCAATATTGAATTCATATCAATATCTATTCCGAAAAAGTATGTATAGCTGCTAATCATAAATGAATTGTCTTCTACTTCAATGTTTTCGAATGGCAATAATTCGCCACTATAAGTGACAGGAAGATCAGAACTCAAAAGCCACTCATTTTCCATGAGATCATAATAAAAAAGATTATCCTCATATAAACCTGCCAACCACCAATCCGACTCCATGTCAGAATAATCCCCCGGATCGAGGCTTAATTGTATCAATAATATATCGTCTGATTTTATAGACACAGGTCCATCCGATCCGTTTGCTTTTATATCGACTACCGGATCGATGGCAAAACAAAGATTATGAATAAAGGTAAACATAAAAATCGCAATTATTAAACAAATCTTGTCATGTTTCATAAATCACCGGCAATAATCAATCCGACACAATCACTTCTATGCTATCATACTTATCATTGATCGACTTTTTAAACTCTGCTTGATTGTATGTAATATATTTGAAGCTCCTATGCTATAAATTATACTAAAAACAGAACTATTTTATGTATTTAGGAAACGGAAATAAATAAGTTTAAGGACCAGGTAAAATTAGTGTGAAATTACTCCGGTGCGTTTGTTCGTTCGTCACCGCCGGGGCAGACACGCTGGTCTGCCCCTACATTTTTTGTGTTTATCTGTTTTCGTGACAAACGTCCATGGCCCTCCGGGCCACCACAAAGCATGAAAATATATAGTGATTGAAGAACATGGTATCTTTAACAACGAAGCTACCAAGGACTTATTTTCGGGATAAACGTCCATGACTCTCCCAGTCACCACAAAGCATGAAAATCGTTAGAAGGAGCAGTGATGTCCTGCCAAAACAAGGTGGTGTTTGAGTTTACGAGTTTCAGCTTGTTTTGGCAGGACATCACTGCTCCTTCCGGCACGATGCCGGTTATTTTAGGGATAAAAGGCTGATTATCATAATGATCCTCCCCACAGGCCAATGTCAATCAGTTTTTGAGTAACAGCGTCTCCCCACCCACGATTTGCAGCAGGACTTGCAGGGCTTGGATGAAGAATTGTATCGATGAAGACGCCAGTATCTTTTAGTGAAATAGCGGCTCTTTTTGTTGCAAACCCTCCAACACCGATAATCCACTCAGGAGAATATAACTCTGTTAACACCTGTAGATGTTTATCACAGCATTCAAACAGACTCTCACGTTCAGACACAGGTAGTTTATCCGGTGTTATATTGCGCCCCGATTCTTCAATAAAAAGAAGAGGACAGTAATTGACAACAAAATGCTCTTTAAAAAAAACACAGGCAGTACCGAAACGTTCTTTAAACAATCCCCAAAGCCTTCTCCCGCTCACTTCCGATCGATGACAGTCAAAACCGCTGACCGGTCGCGAGGGATGTTCATAAGACGGTTTTCCGACTTTCTCATTTATACCCATCCACTCCTTTACAGATATTATTTCGCCAAAGGGTACGCCGGTCTGCGCCATTCCCCAAGGCCCGGGATTCATTCCAAGAAAAATAATTTTTTTAGGCGCCATACCGTATTTCATAACCCATGAGCGATATGGCTTCCACGCATAAACAAGTGGATTGTAAACATGGGTCACCGGTTCTGAAAACGTTAAAGCATTCACCGATTTTCTCAGATCGCGCCCCGCTTTTAAAACCTTTTCTATGCTCTTTGTTTGTGACATACCCCATCTCCCTCTCTTCACGGTTTTCAAAAACATATCATAACAATTCCAGCATCATTATTAACAAAAAACTCCCAAAACAGATAACAGCTCACTGAAATGAGCGGCTTTACCAAACTGTTACTCTTAATCGTTAAGTAAAGAAACTCATTAAAAAAAACAAACAATAGAAGTAATTTGCAACAGAATTATAGTATACTTTATTTTTCCTACTGAATTGCCTGTCATTAATAACTATAGCTCAATACCATTAACTTAAGGGGTGAAGCACCTTCCGACGGAAGCGGGTCATGTTTGAGAAGGCGCAGCGAAGCGGAGCCTTCGAGTTTAGCCGCTGAAGGCGGATGGTGCTTTGCTCCTTAAGTTAATGACAGTGAACTATAGCTCACAATGAACAAGGAATGTTTGTCTACGGATAAGCCTGACAAAAAATAATAATGATGAATAAGGATGAGATAATTATGAAACCTGTCACCTTACCTCTATGTTTTTTTATTTTTTTATTTTTTTTCAACTCTCTATACGCTCAATCATTAACCGTATATACAGAGGAGTTTCCGCCATATAACTATATGGCGAATGGAGTCATTACCGGTATGTCAACGGAAGTTGTGGAGGCAGTGTTGAAGCAGGCAGAGATTGCTTATGACATAAAAAGTTATCCCTGGATAAGGACTTATAACAATGCAGTGAACGGAACAAATGCATTAATATACTCAATAAGCAGACGTGCAAAACGTGAGAAGCAGTTTCAATGGATCGGTGTGATTGTTCCTTCCATACAATCAGTCTTCGCGCTTAAGGAGCGAGGTGATATCACGATCAAAAGCATGAATGATTTAAAAAAATATCAGATTGGCACGACCATAGGGGATGCGCGGGAAACATATTTGATAAACAAAGGGTTTGACTTGAAAACATTCCAACGCATAAGCGGAGAAGATTCATATGTCAGGAACTATAAAAAACTAAAAAGCGGAAGAATTGAGGTCTGGCCAATTCCTGATGCCGTTGCTTTTTATATTGCCAATAATGCCGGAGATGATCCCGCTCGTATACTCCAAAAAGTTTACGAGCTTTCCGATATTTCAAAAGACGGATATTATTTGGCGGCAAGTCTCGACACCTCAGATATAATTATCGGCAAGATCAAAAAAGCACTTGAGAAATTCGGGACAACGCCGGATTACAGGAATATCCTGAAAAAGTATGGACTGGAAATAGAAAAATAATAGCTATTTGTTATCTGCCTCGTCCAGAAACCCCGAAACCTCACTAAGCCCTGGTATCCCCGCCCTGCCCCCGATTTTCCTGCATTTAAGCGCTGCAAATGCCGAAGCGAATTTCAGGGTCTTATAAATATCCCATCCCTTAAGCACTCCGTATATATAACCGCCGTGAAAGACATCTCCCGCTCCCGTCGTATCTACGGCTTCAACACGATACGACGGTATTTCAATAATCTCATTATTGAAATATGTAACACTTCCCCTGGCTCCCAGAGTAACCGTAACGACTCCCTTACCGAGAACGGCAATCTCCTTTTTAAACTCTTCCGAATCGCCTCTCCATCCCAAATCCTTTGCAAACTCCTCGGAGACAACGACATATTCGCAAAGCCCGGCAAGCTCGATCATCCCTTCCCGCACCCGTCCGCCATCGAGCATAACCGGGATATCAAGACTTTTCGCCTTTTTTGCAGCATATAGGGATACTTCTGTCATAAGACCGTCGAGGTGTAAAAAAGAGGCGTCTTTTAAAAAATCATTATCCAGCTCACCGGAGCCCAACACTTTGCCTGTTTGTCTTTTCCAAAAGATAGTCCTCTTTGCCGTCTCTTTCTCGATTGCAATAAAGGCGAGCTGAGATCTGCACCCCTTTCTTACCAAAACACCTTTTATGTCGATCCCTTCGTTCACCAAAGAATCCCTTATCTTCTCTCCCTCAAAGTCATCACATGTAATTCCATGGAAACGACAGTTAAGACCGAGTCTCGTTAATGCGACAAGAGCAGTGGCGACAGGGCCGCCACCCTGCACGATCCACTCGGAAACCTCTTTTTTTGTATCGACTTCGGGAAAAGAATCAACAATACCAAGATAATCAAGAGAGCACTGACCAATACCGGTTACCAACATCTGTAAATTATATCATAGTTTGGTAAATAAGTGTATAGGTGTAGTCACAAAACACAAAGCATAAGTAGAGGGGATGAAAGTTACATCTTTTGCTTTTTCAGACTTTGACTTGTTATTCTGTCATAGGTTTAATAATAGAATTTATGCGTATAGACTGAAGGCCGAAGACTGTCAGGTAAAAGATGGATTATTGATAAATTTTAAGTTTTTTTGACCAAAGCACCTGAGTTGTTTGATTTTTTGCTTCAGCTTTCAGTATTCAGCCTAAATGCCTGTGTAGTTACGAATTGTGAAAAATCAATAATATTAATATCAGGGAGATTAAAAAATCGAATTCAAAAAAGTATTTATTGCAGGCATCGACAGCGCCACTTTCGATGTTATCGATCCTTTGATCGACAAAGGAGAACTAAAAAACTTCTCGATCTTTAAAAAAAACGGATGCAGTGGAAAGCTGAAATCCACATATCCGCCTGTTACGCCTCCGGCATGGACATCATTTATGACCGGAATGAATCCGGGACGACACGGCGTCTTCGACTTCTACGCCGCCCCCTCTTTTGGATACAACAGACCTGTCCTTAATTCAGGATATATAAAGGCAAAGACTTTATGGAGAATTCTCTCCGATTACGGCAAGAGAGTTGGCGTTGTCAATATGCCTATGACAAGCCCTCCTGAAGAAATCAACGGCTTCATGATACCTGGCATGCAATACGCCGTTGACAGCGATAAAGCGCTCACATGGCCGCCCGATCTGTTAAAGGAAATCAAAAGAGAGGTCGGCGATTACAGGATTATTTACGGTGATATCCTCTCTATATATAAAGACGACTTCAGGCTCCTTTTAAAAAACTGGCGTGAAATCGTAGATATACGAGAAAAAACCATTCTCTATCTCATGGAAAAATACGAGTGGGACGTTTTTGCCTCGGTTTTCTATTCCATAGATGTGATGCAGCACCACTTCTGGAGATTTTACGATAAAGCCCACCCCCAATATATAATATCTGCATATGAAGATATAATCCCCGAGTTCTATCGATATGTAGATAATTCACTAGGCAGGATAATGGCAAAACTCGATAAAAACACTCTCTTTTTAATTGTATCCGATCATGGCGCCGGCATGGAGACAGAGGCATTTTATATGAACAACTGGCTCCACGACAAGGGACTGCTTACTTTTAAAAAAGAATACGAACCACTGTGGAAAATCAGGTGGCCCCATGTATTCTATAAAGTATTGAGAAGAGCAGGAGTAAAAGCCATTGAGTGGACCGTTCCTCTAAAGCACCTACCGCGGCTCTATAGAAACCTGGACCCGAGAGAAGGATTATTCACCCATGAGCTCATAGACTGGAGCAAAACAAAGGCTTACTCCGGCAATCATACTGAACAGGGCGTTTACATCAATCTGAAAGGCAGAGAACCAGGGGGGATTGTCGATAATAAAGAATACGATTCTATCAGGGATGACATAAAAGACGGACTTGCCGAATTAAAGAACGACAAAGGGCTTAAACTGGCGGATAAAATATACTACAAAGAGGAACTCTACACAGGCCCATACGACCACCTTGCACCTGATTTACTGGTACTCATGTCCGGAGGAAAATGCCTTATACAAAAAGAGATATATCATAAAAAGCTCATTGAAAGAGCGAATAAAACTTCAGGCACCCACAGAGTGGACGGCGTTTTTTTGGCAAAGGGAAATCATATTTTACAAGGCGGAAATAAAGGACATTTCGATATAATCGATGTCGCTCCTACAATTCTTTATGCCATGGGTCTGCCGGTTCCTGAAGATATGGACGGAAAGATCATGGAAGAGATATTCGACAAAGAGTTTCTGAAATCTAATCAACTGAAAACCTCGGCGGCATCAGCGCCGTATTCTCCTGAGAACAACGGCATACATGACGAAAAGGAGTCAGGAGAGATTAAAGAGATGCTGAGAGGATTAGGTTATATGGGATAGGGAGATATTGAAATGAAGCTTCCCATAGGTTTAAGCGATTTCCGTAAACTGAGGCAGGAGGGGTTTTATTTTATTGATAAATCTCTTCTCATTAATGAAGTTATCAACTCAGGCTCTGAGATCATCCTGCTCCCCAGGCCGAGGCGTTTCGGTAAGACCCTGAATCTGAGTATGCTGAGATACTTCTTCGAGTATTGCAAAGGAGAGGAGAAAAAAAAGCGGGAGGAGTTATTTAAGGGTCTGGCAGTTGAGAGAAGCGATTTGTTTAAGAATCACTTTGGCAGATATCCTGTCATATATTTAACATTAAAAGACTTAAAAGAATACAGTTTCGGCGATTTTTTTAAAAAATTCTCCAGGCTCATAAGGGAGGAGTTCGAGCGTCACTATAAAAAAGTAAAAGCCGTTACAGAGAGCAAGCCGGAATTGGAGCTGTTTATGAAGATAAGAGAGGGCGAGTCGGAGAGGAGCCTCTGTGAAGAGAGTTTGAGAGTGCTTTCCACGCTTCTGGCAAGGGCTTATGGAATAAATCCGGTCATATTGATAGATGAATACGATACGCCCGTACACTCTGCTTATGTGAACGGATATTACAGGGAGATGACAGATTTCATGAGGGGCCTGTTGAGCGGAGCGTATAAAGACAATCCAAATCTTTATAAGGGAGTGGTCACAGGGATTCTGAGGGTGGCGAAGGAGAGTATATTCAGCGGTTTGAACAATCTCGATGTCTGCACTATACTGGACAGGGAGTTTTCCGACAAGTTCGGTTTTACGGAAGGAGAGGTAAAAGAGATACTTGACAATTTTGAACTTGGAGAGAGATATCAGGAAGTAAATGAGTGGTACAACGGGTATGATTTTGGGGGTAATGTCATATTCAATCCCTGGTCTATAATAAATTTCACCAACAGAAAAATTACAAAGCACTACTGGGCGAATACCTCATCAAATGAATTGGTAAAGGAGCTGATAAGAGAGGGAACAGACCGTATAAAGGAGGATTTGGAGAGACTGTTGAAGGATGAGGCGCCGGAGTCTGTAATAGACGAGAACATCGTGTTTCCTGAGCTGAAAAAGAGTGAAAGGAGTATATATTCACTGCTCTTTTTCAGCGGTTATCTGAAGTGCGTAGAGAAAAAGTTGGTAGACGATAGTATGACCTGCAAACTTCTGATTCCCAACAGAGAGGTCAGGTATGTTTACAGAAGTATTATCGCCCGGTGGGTGGAGGAGTCCTTTGATAGTAGCAAGCTAAGGGCAATGCTCAGAGGATTGACAGAGGGGAATCTCGATCTGTTTTCAAGACTTTTGAATGAATTTGTGATAACGACACTCTCATTCTTTGACACAAAGGGAAGGAACCCGGAGGCTGTGTATCAGGCGTTTATTCTTGGAATGCTTTTAAACTTGTCCTCAGAGTATGACGTCACCTCAAACAGGGAGTTAGGATATGGAAGGTATGATGTATTAGTGCTGCCAAAAGATAAGAAGGGGAGACAGGCGGTAATAATGGAGCTGAAGAGTATAACCGGCTTTTATGAGGAAGAGCCGAAAAAAGCGATAAAAGATGCGCTGAATCAGATAGACAGCAAAGGATATACAGAAGAGCTCAAAGCAAAGGGATATGACAAGATAATGAAACTTGCCGTCGTATCGGACGGGAAGAAGGTATGGGTTGAAGGAGCTTGCAATTAGTTGAAGTGGTGTAGTTTACACCATATAACCACGCCGTCTTGTATTTCTTTATATGAGTATAAGCAAAACAATCTGCCTATCGGTAGTGGTGTAATTGAAGCGGCCTGTAAAAATCTTATTGGCGCAAGATTGAAAAAATCCGGCATGAGTTGGTCCAAAGAAGGCGGGCAAAATGTTTTGAATCTTAGAAGTTTGATTCTAAGTAATCGTTGGGAACAATTCCGGAGCTATTTTGTTAAAGCTCATTTCCCGGAATTTAATACGTAATATCAGACCAACACCCATTTGTACCATAGTTAACCTGCTTGATTTCCTCTAATCCGCCACTTTGATACATCTTGATATAATTGGTCACTGTATTGATATGTATATTGAAAATATCAGCTATTAATTGATGGCCGTAACCCTTTGATTTCACATATAATACATGCAGTCTTTTCTGCACTATAGGACATGGATAGTTATAACGTCCATAATTAATTTCCTGTATTTCTGTTTCACTTAGCTCTAATGTCAACATAAACTGTACCTCTTTTATTATTGTCTAAAATTTGTAGTGACATTAGATTAAATTATCTCCTGTGATTTTCACAAATTTATACGGTTTGAAGTATAATATCATCTCATTCTTACATACTCATACTCATAACCTGACGGATTACGATTATGAGTAAGATATAGAAGAAAACGAATACCCACATCCTCAAATTCAGGCAAGCTCGCAATTAACTCACGATCTTCACTTTTTCGGGCGCTTAACGATAGAACATTATTGTCTAAAGCAAGTTGTCTTAAAGCCTTGCTGACAGCTGTAATTTTCCCAATTCCAGACGGACCTTCAATTACAACACCTCTTCCAGGCGTCCTGAGAGCGATAAGTAGTTTCTCGTATTCCATGGGGCGGACAAATGTCCGTTTAGGAATTCCTGACATTTTAAATACTTCTTCAAGTTTAAGTTTTGTCATTTCACTACAGCAATTCTCAATATGATATAAATTATCTAAAAAATAAAAGGTGATCCTCTTTGTAATTCTTCTAAAACTTGTGTAGGAATAAAAACTTTGTCGTATAGTTGACGCATTAACTTGAAACCATAACTAAATCGCTCTAAAGAAATAAATGGGCCTGTATTGCTAACTATTTCACGATCATTTTTGTATTCATTATCAAGCATTCAGTTCTATTAAGATATTCTCTTCATCATCCGGCATAAGAGTAAATCCATACTGATTGAATTTCTCTTCAAACGCACGTTTATGATCACCGGTAAGCTTACGAGCTTCAAACCCGGATAAGATTCCTTTCGTGTACAGTACTCCGGCTATTGCATAACGTAATAATTCCTGATTTTCCTGAATCTTATCTGGCAGCTGAATTTCTTCGGCAAAATTAATGGTTAATGTTTTAGCAATCTTAAAAAACCTCCATGCACCTTACAATTAGTCGCTTATAAATGAAATTGCGCGCGAAAAAGCACCAATATTTATGAATGTCACAGTTTTAGCTTTTATTTATATGGCATTTAAGCATTTAGAAATATGATCTGACTTTTTAAGTAAAGCTGCAAAAGCAAAGTTTTTTTACTCCCTCTCCCCCTTTGAAGGGGGAGAGGGTTGGGGTGAGGGGGTGCGGTAAGGTACTCGACAGGGTAACGCTTCTCCACCGTCACCCCTCACCTTAATCCTCTCCCCTCAAGGGGAGAAGAGACTTGAAGGGAATTTCTTCGAAATTCCCCAAACCTCTTTGGTTCCGGCTTCGCCGGGTTAGGGAACTATAAATATTTATGGTATTACGCATTGAAAGTTGAATTCAGTGTGATAATCGTAAGCATTATTTATAGCAATTCTAACATATGCATTAAAACTATGTCACCATGAAATCCTATGGAAGGGGATGTTAAATTGTAACAGGTTCAGACTATCATAATAGGGGAATTTATAAAATGTTATTTCTCAATTTCTAAGTGCTGTTTCAACCTCTTCATCAGACATCTGACTTATCTCTTTATGCAAAGCGGCTATTGTTTCTATAAATCCCTTTTGTGGTTCCAATTTTATTAAGGTTTTTGCTATCCCCGCCACTGTCGGTTTTTTGAATATGTCTTTAACTGCCAACTGGACTTTGAAGATTTTTTGTATGTTGTTTACTACCTGTACTGTGAGTAGAGAATCCCCTCCCAGCTCAAAGAAATTGTCGTATACGCCTATAGTGTCTGTTTTTATTACTTTGCACCAGATTTCAGCTATTATCTCCTCTACGTCATTTCGGGGCGCAATATAGCTGTCTGCCGGTTGTCGACTGTCCATCGATAATGTTGCAAGAGCCTGCCTGTCGATCTTTCCGGCCGGTGTTACAGGTAATTCGTCCAGTATTATGAAACCTGACGGTATCATGTAATCAGGTAAAAGGTTTGACAGATAATCTCTTAACAATCCGGTATCCGCCCCGGGAGGTCGGGAACCCCTGTCTTGGGCAATAGGATCCTTCAAAATCACACAGGCATTGAGTTTTTCATCATCCGGATTGTAAACCACAACGGCCTCATTGATTCCCGGGTGTTCTCGCAGCCTGTGTTCCACTTCACCGGGCTCGATTCTGAATCCCCGCAGTTTGATCTGATGATCCATGCGGCCAAGAAATTCGAGATTACCGTCAGTGAGCCATCTTGCCAGATCGCCTGTTTTATAAATTCGCGTCCTTCTGCCGAAGAGTTCGGTTTCTATGAATTTTTCCGCAGTCAGTTCCGGTCTGTTGAGGTATCCCCTTGCCAGGCAGTTGCCTGCAATGGACAATTCACCCGGTATGCCCGGGGGGAGAAGGTTGTTGTTGGCATCGAGAATATGAATTTCGGTGTTCCTTATGGGTTTGCCTATGGGAGGCGAATATCTGTCACCTTTGTAATCTGTCAAATCGATCAAAGTGGCGCAGACTGTTGATTCAGTGGGCCCATAGGCATTGATAAACCTACGCCCCTTTGACCATTTTTCCTTCAATTCCATGGAACATGCCTCACCTGCTACAACGATTGTTTCTAAATCCGGTAGTTCTTCACGGGGTAACAAACTCAGAAAAGAGGGAGGCAGGGTTACGTGGGTGATGGATTGACGGTTCAGTAATTCGATGAATTGCCGGTCAGGCAGAAATTTTTCGTTACTGCTTAAATGCAAAGCTGCTCCACCGGTTAAGGTGACAGCGATTTCCGATACAGAGGCATCGAAACTAAATGAGGCGAATTGGAGTAATCGGCTTTTTTCGGTAATTTTGAATGCTTCCCTTTGGGCGTGAATCAGATTTGTAAGTCCATTATGCTCGATCATTACACCTTTAGGCTTGCCTGTTGAGCCGGAGGTGTAGATTATATAGGCCAGCGAATCCGGGTTGATTTTTACCCTGGGATTCTCTTCGGAACATGAGGCGATCTGTTCCCGTTTGTTGTCCACACAGAGGGCAGGTTTTAAACCTGCCCCTACAGGGTTTTTCGGTAATTTTTCCAGTAGATCACTTTGGGTTAAGAGAAGGGGTGCAGATGAATCTTCCAGCATGAATCGAAGTCGTTCTTTTGGATAATTGGGATCAAGGGGCATATAGGCGAAGCCTGCTTTTAATATTCCCAACAAAGCGATGATCATCTCCAATGAGCGCTCGATGCAAATGGCTATAACGGATTCGGGGTTCATAGGTTCAGGGTTCAGGGTTATCAGATAATGTGCAAGTTGGTTGGCTTTTTTGTTTAGTTCCATGTAGCTTAGTTGTTGATCTTCAAAAACGACGGCTCTATTGTTCGGGTTTTTTTCAACCTGCGCCTCGAATAAACTGATAATAGTTTGATTTTTGGGATAATCGGTTTCTCTTTGATTCCAGTTCAGTAGCTGCTGTTTTTCCGTTTCAGTCAATAGTGGTATTGTTGAGACCGATTGTTCCGGGTTGTTTAGAATACCTTTTAATAAGAGTTGGAAGTGTTCTGTCATGGAGCTGATTGTTTCAGGACGGAAGAGATCGGTGCTGTATTCCCAATTGCAGAGAAACATTCCGTCTTGCTCTTCTATATTGAGGGTCAAATCGAATTTGGATGTTTTGTGCTCCGATCTCAGGAAAGTTATCTTTAAGCCTGTAATATCCGGTTCTTCTTCCGGTGTATTTTGCAGTACGAATCCCACTTGAAACAAAGGGGAGCGGTTCGTGCTGCGTGTCGGGTTTATTTGGTCAACCAGGTACTCAAAGGGGATATCCTGATGAGTATATGCCTCAAGAGATGTTTGTCTCACCTGTTTTAACAGGTGAGTAAATTGCTGATCCCTTTCTATTTGAGTGCGAAATAGAAGTGTATTTACAAAAAAGCCGATTAAATCCTCTGTTTGCTGATGTGTGCGATTGGCGATGGGGCTTCCCACGACAAGGTCGGTCTGTCCGCTGTAACGATGCAAGAGGATATTAAAGGCCGCAAAGAGTGTCATAAAATCGGTTACTCCCTGTTGTTTGCTTAACTGTTTAATTCCATGTGTCAGTTCCCGATCCAGTCTGCTTTTCAGCTGTTTTCCTTTATAGTTCGTTACCGCCGGACGGGGATAATCTGTGGGCAGTTCAAGCAATTCAGGCGCACCTTCAAGTTTCTCCTTCCAATAGGTGAGTTGGTTTGACAGTACTCCCTGTTTTAGCCGGTTTCTTTGCCATGCCGCGTAATCGGTGTATTGAATCAGGAGTTTCGGCAGGTTTGGTTCCAGATCCTGATCATAGGCATTGTAAAACTCTCTCCACTCACGAATCAGTATGCTCATTGACCAGCCGTCACTGATGATGTGGTGCATATTGAAGAGCAATATCTGCTCTTCTTCTCCAAGTTTCAGGAGGTGTAATCTCAGCAGCGGGTCTAAGGTCAGATCAAAGGGTGTTTGTGCATGTATGTTTATTAAGTCATTCACTTGTATTTGCTGTTCAGACTCAGACAGATTGCACAAATCTGTAATCGTCAGGGGATTGTAAACTTCCCTGATCCTTACCGTGGCCTCTCCATTTACTTCCGGAAAAGAGAAGCGAAGGTTTTCATGGCGCTTTACTAAAGCGAACATCGCTTGTTGTAACGCCTCTTCATTAAGTCGGCCTTCCAGTCGTAAGGCAACCGGCATATTATAGGTTGCGCTTTGACCTTCCAATTGGGCCAGAAACCACAACCGCTGCTGGGCGAATGAGAGAACCGGTGGTATCTCTTCGGCCACCGGCTCGATTTGCGGCAGTTCGGAACTGCGATGTTGTTTTTCCACCCACTGGGCCTGTTCCAAAAGAGCGGGCTTTTCGAAGATAATCTGCAAGGGCATTTCTATGTCAAAACTATCGCGAATACGGGAAACAAGTCGAGTGGCGGAGAGGGAGTGTCCGCCTGCTTCGAAAAAGTTGATCTCCATATTGGTAACTTCGAATCCCAGCACCTCGGACCAGAGAATCGATAAAAATTGTTCAGTCTCCGTGCGTGGTGGTTTCGATTGTTTATCCGATTGCATTGAAAGGCTTGCAAAGTCGGGTTTGGGAAGGGCTTTTCTGTCGATCTTACCTACAGTTGTTAAGGGTATTTTATCTATTGCAATGAAAGCTGAGGGAACCATATATTCCGGTAATCTCGCCTGTAACCACATACGCAGCTCTCCGGATATATCATCAACAGGAGATGTTTGAACCAGGTAAGCCGCTAAACGGGGATGATCCTTTTCATTATAAAGTATGACCACTGCCTCTTTAACCGATTCATGTCGGCACAGGGTGGCTTCTATCTCTCCAAGTTCTACCCGAAAACCCCGAATCTTGACCTGATGATCCATACGTCCCAAGTATTCAATATTACCGTCAGGAAGATAGCGGGCCAGGTCGCCTGTTTTGTAAAGTCGATGCACTTTACCAAAGATTTCGATTTCAAAAAACTTCTCGGAGGTCAATTCAGGGTGATTGAGGTAACCCTTAGCAAGTCCGGCCCCCCCAATATGAAGTTCGCCGAATATTCCTATGGGAAGAGGTTGATTGTGCTTGTCAAGAATATATATATTAATGTTGGGTATGGGACGGCCTATGGGGACTTCATTAAACTTCTCTTTGTCATAGTCTTTATAATATTTCCAAAATGTAACGGCCACTGTTGCTTCCGTGGGGCCGTATCCGTTTAATAATCCGGGATAATCTCCTATGGCTTCCCATATCTTCAGTTTGTCCTCTGTGGTTTTCTCTCCCCCCATATTTACAAGCCGTAAATGGGGTGAGAAAAAGAGGTTGTTCGTCTCGATTGTATCGACCTTTCTCCGCTCTTTTTTACTCAGCCTGCCTTCAATGGGTTCATTGCAACAATTACAGAGAAAGGGGCTGTGCATTTTATCTTCTGTTTCGCAATAATCGAATGTGATTTCATCTCCAAACTTTATATCTTTTATGGCCACCATGGATCTGCCTTCAACCGTTGTATTGGGATTACAGGAGTGGTTAATAAACCTCCCGTAAAATCTGTCATCAATGTGCTGATTTTTTCCTATTTGCACTGATATCCTCGTAGGACGATCCAATATTTTTCCATCCAGTGTTATTACGGTTTCTCCTTTTTTATAGCTTTGAGTGGCGTATAGTGAGTTGCCGACGACACTTCTCTTTTTTATAGCATAAGGTTTGCTCATAACCTCCGCCATCTCCGATATGATTTGATTCCAATAGGCAGTGGGCAAAATCAATTGGGTTATCTTCCAATCCTGACAGGTTTGTAAAAAGTGTTCTGTCGAGCTCATCATCTCTTCTGTTCTTAATATCAGTTTTCCTCCCACAGATAAACAGGGGAAAATTTCTTCCACCGAGGCGTCGAAAGAGATGGATGAGAATTGAAGAACTATATCCTCTTCGCTCAGATCGGATAAGCTAATATTTGAATAGATATAATTGACTACTGAAGATTGGCGGATTACGACTCCTTTCGGTTTCCCCGTGCTGCCGGATGTATAGATTACATAAGCCGGACTTTCAGGTGTGCTTTGTATGGGAGGATTTTCATCGGAACATGAGGCGATCTGTTCCCGTTTGTTGTCCACACAGAGGGCAGGTTTGAAACCTGCCCCTACGGTGTTTATCGGCAGCCTTTCCAGCAAATGGGATTGGGTTAACAGAATCGACACTGAAGAATCCACCAGCATTATCTGTAATCGTTCCACCGGATAGTTAGGATCAATGGGTACATAGGCTGCTCCGGCTTTCAATACGCCAAACAATCCGATCATCATCTCTATGGAACGTTCCATGCAAAGAGCGATTAGGGGTTCCGGGTTCAGAGGTTCAGGGTTTCGGGTTATCAGATAATGAGCGAGTTGGTTGGCTTTTTTGTTCAGTTCCAGATAGGTCAGTTGTTGATCCTTATAGACCACTGCTATGTTATTAGGCGTTTTTTTGACTTGTGCCTCGAATAAATCCACTATTGTCCGGTCTTTTGGGAAATCCGTTTCTCTTTGATTCCAGGCTATTAATTGTTGTTTCTCAGATTCTGTCAGCAATGGTAAACGTGAGAGGGAAAGCTCGGGATTTTCTATAATTCTTTTTAACAGAAGTTGAAAATGCCTGGTCATTCGTGTAATGGTTTCCCTGCGAAACAGATCGGTGCTGTATTCCCAGTCGCAGACAAAAATCTCGCCCTTTTCCTCAACCGTCAGGGTCAGATCGAATTTAGCCGTTCTTTTATCCGGTTTTATTGGGGATACCTTCAGTCCGTCAAGTTTCAAATCCCCCTGCGGTGTGTTTTGCAGTACAAACATCACCTGGAACAATGGGGAGCGACTCATGCTGCGGCTCGGATTTATCTCTTCCACAAGATACTCAAAGGGGGTATCCTGATTGGCGTACGCTTCAAGGGATGTTTGTCTTACCTGTTTCAATAATTGGGAAAATGTTTGATTCCCGTCGATTTGAGTGCGTAATACAAGGGTATTTACAAAAAAACCGATCAAATCCTCTGTCCTGCTATGGGTGCGATTGGCGATGGGAGTGCCTGTCAACAAATCGGTTTGTCCGCTGTAACGATAGAGCAGGACATGAAAGGCCGCCAATAGGGTCATAAAAACAGTTGCCCCCTCTTGCCGGCTTATTTGTTTAATTCCATATGTCAGTTCATGATTTAAGGTGCTTTTCAGAGAGTCTCCTTCATAACTGATCATCGAAGGACGTCGGTAATCAGAGGGCAATTCCAATAATTCGGGCGCGCCGTGGAGTTTCTCCATCCAATAGGCAAGTTGACGGGCTAAAACCCCTTGTTCCAGCCACTTTCTCTGCCATGTTGCGTAATCGGTGTATTGAACAGGCAATTTCGGCAATTGCAATTCACGGTTTTTATTGTAATCATTGTACAAATGATTCAATTCGCGAATCAGCACGCCCATGGACCAGCCGTCGCCGATAATGTGATGCATATTAAAGAGTAAAAGATGCTCTTCTTCTCCAAACTTCAGAAGGTGTAAACTCAACAAAGGGCCTGTGCTCAGGTCAAAGGGTGTTTGGGCATGTTCAGTGATCGATTCATCGATCCGGCTTTTCCGTTCCGGTTCCGATAAATCGCTTATATCCGTAATTTTCAATGGATTATAAACATCATTGACTCGCACTGTGGCTTCTCCATTGATCACCGGGAAGGAGGTTCGCAGACTTTCGTGACGTTTCACCAGAGCTGTGAAGGCCTGCTGTAATGCCGATTCATTGAGTTTTCCGGTAATACGTAGGGAAGCAGGTATATTATAGGATACGCTCTCTCCTTCCAGTTGGACCAAAAACCACAACCTTTGCTGCGCGAAAGAGAGTTCCCGGGGGGCGCCTTCAGCCAATGGTTCGATTTGAGGCAATTTGGAATCTCGTTGCTTTTTTTCCAGCCATTCCGCCTGTTCCATAAGAAGAGGTTTTTCAAAAACCATACGTAAGGGCATTTCAATACCAAAGCTTTCCCGAATTCCGGAAACCAATCGGGTGGCTAATAGTGAATGCCCGCCTGATTCAAAAAAATTACTCTCTATTCCGATCACTTCAATCCCCAAAACCTGAGACCAAAGAGCGCACAGTAAGCGCTCACTTTCGGTGCGAGGCGGTTGTTGTCCGGTGCGAATGGATAAATTCGGTTCAGGCAGCGCCTTTCTATCTATTTTTCCATTAGGCGTTAAAGGGAATTTATCCAACACCACAAAACCGGCGGGCATCATATATTCAGGTAAACGGGCTTTTAACCAGGTACGCAAAATCTCCCTGTCAAAAACCGGTGCGCCATCTTGCAGGTTGTGGGCAGATAAAGTAATGTAAACAGCCAAATATCCATCACCTAAAGCTGACTGCTGACGGCTGGTTGCTGACTGCTGATCATAAAGCACAACCACAGCCTCCTGAACCGCTTCATGCCGGACTATGGTATTTTCGATTTCACCCAATTCAATCCGGTAGCCCCGAATCTTGATTTGATGATCCATGCGTCCCAGGTATTCCATATTGCCGTCCGGTAGCAGTCGGACCAGGTCTCCGGTTTTGTAAATTCTCTGTTTTTCTCCAAACAATTGAACTTCTATAAATTTTTCTGCTGTAAGTTCCGGCCGGTTCAGGTAACCTCTTGCCAACCCGGCGCCTGCTATGCACAGTTCTCCCGGAATACCGGTTGGTAGAGGGTTATGGTTTTTGTCTAATATGTAAATTCGAGTGTTGGCTATGGGACGGCCAATCGGTATATTACCGGATAAACCGGTTTGCCCCTTTGCGTCATATACAGCGCATCCTACTACCGATTCGGTGGGACCATACTCGTTAATCAGTCGAACCTGCGGCCCATGGGTAAGCCAGGGTTTGATTTGCCCTGCAGTGAGTGCTTCTCCGCCGATAATCAGGGCTTTCGTTGCTTCTGTATATTGGTTTTCTTCCAGTTGACTGTTCAATATTTCCAAATGGGAGGGGGTGATTTTTATCAAGCTTAAAGTATCGGAATCCTTTAACAGCTCGGCAAGACTCTCAACCTCCTCTTTTTCAGGCATGAGAATAACCTGCGTACCGCTAAGAAGGGGCAAATATAAGCTGGTAATCGTGGCGTCAAATGCAATAGAGGATTGAACCGGTGCACCGATCCCCTGATTCAAATCGTACTCACAAAGAGCCCAATTTAAATAGTTGCTGACGCTTTTATGGGTGATCAGTGTTCCTTTGGGTTTGCCTGTAGAACCGGATGTGTAAATCACATAAGCTAAATTATCAGGTGTACTTTGTTTTGGAGGATTTATTTCAGAACAAGAGGCGATTTGTTCCCAATGACCGTCCAGACAAAGGGCGGCAGGGGCAGGTTTCAAACCTGCCCCCAGGTTGTTTTCAGGCAATCTTTTTAATAAGTGGTTTTGGGTTAATAAAATTTTTGCGGAAGAGTCTTCCAGCATAAATTTTAACCGCTCCTTCGGATAATCGGGATCAAGGGGAACATAAGCACATCCTGATTTCAAAATTCCCAACAAACCGATTACCATCTCTATGGAACGTTCCATGCAAATAGCGATTAGGGGTTCCGGGTTCAAAGGTTCAAGGTTCAGGGTTATCAGGTAATTGGTCAACCGGTTGGCTTTTTGGTTTAGTTCCAGATAGGTTAGTTGTTGGTCTTTAAATACAACTGCTATGTTTTGAGGCGTTTTTTCGACTTGCGTTTCGAATAAGTCCACTATGGTCAGCTCTTCGGGATAAATGATCTCCGTTTGGTTCCAGGTTGTTAATTGTTGTATCTCTGACTCAGTAAGAATTGGTAATTGGGAAAGGGAACGTTCCGGGTTATCGATAATCCCCTTTAACAGTACTTGGAAATGTTCGGTCATTCGCTCGATCGTACTTTCACGAAAAAGATCGGTGTTATATTCCCACTCGCAAATAAACCGTTTACCCTCCTGTTCGGTAACCGTCAGGGTGAGATCGAATTTAGCTGTTTTCTTATCCGGCTTTACAAGAGTCATTTTTAAATCCCCAAGTTCCAACTCTTCACTTGGCGCATTTTGTAATACAAACATTACCTGAAACAAAGGGGAGTGACTCATACTGCGTGTCGGATTTATCTGCTCCACCAGATACTCGAATGGAATATCCTGATGAGTGTAGGCCTCAAGGGATGTTTGCCTGACCTCTTTCAGTAATTCGAGAAATGTTTGATCACTATTGATCTGGGTGCGTAATACAAGGGTATTGACAAAAAAGCCGATCAAATCCTCTGTCCTGCGTTGAGTGCGATTGGCAATGGGACTTCCCACCACCAGATCAGTTTGTCCGCTGTACCGATACAACAGTACATTAAAGGCAGCCAAGAGGGTCATAAAAAGAGTGGCACTCTGTTGTCTGCCAACTTGCTTAACACGCTGCATCAGTTCCTGATCCATAATGAATTGCAGATGCCTTCCCTTAAAACGCATCACTGCGGGACGGGGAAAATCCGAGGGTAACTCCAACAATTCAGGGACATCCTTCAGTTTCTCCTTCCAATAGGTCAGTTGCTGAGTCAAAATCTCTTGTTCCAGCCACTTTCTCTGCCAGGCCGCATAATCGGTGTATTGAATCGGCAGTTCCGGTAATTGGGGCTTCTGATTTTGAGCATATGAATTGTATAACTCCCTCCATTCACGAATCAGAACACCCAATGACCAGCCGTCACTGATAATATGGTGCATATTGAATATCAATACATGCTTATCTGCGCTTAATTTGAGAAGATGTAAACTCAACAGTGGTCCGCTGTTCAGATTGAAAGGCGTTAAAATATGACTCTCTATTAATTCATTTATTCGGATTTGTTGCTCCGAGTCGATAATCTCGCTCAGATCGGTAATGAGTAACGGATTATAAACATCATTGATTCGGACTGTGGCCTCTCCATTGACGACGGGGAAGCAGATTCGCAGGCTTTCATGACGTTCCACTAAAGTCTTAAGTGCTTGTTGTAATGCTGTTGCGTTCAGTTGTCCGGAGAGATGGAGGACCGCCGGCATATTATAGGTCGCATTTTCTCCTTCCAGTTGGGCCAGGAACCACAGGCGTTGCTGCGCGAAAGAGAGGACCAGAGGATCGCCTTCGACCAAGGGTTCAATTTGAGGCAGTTCCGAACCTCTCTGTTGTTGTTCGAGCCACAATGCCTGTTCCATAAGAACCGGCTTTTCAAAAATAACGGGCAAAGGCATTTCAATGCCAAAGCCTTCACGGACTCGTGACACCAATCGAGTGGCCAAGAGGGAATGCCCGCCTGATTCAAAAAAATTACTCTCTATACCTGTAATCTCACTACTCAGCACTTGGGACCAAAGTGTACACAATAGATGTTCAATTTCCGTACGGGGAGGCTGTTGGCCGGTTCCAATGGAAAAATCGGGATCAGGAAGCGCTCTTTTGTCGATCTTGCCGTTGGGAGTTAAGGGTAATTTATCCAATACCATGAAAACAGCGGGAATCATATATTCAGGCAAGCTGATTTTAAGTCGGGTGCGAAGATCCTCTGTATCGAAAACCGATCCACCGATAGTTAATGTAAGATAGGCGATTAACATGGAATTGTTATATGCTGATTGCTTATTATAAAGCACTACCACAGCTTCCTTAATTGCTTCCTGTTGTCTTAAAACAGCTTCAACTTCACCCAACTCAATTCGATAACCGCGTAATTTCACCTGATGGTCAAGACGTCCCAGGAATTCTATATTACCCTCCGGAAGCCATCGGGCCAGATCTCCGGTTTTATAAATTCTCTCTTCTTTGCCAAACAGTGGGGGTTCTATAAACTTTTCCGTCGTAAGTTCCGGCCGGTTCAGGTAACCTCTTGCCAGTCCGCGGCCTGCTATGCAGAGTTCTCCGGGAATGCCCGGTGGTGTGGGGTTGTTGTACTCATCTAAAATATAAATTCGGGTATTTGCCAGGGGACGACCAATGGGAAGAGTTGCTGTATTGTCGGGGAGTATGCCTGCTTCATAAGTGAGCACGCCTACGGTTGCTTCAGAAGGACCGTAATGATTGAGTATTCCGCATTGGGGATTTTGAGTCTGAAGCCTTTTAATCCATTCGAGTTGAGAAGCTTCTCCGCCCAGAATCAGAAGTTCGCATGAGGAAAAAAGCTTTTCCGAATCGTTAGCCAGTAAAGCGGCTAAATGGGAGGGTACGATTTTG
>JAREWP010000016.1 GCA_029001845.1 Candidatus Magnetocorallium paracelense | reverse complement strand
GAGTCGCCGGCAGTTGGGGGTGGGTGTCTGAGCAAAAGATTGGCGAGCTGTTAAAAGATCGGCGTAAGGGGGAGCGTTTTGGCGATGTATTACTGAGGTACAAGATCATCACCCCCTTTCAATTGAGCGTCTTGCTGTGGCATCAGCAAAAAACCCAGAGACCGATAGGAGAGTATTTTATAGAGAAAGGTCTTTTGTCGGAAAATCAGATAAAGAAATTCCTGAAACACCTTAAAGATCATAACAACGATAACCGGCCGTAAAAAATATTCTGACGAATAAACCATCTCCAACCGAAAACGATGTATCAGTTACTGCTTTTTGAAGATACCCATATATTAAGGAACAGAATAATCAATTCCATTCTCAGTCTCGATTTCTCCAAAGCCGGAGATGATCTCAAGGAATTTAAAAAGATTTATCCATCTGACAGCAGCGTCGAAAAGGAGTCGTCTTTAATCGATATCTTTTCCCGATGTATGGAGACCGAAGATTGTGAATACCTGATAAAGCTCTGGACCGAATTCGAACATTTTACAGATCGTTTGTCTCTGCGTTACGGATATTCAAAAGAGTTTAAAAGGACTTTTTTTACACATATCTGTAACATTATGGAGAAAAACGGCGTAGTTGCCGACTACATCTCAAATGTCCCGTCAGGTCTGCTGTTTATACATGCCGGTAACTTTGTAAAGGCTGTAAAACACCTTGAAAAGGCGCTGTCGAACAAACCTGACGATTCTCGTGTTTACGGCTATCTCGGAGATGTTCATTTCCTCCGTGGAGATGTATCTTTGGCAAGGATATGTTACAGAAACGCCTTTGAAACAGATCCTCATGAAGTTGACATGAGCTTTTTAAAAGACAAGGAAATATTTTCATTAATTGAAGATATGCCGGAGGAGTTACAGGTTGTCGCACAACCTCTCGACTGGCTGGCTCCGTGGGGATGTATAAAAAATCTTTTTCCCTATAAGATTCTAAGAGATCAGGAGATTATTAAATCATTTATACATAACTTCCACAAACTGGAGGAGGAGTATGCCAAAGATCAATCAAGGGATTCGGTAAAGGCCAAACTATTCTATCAAGCCATGGTATTATCGGAGTGCGGTGCGCGGTCCGATCAAACCGGTAAGTATGATGTTGTCCAAATGAGATATATAATGAAAGAGATTCAACCTTTTTTGTTTAAACTTTATCTTGATACTCGATATGGCTGAGATGAAAGGTTAAAGAATCGATGACATTCGATGTTTTACTTTATACGCAGGATTTTTGAACTTATAAGTCCCTATAAGCTGTACGCTTTATTAATTGCCATAGGATTATCCGTAACAACTATGGTACAAATCTGTTTTCCTCTGTTTTACCGTGAAATATTCAATGTTGCGATTGTCCATAAAGATGTCGATTATTTGACTACACTTTTATTGTGGGCCGGATTGCTGTTTATTATAATGATAGGCTCATATATACTCTCCGGTTATTTCATGCCAAAAACAAGCTCTTTGATCATTAAAGATTTACGTCTGAAAATGCTTGACAAGTTGCAGGAAGTGAATCCCGATTATTTTTCAAAAGTACCTGTCGGCAATACGATGTCCCGTTTCTCAAATGACATTAGTGCAATAGAAAATGCACTCATAGTCGGGCTGCCTGTTAGTTTTAACGGAATTTTCCTCTCTCTGTTTAGTGTGATCATTTTATTTGTATTGGAATGGCGTCTTACAGTCGTAGCAATCGTTGTTTTACCTCTTTTAGCCGCGGGGAATCATCTGTTGGGAAAAAAAGCGAATAAGATCGGTTATCAACGCAGAGAAGATGAAGCTTCCGTTTCATCGATTTTAGAGGAGACGATAACTGCGCAAATGACTATCCGTGCTTTTGGAGCAGAAAGATTTTGGCGCGATAAGTTTTTAATTCCTGTAAATAAATTACAGCATTCCAGTACAAAGCTGGGGTTTGTAACTTTCCTTATCGAGCAGATTACCGGTAGAGGAATTGATCTGGTTGTATTATTTGTGATTGGAGGAGGAGCCATTTTGGCTGTCAAAGAGATTATAACAGTGGGCTCTCTTATCAGTTTTTTTGCAATCGTTTTGAATATCGCCGGTGGTGTGGCTCTGTGCAGTTTCGCCATTCCCCATATTCTAAAATCCATTGGAGCGATAAGACGCGTAGATGAACTTCTTTATGAGAAATCCACTGTGCAACAAGGTACAAACAGTTTAGCCCCACTCTCTTCACAGATTTGTATTAACAATATTACCTTTGGATACTCCCCGGATCAATATGTTATTAATAATTTAAGTTTGCAAATATCAAAGGGAGAAACAATCGCCTTTGTGGGGCCCAGCGGTTCTGGAAAGAGTACGATTCTGAAAGTTCTGCAACTCCTTTATGAACTGCAATCAGGATCGATCACCTGGGACGGAATAAATATCGCCTCAGTATCTCACAGTTCTCTTCGTTCTCACATCGGAGTGGTATCCCAGGATACTTACCTTTTTAATACTACAGTTGAAAACAATATTTGCCTCGGTAAAACAGACACTTCTCAAGAGGAAGTCATAGCAGCAGCCAAGATGGCGAGAATACACGATTTTATTATAAACCTGCCCGAGGGTTACAAAGCCGTCATCTGCAACAGAGACCTCTCCGGCGGGCAGAGGCAACGTATTGCTATTGCCCGTGCTCTTTACAGAAATCCCGATATTCTTTTACTTGACGAAGTTACCTCTGCACTGGATGCGGAAACAGAGGCGGCGATTCATGAAACGATTAATAAGCTGAAAAAAGAGAGAACCCTCTTATATGTAACACACAGGTTGTCTTTTGTTGAATTTTTTGACAAAATATTTGTTTTAAACGAAGGAAGATTATCAGAGCAGGGGAATCACTCTACCCTGATGGCGCAAAAAGGTTTGTATTGGCAACTTGTTCAAAAGCAAAGAGGTATTTCTATCAATAAACCCGCCAGAAGTTACGATATTGCAACTTTTTATCTCCAAACAATACCACTGTTTAAAAATCTGGATGAATCAAAACTGAATATTTTGTCTCGGAACTTTGTCTTGGAAAAATATGAAAAGGGCCAACAAATAATCAAGCAGGGAGACAGGGGTACGAGATTCTATATAATCGGCAGAGGCATTGTAAAGGTTTTGGTCAGTGATGGAAAGGGAAATCAAAAAATGGTTCGTAAAATGGTGGATGGCGACTTTTTTGGAGAAATTGCACTTGTTAAAACAATTCCCCATACAGCAACCGTTCAGGCTGTCAGCGATTGTATGGTCTTATCTCTTGTTAAGGAGTCATTTGACACCCTGTTAAAAGATTCCGGTGAATTATTGGAAAAACTGGAAAAGGAAGTAAACAGGCGCATAAAAAACGATATCACCTTGGAGTAACTTCCTGTCCCCCCCCCCATTAGCGCTCAAATAAGAGAAAAAACCACCTCTATTTTTACAATTCATCACCGTGAATCGGCTTACGTTTTGGGACTTTATCCAATATCTTACTAAGGTCTGATTCATTCGCCCTTTTCGCCCTGCTTTTTAAGTAATCTTCTGTCATGATGGCTGAAATCTTTTCGGCTACTGCTGATGAAATAAATTGATTTATTGACACACCTTCATTTTTAGCTATCTCCTTAATATATCGATGAATTGAGTTTGGCAATCTCAAACTAAGTGTGCTCATCTTATCTCCTTTAATAGTTGTTTAGGTGTCATTGTGATTTTATTAAATTTATCAACTCCCTACGGGTTTAGCCTTTGATGGAAGATATCTTTGGCTTGCCGGTTAAAGGCTATCGGAGTGAATATCTATAGGGCAGTAGCATTTATGAATAGAAAAATGGGATAATATGCCTTTGAGTTCTGAAGCCCTTGTGCTTAAAAAAGTGTATTTAAATTTCAAGGAACTACTTACATCAAGTGCATCAAAAAAACAGAGGATATCTTGGTCTTCTTGCACTAACTATAGATTTGAGCTTATATTGGCAGCCTGATTTATTACGACTGCATCAATAATTTGATAAATGAGCACTGAACATTAACAGAGATTCGGAAACCATAATGAAAATCTTTACAGCTCTAAAAAAAATTTCAAAGAATTTGTTGGCCTTATTTATTGGTGTCATCTTAGCACTTATAATCGCTGAAATTGCACTTAGGATATTTAATCCTGTAGAGATAAGAATTAGAGGAGATAAAATGGTTTTACCCTCATTTAAACGTTATGAACGTGTAAACGAACATTCATCTAAGTTTGATAAAAAAATTATTCATTCAAAAAATTCTATAGGTTTCAGAGGAGATGAACCATTTAAGGATCTTGAGAATTATTTATCATTAATATCGATCGGCGGAAGTACTACAGAAAATTTCAATCTCTCCGATGATAAAACCTGGACTGCTCAGTTAGGGAAAAAATTAGAAAGGAATTTCAGAAATGTATGGATTAACAATGCCGGATATGTCGGACTATCAACATTTGCTCATATAATTTTAATGAATGATATTATTGTAAAAATTAAACCTAAGATGGTTCTTTTTCTTGTAGGTGCTAATGACACTATAGTAAGATCATGTAATAAAGGAAGAGGTGCTGATGTAAAACATATGAAAGATCATGTTATGCCGAACACTTCAACAGCAACACGCTTTGTCTATTTAATGGCCGAACATAGCGATGTATTCGCAGTGGCTCTTAATATCTACAGGTATACACAAGCCAAAAAGGCAGGCATGGAGACTTCTCCCGCCGCTGATGCGAATTTTGAAAACCTTATAGCAAACGTTTACCTAAGAAAAGGTAAGTCATTCTTCTCATATTATGAAAAGAAGATGTCTACTGTGACTAAAAACCTTCAATATACTGTACTTCATAGAAGTAGTCTTAAATGTTTTGGTGACAGATTGGAAGAGTTGATTCGAATTTCAAAAGAACACAACATTGACCCAATTTTAATAACTCAGCCATACTTGCATGGTGTTTTTATAGATGATATTACATCTTTAAATTTCTCAAAAACATATCCTTACGGACATGAATTAAAACTTTTTAATGAGGTTATACGTCATGTTGGGGAGAGAAAGAATGTATTGGTTGTAGATTTGGCAAAGGAGATGCCGAAAAGCTCTAAATATTTTACAGATGGGATACATTTTTCAAATAAAGGAGCTGAAGTAGTAGCAGAGATAATAGAGAAGTCGTTATATTTTTATTTGGCAGACCAATATCATGAATTTATAAAGTAAGAACATATAGTAGTTATTTTATCTAAAACAAATGCATATTTTAGAAATTATTTATAAGCAGACTTGTATGAGATATTTAAAAATAAATATAATTAATTTATGCCTTATAACTTTGACTTTTATTCTTTTTTCACCGGGCATAACCTTCTCTTATAACAATGAACACTTGAAGGTTAAATGGTCTAAAATATTTTCAGGCGCTGATATAGAAAGCGGTAAGTTTGTGAGGCAGACGACAGACGGCGGCTTTATTATAATTGGAGATAAAGAATTAAGTGATATAAGCGGGAGTAAAATTTATATAATTAAAACGAATAAGGATGGAAAAGAGCTTTGGCATAACACCTATGGCGGTACAGTCAGTGATTATGGGGAGTCTGTACAAGAGACTATGGATGGTGGTTTCATAATAGTCGGATCAACAAACTCGTACGGCGCCGGGGAAAGTGATATTTATGTAATTAAAACGGATGAAAATGGAAAGGAATTATGGAATAGCACCTATGGAGGCGCAGTTAATGATTTCGGGAAATCTGTGAGAGAGACGAAGGATGGTGGCTTCATTATAGTCGGATCAACCTACTCGTACGGTGCAGGGGGAAGTGATGTTTATATAATTAAAACGAATAAGGACGGAAAAGAGCTTTGGCATAACACCTATGGCGGTACAATCAATGATTACGGGGAGACTGTGGAGGAGACGGAGGACGGTGGTTTCATTATAGTCGGAACAACCTACTCGTCCGGTGCAGGAGGAAGTGATATTTATGTAATTAAAACGAATAGGGATGGAAAAAAATTATGGCATAGTACATTTGGCGGAGAGGATTATGAATGGGGCAGGACATCGCAAATAGCTTTAGACAAAAATATTATGATTGCCGGTGACAGGATGTTAATAAAAGTAGGCAATGACGGAAAAAAAATCTGGACAATGTCTTATAAAGAGTGTTGGATAAACTCAATATATGAGGTTCCTGAAGATGGATTTCTTATCGCCGGAGTAGAAAGTAATGCACCTTTTTTTGTGTCTGGCTTTTTATTAAAGACAGATCCTGAGGGGAAGAAAGTCTGGTATGAAACAATTCAGAACTGCTGGATAAATTCAATTGAAGAAACAGTGGATAAAGGATTTATTCTCGCAGGAGAGTTTTATGGAGATGTTTGCTTGATTAGGGTCGAGAAATAAATAACAGCTCAATCGTAAAAGTAAGTAATGTGGTAAATATAAAAATTGAGAGGACGACGTGCTGCGAAAGTGATATCATCCCCTTTTATACCGCTGTCGATTTATACCTGAAAACCCGCTACCTATTCTCTGTAATTATTACCGGTTCTTCTTCTATAATAAGAGTTGTTCCCTTTTCGGTGTCGATACTGCCGTCGGCTGAGAGAATCCGGCGTGAATATGGAATCTCGTCTCTGATCTCAATTTCCCTTTCCCCTTTATCTGACCATAACAACCATAAAAGTTTTCCATCAGGTTCCATAAAGCGTTCCCCCAGAAAGCCATCCTCTTCAGTCTCAAGTTCTCCGGCATGCTTTGCATCAGAGAGTGCTTCATAAAGTGGTTGCAACACACGATTGGCAGTTCCATCATCGTTAATGTCAATTGAAGAGACCCTTGGATTGTCTTTTTCCCATTCAAGAAATCGCTCTGAAACCTCTCTGAAGTTTGCCCAGCGAGCAATAGAAGAACCCTGAGGCGTACGTTTCTCAATGTATTTGTTATTAAACCATGAAACGATTGCACTCCAGGAATCCCTTACCGATAGTCCGTCCGTTCCAACACTTTCGTCAGTAGTTTGATAGGGATGCCCCCCCCATGCGAAGACCCAAATTCGAGGTGACCCGCCGACTGCTCCTCGTTCGACTTCCCTCCATTCAAGCATTTCCATAATAAAATCTCGCTTGATATATGGTAATGTGCCATAAAGTGTTCCTTCATCACCATGAAGTTGGTCAAAGCCAATTATACCGGATGTAATAGGAATGTGCACATAAGGTGCGTTAAAATCTTCCTTTTGTTCAGGGTCGCTCTGTCTTATTACTTGCGAATAAGGACCACGATAAGGATGATACAAACCTCTGTCACCTCCATGAACCCAAAATGTGTTGGGATAAGAAACCGTTCCGAGGTCAGAGATACCGAAAAGTTCACTCATATCGTCCAAATAAACATGTGCGCCGTGGAAAAACATATTCTCAGTCGGATCGACTCCATTAAACAGATATATACTATTTACAAAAGCTATTTGGTCTTCAAAAATCGCTTTTACAACAACAGGATTGTCTTCATCCGATGATCTTTCAATCCACATAAAGGGAGGCTTCCGTCGGTTAAATGGTTTATGGTGGGCATGAAGGTGAACTCCAAGCGCATGTGGACCTTCAGGCATAAAGTCTAAAAAATCTTCGTAATGGTTGCTGCGTACACATCCTTCTGCATAGGGTCCTGTTACAAATGCACTGATTTTTATGCCGCTTTGGGCTGCAAGCTCTTGTAACCATAAGAAAGCATCTCGGTGGTCGGGATATACACTCTGTGCGATTTCCGGACTAATTCCGATAGGGTCCATATGAAAACTGTTTAAAATATAGATTGGTTCTGTCTCCTGTGTTTCCTCAATGGACTTTGGGAATATGCTATTCGTCGTTCCAATCAGGATAAGAAATACTAACGATGCTTGAATCAATAAGCCCATCATTATATGAAGCATAGGATTTCTCTTTGCTGCAAAACTACTTCCCTGTCAACTGTTTCATATCTTTTTCGAGAAATCTGTTAATCTTTTTTCCGGTGCGATTGTGATTTCTCGATATGACTTTCCAGGGGGTTTCCGATATATCTCTCTTAACGGATTCTTTTATCCGCTTCCAGATATCCTGCTTATATGTCGTATCCAGGGAGATAAGCCTGTCGATGTTCCTTACAGAGTTCCTGCTGTGGGAAGGGAGGAGAAAATTGAATATAAAGAGTATAAATACGGCAAAAGCCAAAAAAACGCCTGCTGCCGGAATGAGAAAATTCTCCGGTGACAGGGAACTCTCCTTCAAGGCGTTTACAAATAGGACTTCCGGGTAGCCCAAAGCTTTGTTTAATGCAATATCTCCCAGAAAGAAGAGTAACACGGCAATCAGGGAAAATACTTTAAATGACTCCTTCAGCTTAAGCAGAAACCCTCTCTTAAAAGAGTTCAAAACATCGAGACGTAAATTGAAATCCCTTACAACCCTGTCCGTTTCCTCCAGGATATGACTGATACGAAGTTTAGGGGCTGTTATTATTTTTTTCTTCAGCTCTTCACGTTCCGAACTCCAGGTCTGAAACTCCTGAGGGGTCTCCTCAACGGACTCGGCAAATGTAAGATAAATCCTGGGTATATCCTTTCTGCCGGTCATTTGCGACAGATTCCAGCACAGAGTACCGTAAGATATCACCAGATCGGATACGCTTTTACACTCATCGATCCTGTTGAGTACGTAAAATACCCTGTCCTCCTCGGAAAACATGGGCAATGTACTCCTGATGGCCTGATAAGTCTCATTTATGGTGCCGGCCTTATGTGGGTCGAACATGAGTATTATTAAATCCGATATTCTGGCCAGTTCTCCGATTACGCTGAGGTAGTCGTATCCTCTGCTTTTTTCCGTTACGGAATCCAGCATGCCCGGCGTGTCTATAACAGCAATATCCTTAAGCACCTGAACGTCCAGGTCTTTGAGCGACAGGTGGGAAAAGAGGCTTTCGCCGAATTTCTTCAGTGATGTAAAAGGCATGCTCTCGTCATTGACAAGAGATGCGCCCGATATGGAGACTTCACTATCGCCGGCTGTATTGGAAGCTGTGAGGATCGTAAAGCTGTCGTCAGTGGGTGACTGCCCGGTCCGCTGCACGTTCCTTCCGATAAGTTCATTTATGAAAGTAGACTTTCCCGATGAGTAATTACCGATTACCAGTGCGATGGGTTTCCATTTTAACAGATTGATAAGGCTGTCCATACTGTGACCATAGATGTCGAATATCGGTTTAATTTTGCTTTGTAGTAATCTCTCTATCTCCTTTTTAACTTCTTCGGACATATACTTCTCCTTTTATACCCACTCTCTATTTTTCCATTTCGTTATATATCTTGCCTCAGGGTAGCACGACGAAAAATCGAAATCATCCCACTCCACGGGCCATATGAGGCCTGTTCCGTCAGGGTTGGACCAGCCGAACTCAATGTCTCTGCCGCATCCTTCGCAATACACGTAATACTCCTCACTCTCTTTATCAATGTCTGACCAGATATTTCTCGTAACAGCTCCCTTTTTTTCTATTTCGATACACTCACTGTTCAACCCGATTTCGGGAATTTCCTCTTTCGTGCCGGTCATATCCTTTTTTAACCAGGCAATGGTGTGATCTTCGTTAAGAACGCCCCAGTCACAGTATGAATCCTTTTTTGTAAATCTCTTTTCCATCTCTGTTTCCGTATTGTTGTCACAGGAATAAGACACCTGTTTAACGGACTCGGTAACGATGGAATACTCCCTGACAACCCTCACTGTTTCTGAATTACATTTCTCACACTTATATTTTTTCATTGAAATGTTGCTCATGAACTAAAATTTAGAAAAGCTGTTAGTTCCTTAAAAAAATACTATGGGCAAAACAGTTATAGTATCAATGTCATTAACTTAAGGAGCAAAGCACCTTCCGCCTTCAGCGGCTAAACTCGAAGGCTCCGCTTCTCTCCGCCTTCTCAGACATGACCCGCTTCTGTCGGAAGGCACTTTGCCCCTTAAGTTAATAGTATTGGTTATAGTATTGTAAAACCAATTCTTTATATCCGCCAACCCATGCCATACCTTAAAACATGTAAGAAACCTGCCTGTGGATTAAAAAAGAATACATATAATACCATAAATGTCAGCAATTTCCGGTGGAAAAAATAAAGTAGAAGAAAGAAGTTAGAGTAAAACTTACACTCATCTGTTTGATAGATCAATCCGTCTTCAAAGCTTGATTTTAATAAATTATCGTACACCGCGATTTTTATGACAGAACTCTACTGTTTATGAAGAAAAAAGAAATCCTCGCACTTATCGGTTTAAGACAAACAGGAAAAAGCACTCTTCTTTTTCAGCTTATTCACAATCTGATAGAACAGTGTCTTTGTGTGAGGAAAGAAAGAGATAAGGGGGGTGTAAGCTTAAAAATAACAGCTCATTTTTTCTACTTTGTTACATTCCAAAAAGAGCTGTAAGAAAACTTTAATTTTAATGTAACAAAGTAGAATTATTCCTTGTGTTTTTTAGAATACCTTAAGAAGAAATATTAATAGAATCAATAGCCGTATTATCCGTCACTCCGCCTGCTGCGGAACCGACTGCATTCTGACCTACGGCGCCTGCGCCTGCATAACCTGCTCCTGTTCCTTCGGCGTATCCGCCGCCCCACCAGCCGCTGCTTACGTCGCCTTCGCCCGAACCGGAAGCGCTGCCGCCTTCTGCTCCTGTAGAAATATCAGCTGCCCCTATGCTTGAGTCACCGCCTGATTTACTCATATTTGCAAATTCATTAGACATGATTGTTTCCTCCTTATTTATTTGTTTAATTTTTTATGAAGAAATGTTGATTGTGTCAATCGCCGTGTTATCCGTTACTCCGCCGCCTGTAGAACCGATAGCGTTCTGACCTATGGCGCCGGCGCTTGCGCAGGCCAATCCCGTTCCATAAGGATCAGCATTAACGACACTTGCCTCTCCTTCACCTGAGGCATATCCGCCTGAGGCTGCTGATGATGTCGATGCTTCTCCTATGGAAGAATCGCCGCCGCTTTTTGACATGTTTAAGAAATCCTGATCTGCCATAACCTTGTCTCCTCCTTTAAATTTTTTTGTGTAACCGGATATTTATCTATCAAATACTATGCCAGGTTATTCTCAGAGGCAGATAGTTGAAAATAATGGTTTACACTCACCCGACATGGCGCAGATATTTGTAATAGTGAGATACTTCTGCACACACCCTATATCTCAGTGTGCAAATATTGCTCATATTATCTAAAAAACAGCTATCAGCAGTCGACTCTCTGTTTTCAACGTTTTACATAGAAAGCTTGCACATCACTTTTAGGTGAGCGCTGTTTTTATTGCAGGACAAACGTCCATGGCCCTCCGGGCCACCACAAAGCATGAAAATGGTTAAGAAGGAGCAGTGATGTCCTGCCAAAACAAGGTGGTGTTTGAGTCTGCGAGTTTCAGCTTGTTTTGGCAGGACATCACTGCTCCTTCCGGCACGATGCCGGTTATTTTCGGGATAAAACCTCTTCAATATCGCGCTTAACATCAATTCAGGACATCTGTTTTTTTGAATATAGTCCATATATTATGGTATTCTTGCTCTTATTTTACAAAATAAGAACGAGGGAGAGATTTCAGACTATGTTTGATGAGACTCAAAGGCCGACAAAAGCCGATATTATCGAATATATTAAATCAACCGACCTCTTTGGTCACCTTGACAACGAGACGATAGAGAAACTCTCTACTCACGGTCAACGGGTAACTTTGAAAAAAGGGGAGGTGCTGTTTCGTCTCGGAGACATTGCCGACGCCGTTTATATCGTCTCCAATGGCCTGCTGCAAGTCTCTGCTGTATTAGAGAAAGAGTGCCTCGATGCATTACAGGAAAATTGCCCCGAGAAAGTGGTCGGAGAGATAAAGCCCTTTGAAATAGCAGGAGAAATCCAGATATTGACAATGGGGAAAAGGACAGCCACTATTACGGCGATTCAGAACACTGAATTGATTAAGTTTTCAAGAGTCTCTTTCAGTGAGCTGTCCGAAACACTTCCGGGATTTATTCACACAATAAACAGGATAATAAATGAGCGACTTCTGAAAAATCGATTATCGGAAATCCTTCCCGGCCTTTTCGGGAACATTGAAAAAAACAATCTTCAAGCCATAAAGAAGATGGCCGAATGGGTTCACATAAAAAGAGGAGAGGTGTTATTCAGGCAGGGAGACAGGGCGGATAGTTTTTATATCATAATTACAGGGCGATTGGGAGGTTTTATTAAAAACAGTGATATTGAGGATGATTGCACTTCTCACAGGATATCTGATATGTATAGGGGTGAATCGGTAGGAGAACTGGCGATCCTGTCAGATGAGAATCGAACAGCCACAATATATGCTCTTCGGGATTCAGAGTTGGCAAGATTTTCAAAAGAAGATTTTTATAATCTCCTTGAGCAATACCCTAAACTCCTCATGCAGATTACAAAAATGACTATAAACAGGCTGAAAAAGGCGAATATATCTTCAAACAGTACAAAAGAATGCACTGTTTTTGCAGTTGTGCCGGTAAATTCGAGTGAAAATCTCAAAGAGTTTATAAAGTCTTTAACAATGCATCTTTCCTATATTGGTTCCACATTGTGTATAGATGGCGAAGTGCTGGATGATTTTATGGGAACACCCGGTATTTCCCGGATTTCAACGGATGATCTCAATAGTATAAGGATTTCGTCATGGCTGAATCTTCAGGAAGAGAGGTATCGTTTCATTCTAATGGAAACCGATAAGTCTCCCTCAAACTGGACGAAGAGATGTATAAGACAGGCCGATCAGGTACTGGTAGTAGCCGATGCCGGTGCGGAGTCGGGGATGAATGCGATCGAAGAGGAATTTCTTTATACAAAGGACTGTATTTCAGGTTTGAGCTACAGGCTGATATTGTTACATGGCGACGGAAAGACCCCTCCCAGGGGGACCCAAAAATGGCTCGATAAGAGGGATGTGGAAATGCATCATCATGTCCGAATGGACAATGAGAGCGACTTTAAAAGTCTGGCGAGATTTCTCTCCGGTACAGCAGTCGGTGTCGCTCTGGGCGGTGGCGGAGCAAGGGGATTTTCTCATATAGGAGCCATCAGAGCGCTTAAAGAGGAAGGTGTCCCTATCGATATTATCGGAGGAACCAGTATAGGCTCTATTATGGGAGCGCTATACGCCATCGGACTGGATTATAAATCAATGGCTCAACTCACTACTCATGATATAAAAATGATAATACGAGATTTTACTTTCCCTGTCTTATCCCTCTTTGCGGGGCGTGGGTTTGTCAATGAATTAAAAGGTTTTTTTGGTGATATTCATATCGAAGATCTATGGGCGCCTTACTTTTGTGTGTCCAGTAACCTGACACGGGCCGAGGTATCTATCCATCGGACCGGGCCGTTATGGAAGGCAGTGCAGGCAAGTAATGCGGCGCCCGGTATATTTCCCCCTGTCGTTATGAATGGAGATTTGCTGGTTGACGGAGCATTTCTCAGTAACCTCCCGGCGGATGTATTACGTTCATTATTTCATGGCAGGGTAATAGCGATCGATGTAAGTCCGCCCGTCGATCTGGCTGAAAACTATTCATATGGAGACAGTGTCTCCGGTTGGAAAATTATCCGGAAGAAGCTCAATCCTTTTGCAAAAAAGATAGCTGTCCCGACAATCATGTCAGTTCTTGCTCGAGCCGGAGAGTTGGCCGGCATAGCACATCAGAGACGTACCATAAAAGAGACTGCGGACCTTTACCTCAGACCGCCTGTGGAAAAATACAATCTCCATGATTATGGCTTGGCGACAGAGATAATTGAGACAGGTTATAATTTTGTAAAGGAAAAGATTAAAATTTGGAAGTCGCATTGGCCTGCATAGTATCAACCATGCTGTTTGGAAATATGAGGTCGCGGGACTTACCGGGTGTCGCTGTGGCAGCTATATTCATCCACTCAGTCAGACAGGAGACAGACAGAACCTCTTCCCTTTATAATTGCGTTATGTAGTGATATTTTTAAGCGATTAATCAAATCGACGAGAGTGTCGTTTTGAAAAAGAGTCGTTGCTCCAATGGTGATGGATATACTCATCTCCTTTAAGGTATATTTTTTACTCTCCGTCATTTCCTTAAATCTGTTGAATACAATTTCAGCATTACTATGCGTGGTGCTTGGCATGTAGAGTATAAACTCATCCCTTCCCATACTGCCCAGGACATCAATTCCGCGAATCAGAGTTCTCAAATCGTCGGCAACCTCTTTATATAAAGTCTGCGCAATATCTGTACCGCACAACTCAAGAATATCTACAAAATCGTCTATACGCATTATTGCTGTAGTAAGGGGGATGTTGTATCGTGTAGACCTCTCGAATTCTTCTTCCAGTTTTTGATGAAAAAAATTATAAATCAGCAATCCCGTATAGGAGTCGGTTTGACGGAGACTGCTGATAACTCTCCTGTATTGATCCTGCATCAACGCAAAGGAGCAAATAGCGGCGTTGGCCTTTAAAAACATTATTTGTTCTTTGTCAGCCTCTGTCTCTTTATCGAAGTAAACAGTAAGGTAGCCTCTGGTTTGATTCTCGGCTTCTATTCGAACAGTTAATGCTGTTTTGTAATCCACATCCAAATAGATATCTTTATAATCCTCAACAGGGCCGTTATGGGATGTCAGAATAATCTCGTCGTGGTACCAAATTCTTCCTATTACGTTATTGCCAATTTCTCTGTAAAAAGTTCTGGCCGCTCTGTCTGCTATATTATATCGGTTATTAATCTCCAGTTTTCCTGTCTGTTGGTTTCTGATAACAAGTACTGCCGCCGATATGTCAAGGGAGTCTCTAAGGGAATACAGAACTTTATGAATTGTAGAGGTAGAATATTTTTGCTCTTTTAATTCATTGACTATTTTATAAAGATAAGTGGAAAGCGACCCCATGCTTTTTCTCCTTTTTCGATATTTTCTCTCTTATTTGAGCGCTTATGCCCGCCTGGGGAGAGGGAAAGGTTCCTCCGAATTGCATTTGAATACTCTTTTTTCTGTGTTCTGAGTCAAGAATTCTAAATAGAAATAATTGTAAAAGGATAACAGATAGGGAAGCAAAAGTCAATGAGTCTTTGTGTGAATTATATTTTTATACTCAATACCATTAACATAAGGGGTGAAGCACCTTCCGACGGAAGCGGGTCATGTCTGAGAAGGCGCAGCGAAGCGGAGCCTTCGAGTTTAGCCGCTGAAGGCGGAAGGTGCTTTGCTCCTTATGTTAATGACATTGTTTTTATACTCAATAACCTCTATTACCTCTTTTCTAAATATAAAACCATCAATGCAGGTGCAAGAATAAGATCTGCGCAAAGAGCCAATAATATAGTAATGCCCGTGAGCAGCCCGAAATAAAAAAGATTTCCCAGGGACGCGAACATATAAATAAAAAAACCCGACGAAAGGACAAGACTCGTAAACAGTACCGCCCTGCCCGTACTCTGTAAGGTCAAAACCACGGCTTTACGCACATCGCCCTCTCTGTCATAAAAAAACTGAAAGTTGTTGAAAAAGTGTATCGTATCATCTACTACCAATCCTATGGCGATACTTCCGATAAGCAATGTAAAGGCGTCTAAAGAGATATGAAACCACTCCATGATTCCCAGGATGAGAATAATCGGAAAAAGATTGGGAATCATACTCAAAAGGCCGATTCCAAGCCTTCCCAGTAAGATGATCATAAGTATGGAAATAACGATTAATGCCGTTGTATAACTCTTTATCATACTTATCATCATTGCATGGATAGTTCTGAGCAAAAGAGCTACAATCCCGGTAATCGTTATCTCGACAGTACCATTTAATTCATTTATCAGTCTCTTTTCAAAAATATTTGTAAAGCCCGTATACTCCACGGCATCGATCGTCGGCAATTTCAGGGAAAATCTGGATTTGCTGAATTGACTGTCAACGAGATCTTCCAAATCGTCGGAACCGCTGTTTTCAAAGAGAAGAAACTCCTGGGCTATCAGATTACGATCTTCAGGTATTGTATAAAAATCGCTTCTGTTTTCGTGTAATGCCTGATTGATCTCCTTAAGCATATCGACAAGCGAGATCGCCTGACCGACAAAGACATTTCCCTCACTGTAACTTTCTGCATAAGCGCTCATTCGATTCAGATCCTGTAATAACTCCGGATCATACCATCCATTCTCTTCCCCGGTATCGAGTATCACCTCCAAAGTGGAAGTACCCTTGAGTTTCTCATCCACAATTTCCGTAGCCCGTCTTACCTCAGCATTTTCAGGCAACCATAAAACAGGATGATGCGATAATGTAAGACCGGGGATACTCGCAATGGCGATACAAAGCAATCCCAGGCTTACTCCTATTATAGTTTTTGGATAGTTAACTGCCATATTACCGAAGCAGGTCAAAATTCCGTCGATTATCCCTGGTCCCTTTTTATCATTATACGCTTTTTCACCGGGTGTCGAATTTTTCATCGGGATAATGGAAAGTAAAGGAGGCAGCAGGACAATTGTATATATAAAGGCCAGTAAGACGCCAACAGGCCCGAATATTCCAATATCCGCCACAGGCGCTATGTCCGCATTGGCGAATGATAGTAAGCCTCCCGATGTCGTTACTGTTGTCATTAGTAAGGCAGTGCCGGAGTGGCCGAGGGCCTCACGAAGGGCCTTCTGTTTTTCCCGACCTTCCATGACGGATCGGTAAAAGATGGCCAGGATATGAACGGAATCACATACACAAACGACCAGCAGAAAAGAAGGCATGATCTGGCTGGGGAGTTTAATGGCGGTGCCTGACAGGGCCATGAGGCCTAATGTGGAAATCAGGGTCAGTATTACAACCAATAAAGGCAGCATCACACCATGCCAGGATTGGAAAAGGATATAAAGAAAAATGGAGATAACCAAGATAGCCAGCCCCATAAAGAGAGTCATATCCCTTTGCATGGCCTCCGTCAGCTCTGTGTTTATCACAGGCGAGCCCGATAGATAAACAGGAAAATCGAGGTCTCTGTGATCGGAGATAATCTCTTTTATTGAGGTAATGATTTTTTGATCGTTTATTTCGCTTTGAGATGTGGTCTCTTCCGCATCGGTGATATATTCCGACAACTCATCTTCAAATAAATCGTCGTTGAAATCCTGAAGTTCGGATGTACCGGAGTCTGTTTCATCGTTTATAAACGATTCTATTTTGATCGTAATTGTAGTAAATTTCCCATCTTCTGAGATTAATGTGTTTTTGTAAAGAGGATTGGCAAATACTTTCTCTCTTAGTATTTCTAACTGAGTCTCATCTTCAGGCCATTTCTCAAGAAGGTCTTCTACAATCAGTTCATCGCCTCTCCCTATAGTGAATCGGGCATTGATCATACTGGTAATCTCGTTCAGATAGGGGACATTGTCTTCCAGTTCATAATGGAGAGATTTTAGTATATTTAGAAAATTCAGGCTGAATATATCGGGCGGATTAAGGGCTATGATAATAGCGTCGTCTCTGCCGAACTGTTTTCTGAACTCATAAAATTTAATCAGCGCAGGATCGTCTTCACGCAAGAATCCCTCGATCGTGGTATCCACTTTTAAGCCGGGCAGTTGCAATCCCAGGGCAAAGGCAATGGAAAGCATCGTTATTATGGATACATATTTATGTACATAAAAAAAATCGCCCAGCGATTCAAAGAAACGATTAATTTTTTTTGTCACTCTTTTCATTGAAGACCTTTTCCCCCTGACTATGCTTTTCTGATTCTGTAAGGTATATATCCGCAAAAGGGTTCTTCTTCAAGATAATCGCCCTTTACGGCATATGCTCTGGCGCGGCAGCCGCCGCATACATTGAGATATTCGCAGGAACCACACCTGCCCTTATAGCCCTTAAAATCTCTCATTTCTCTGAAAAGATCGGAATTTTCCCAGATTTCTTTTAAAGACATCTCTTTCAGGTTTCCTGCGGATTTTGGAAAATAGCTGCATGGAAGAACATTTTCATCCACATCTATCAGACAAATAACCTGGCCGGCAATGCAGCCCTTAGAGCCTCCTGTGGAAAACTTCAGACTTCTGCGTTCGAATTTTTCACCGTCCTCCTTTTGCTTCTGAAGTACGATCCTGTAATAGTGAGGTGCGCAGGTAGGACGAACCAGTAAATCTTTTTCTTCCTTTTCCATCCGGTAATGCCATTGAAGCAACTCTTCGTAATCTTCTTTTGATATGAGTTCGTTCATTATATCTTCGCCTCTGCCGGTAGGTACTATCATAAACATATACCAGGCCGTAGCTCCGAGCCTTTTGGCAAGGTCGTACACCTTGGGTATCTCATCCTGATTACGCTTTGTAAAAGAGGAATTTATCAGAAACTTGATTCCATGTTTATTGAAAAGTTCGGCTGCCTTTATCACTCCCGCGAAGGCGCCCTTCTGTTTTCTGAAGTCGTCGTGTCCTTCCTCAGTGGAACCGTCAAGACTGAGAGAGACCATTTTAATTTCAGCGGAGTTCATTTTTTTACAAATATCCTCTGTTACAAGCATGCCGTTAGTGGCGATACACATTCTCAGCCCCTTGTCTGTTCCGTATCGAGCGAGATCGAAAACATCGCGCCTCATCAGAGGTTCTCCACCTGACAACACCATTACAGGTTTTGCATATCCCGCAATATCGTCAATTATCCGGTATCCCTCTTCCGTGGCAAAATCAGGATGATCCTTTATTACCATTTCCGATGAGGAGCGACAATGCACACAATTAAGATTGCACCTTCTTGTAATCTCCCATGCTATCCATTTAGGTTCGAATTTTTTAATCAATTTTCATCCTCCAATCGTTCCGACATCATTTTGGTGCTGAACAGAGACAATTCTGTTATAGAGCCTGCAACTCCTACATCAAAAAGAGAAAACTTTGACGCTTTTGTCAATACATCTGTGGTTTGCTTCTTTTTAAAGGGCTTCACCATGCTTCCGAGATTGGTGTCAATAAGTATTTGGTAATACTCCTTTACGGTTTTCCCGTCCACTCCACAGTCACGGGCGATGTTGGAATAATTCGTTATCTCTCCATGGGAATAGGCCATTGAATCGAAAAATCTGGAAAAGGCGGGGATGTTTCTCGTTAATCCTTCGTTAAAGACTTCGTAACTACTCAGTATACAAGGCTGAAGGCTAAATAACTGAGTAGTTACCTATTTAGGAGTAATATACCAAAAAACTCTTTTTGTCTTCAAATCTATATACAATGTCATTAACTTAAGCAGCAAAGCACCTTAAGTTAATGACATTGAATCTATATAAGCATTCCCTTATGTAAAACTCATTCCGAAGTTGCCAAAATTTCACTCCAATGCTTTATAATATCATGCCTGTTACATTGCCGGGATATTCACAGGCAATTAATCTTAAAGGCAGCGATCAGCGGTCAGCTTCCATCAAAGGAAAGTATTGATATTATGCCAATAATAAGCATCACCTTATTGGTGAATGTGTTTTGAAACATAAAGTGTTGCAACTAAAAAGCTGTTAGTTGATGGCTGACAGCTAAATACTTTTTATTAAGTTAATGACATTGAACATTGATTAGAAACTATAGATTATGAATCCTGTCGAGGAGTTAAATAACTTACGGGAAGAAGCTCTCAGGGAGCTCGCCGGTGCGGAAGAACTAAAGGTTCTGGAAAGCCTTCGTGTTGCTTTTCTCGGGAAAAAAGGCAAGCTTACAACCATTCTCAAGAGCATTGGCAAGCTTCCACAAGATGAACGTAAGGAGACAGGCGCTCTATCCAATAAGATTAAAAAGGAGCTGGAAGCATGCATTAAAGAGAAGTCATCGACATTGAAAGCTTCATCGCTGGAAATGAAAATGGCGGACGAGCGTATGGATATTACGCTTCCCCAGCACGGTTCTGTCACAGGCGCCGCCCATCCTGTAAATTCCGTGCTCATCGAGATATGCGAGATATTTATAAGTATGGGGTTTTCCATGGCCGAAGGACCGGAAGTCGATTTTGAAAAGTACAATTTCGAGATGCTGAATTTTCCTGAAGATCATCCTGCCAGAGATATGCAGGATACATTTTATATAAACAACGAACTCCTGTTAAGAGCTCACACCTCAACTGTCCAAATACGTACAATGCTCGTTCAACCTCCGCCTGTAGCGATAATCGCATCGGGCAAAGTTTACAGAAAAGATGCAGATCAGACTCACTCTCCCATGTTTCACCAGATCGAGGGACTGATGGTGGACAGGGCCGTAACATTCAAAGACCTCCGAGGAATTGTGAGGATTTTACTCGATAATATATTCCATAAGGATATACCTATCAGATTCAGGCCCAGTTTTTTCCCTTTTACCGAACCGTCGGCTGAGGTGGATATAGGCTGTACTGTGTGTAACGGCGCCGGTTGTAAAATGTGCAAAGACAGCGGATGGCTGGAAATTATGGGCTGTGGTATGGTGGATCCCAATGTATTCGACTCCGTCGGCATCGATCCTTTGCGATTCACCGGTCTGGCCTTTGGAATGGGAGTCGAAAGAATAGCAATGCTGAAATACAGAATCCCCGACATCAGGATGTTATTTACAAATAATATGAGATTTAATCTTCAGTTCAGAGGACTGAGATGAAAATACCCTTTTCATGGCTTAAAGATTTTATCGACACCGACATGCCGCCGGAGAGAGTTGCCGAGATTTTGACTGAAACCGGAGTGGAAGCAGGTTGTGAGGTCTTTGGAAACGATACGCCCGGTGTTATTACGGTTAAAATTCTTTCAAACGAAAAGCGGGTGGGAACGGAGAAACTTCGTAAATGCGTAGTGACCGACGGGAAAAGAGACTACACGGTAATTACAGGCGCCAATAATGCATTGACAGGAAGTTGCGCTCTGTTCGCCCCTGCCGGAGTTACAATAGAGGGTAATGAGATTGCACACAGGGAGATGGGCGGGGTGACATCAGAGGGAATGCTTCTGTCATTGCAGGAATTGGGGGTCGCCTGTCAGGATGAGGGAATCTTTCTTCTTGATGACAATACCACACCCGGTTGTGACGGCTGCGAAGAGACAGGTCTGGGCAGGGAGCGCATTATAGAGATCGAGGCGACTCCCAACAGGGGAGACGTGCTCAGCGTTCGAGGGCTGGGCCGGGAGATTGCCGCTGTGCTTGGTATCGAATTTAAAGATCGCAATTATGCTCTTACAGAGGTCGGCTTAGAAGAACTTCCCTTTGAAATTGACGACTCTTCCGCGCACAGATACAGAGGGATTGTCATTAAAGGCGCCGTTGTCAAACCATCTTCTTTATTGGTGCGACTGAGGCTTATTAAGTCGGGCTTACAGCCGATTAATAATATCGTCGACATTACCAACTACATTCTCTATCAGGAAGGTCAACCACTGCATGCATTCGATCTTTCTAAATTGAAGGGAAACCTCAGAGTAAGACGCGCTATAGACAAGGAAGAGATCAAGACAATTGATAAGGAGGTTTACAGACTCGCCCCGGGAGATGTCGTTATTGCAGACGATAAATCGGCAGTGGCGGTGGCAGGCGTTATGGGAGGTTACGATACAAGGGTGGATAATGAAACAAGCGACATTTTTCTTGAAGCGGCCCTATTCGATCCCGGCGATGTCAGAAGAACGTCTAAACGCCTTGGACTTCAAACGGATTCATCTTACAGATTCGAAAGATCGATCGATTTTGACCGTCTTGAAAGCGCTCAAAACCTGGCTGCCAATTTGATTGTTAGCGCAGGAGGAGGAAAAATCGAAAAGCTTTTTAATTCTACTCCGCAGCCTTACTCGCCAAAAGAGGTGATACTGAAATTCAGTGAAATAGAGAGGATTTTAGGCGAACCTGTGGAAGGAGAAAAGGCGGTGCAATACCTGTCCCGATTGGGTATAGCCTGCAAAATGACAGATAAATCTTTGACTGCCGCTATTCCTGCATTCAGAGCCTCAGACATCGAAAGACCGGTGGATCTGATAGAGGAGATTGCCCGTGTTCAGGGTTATAATAATTTCGCTCCCTCTTATCCGAGGATTCCCTCCGAGTGTTTTAAGGTGAACCAGAGTTTTCTTTTCGAGTCACGGACCAGGGATTTCATGGTAGCCTGCAGTCTGAACGAGGTCGTAAACTACACATTCCTCGACGAAAAGAGTTGTGATGATCTGGGAGTGACGCCACCTGAGGTTGCTATCAGCAATTACCTCAATATTAACCACAGCCATCTTCGTACAAGCTTGATACCCGGTGTGATTCATACGACTATTGAAAACATAAGGCAGGGGATTGCTGATATTGCCATATTCGAACTCTCTACCTGCATTTTTACGAATCATGAAGAGAAGCGTTTGGCCATACTGGTTACCGGTAAAGAAGCAGGAGGCTTCGGATTTAAAAAAGGAAAAATATCTTTCAGTACGGAAGAGGCATGGTCTTTCTTGAAAATCAAAAGAATTGTAAATAATTATCTCTCTATGCTCGGCGCGCCGGCTGTTGAGTACCGTGTCGAGGATTTGTCTTTCCTTCACCCCTATGAATCTGCGAAAATTGTCGTTAACGGGCAGGAGACCGGTTTCTTCGGCAAAATAAATCCCGGGAAAGCCGACTTTTTAGATTTGCCTAAAGATCTATGGCTTGCCGAATTAAAACTAAGCTTTATTTCAAGAGATGTGCATGAAAAAACTGCAGATAAAGCGGGGTACTTGTATAATATATTTCTCTCTGCAAAGGGCAGGGCCTTTAAAGAACTTCCCAAATACCCTTCAATCGCCAGAGACCTGGCTGTTGTAGTTGACGAAAAACTGGATGCCGAAACCGTAATCGGTGAGGTCAGGAGGTGCGCCGGACTTATTGAGGATGTAAATCTTTTTGATATCTATTTCGTGGAGGGACAAAAAAAGAGTATTGCCCTGTCTATTGTATTTAGAGCTGTGGACAGGACCCTCCTTGACGAAGAGGCGGATGCACTGATAGCTGATATTGTAAAGCGGCTTAAGAAGAAAATCCCCGACATGACACTAAGGTAGAAGTCAAGAATAATAGTTAATGACAGTGGTTTACAGTTTACGGTTATCGATTTACAGCAAAGGTCATGATCGTAAACTATTTACCCTTTGCCATAAAGAAGTTTTCAGGAAAGAAGTTTTCAGGTAAAGACGCAGGAGTCAAAAGTCAGAAGATTAAAAATGGACAAAATTAAAAAGGTATATACAAAAAACGCACCCGAACCGGTGGGGCCATACAGCCAGGCCGTAACTTACCGCGGCATTGTATATTGTTCCGGTCAAATTCCTATTGACCCTGGAACAGGCCTTCTTATATCCGGCAACATCGAGGACGAGGCAGGTCAGGTTCTTGAGAATCTGAAATCAGTATTAATAAAGGCCGGGGCTTCCCTTGAAACAACGCTTAGAGTAACGATATATCTTACCGACATAATGGATTTTAATGCCGTCAACGGTGTATATGCCCGGTACTTTACCGGAGAACCGGCCCGTTCCTGCATTCAGGTCGCTGCGCTTCCAAAGGGGGCGAGGGTAGAAATGGATGCCATCGCCGCTATTATATAATTTTATGGAATCGAATATTTTTAAAACCAAGCACGGAGTTATCGTTTCATGTGACGTCGCCACGATCGCGGAGCTTAATGCTCTGGTATCGGCCACTTGCGATGTAGAGGGCATTGTGGGCTATAAAGTTGGTTTTACTCTTGCACTAAGACACGGGTTACCTGAGGTCACGAGAAATATCGGGAATCTGACCGATCTGCCTGTGATCTATGACCACCAAAAGGCGGGAACCGACGTCCCTCAGAGCGGTGACCCATTTGCCGAAGCATGCAGGGATGGAGGCGTAAAGGGTGTGATTTTATTTCCACAGGCAGGCCCCGATTCCGAAGTCTCATTTATAAAAGGCCTCTTTAAATTAAATATGACTACCTTTGTGGGAGGTGAGATGACACATCTCTCATATCTTGAAAAGGGTGGCGGGTTCCTGAGAGACAACTCACCTTTCGATATTTATAAGACAGCAGCTCATAATGGTGTGAGATATTTCATTGTGCCCGGAACAAAGCCCGATAAAACCGAAATGTACGGGGACTACATTTCAAAAATTGTGGAGGAACCGATCTTCTGTTTTCCCGGAATCGGAAGACAGGGCGGGGATATGAAAGAAACAGTCATGGCCTTAGGTAACAATCCGGCCTATGCGATCATAGGAACATCAATATACAACTCCCGCGATATGCAAGGGGAAGCAAAAAAATTTTGCGAAACCATGATGACTCTTGAATAATCTCCAATGTCTTTTCCTCCCATTAGAAAACTTCTCTTCATTCATTTCAGCACGAAAGTCTTTTTAGCCGCTATGGCGGTAATTCTTATGATTTTAACTCTTTTTACAGACAACAGAAAAATTCTGTTTATGTGTGGTATACCCCCCTGTTTATTGATCGATACGCCAAGTTAACAGTAATGAGAAAGGAGAAAAATGGAGTTTGCATCGAAAATATCGTGGCCCCTGATTTTGATCGCCTGTTTCACAATCGGTCTTGCCCCCTTTAATCCCCCCCATTTATTGGAAAAGCTCAATATGCTTGTCAGAGGTGAATTGGTAAAACCTCTGGACTGGTTTGACCTCTTTCTCCATGGAGCTCCCTGGGTGCTTCTAATCCTAAAAAGCATATGGTGGATAAAGGAGCGGTAAGAATTAACTGACAGGCAGGACGCAAAGAGATTTATGTAAATTATATACATACTTCAGTGCATCGAGTCGTTCGTATAAAGTGAGGGAGAGATAAAGATCATCACTCTCCAGGCATATGCTCAATGCCTCTTTCAGGAGATTTCTGTTTAAAACTTCAAGTCTGCCCGTCATGACAACCTCCTTACAGGCAGGTGGTCCGGTGCGCATTCGTCTATATTCGGACTAGACTTCCATGACTCTCCGAGTCACCACAAAGCATGAAAATGGTTAGAAGTAGCAGTGATGTCCTGCCAAAACAAGGTGGTGTTTGAGTCTGCGAGTTTCAGCTTGTTTTGGCAGGACATTACTGCTACTTCCGGTACGATGCCAGTTATTTTCGGGATAATAATGAGGTTAAAAAATGATATCTCCTAACCTGGCGGTTATTTTCTTTCTGTTGATCCTGGGGTATTTGCTGAGATGTAACAGGAATTTTCCTGAAAATACCTGGTTAACCCTGAACATGGTCATTATCCATATCTCTCTGCCGGCGCTTATCTTTATCAGAATACCTGAGCTCAGCTTTAATTCCGATGTTTATATTCCTGTTGTTACGGCATGGGGAACACTGATAATCGGAGTGATCTTCGTCTGCTTTTCCCATATGATTTTCAAATGGAATCGCCCTACCCTGGCCTGCCTCCTTCTTCTGATTCCTTTGGGCAATACATCTTTTGTCGGTATTCCTTTAATCGAGGCATTTTTGGGAGAAAAGCATATCGCCTATGCAGTTCTTTATGATCAACTGGGATCTTTTTTAATTCTTAGTACATACGGTTCGTTTATTCTGTCGATTTTTGACAGCGACTCTGCTTTTAACTGGAAAGTCACAGGAAAAAAGCTCATTACCTTCCCTCCTTTCCTGGCGCTTCTTTTGGCGATTTCATTAAAGGACCAGGTATTGCCCGAGTGGATTATGAGACTTCTTGGCATGTTGGCGGGAACTTTAACGCCGTTAGCATTGCTTGCCGTAGGTTTTCAATTTCAATTAAAGATGCCGGCTGAAAATCTAAGGCCCTTTTTTTTTGGATTGGCAGGAAAACTGCTCTTTATTCCAATTATTGTTTTAGCAGTATTTAGATTATTTGACATATCGGGTTCCGCCTCTGAAACCTCTTTAATGGAGGCCGCTATGCCTTCTATGATTACTGCAGGCTGTCTTGCATCGTCTGCAGGTTTTAATCCCGCACTGGTGAGTTCCCTTTTGGCATGGGGGATACTTATCTGCCCTCTGACCCTCACCCTGCTGAGTACTTACTTATAACTAAAAAAGCATTTAGCTGTCAGTCATCAGCTGTCAGTTTTTAATTGCAATATTTTATGGTTCAAAACAGAATCACCCATTAAGGTGAAGCTTATTATTGGCATAATATCAATTCTTTCCCGGTCTGAAGGCTGACCTTTGATAACTGACTGCATTTTTTAGTTGAATGACCTCTGTTATATTCTTTTAAAAGGGTTCTGTGTTATAATTTTCAGTAAAATGAATCTGAAAATCTCATGCATGATACGATTCGGCAGGGAGCGCTCCAGTCCTTAGGAGTTTAAGATTTTAAGCCGGTATAACACTTTTTTCTGGTTTCCGCATCACGATTGATTATATAATAACATGATGAGACATTAGGCAAAGGCGTCATTAATGAAAGAAAAAAAAGATATTTCCATATTGTTTGTAGAGGACGAGATTGTTATCGCCTTGAATCTTGCTCTGATTTTAAAGAGAAGATTTGCACGCGTTCATACAGCTAACGATGGAGAAGATGGTTTAAGACTATTTAAAGAGTATTGTCCCGACATCGTAATCACCGATATAATTATGCCGAAAATGGACGGTCTTAAGATGATAAACCATATAAGAGAAATCGATGAGAAAGTACCGATTATAATAATGACTGCCGTGGGAGACGATAAAGCGATAGAGGAGGCAAAGAGCTATAACATTCACGGGTACTTAACAAAGCCGATTTATGAAAAGGACTTTCTCGATTTACTCTACACTATTGTCGACGAAATAGAAAACAGCCGGTAATCGTCGTAATGATCCGGAGTCTTCCAATTGGCCGATTAAGCCAAAATCCATTGATCCGGAGAATTTTATATGAGAGGAAAAAAATTTCCTTTACCGAATTTTTATCTTGCATTTAAAGATTCGGATTGTATACAATTACAGCATCAGTTCAATGAAGCTTTTTATTATGAAAGAATATCCGTGGTAAATAATAAAAAATAAAAGGACAGAAAAACAGAGTGCAGGAAGCATTAAACAAAATTATTGAAGATTATATAGAAAACGAAGGAAATATAATCTCCGTTTTACAGCAAATACAGGAAGAATTCAACTACCTTCCCAAAGATGCAATACACTACGTATCTGACAGACTCTCTATTCCATCAAGCTACTTTTATGGTGTTGCTACTTTTTATTCTCAGTTTTATTTGAAACCCAGAGGAAAGCACATCATCACCACCTGTTGCGGTACGGCATGTCATGTTAAAGGTTCAGATAAGCTCTACAATCAGGTAAGGGAGGAATTCAATCTGACCGGAGACGAGGATACTTCCGGTGACGGCTTGTGCACTGCAGAGAAAGTCGCCTGTGTAGGAGCCTGCAGTATTGCACCTGTCGTTATTGTAGATAAAAAGATACTGGGCAAAGTGCAAAAGAAAGAATTAACTAAAGTAATAAAGGAGATTAAAGAAGAACAGGATGCCTGATCAGGTAAACATAAAAGTCTGTATGGGAACGGGCGGCATTGCCGCCGGCGGCACAGAAGTCATGGACATGTTCAGAACGGAACTGGACAAAACCGGCATCAAAGCCGAAGTAAAAGAACGTTCCAATGTCGATAAGGTCGGTTGTCGTGGTTTTTGCGCAAAAGATGTACTCGTAGATGTAGAGGTTGACGGAGAAGTAACTACCTACGAGTGCCTGAATGCAGATATGGTGCCAAGAATAATTGAGGAACATATTATTGGCGGAGAACCGGTTACGGACTGGGTAACAGGCGAAGATTACCGGAAATTCAACGAAAAACAGATTAAGGTCGTACTGTCTGACTGTGGAAGAATAGATCCTGAAGAGATAGATGCCTATCTGGATCATGAAGGCTATGTCGCCGTAAAAAAAGTCCTTACCTCCATGACGCCTGAAGAGACGATAGAAAGCGTTAAAAAATCAGGACTCAGAGGACGCGGAGGCGGAGGCTTCCCGACCGGCCTGAAGTGGGAGTTCGCCAGAAAAGCAAACAGCAAACAAAAATATATAATATGCAATGCAGATGAGGGAGATCCCGGCGCCTTTATGGACAGGTCCATCATTGAAGGCAACCCCCATGCAATGATAGAGGGAATGATTATCGGGGCCTATGGAATTGGAGCGACAAAAGGTTATGTATACATAAGAGCAGAGTATCCCCTTGCAGTCGAGAGACTAAGAAGAGCCCTTGAACATGCAAGGGAGAGAGGCTTTCTCGGAGAAAAAATATTCGGTACAGAGATTTCATTCGATATAAAGATAAAGCTTGGAGCCGGAGCATTCGTATGTGGTGAAGAGACAGCATTAATTGCTTCCATAGAAGGTGAGCGAGGATTGCCCAGAAATAAACCTCCCTTTCCTGCTCAAAGCGGTCTTCACGGGAAACCGACAATCATTAACAACGTAGAAACTCTTGCCAATCTACCCTATATTTTCAAAAACGGTCCGGAGTGGTTCGCCTCGTTGGGAACTGAAAAGAGTAAGGGAACAAAGGTTTTCGCCCTTACAGGAAAAGTGAATAATACAGGCTTGATAGAAGTTCCCATGGGTATCACCCTCAAAGAGATCATTTACGATGTGGGCGGAGGCATGGAAGGCGGAAAAGAGTATAAGGCTGTCCAGACAGGTGGTCCTTCGGGAGGTTGTATTACCAAAGATTACATGGATCTAAAGGTAGACTACGAGTCTCTCGCTGACATAGGATCGATTATGGGATCTGGAGGTATGGTTGTTCTAAACGAAGAAGACTGCATGGTCAATATCGCCAAGTTCTTTCTTGAGTTCACTCAGGACGAATCCTGTGGAAAATGCACACCATGCCGTATCGGGACAAAAAGGCTTTTGGAGATCATTAATCGCATCACAGAGGGCAGAGGTCGCAAAGGTGATATAGAGCTGCTTCTGGATCTGAGCGAAGATATTAAGGACTCCAGTATTTGCGGGCTCGGACAAACAGCTCCAAACCCTGTATTAAGTACGATTAAATATTTCAGAGACGAATATGAGGCTCATATAAATGAAAAGCGTTGTCCTGCCGGAGTATGCGCAAATCTCTTAACCTTTTCCGTTATTGAAGATAATTGTAAAGGCTGCACATTGTGCGTGAAGGTCTGCCCTGTATCTGCAATTACGGGAGAGAAGAAAAAACCGCATTTAATTGACGATGAATTGTGCATCAAATGCGGCGCATGTTTCGATGTTTGTAAATTCAACGCCATTCTCAAAGGATAGAGACCGGAGGTATAAATGGTTTTAAACCTTACAATAGATAACAAAGAGATATCGGCTTCAAAGGATGCCACCGTACTTGAAGCAGCCAGAGAGAATGGCATATACATACCCACCCTTTGTGACAATCCCAAGCTTAAACCCTATGGTGGCTGTCGTTTATGTCTCGTTGAGATAAAAGGCTTACCACGGCCTGTCGGAGCCTGTACGACACCCATTCAGGAAGGCATGGTAGTTCAAACATCAACGGAACGTATTCATAAGCTGAGACGGACCGTAGTCGAACTTCTTCTTTCCGACCATCCCAACGACTGCATGGTCTGTGTAAAAGCAGGAGATTGTCTGCTTCAGGAACTGGCATATCTTTATGACCTGCAGAATAATAGATTTTACGGAGAAAAGAGACAATACACTCAAAAAGACGGTAATCCCTTCCTTGAAAGGGATATGGAAAAGTGCATACTCTGTCGTCAGTGTGTAAGAGTATGTGAAGAGATTGCCGGTGTATCTGCAATAGAAATCGCCTATCGCGGTTTCAAAGCAAAGGTATGCCCATCCTTTGAGGATGACCTAAATTGTGAATTTTGCGGCCAGTGCGTATCCGTATGCCCTACAGGCGCACTTTCAGGTAAAGCCTGGTCAAGAAAAGGCAGAACCGCAAAAACCAATGAGGTAACGACAACCTGCCCGTTCTGCGGTTGCGGATGCAGTCTAAAACTACGTGTAAGTGAAAATGAAGTTGTAAGAGTTTCATCGGACCCAGATACGATTAATGAAGGCTGGCTCTGTGTCAAGGGACGATTCGCCTATGAATTCATAAACAGTCCCGACCGACTCGATGCGCCGCTCATAAGAAAAAACGGCAAGCTGGAAAAGGCTTCCTGGGATGAAACACTGGATTATATTTACGATAAAATGGACTCAATAAAACAGGAGCATGGACCTGACGCTATAGGAGGCTTGCTTTCAGCCAGATGCACGAATGAGGAAAACTATCTCTTTCAAAAATTTATGAGAGCAGTGGTGGGCACCAATAATGTAGACCACTGCGCCCGTCTCTGACACAGCCCCACCGTGGCCGGTCTGGCCGCAGTATTCGGAACAGGGGCTATGACCAATTCCCTCCCCGAAATAGAAGACAATGATGTTATTTTTATCATTGGTTCAAATACAAAAGAAAACCACCCGATTGTCGCCCTGCGTATGCTAAAAGCAGTAAAGAAGGGTGCAAAGATAATAATTGCAGATCCGAGAAAAGTTCCTCTCGTCAGACATTCGGCACTTTGGATTCAACAGAAGCCTGGTACTGATGTGGCCCTTTTAAACAGCATGATGCACGTAATCGTTAAAGAGGGTATGGCTGACGAGAAGTTTATAAAGGAACGTACGGAAGGCTACGACGAATTTCTAAAAGGTCTTGACGAGTATACTCCTGAGTACGGCGAAAAGATCACCGGCGTGCCAAAGGAAAAGATTATCGAAGCCGCAAGAATGTATGGCAAGTCAGATAAAGTCGGTACCTTCTACACAATGGGTATTACTCAGCATTCCCATGGTACGGAAAATGTTTACAGCCTCGCCAATCTTGTCATGCTGACAGGAAATATTGGAAAACGATCGACAGGCCTGAATCCTTTAAGAGGACAAAATAATGTGCAGGGATCCTCGGATATGGGCGGAAGTCCCGTTAATTTACCTGGATATCAGTCGGTAACGGATGAAAAAGTAAGAGAGAAATTCGAGATTGAGTGGGGAACAAATCTCCCTTCAAAACCGGGAATCACGGCCATAGATATGATGCACGAAGCTGAGGTCGGTAAACTCAAAGCTTTATATATAATGGGCGAAAATCCCGCTTTAAGCGACCCGGACATAGAGCATACCAAAAAGGCTCTAAAAAATCTTGATTTATTAATCGTTCAGGACATCTTTTTAACGGAAACCGCTGAATTGGCACACGTAGTGCTACCGGCTGTTACATTTGCAGAAAAGAACGGCACCTTCACAAATACGGACAGAAGAGTTCAAAGGGTGAGAAAGGCTGTCGAACCGCCGGGCGAGGCAAAGGAAGATTCATGGATCATTATGGAACTTAGCAAGAAGTTCGGTTATGATATGAACTATGAAAATATACACAAAGTATTTCTGGAAATAGGAAAGCTCTGGCCGGCATTTGCAGGCATTGATTACAGCCGTATCAGAAAGCACGGGATACAGTGGCCATGTCCTACAAAGGATCATAAAGGAACACCCTATCTTTTTAAAGACGGATTCCTAAGAGGAAAGGGTAAATTCACCGCCGTAAAGTACAGACCCTCAGAGGAGCAACCAGATCAGGAATATCCTTTTATACTCACTACGGGCAGAGAACTCTTTCAATATCATACAGGTACGATGACAAGACGCGTTAAAGCCATTAACGAAATCTCTTCCGGGCCTTATATAGAAGTTAATCCCGATGACGCTAAAAACCTATCTATAGAAGCCGGTAACAACGTTTGCGTTACATCGAGAAGAGGTTCCATTACCTTAAAGGCTAAAGTATCGGACAGACCGGATAAAGGAGTAGTGTTTATTCCCTTTCACTTCAAAGAGGCGGCTGCAAATGTGCTGACAAATCCAAAGGCTCTTGATCCGGTATGTAAGATCCCCGAATTAAAGGTCTGTGCAGTTACTATTAAGAAGGCTTAGTATTTTAATAATACAGACTAAACTGTCTGAGGGAACTCCAGACTTTTGTTGAAATCTATGAATAATATTCTATACTCGAATTTTTTTTATTAAAACATATTTTCTACATCTTAAAGTATCTGATCACTTCAACGATGCACATTTTTTATCTTAATAAGCCCTCACAGAGTCTCAACTATTCTACCTCTTCGATATAATTAAACCTTTCAGAGCATTTTGTTCTTAAGGGCCTGCACCCTATTATGAAATTTTCACTGGTTTTAGATTTTACAAAATCTTTTTAAATTCATCAATACTCAAACCGACATCTTTTATAATTCCACCTATTGTGTATGGGTCAATAGGATTTGCCCTGGGTATGGTCAGTATGCGTTCTCCATTTGTAATTACTATATGCTTGCCTTGACGTGCAACCTAAAATCCTGCTTTCTCTAAGGTTTTAACTGCCTGACGGTGGTTTATCCCGGGAAGTTTAGGCACTACCTACTTCAACATAACGAGATTCTTTGTCCTTAGATAATTCTTTAGATAATTCTTCAGCCGTTTCTAAGTATAGTTCAATTGCGTCTTTAATATTTTCCAACGCCTCATCTTCCGTACGCCCCTGAGACCAGCACCCCGGTAAGCCCGGACACCAAACTGCATAGCCTTCTTCACTTTGTTTTAGACTGACTTTATATCTCATATTATAAAATGTGTGATCACTATAATTATTTTATCGCTATATAACTTTCGTAATTCTAATTTCAATTCGGTATCGGACAATCTATATAATACTGCCTCAGTCATCCAGCTTTGAGCAACTTCTGTGTTTTCCTCCAATACTCCTGCTTGCTCTCCTCATGTAATGATTATAATAGCATAAAAGAAGCTTTATTAGTTCTACTTTTTCACATTATGATTGGGAGGCAACCATGGACAGGCGTCCCGCTTGTCCTTATATTGATAGACGTTGCTTTTTGAGTAATGTAACAAAGTAGAATTAGGAACGGGCTGTGCTTCATGACGTTTTGATGAGGAAATTCGAAAAATTGACTTTTACTTTAACATTAAAGTAGAATTATAGAATTACCCTGGGGGAGGCTGAGAAGCCTGAGAGTCCTGTTGTTAAGGAGACCCTTCGAACCTGATACGGTTAATGCTGACGTAGGGAAAGGGAGAGAAGCAGGCCGTATTCCATTAGGGATACGGTTTTTTTTATACCTGAAAGCGAAAACACAATGGAGTGAGAATGGCGATAAAAATTATTCTCAACGGAGAGGCCTACTCTTTAAAGACTGCTATGACCTTAGAAGAACTTTTGGACAATTTGAACATAAATAAAGAAGGTGTCGCAGTAGAGGTCAATCTCAAGATTATAAAAAAGGCGAATTATTCGAAATATACCGTAAATGACGGAGATTCTGTCGAAATAGTAAATTTCGTTGGCGGAGGATAGGCTGTTCCAACGATTACCATTACATGTAAGGAGTATATTATGGAAGATAAACTTATTATCGGGGGCATCGAGTTTAAGTCGAGGCTCTGGGTAGGCACCGGGAAATATAAAGACTTTGAAGAGACTGCAAATGCTCTTGAGGCTTCCGGTACCGATGTTGTTACAGTTGCGGTCAGGAGAGTCAATATCGTTGACAGGAACTCGCCCAATCTCCTCGATTACGTAGATCCAAAAAAATATAAAATTCTCCCCAATACGGCAGGGTGCTACAATGTGGAAGACGCTCTCAGATATGCACGTTTGGCAAGGGAAGCCGGAATTTCCGATCTTGTAAAGCTTGAAGTCATAGGCGATGAAAAAACATTGTTTCCCGATGTGTGCGGTCTCCTTGAAGCCACGGAAATTCTGGCAAAAGAGGGTTTTATCGTATTACCCTATACAAGTGACGACCCGATTACGGCGCGCCGTCTCGTAGACGCAGGCGCTGCGGCAGTTATGCCTCTCGGAGCACCCATAGGGTCGGGCCTGGGATTGAGAAACCCTTATAACATAAAGATAATTCTTGAAACCATCGATCTCCCGATAATAGTAGACGCCGGCGTAGGAACGGCGTCCGACGCAACCAGGGCGATGGAACTTGGTTGTGACGCTGTCTTGATTAACACAGGTATTGCAGGGGCGGAATTCCCCTTAATGATGGCGGAGGCGATGAAATACGGTGTTCTTGCAGGAAGATACGCCTATAAAGCCGGCAGAATACCAAAGAAACTCTATGCAACGGCAAGCAGCCCGATCGAGGGAATGTTATAGAGGTGTTCATGAGAGTAGTAATGAATAAAATTAAATCTTTTGTCAAAAATCCTTATGCCAATTTACTAGTGGGAATTGCCTTTCTCGTTTCCGGTCTGATAGAGACTTTTGACTCTCTGAAAGAGGATATAGAAAACCTGAATTTTCACGGACACCACGGCATTGTGATTTTCGCGACATTTAAAGTATTAATACACTTTACCGAGGTTTTTGAAGGACTCGAATATGTCAGTAAAGAGGAAGAGTGAGGGAGATAGATTTTAAGCTGTATCTTATAACGGACAGAGGAGTCGTTAAAAAGAGTCTGATCGACGCTGTTGAAGATGCCCTTAAAGGAGGCGTAAAGGCGGTCCAGTTACGGGAAAAGTCAATGCCCACAGGGGAATTAACAACTCTTGCATTAAAGATTAGAGAAATTACAAGTAAATATAGCGCCAGACTTTTTATAAATGACAGGGTAGATGTTGCCATGTGCTGCTCTGCAGACGGAGTGCATCTCGGACAAAACAGCATGCCGGTAAATGCAGTAAGAAAAATAACAGGCGAAGATTTTCTTATAGGCCAATCTACTCACAGCATAGACGAGGCATTTAAGGCTGAAGACAGTGGGGCCGATTTTATTACGCTGGGGCCCGTTTATGAGACACCTTCGAAGATGGCGTACGGAGACCCTATTGGTGTTGAAATAATAGAAGAGGTTAAGGACGAGCTTGAAATACCGGTATTCGCCATTGGGGGGATCAAGCTTGAAAATATAAAGGAAGCAATGGAAAACAAGGCTGACGGCATAGCGCTCATATCGGGAATTTTGGCGTCAGACGATATAATAAACAGATCAAAAAAATTTATGGAGCTATTAAAATGACAAGAATAGAATCGGCTAAACAGGGCATTATAACCGATGAAATTAAAAAAGTGGCTGAAACTGAAGGTATGGATGCTGAAAAACTTGCCTCCCACATTGCATCGGGCATAACCGTAATAACCAGAAACATCAATCACCACATTGAGCCTCTCGGTGTAGGAAGGGGATTAAAGACAAAGGTTAACGCCAACATCGGCACTTCAAAGGATCATGTATCCATAGATGAGGAACTTGAAAAGCTTGCGGCCCTTGTTAAGTACGGTGCAGACGCAGTGATGGATCTCTCTACAGGAGGACCTTTGAGAGAGCTCAGGAGAAGTCTGATCGGCGAATCCCCGATATCCGTGGGAACAGTGCCGATATATGAAGCCGCTGTTAAAGTCGTTGAAGAGCGTGGATCTATTGTAAGGATGACTGCCGACGATATTTTCGAGATTATAGAGGTCCAGGCCCAAGAGGGTGTCGATTTTATCACTGTCCACTGCGGCCTTACCATGAGAGCGATCGAACGGCTAAAAGAGGACAGGAGAGTGCTCGATGTGGTAAGCAGGGGTGGTTCATTTCTATTGGAGTGGATGATATATAACGATAAGGAGAATCCTTTATATGAAAACTATGACAGGCTTCTCGATATATCCAAAAAGTATGACATGACACTCAGCCTTGGTGACGGCTTAAGACCGGGATGCCTTGAAGACGCCACTGACAGGGCGCAGATAGAGGAGCTTCTGACATTGGGAGAATTGCATAAAAAAGCAGTCGATGAAGGAGTTCAGGCAATGATAGAGGGCCCCGGGCATGTCCCTCTAAATCAAGTCGAAATTAACATAAAGCTTGAAAAAGAGCTCTGCAATGGCGCTCCCTTTTATGTTCTCGGTCCTCTTGTAACAGATATTGGTATGGGTTATGATCATATTTCCGCTGCTATTGGTGGAGCTATAGCAGGTGCGGCAGGCGCGGATTTCCTCTGTTATGTAACCCCCTCGGAACATATAAGGCTTCCTGATGTGGATGATGTCATAGAAGGAGTCGTGGCTTCTAAGCTGGCTGCTCATGCCGCAGACATAGCCAAAGGCGTACCTTCGGCTTTTGAGAAGGACAAACAGATGGCCAGATTCAGAAAGAAACTCGACTGGAACGGTCAGATTTCTCTCTCCTTTAATCCGGATCGTGTACAGGAGTGGAGAGCAGCTACACCGCCTTCGGAATCGGACGTATGTAGTATGTGCGCCGACCTGTGCGCCATAAAGGCTGTGGAGCGGGCGTTAAATCCGAAAAAGGATTAAACGGGAAAGAGCATTTAGCAGCCTTGTTGACCTTGTATTTATGTTATTTTGACGATATTTCCTAAAAACAGGTTGCCGACATTGTAAAATAAACTCTTTTCCGAATGTTGACAAACTACTGTTATTAAGTGTATTATTCGTTAGAAGCTTTATTAAATTTTTAGTCCTGAATACAAGAGGAGGAAGACAATGGGAAATGACACAAATGACAGGCTTGAACAAGTTGATAAACTAATTAAAAATCACACATACGGCTCAGTGGCGATAGGACTTATTCCAATGCCTCTGGTCGATTTCGTTGCATTGACTGGCGTTCAGCTCAATATGCTGCGAAAAATGTGCAAGACCTATGACATCAGCTTTTCCAAAGATAAAGGCAAGAATATACTGGCCTCGCTTCTCGGCGGTGTAATACCCACATCATTATCGGGTACTCTTGCCAGTATGTTAAAGGTTGTCCCATTAATAGGACAAACAACCGGTGCATTAAGCATGGCGATCCTGGCCGGGGCTTCAACCTATGCCGTTGGTAAAGTCTTTGTACAACACTTCGAATCGGGCGGCACATTTCTCGATTTCGATCCTGCAAAGGTAAAGGATTATTTCGCAGAGCAGTTTCAGGAAGGACAAAAGATTGCAAAACAGGGTGCAGCACAGAAGACGGTATAATAAATAATTTTTTTTACAAAGCCTGACAGCTCCTGTTATTCACAGGACGTCAGGTTTTTTTTCGGATATTTTTTAAATTATGCCAAACCCGCCCTAATATCTTCCGCCTTAACACATCATCCTGCATATTAAAATAAACACGATTTCAGACACAAGGTAACAGGCGCAGGGCATAAGCTTACTAAAAACAGCAGTCAGCTATCAGCGGTCAGCCTCCAGCTAGGGAAAGAATTAATGTTATACCAATAACAAGCTTCACCTTATGGGTGAAAGTGTTTTGAACTGTAAAGTACTGCGATTTAAAAGCTGACAGCTAAATGCTTTTTTAAGGTTAAAATGTTATGAACCTTCCGGGTGATGTTTATTTTTCAGCATAATGTCAGTTATTCCCTTATCTGAAGGCTAGCTGCGGTTTTTTATTATTTTTGGGAGACTTACGTGGATAATAAAGTATGAGCGGAAAACAATCAATACTGTCAGTTATAGAAGAGTGTATCTGTCTGCTGTTGCATGACAAAAACGACTACGCCTCCGATCTGCCTATAGCCTCCATGGGACTTGAGTCGATGGATATCATTGAACTCCGGTCCATCTTAAGTCGTCGATTTAACATTGAAATCGATTCTACCTTTTTTTTCAGATACAATACCCCGGAGGCTATGGCCCGTTACTTCAAATCGGAAAGCATATCCAATGACACAGAGAATTCGAAAACTCGCCCTAATGTCGATATCCGGAATGAGCCGAAGGGGTTAACCACCAAAAACATAGATGAAAGGGAACCCTTTTACAGTGCGCATAAATTGACAGCAATAATCGGTATGTCATGCCGATTACCTGGGGGAATAAAATCTCCGAGCGATTATTGGAATGCTTTACGTAATGGTAATGATTCAATAACCCCAATCCCGCAGGCTCGCAAGGCTCTGAATAAAACCTTTGGCCTTACTGAAAATCCCGGCAACATCAGCCCTCCTGCTTACGGCGGTTTTTTAGATGACATAGATCGCTTTGATCCCGGATTTTTTAATATTTCGCCAAAAGAGGCGGTCAGCCTCGATCCTCAGCAAAGAATACTCCTTGAGCTCTCATGGGAGGCCTTTGAGAACGCAGGTCTGGCGCCAGACAGTCTGGCAGGATCGAATACAGGAGTGTTTGCAGGAGTATTCACCCATGATTACGAGATTCTTTCTCTAAAACAAAATGAAATAAATAACTGCGATATCTATTACGGCACAGGCAACTCAGCATCCACGGCGGCAGGACGTCTATCTTATACTTTTGGATTTAACGGCCCCTGTCTTTCTGTCGACACAGCCTGCTCCTCATCTCTTACGGCAGTTCATCTGGCCTGTCAAAGTCTGTTAACCGGGGAGTGCGATCTTTCTCTTGCCTGCGGAGTTAATCTCATACTATCGGAAGAGTTGAACATATCATTTTCTAAAGCCGGAATGCTTTCTCCGGAAGGGCGGTGTAAGACATTCGACGCCTCTGCAAATGGTTACGTAAGGAGCGAAGGGTGTGGTGTTATTCTATTAAAGCCCCTTATAAACGCTGTTAAAGATAACGACCATATTCTGGGTGTTATAAGGGGAACGTCGATAAATCATGACGGCGCATCCAATGGTTTAACAGCTCCGAATGTTCTATCCCAGGAAGCCGTAATCGGTAAAGCTTTGACAATAGCAGAACTGGGGCCTGAAGAAATATCATATATTGAATCCCACGGTACAGGTACACCCCTTGGCGATCCCGTTGAAATCAAAGCACTGGCAAATGTCTTTTACAAAAAGAATAAAGAGAGCCCGTTGGTAGTAGGATCGGTAAAGACAAATATAGGCCACCTTGAGGCTGCCGCCGGAATAGCAGGCCTGATCAAGGTGGTATTGTCCATGCAGCATGACAGGATCCCTCCCCATCTTCATTTTAAGACCCCCAATCCCCACATTCCCTGGGATACCCTGCCCTTTCAGGTGCCTTCAGAGACAATGCCCTGGCCTGAGGGAAGAAAGAAGAGAGCCGGCGTAAGTTCCTTCGGATTCAGCGGCACCAACGCCCATGTGATTTTAGAGGAGGCTCCGGACAGGGCAGCAGAAGAGCCGGAGAAGTCCGGAGGAGACAAGGAAGGTGAGTTGTATATGCTTCCCCTGTCGGCAAAGAGCATAGAGGCGTTGAATGAGCTGGCGGTACGGTATGGTGAGTTTTTAAGGGAGAACAGGGAGTTCAGCGCCGGAGATATCTGCCGTACGGCCGGAACGGGGAGGAGTCATTTTCGGTACAGGGCGGCAGTCATCGGAGGAACAAAGGAAGAGCTTGCCAAGGGGATGGAGCATTACATATCTGGAGAGTCGGTAAAAGTAGTAAAGAGGGGCAGTTCGGAGTCGGTCACCGTTAAAAGCGACAGGGGCGTGGTGTTTCTTTTTACCGGTCAGGGTTCTCAGTATGTTGGAATGGGAAGGGAGCTTTACGAAAGAGAGGCAGTGTTTCGCCTGGCAATGGAGAGGTGTAACGACATACTGAGGGATTATCTTAAGGAGCCGTTATTAGAGGTGATTTACGGTAAGGACGGCAGAGTAAGACTGCTTGACGAGACGGA
>JAREWP010000048.1 GCA_029001845.1 Candidatus Magnetocorallium paracelense | reverse complement strand
ATGTTATAAATACTTAATCATGGCAAGCTACGCATTACCAAGAGAAGCCTTTGTCCTCTTAGAAGAGGCATTTGAAGAGAAGCAGAAGGCGGAGATATTCGCCAGAGCTATTGAAACAGCTATTGACGCTATTGATGAAAAGGCTGAAAAGGTGATAGTAGAAAAAAAGAATCATATTAAGATCGAACTCAAAGAGGAACTCAAGAACGAGCTTGTAACAAGAGAGATATTTGAAGAGAGGTTTAATTTAGTAGATGAGAGGTTTAAAAGACTTGAGAACGAGATGGATGTAAGATTCAAAAGCCTGGAAAACGAAATAAATGGTAGGTTTAAAAGCCTTGAAAATGAAATGAATGGGAAGTTTATGAGTTTGAATTTTAAGTTAAATATCTTTATAGCCATCGCCTTAATAGCCCTTACATTCGCTAATCCCACCTTTATAAAACTCATTGAGAAATTATTTAAAATATAAACATAACTGAAAAAAGCATTTAGCTGACTGCTAAATGCTTTTTTCAGTTTATTTTTGCGCAGATCCTAAGACGGAAAGGCGGGAGATAACCGGTCTTCTGAGTTCAGTATCTTTGAGATTGGATGGTCTGGGATCGAAGTTGAGGCGATATTTATTATAGAGGGATTTCCACGGGATGTGGTAATGGCCTGTTAAACTGAGAGTAATAATACCGGCATGGACTATGGAAACAGGGAAAACGAGTAGTATGAATTGCATTAGTGACTAATGCAGTTGATTATCATCTATCCACTCTTCTGCTGCCTTCCGCAGCATAGCATTTCCACTTCTCTTCATAGTATGAGCCATTGAAGGAGAATTGGTTTTTTTTAGTGCTTTGATGATCTTTTTTTCATTCCCCGGTGCATATTTGGCTATATAATAGTTGTGAGCTCCTTCTATGGCCTCCCAATCGCTTTTTTGGAATAATTGCGATAAAGCATCTTCCGCCTGTGGAGTTTTAAATTTAGTAAGAGCAAGCGCTAAATAATCACTATCGTATCTCTTATCATCTAATGCATTTATCAGCACTCCAACCGCAACGGGATCATTAATAATAGATAATGCCAGTGCTGCGTTTTTTTTGATCGATCTCCTCTTCTCTATTTTAAATAAAGAGATAAGAGGCTCCACGGCTCTGGTATCCTTAAAAACACCCAGAGCTTGCACGGAAGCATCCCTTACCTTCATATCGCTGTCATTTAATGCAGCGATAACCGGTAAAACCGCCTGTGAGGAGTTTATCTTTTTAAGCGCCTTTACAGCTTTCTCTCGAAGCATCGGGTTTTCATCCTTTAAAAGAGACATAAGGGGCTCTATCGCTCTTTCATTGCTAATCGTTCCCAGAGCTTCTGCAGAACTTAAACGCACCTTCAAATCTTCATCTTTTAACTTTTTTATTATCGGCTCCACTGCCATGATGACCTGCAAATTTCCCAGTATCTCTATAACATCATCTTCATTTTCAGTTTTGTCTTCGTTCAGCAAATTTAGTAAAGGTATCACAGATCGCTGGTCTTTCTTTTCCCCCAGTTTAATGACTGAGAGTTCATGAATATCAGGATTTTCATCGTCAAAGCAATCATAAATCGCCTCAACTGCACGGGGATCGTTGAATTTAGAAAGCGTCATAAGAGCTTCCCGCCTGTAATCGGATTTGCTGTCATTAATAAATTTTTTTAATTAACCAGGAGGGGTCATTTTTATTTGCCGATAGGGGGTCATTTCTCTTGACTATCTACACCTATATAACCGTAATGCTCACTCTCTACAAGATACTTTATCTGTTGACCGCACAAAGGGCCGCTTCCAAGATAATGAGCTCTGTTCATCATTTCCTTCCACCTCTCATAACTCTTACTGTATCGGCTTCCTGTTTTCACTATCTCTATCTGACCCAACTCGCTCAAATCACATTCTGCTTTCTGATACTCTGTTATCCTGTCTTCAATAGCTACCCTCTTCTCTACATCGGGCTTTTCATAAATATGAGGAAGAGTGATAATACCTTTACGCTCCAACTTCAAAAGCGCAACTCGGCAACTCATCTCTTTCAATTTACCATTGCTGCTCTGCCAATCAAGGGCTTCACATACATAGCGAGACAATTTACCGTGCGATATCCGACTGTTCTCTGCTATTATATCTTTTATCATTTCTATATGCTCTGTTGTAAATTCTTTGCCGCATACTATCATGCGGTTAACTTAACATATGTCAACCCACTGTGTCCGGTTATAAATGTGGGACACGATAAGCTTCAAAGGGGGAGAGGGAGCAAAAATAACGACTGTTTCACAAACAGTCTGTCAGCTGGGTAGGGAGAAGTGTAACAAGACAAGTCAAATTGTATATTCAGTCGAAAAGCTCTACAGTCACCAAAAAACTAAAAAAACCGTAGCCCTTTATTGCAAGAGAGATTTAAAGTATTTTATTATTAACTGCTATGTACAATTTTGCTCTCTCTCTTTCAGTAAAATTATTACCTTGCAATCATGAGGATATTAAATGAGTCTAAAAGAAGCCGCCTCACCGGATTGCAGACAGGAGAAGAGCCGAAAAAAGGGATTATTCAAAGGCAGACTCTTTACACTGACCAAAAAAGCGTACCGTAGGTTTCTCAAGATACACGGTCATCCAAGAGAAATAGCTCTGGGGTTTGCACTAGGTCTTTTTATAGGGATGTCTCCCACATTCGGCATTCAGATTGCGCTGGCAATTTTCTTTTCTGCATTACTGGGCTGGAATAAACTCTCGGCAACTGTCGGCGTACTCATAACCAACCCGTTAACTGCCCCTTTTTTATACAGTATTACATATTTGGCCGGTTCCAGACTTATCCCGGTTCATAAAACAATGAGACTCTCGCAACTGGAAAATCCAAGCGCTCTGATCAATATCTTTGAAAATGCACCCGGAATTTTTTTAGCCCTCGCTGTTGGCGGTATTATTTTGGGAATTCCCCTCGCCATTGTCGGATATTATACCTCATATTATTTTGTAGAGAAATATCAGATAAAACGAAAGAAAAAAATTGAAAAGCAGAGAGAAAAACTTAAGAATTTATAATTTATCATAAGAGAAGCGACAAGAAAAGGACAGGAAAGACTTTTCAATAAAAATTCCTTTCCAATGGAGATCGAACATGGATGAGAGAGGTATTGTAAAAAAGATCGACGGCCCAAAAGCATTGGTTCTGATTCAGCGAAGCAGTGCATGTGACAGTTGCACCGAAGGTAAATGTCTCGTCTCAACAGAAGGAGATGCTGAAATGGAAGCGATTAACGTAGCAGACGCAAAAATCGGCGACAAAGTAAAAGTGGTCACACAGGCTGCGTCATATATTAAAGGTTCTCTGCTGATTTACGGTTTCCCGGCATTAGCACTTATCATAGGTGCTGTTTTAGGCAGACTCTATCTCCCGGATATTGTCTCGACTTCCGATCCTGACGCTCTTTCCGCTGCTGCCGGCTTTACCTCATTAGGTGTGTCGCTGCTGCTGGTAAAAGCAATTTCATCAAAACTTGAGAAAAAGACTGAGTACAACGCCGTTATTGAAGAGATAATTACAGAGGAATAATGTTCGCCTCCATAACTAAGTCTATGAGTAAAAATAAGTTATACATTTTGCATCTCATCTTTATTTATTTCAGGCCCGGTAAAGGTGCTTCCGTTAAACAGCAAAAACGCTGCCTCATTTCCCTGTGAAATTTGATTTATCTTTGAAGATTTAACCAGATCATCTATGGTCATCCCGAGCTGCCGCAGCAAAACCGCCTCTTCCTGACAGGCCTTTCCATAGGGAATAAAGAATGGGCCGGAGTCGCTGCCGGGGAGGACTTTGACTTTCAGTTCGATGGATCTCCTGATTGTCTCCATATGAGTCTCTTCCGCCTTTGAAAGGTTATCCCTCGCTTTTTGTGTTTTATATATTGTTTTAAGGCTTTTTAATGCATAAAGTGTCGGAATAAATATGACTCCTCTGTCAGATATCAGGGATATTGTCGCCTGTGACGGAAAAAAGCCGTGTATAATCGCCTTTGCGCCTGCAAGAACAGCCTCTCGTATGGCCCTCTCTCCGTTTGCATGGCAGTAGACATCCAGCCCTAAATGGTTGCAGAAACCGATCATCTCGCTAAGTTCATCTGCTTTAAAGCCTCCGTCGGTTATCGTGTTGCTTTCAGGTAAAAATATCCCGGAGTTTACGATTTTTATATAATCCACATTCAGGGAGTACAGTTTCTTTATCATAATTTTTGCTTCATTAGTATTATTGACTCCCCTTCCTAAAAAACCGCCGTATCCGCCTGACTTGTATAATGCGGCGCCCGATGTTTTCACGTAGAATCTGTTTACCACACCTTCTTTTTTTGCTTTTATACCTGAAAGATCGGGATCGCCTCCTTCAAAGGCAGTGGATATACCGTATGAGCGTAGTTGATGGATCGTTTCCATGAAAGATTTTTTTGACTGGAAGTGTAAATGGTAGTCGCAGAGTAGGGGAATGATGAAGTGGTTGCTAAAGTCTTTTATATCGTCTTTTGTTTTGTCAATGTAAGGAGAATTGGTAATTTCTTTAACAATGTTGTTTTCTACGATAATAGCGCCTTTTTCGATAAACTCGGAACCGGTGTATATTCCCTTTGATTTTAAAATAGTACGTACCATCATGAATAGATCGTTTTCTGTTTACTTGTAATTACTTATTCGCTTATAAATGAAATTTTGCGCAAAAAAACACCAATATTTATGAATGACAAAACTCAAAGCTCAAATGCCAAATGAATGGCAAAGCTCAAATGTTAAAAAATCGATAAAGCTTTACGTTTTTATTGACCAACATTCCCAAGTCAATAGTTTTTTTGCTTCAGCCTAATTACCTGAGTCGTTACCGTAATTTTACCAAAAAGTAGAGATGTAACGTTATACTATAGAGACTGTGATAAGCAAAATTATCATCATCTTGAAAAGAAAGAGAGTGTGAATCCTATGAAGATTGCAATTATAGGGGGTGGAATATCGGGATTATCGCTTGCCTTTTTTTTAATAAGGAAAAAACCTGATCTGGATGTAACGGTTTATGAATCTGAAAACAGGGTAGGCGGGAAGATTTATACGGACCACAGTAATGGTTATTTGCTTGAGACAGCTGTGAATGGTTTTCTCGACAATAAACCAAAGACTCTGGACCTTGCAAATATGATGGAACTTACTCCGCTGAGGAGCAACGATGAAGCAAGAAAACGGTTTCTCTTTAGTAAAGGCATGCTTCATCGTTTGCCTGAATCACCGGTTAGTTTTTTTACATCCGATCTCTTGAGTATTAAAGGCAGGCTGAGAATTCTTTATGAATTGTTCGCTCCAAAAGGTAAAGATAGCGATGAAACTCTCTCGACCTTTGCCGTGAGGAGGTTGGGAAAAGAGGCATTTGAAAAACTGATCGACCCGATGGCCTCGGGGATATATGCCGGCGATCCTGAACAGCTATCCCTTAAAAGTTGTTTCCCGAGGATCTATAATCTGGAATCACGCTACGGCAGCCTTATCAGAGGTATGCTGAATATGCAAAGGGAAGCGAAGAAAAGCGGGAAATCGGTTTCTGCCGGTCCTGGCGGGACATTGACTTCATTTGATCACGGGATGGGGAGTTTTATCGACAGACTTGAAGTATTACTTGAAGGAAAAATTGAAAAAGGATGTAGTACTTTACATATAGAACCTGTAAAAGATGAATGGCATGTGAGTTTTGAGAATAATTCCTCTGTGAATGCCGATGCAGTGGTTCTCGCCACTCCGGGATATGTTGCCGGAAGTATTTTGAGTGATTATGACAAGGGTATATCGGAATGGCTGAACAGGATTCCCTATCCGGCAGTGACTGTTGTTTGTATGGGCTTTAAAAGGAAGGCCATTGGGTGTGGGCTTAATGGATTCGGTTTTCTCGTTCCCGGCAGGGAGGGCTTGAAAATACTCGGTACTCTCTGGGATTCCGATATATTTCCCAACAGGGCGCCGGATGGGCATGTGTTGTTACGGTCTATGACAGGAGGAGCCAGATCGTCGGATTTCGCCATGCAGACAGAGGAGCGCATTGCATCGGGAGTTCTCGACGAACTGAGAGTAATCATGGCACTGAAGGGAGAGCCGGAACTGCTTAAAATATACAGACATGAAAGGGCTATCCCTCAATATAACAGAGGTCATCAAGATATCCTTGAGAAAGTCGATGCTTTTATGGAAAAGAATCACGGACTCTGGCTCCACGGGAATGCATACAGGGGGATCGGGTTTAACGATTGTATCGATAATTCTTTTAAGCTGGCCGATCGCATCGTTTCTGTTATGTTCGGAGAGAAGTAGAGTAAGGGACTGAGTCACATCCGACAATACTGATTGCTCCGGCATATCAATGGCTTTCCTTTTTGCCTTAAATCCCTTCAATCTCCCCTGATCCTAAATTCGGCAGTTAAGCCGTAAAAGGTTTGACAGAAACGGGCTTTCACTCATTCCCGGCAGGCAGTCTCCGAGGGATCATTGCGCCTCACCATCCCGGTGAGTCTTATGCAATGATCAAAGCCGTTCAACCCCGTTCCTGTCAAACCTTTCGAACAGATTGCTTCTTTTAAACCGCTGTTTAATAGGTTGATACTTTACTCTGCGAAATGGGATAATACTGACCTCAATGACATATGGGATGTCAGTTCTATTGGAGAGGTAATAGTGGGTTTAAAGATTATCGATTTTTTAAAACGCGAATCAAACCACAAGAAGGGGTTGGGATATCGAATTATTTTCGAGTCCGCTGTGGCGGGTACAGCAAATGCCATCGTTGTCATTATAATAAGCAGAGTCACCCAGGATTTTATGGATTTAAACTTCAGGTATTTGGCTCTCTTCTGTGTTTGCATTACAATATTTGTCGTTGGAAAACGAGATACTCTCTATCAGATGGCGATTATCACCGGAGACGCCATCTCCAACGCTCATATCAGAATAGCAGATAAAATTAGACGCTGCAAGCTTTTGAAGTTCGAGGAAATCGGGGATGCCAGAATATATACGACGCTCTCGGACAATTCCGAAATTATATTCGAAGCATCCAGAAGAATGTCCAGCTCCGCTTCCTCTGCTGTCATGCTTTTTTTCTCCTTTTTTTATATCGCCTATTTATCGATGACGGCGTTTTGGTTTTCGGTTATTATGATTTGCTCGGCCAGTATCATTTACCTCTTAAATCAATCAACCATTCTTAAAGAATTTCATTCCTACTCTAAACATGAAAGCGAATATAATGACTCTTTAAAACATTTTTTAAGCGGTTTTAAAGAGATCAAGATGGATAACAGGAAGAGCAACGATATTTTAGAAAATTATCTGAAACGCATTTCCAAAACCTCAAGGACAATGAAGATTGGTATTGAATCGAGGTTCATTTCCAATTTTATTTTCGCTCAAATATTTTTTTATATATTATTGGGCGCCATCGTCTTTCTTTTACCACAGGTATCGAATATTACACCGGAAGTAATTGTTCAGGTAACAGCGGTTATCCTCTTTGTAATCGGGCCTCTTGGTGAGATCGTGGAGCTGATTCCCCTTCTTACAAGGGCCAATATGGCTGTCGATAAGATCGAAGACCTCGAACTTGTGCTGGAAAAGGCGGATGATTCACAGTTTACACTTGATGAGGCGCCTCTGTTTAGTCATGAGTCGATCAACAAAATCGAGTTAAAAAGACTCTCCTTTATCTATCCCGAAGCCAACGGACAGCAGGCCTTTAAGGTGGGACCCGTTGATTTAACCATTAACAGAGGTGAACTGACCTTTATCGTGGGAGGAAACGGAAGCGGTAAAACGACATTTCTTAAACTATTGACAGGGCTTTATTATCCGACAGAAGGCTCTGTGTTTGTCAACGATGTCGTCATAAATACAACAAATTACAGCCATTACAGAGCTCTTATATCCATAATTTTCAGCGACTTTCATCTCTTTGACAGATTATACGGCCTGCAGGATGTTGACAACAGGAAAATTAATGACCTGCTGAATAGTATGGAAATTTCCGAAAAAACCACCTATGCAGATGGTAAGTTTACGAACACAAACCTCTCTACAGGTCAGAGAAAGAGGCTTGCCATGTGCATAGCATTAATGGACGATAAACCTGTATATGTCTTTGACGAGGTGGCGGCAGATCAGGATCCCGATTTCAGGAGGCGATTTTATGAGGTGATCCTTACAGACATGAAAAAATCCGGCAAAACGATTATTGCGGCTACACATGACGATAAGTACTTCCATGTTGCAGACAGGGTGTTGAAAATGGATTACGGTAAATTGAGAGAGAATCATATTCTATGAACAAAAACCCGAACAAAATAACAACCCGGATAAATCGCAGGATAAGGGAAAATCTGCCTCCTTTAATACTGCTGTTCCTTATTCTTCTCTTTTTTATCATCTATTTCTGGAACAGTATTTTTATTTCCATTAAGTCCGGTCAGGCAGGCGTGTTATATATGAGGTTCGCAGGAGGTACGGTAACGGACAGGGTGTACGATGAAGGTATTCACATCATTGCGCCCTGGGATAAAATGACAATATATAATGTCCGGTTTCAGACAAGGCCGCATCAGATGGATGTGCTCACGAAAAGGGGGCTCACGTTGAAGCTGACGCTCTCCATTCGTTATCATCCCGAGTATGATATTCTGGGTGTGTTGCATCAGACAGTCGGGACCGATTATGTCAATAAAATCGTGCTGCCCGAGGTAGAGGCCGCTCTGAGGAGGATTATCGGTCAGTTCGAACCGGAAGAAGTGTATACGACAAAGCGTGCAGTTATACAAAAAATACTCACTGAAGCCCTGGAACAGACTTCAAGGCGTTTTGTGGAAATCGACGATGTGATGATTACAAGAATCGAGCTTCCGGAAGCGATAAAAGAGGCGATTCAGACCAAACTGGTTCAGCAGCAACTGGCCAGGTCTTATGAGTTTAAATTGGCTAAGGAGAAAAAGGAGGCCGAGAGAAAGCGTATTGAAGCAGCCGGTATAAAGGACTACAACAATATTGTAGATTCATCTCTTACAGAAGATATTTTACGATTTAAAGGAGTGAATGCCACAAAGGAGATCGCCGCTTCGGAAAACGCCAAAGTTATTATCATAGGCGCCGGAAGGGATGGGCTGCCGATTATTTTAAATACGGAAGACATAAAGAAGTAATGGACAGAGTGGTGAGATTTTTTTTTCTTTCTCTCTTTGTTATATTTTTTTTACTCTCCTGTTCGGACTATGAAGATGCAAGCCAGAAAAGAGCAGAAAGAGCGAAAAACTCAAAAGAGATAACTATCGCCGTTGTATGGCCCTTAAGTGGTCTGCACAGGTCCATGATAAACGGCGCTGTCCTTGCAGCAGATGAAATCAACGAAAGGGGAGGTGTTTTGGGAAAGCCCTTGAAACTCCTTTTTTTTGATGATTCATTATCTGTTGACAATGCTTTGAAATCTGCACGCAAGATTGTTTCCAATTATGACATCGTTGCCGTAGTGGGACACCGGAACTCGGACAACGCTATCGCCGCTTCCGTAACATATGAATATAACAGTGTTTTATTTATTGCCACTGTCGCAACGAATCCCCACCTGACGAATCACCAGTTTCATCATGTATTCAGAATCATTCTTACTGACGATCTCAACGGCAAACTGCTGGCGGAATTCGCCGCGAAAAAGGGTTTTAAGAACATCGTCGTTATAGATGACAGAAGCAGCTACGGCATTCAATTGGCCCATACATTTCATAAAAGCGCCGATCATTTGGGAATTCATATTGTGACGGACAGATCTTATTTCCCGTGGCAGAGGGATTTAAGACCTATGGTTGACAGTATAAAAAAGTTCGATTTTGACGCTGTTTTTTTGGCTGCCTCCGTTCCAAATGTGGGTCTTGTGGTGAAGCAAATAAGGGAGATGGGGATCGATCAACCTATTTTGGGCGGTGACGGTTTGAACCATCCAAAATTACTGGAGGTAGCAGGTGAAGCAGCCGAGGGAATAATAACGATATCTTTCTTTAATCCTTTTGAAGAGAATGAGAAAACAAAGGTCTTTATGGAAAAGTATCTTGCCAGGTACGGCGAATATCCCGATCATCAGGGCGCCAACGGATATGAAGCCATAAATCTTCTGGCCTATGCCTTTGAAAAGAGTAAATCCACAATCCCTTTGATTGTTGCTTCTACGATACGATATTTGGAAAACTATGAAAGTATTTCAGGAACGTACTCTTTTGAAAGAAACGGTGATATCAGAGGGAAGAAGTTATATTTTCAAACAGTTAAAAACGGAAAATTTGTGTTTTTGGAGGAGTAATTATGGTTGAATATATGCTAATGTCTGTTGTTGCAAGTCTTGTGATCGCATTGTTTGGAATAAAGCGCAAGCTTGGTTTTTGGGGGTATTTCTTCGCCTCGCTGCTCTTGACTCCATTTATAGGAATCATTTTGTTACTGGCCTCCGATAAAAGACAGGAAAAGGGTGATGCAAACAAGTCTTAATAATAACAGACAGGTGACTCTCTTCTGCTTTCCCCATGCCGGCGGTAGTTCCTATTCATACCTTGAATTTCAAAGGAATATGCCTGATTTTATAAATCTTTTTCCCCTTGATCTTCCCGGTCGGGGAAGGAAGTTCTCGGAGCCGCTGTTAAAGGATATCTATGAGATGGCTGCATATCTTTTCGATTTGATTCGAAAGGATTTTAAAGAACCGTACGCCTTTTTCGGCCATAGTATGGGAGCGTGGATCGGTTATTTACTTGTTAAGAGAATAATCGACGAGAGCCTTCCTCTACCTGTGCATCTCTTCTTTTCAGGCCGCGAGGGTCCCTCTGTAGATTATAAAAGATACAACAGACATCTCCTTCCCAGAGAGGAATTCATTGAAGTCCTGAAAAAATTCGGCGGCGCGCCTTCCGAGGTTATTGATAATAAAGATCTTATGGATCTTTTCGAGCCTGTAATAAGAGCAGATTTCGAGGCAATAGAGAAGTTTACATATAAAAAGAGCACACCCTTCAATATTCCAATAACGGTAATGATCGGTCTTGAAGAGGATACTACATACGATGAGGCCATGAAATGGCAGGATGAGACAATGACCGGTGTGGAACTGATACAATTCCCGGGCAATCACTTCTTTATATTCGAGCACTTACCTGAGGTAGGCAGAATAATTTCCAAGGCTCTTTATAAGGCTGTTAATCACTAAAAGAATCAGTCATCCAACTGACCTCTGACCTCAGATCACAGTGAACAGTTACCTTTTTCAATGATACTCCTTTTATATACTCATTTTAACTCAAAACTGGATGATGTTATTTTTAACAACTATTTGGCTCGCCTTCCATTAGAAACAGGAAAGAAGATAAAGAGGTATGTCAGATGGCAGGACAGGCAGCTTGGTTTATTTGGCAAACTTCTTCTTGTTGAGGGATTACAGAGATTGGGTCATAGGGGAAAATTTTTTCATGATATTCTTTTTAATGACTATGGCAGACCTTATATTCCGGGCCCCTTAGATTTTAATATCTCTCATTCAGGTCAATATTCTGTTTGCGCTTTCTCGGATATAGGAAATATTGGCGTAGATATAGAGAGAAAACGGAAAATCGAAGTAAATGATTTTAAAAGATATCTGACTAATGGTGACTGGGAAACTATTTGGAAGTCTAATGACAGGATTGAGAGTTTTTTCAGAATCTGGACAATTAAAGAGAGTGTAGCCAAGGCAAGGGGAAAGGGACTCTCTGTTCCGTTAACGGATATTCATATCAAAGACAGCAGGGCTTTGCTCGATAATGAATGGTGGTTTATCAAAGAGATATTTATAGATAAGGATTACTTATGTCATCTCTGTGTCGGCGGAGTCGATGTTTGTATGGAGCAGATCGAGGTAGTAGAAGTGGATTTTACGGATACTGAAGTGTAATGTTTCGTCTACCTTTTATTTACACCTTGTCTTTCAGCATCTTTTCCACTCCTTTAATCACGTCTTCCACAGTGATACTTTTCAGGCAGGTGAAATCCTTACAGCGTGCTTCAAAGTTGTGTTGATGTGTATAGCATGGTGAGCAGGGCAGCTCAGCTTTAATCACATATGTGAACTTGTTACTTTCGATGACCTGTGCAGGCAAAGTGGAACCAAAAATTGCGACTGTCGGAGTTTGTAATGTTTGAGCGAGATGAAGAGGTCCTGAATCGTTGCCTATGAAAAGATCGGATATTTTAATTATGCCGGCTGTCTCCGGCAGTGTCACTTTCCCAACGAGATTTATCAATCGTCTGTTATTAACGGATGTTAAAATTTCATTACCTGCATCTGATTCGGAAGTATTTCCGATGATAGCGATATTCGTTTGAAAATCATTCATTAGTTTATTAATCAGTGAGATGTAGCGCTCAATTGGCCAGCACCTGTAGGCTGACTCCCAGTGCGCGCCGGGGTGGATTACAATTAGAGATAACGGATTGGTTCTGTCTGTGAGTCGCCCGGCCTTTTTTATTATGTCAGATGGAATGCTTAACAGGTTTTTGTTCTTTACTGCTTTCAGACCGGCGGCCTCAAAAAGAGAGAGGTTCTGTAAAGCAATCGGTAAATTGTCTTTAAATTCGATTTTAATATTATTTAAATGCCCCTCTCTTCCTCTGTAAAAACCGATTCTGTATGAAGCGCCAATCAGGAAACTCATAAGAGAACGCTCTCTCATTCCGACGCCTCTGTCAGGAGAGTAGATAATGTCGAATTTGGCTTTTTTCAATGAGGTAATAAGCAGAAGCTTTTGCCTTAAGCTTTTGTGATGGCCCAGATAGTCATACTCTATTATTTCGTTGACTGAGTCTTTCCCTCTGTATAAAGAAATCAGTTTTTTAGAAACAGGTGAAAGAAGAAGAGAAATCGATGAGTCAGGAAAATTGTAAATAAAGGAATCGATTACAGGTAATATCCGTAACAGATCGCCAAAGCCGCCTCCTTCGAATATGAGGATTTTTTTGTAACTTTTAGTGTCAACAGATAGCGTTTTATTGCTTGAACGGGAAAAAGAGAGATACTCGATAAGAGTAAATAGAAGTTCTTTTATCGATTTTTTGATTTTTGCAACCATAAAGAGTGTCATGGTGTTAGCTTTGGATATAGAGGGAGCTTAGCATGGACAAACAACTTTGTCCATGCCACCTGAAAGTCACCCGATCTAAGCAGGAAAACAATTGAAAGTTAATATTATTTACTTCATATTCGGTTCTTATTATATCTTATTTGCAACAAAGATATCTTTTCAGTAATAATAGTAACTACCTGGTAGTTAATATAAAAATAAGGAGGAACTGAATATGGCTAAATTAAAGTTATTTATTGTAATTCTCTGTTGTCTCTCGTTATCTTTAACAGTGTTTAAAAACGTTGCAATTTCTGCAGAGACGAAAAAACGCATTATGGTTGTAAGCAGCTATCACAAAGAGTATTTGTGGTCTCAAGACACAAACAAAGGCGTCTGCGCCGCTTTGCTTGATTACAAGTATCTGGATAATGAAGATCAGGCTAAGGCGTTTACCAAAAATGATTATGTCGAAAGCTCAGGCGCCATAATAAAAAAGCTTTGGATGGATACAAAGCGAAAGACATCCAGAACGGATATAGGGAAGGCTGTCGGTCGTATCGTAGGAGAGATAGATCGTTTTAATCCGGACATCATACTGTTAGGCGACGATAATGCAGCGAACTATATTGGTAATCAATATATTGATACGGAAATACCGATTGTATTCTGGGGTATAAACGGGCTGCCTTTAAAATATGGTTTGCTCGATTCAGTTAAAACGCCCGGTCATAATGTCACCGGAATCTATCAGGCCGGCTATTTACAGGAGTGTTTATTATATCTAAAGAAACTTGTTCCTTCCATCAAGACCTTTGCCATACTCTCCGATGATTCGCCCACAGGCAGATCCAAGGCAAAGCAGCTTGAAAGAATGTCTGAAGAGGGTAAGCTTCCGGTAAAACTTATAAAAACTGTTGTTACCAACTCTGTATCGGAATGGAAATCAAACGCCCTTGAACTGGAGAAAAAAGTTGACGCTTTTTTTGTACTTAATCACAATACTTTGAAAGACGATGAGGGAAGATCCATAGATCAAATGGAAATAGGGGCATGGTATCTGAGAAATATCAAAAAACCGGATGTCGGTCATGAAAAACAGTTCGTTACGGAGGGAGTGTTGTGCGCAGTGGATGACTCCGGCTTTAAACAGGGATATGAGGCAGTAAAAACGGCTTTTAAAATATTGGAAAAGGGTGAGAACCCGGCTGTCATATCGTCTTACGCCCCTGAGAGAGGTCCTTTTATCGTTAACAGGGAACGCGCCGGGATGCTGGGGATCAATAATTTAATTGATAATAACCCGATCATCGACGAGTTTATAGAGAAGTCCCTTGCTTTGGAAAAATACCCGGAATAGTATATAATGGAATTTAGGAATATATCGATCTTTTACAGGCTCCTCTTCTGGTTTATCGGAATCAGCGTTGTTATCGCCGTTGTATCGGGAGTCATATATTACAGCTTTTCCACAACCATTATAAGAGAGTCCATGGAAAAGCAATTGAATAACATTCTCCAGTCCTCGGTCTCCTATTTCGATAGAGGTTATACCGATCATATAGAGGGAGATCTGAAATTATTGGAAGCGATGCCTATTCTCGATAATATGTTGACAGCTGGAAGAGATAGTATGTATATGTACAAATCCGATGTAGAGAAACTTTTCCTCGATATTTCCCGCTACCATTCAGATATCTATCTCTCTTTAAGTTTTATAGATCATAAAGGAGTGGAAAAGATTAAAGTAGAGGGAAACAAACGAATTAAAAAGTACGGAACCATCCATCAGTATGCACATGGAGATGTGTGTGACAGACATATTTCATTGCTTTATGAGAGGCTCAAGAGGGGCAATCCCGGGGATATCATGTTTGAAGGTCCTTTTTTTGAGAAAGACAGGTATGTTTTTGTTGTCGCTGTTAATAAGAGAGAACCTGAAATAGGCGGGTTTGGGGGTATGATACTCTTTCATGTCGATCTGAGCGGTTATTTGACCTATATCTCGGAAGTTAGCATATTCGGGCGGAATCTTATATGGCTTTTGGATAAGAATAACAACATTATCTTTTCTCCTTCAAACAGTATTTTTTCTCCGGCATTGGTTCAATCTTTTCTTGAGGGCAGGAAAACGGAAGAGAGTGAGGGCAGGAAAACGGAAGAGAGTGAAAGATTTTTAAAGGATGAGACATTTATCGGCTCAGCCGCACAAAGTCTGCTGAAAGTTCTTATATATATTCCTCCCGATGTCTTTTCCTCTCAAATGAAAAGCGCTGTACGTTTAACTTTTCTGGTGACATCTCTTATGATATTGATTGCAGCCCTTATCGCTTATATCATTTCCAAACAGTTAACAACCCCTATAACCACACTGGTGAATGCGAGCTTATCAATAGGAAAAGGCGACTTTAACGTGAAGGTGCCGGTATTGTCGGGCGGCGAGATGGGCCTGCTGTCAAAGACTTTTAATTCAATGACCGATAATCTTCAGAAAACCACTGTTTCACGGGACTATATGGATAATATTATCCGTTCGATTATAGACACTTTAATCGTTATAAATGAGAAAGGTAAAATAAAAACGGTAAATGAGGCGACGAACAAATTACTGGGTTACCGCGGCGATGAGTTGATCGATAAACCGCTTGATCTGGTCCTTGCTTCAGAAGACCTTTTTGACCTTAGAGAGGGTGAGTTCTGTAAAATAATCGCCAAAGGCAATATCGATAATGAGGAAAAAGTCTATCTCTCTAAAACCGGAAGGAAGATACCTGTTCTTTTTTCGGCTTCAGGAATCATCGATGCCCGGGGGGATGTTCTCGGAATCGTCTGCATTGCAAGGGATATTAGCGAATTAAAGCAGGCTGCGGAAACTTTAAGAGAGAGTGAAGAGAGAGCCAGGGCAATAACGGAAACGGCTTCAGAGTCGATTATTTTGATGGACAATAACGGCTGTATATCTTATTGGAACCCTGCTTCGGAAAAGATATTCGGATATACAAGTCAAGAGATTATAGGCAAATATCTTCACTCTCTGATCGTTCCTCAAAGGTATTATGGATTGTATAAGAAGGGGTTTGAAAATTTTAAACAAACCGGTCAGGGTGAGGTTGTCGGAAAACTGATGGAGCTCTCTGCAGTCAGAAAAAACGGCGCCGAATTTCCCATTGAACTTTCTGTTTCGGCTATTTACCTGAAAGGAACGTGGCATGCCATCGGAATGGTGAGAGATGTCACTGAACTTAAGCAGGCTCGTGTGGAGAGAATAAAGGCGGAAGAGGTTTCTCAGATTATAGAAGTAATGGAAGACGGAGTAGGAATCGCCACTCCGGAGCTGTCGCTGAAAGATGTCAATATCTCATGGACAGGAATTTTCGGTTATGATGAGAAGAGCGAAGTTGTCGGCAAATCGATTGCAGATTTTATTGTTAAGGAAGAAAGAGATAAGTTCATTGAGCGTGTAGGAAATATCTTCGAAGAGAGAAGATCGTCCAGGCCCTATAATTACCGATCTGTCAATAAAGAGGGAAAAGAGTTTCCAACTCAGATAAGCATCTCCGTGAGAAAAAACGATAGGGGAGCACCGGAGGAAATCGTTTGTGTTCTTAGAGATATCTCAGTCATAAAGGAGATGGAAGAAGAGGCCCGAGTAAAGGAAATTAATATGCTTGCAATCTCCAAGTTGGCTACCTTAGGCGAGGTGGCTACCGGAATAGCCCATGAAATAAATCAGCCCCTTGCCTATATAAGTGGTTTTATTCAGAACCTTGAGATCGCTTTTGACGAAAACAGTGTTAATCCCGAAAAGGTAAAAGAGAAGCTTAAACGCGCGTACAAACAGGCAGGCCGCATAACCGACATCATTCAGCATCTGCGCACATTCGGCAGAAAGGATCAGATAGGAGCTGCGAAAGATGAAATCGGAATAGAGGATATCCTTGACAATACTCTGCTTATAATGGGGGAGAGAATTCGCCTGAACAATATAAACCTGATAAGGAAGATTGAGGAAGGTTTGCCGGTCTTAACGGTGAATGCCAATCAACTGGAACAGGTATTTATAAATCTGTTTCAAAATTCCATTGATGCTCTTAAAGAGATCAAAGCCGCCGAAATAAAAGTCACTATTTACAGCGATAACGGAATGGTCATAACTGAATTTATCGATAACGGCGAAGGCATGAAAAAAGAGGTGGCCAATAAAATATTTGAACCCTTTTATACGACAAAAGAGGTAGGTAAAGGAACGGGACTTGGATTATCTATTGTTTACGGCATTATAAAAGAGCATAACGGTACGATTCATTGCGAATCCGAGTTAAATAGAGGGACAAGTTTTACGATTAAGATACCTATTTAATTTTTTACGATATTTTGTAACTACTCTCATAGATAGACTGAAGGCTAGAGCTAAAATCTAATGAATTTGGTGCGTTGATCAAAAAAAGCTTACAGTTTTATCGATAACCCAGGTTTTGCCTGACAGCCTTCAGTCTATATACTAAGTAGTTACGATTTTTTTCCCATATCAGGAGTGCATAATGTCAGATAATTCGATATTGATCGTTGATGATGAAGAAGTTATAAGAGAGCTGATCAGCGACACATTGGAGAATTTCGGTTATGAATTATTCTTGGCTGAAAACGGACAAAAAGGTTACGAGTTATTTGTAAAGCATAATCCCATATTGATAATTCTTGATTTAAAAATGCCTGTCATGGACGGTATCGAGTTTCTCAGACACGTAAAGTTATCGCCTGCCTCTCCTTTTTCCGTAATCGTTTTAACTGGACATGGTGATAACGAAGATATAAAAACCTGCTTTCATCTCGGTGTTTATGCTTTTCAAAGAAAGCCCTTTAATATACATGAATTTAAAGGTTTGGTAAAGCATTCCGTGTCCCTAAAGATTATACAATTAAATTTTGACGAGTGCGTTAAAGATAAAACTGCCGACCTGGAAGCTACGAACAAGAAGCTTGAAGATGAAATCGTAATTCGTAAAGAAACAGAAGAAGAGCTCCGCCAGGAGATCAATTTCAGAATTCAGGCTCAAAAAAGACTGGTTCAGTCCGAAAAACTGGCCTCCCTCGGCAGACTTGTGGCGGGAGTCGCCCATGAGATAAATACGCCTATTGGCATAGGAGTGACAGGCGCATCTCACTTAAAAAAATTATCCTCTCGTATTAAAGATTCATATGAAAATATGGCGCTCACCGAGTCGCAGTTAAAACAGTATTTAGACGATTCCGTTGAATTGAGCGATCTATTACTGACCAACCTAAAGAGATCGTCGGAACTGATAAAAAGCTTCAAACAGGTTTCTGCAGATCAGGCGAGTCAAATGAAAAGAGAGTTTCAAATAAAGTCTTACCTCAATGATATCCTTTTGAGTCTTAAACCGAGACTAAAAAATTCTAATTGTCATATATCCGTAAACTGCCCTGACGACATCGAGATCGACAGCTTTCCCGGCGCTTTTACTCAGGTAATCACAAATTTAATAATAAATTCGCTAACCCATGGTTTTGAAAAGGAGATAGAAGGTAATATTACGATTAATGTTAAAAAAGAGGGAGAAAATATTGTTGTCGAGCACAGTGACGACGGAAAAGGAATACCTGAAGAGATTGCCGAGAATATATTTGATCCTTTTTTTACGACGAATCGCGGAAAAGGCAGCACCGGATTGGGGTTGCATATTGTATATAATACAGTGCACCAGGTGTTGAAAGGTGAGATTAAATGCGAATCCAAAGAGGGGGAATGTACAACATTTACAATTGTAATTCCATCTAAAATATAGTTTTAAAAAAAAGCATTTAGCTGTCAGCCATCAGCTTTCAGCTTTTTAATTGCAATACTTTACAGTTCAAAACATTTTCACCCATAAGGTGAAGCTTATTATTAACATAACATCAATACTTTCCACGGCTGAAGGCTGACCGCTGTTAGCTGAATGCTGTTCTTGGTTTTAAAAAAGTTCTTCCATATCTTTTACATAATTCTCCCATGTAAGTCGTTTTTTTTCGTTTTCAATATTTCCGGCAAAGCTCTTTCCCAGTTCCCGATTGTAGAACGTAATGACAGCGTCGGCCAGGGCCCGGTGATTCATCTTTTCAACAAGAATACCGGTTTCATTGTGTTTTACTGTTTCAGGGAGACCGCCGACATTGGTGGCGATAACAGGGAGATCAAAGCTGTATCCTATCTGAGCGATGGCGGTTTGCGTTGCCGTAATGTAAGGTTGAACAAGAATATCGGAAGCGCTGAAATACAGACCTGTCTCTTCGTTTGGAATGTATTTATCCACTATTTTTATGTGTTTGGAAATATTCAATCTGTGGATTTCCTTTTTTTCCATCTCTCCCCAAAATTCTCCGGCAATAAGCAGCAGAAGATCGAATTTTTTCAGAATTAACGGCATCGCCCTGAGAAGGTAAATCAATCCTTTATACTCGCGGACCATACCAAAAAAAAGAATAACACGATTCTGTTTTATTTCAAGAATATCTCTTGCCTCTTTTTTGGAGTGCTTTTTGGTCTGAAAGAGGTCGAAAAAACTTGGATTAAAAGAGAGCTTAATCTCCGGAGATTGGAAAAAATTTTGTAAGTCGCTGAAATCCTTTTTGGAATGTACAATATAGGCATGGCCGTAACTAAGATTCCATTTTGTTATCTCTTTGTCGAGGAAACTTTTTTTATGGGGAAGCACATTGTGGCATATTGGCACAATCTTTGTTTTTGTATAAGTACGAACAAGATAGAGCAGCGGCAGGTAGACAATGGCATGTTGATAAACAGCCCATTCGAGAATCAGTATATCGTAACAATTCTTCTTTATTTTCAAAAAAGCCCTATAGGTATTTACTGGATTCAAAACATCGAGAATCCTGTCAGCAGTAAAGGGGAGCGTTTTTTTGCTTACGTCCTTTTCTACTTTACCGGGGTATAGGAAGGGAGGGTAATATCGCTTAAACGATATCAGATCGACAGTGTATTTTTTCTTGAGGGCATTATAGAGTAATGCCGTATGTTGGGGAATTCCGCCTTTATTCGGGTAAACAGGCCCTGTCAGACAAATCTTCATTTTACGGAAAACATACTTTTAAAAAAGGCGACTCCATTTACAAAAGCGGCCTTTAATCCGGCTCTTTTGACATTGTACCAGATAATAGAAGGTCTTAAATAGAATTGCCGGTAGAGTTTTTTTTGTAAAACAATAAGATCTTCGGCAGAGAGATCGTTCATTTCCATTACGGAATTTCCATATCTCCTGTACTCTGACCAGTCGTCGCTCAGGAGCTTTAGCCCCCCGTAACCCTGCCTGGCCAGTTCGTATAATTCAGAGCCCGGATAGGGAGTCGTTATATTGATGTATGCCTGATAAACTTTTAATTCCTTTTTAACGAATTCTATTGTCTGCCTGATAGTCTCCTTTGTTTCGAAGGGGTGTCCTATCATTAAGGAACATCTTGTTTCGATTCGCAGTTCATGGCACCAGTTGTACGCTCTTTTTAGCTGGTCCAGGGTTATCCCCTTTTTAATGGCCTCCAAAATTTTCCTATTCCCCGATTCCACTCCGAAACTCAACCTTACCAGGCCGGACTGTTTTAATCTTGATAAGATTTCTTTGTCAACAGTGTTTGCTCTTGTATAGCCCTCAAATGTAAAATTTAAACCTCTTTTTTCTATTTCATTGCACATTGTAAGGACTTTTTCTTTATTCAGAGTGAGGGTATCATCGCAGAACATAATATGTTTAATACCATATACGTTAACGACTTCTTCAATTTCAGCTATTATATCTTCCATTTCCCTGTATCTCGTTTTTCCGGGGAATATGGTTTCAACGCCGCAGAATATACAGTTAAATGGGCATCCCCTTTGAGTAATCATCGAGGTGACCGGAACAAGGCCCTCTCCGGGAACGCTCCATATATACTCACTAGTTTTCAACAGATGCCTGGCAGGGTAGGGCAGAGATTTCAGATTGCTGACAGGCTCTGCTCTGGTATTGATTACCACCTTTCCATCTTCCCTGTAAGCCAGACCTTTAACATCTTTTATATCCTGACCTGATTCGATTTTTTTCAAAAACTCCCTGAATGTCTCTTCACCTTCTCCAATCGCTCCGTAATCGGCCGCCTTTGTCTCATTCATGGTCCTTTCCGGCAAGGCGGTAATGTGAAATCCGCCGAGAATTGTTATAACAGAGGGATCATGCTCCTTTGTCTTTTCCAAAATCATCCTTGCAGATGCATATATCGGCGTCGTTGCCGTTGTACCGACAATTCGAGGTTTAAGTTCTCGTATCCTTTGAATAACGTCATCGATTGACATGCCTTCTACATCTGCGTCAACGAGAGTGACATTATGACCGCCTTTTTCCGCAACTGCTGCTATATATGCAATTCCAAGGGGCATCTGAGGTTGCGCGCCCACTTTGGCGGCTGCTTTATATTGGCCATAGGCCTCAATAAAAGGCGGGTTTACAAGGAATATATTCAATTCTGAGTCTCCTTCATCAATGTTTTGCTGTTTACAGTATAAGGACATTAATCGTAAACTGTCAACTGTATACCAATACCATTCACTTAAGTTCCCCAGGTACGATTATGAGTATGATGCCGATTAGAGCAAAATTAATATTTGCCTGCCTCAAAAAAAGTGTGATTGAAACAAATAGTACTTTTGACTACAATTATCAGGTATATATAATATATAAGAGGTGAACTACTAAAAAGTAACATGGATGCCTTCTCGATTAACTTCTTTTTAATTCTATGCCTGACGGCGATTGTCGGATGGATAACCCGGTATTCCTTTACGAGTTATGAACTGAAACCGCTTTCCCCTTTTACAAAGGAAAATATCTTCGATACAGTTGAAGAATGCTTTTTAATATTTCTTTCAGGCGTATCTGCTATTTCTATAACTCTATTTGTTTCGGCCCTTTTAGGCCTTTTTAATAAAGCTTTTTTTACAACGGTATTTATTTTTCTTCTTGCTTTCTACTTCTTCAAAAGACGAACTTACAAGAAAACAACATGTTACTTTCCCTTATACCTCCTTTTTATTTTCCTTTTTTGGTCTGTTAACTGTTTTACCGGACTTTTTATAAAACCACAGGCCGCCCTTCTCAACTCGACTGATGCTTCGATCTATCTTGGTACTGCTTTTAATCTGTCGAATAGAGGCAATATCAGGCATTACGATGAGTTTGTCAGTGAGATGAATATCGATGAGAGAGAGGCTTTTTTCAAGAACAGATTTCCAAATGACGATACAGGTAAGTACGCACGTTTCCCGGGCGGCGTTCCGCTGGTCGATATCTCAACGGGTACTGTAAGTTTCAGGTTTTCTCCCATGTTGCCACTGTGGCTCGGTTTTGGTCTGGAGTTCCTTGGAGAGAGAGACTTTTTAAATTTGTTAATACTTTTTTCCTCTATTAGCCTGATATCTCTGTTCCTCATGGCACGACAGTTGGGAGGAGTTTTTACAGGATTTAGTCTTGCTTTTATTTATATCTCATTTTTCCCGCAACTATACTATTCATCGTTCCCTTCGTCCGAGCTTCTGACGCAGACATTGTTTTTATCAGGATTATGGGTGTTTATTTTTACCTTTTTCAAAGGAGAGTCTGCTCCTTTAGGAAATGTACGCCTGGCATCCACTCTTTGGGGCGTTATGTTTTTTTGCAGAATAGATTCTCTGATGTTTCTTTCACTCTCTCTTATTCTCATTTTTCTCTGCTCACCAAATTATAGGGAAAGATTGTCTGAACAAAGATATACATTTGTTTCGTGGCTCTTCTTTTTTCTCTTAGCGGCCTTTTTTTACCAGTTTACAGGAGGCACTTACCAGAATGTAATATCCCGTTTTCTCCATCTCGATAGTTTTGTTTTGGAAAGAATCAATGGTTTCCTGAACAATAAGTATCACTTTGTTCTGACCATCCTGATTGCGATCTCTGCCGTGATGTCGCTTTTGCTAAATAAACTTCTTAACCGACAATGGCGCAGGTCTTTAAGATTAGCGGGAAAAGCCTTTCTTGTCTTTGTAACCATGGCCGGTGTGGGATTTTTCGTTTTAAGACTGAATCACGGGAAGTTTTCAAGAAGTATCCAATGGATCACTCTCTATATACCTGAGGGCCTGCTTTTGTTGCTGCTTCCGGGCGTATTTTTTCTTTTGTTTTTAATAAAGGATAAGATTAAGAAAACAGCGGCTTTAATGGTTTTTCTCTTTTTTCTGGTTCCTGCCTTTTGTTATTTAACAGATCCCCTTGTAACACCAATGCAGCCTTGGGCTGTAAGGCGTTTTGTCCCTGTCATCTTCCCGCTGTTTTTTTTAATAACAATCTCCGGATGGTATATTTTAATAAGTTTGATATTTAATAAGTTTGCCGGGAAATATAAGAAATTGTTTACTCCTTTCCTATCTTTATTAATTTCATTGCTGATAATCTTATTTTGGAATAAGTCGTTTTTTTTCCTGGAAAAACCTCATTTCGAAAATATTGTAACAAAGATCGAAAAGATAGTGAGCACTTTTCCTAAAAAAGAATCACTTGTTATTATTCCCGACTCACAAGCCGGTATGCACTTGCAGATACCGCTGCAGTATATGAGCGGACTTGATACTCTGCTTCTTCCCCTTGGAAGTGAATTAACCGATGAAAGAGTGAATAAAAAGGCAGTTGTAACCTTCTTAAAGCGTCAGCTCGATCAGGGACGGAGAGTATTTTTAATACTTGATCGTAAAAGTCGTCGCTTCTCATATCCGGCGCGTGCTTTTGGCCTTACTTTTTTGGCTGAAAAGAGTATCTCATTCAGCTATCTCCCGCAGGTCAGCCATTATCTTTTTCCAAACAGGACAGAAGAATTTTCAGTCAATTATATTATATTCGAGTTTCAGAATAGAGAGGACTTGCAGGTAAATGATTTTAGAGTCGATATTGGAGTACTGTGGGAAGATATCCCTTTTGTTCTTAACGGATTTTACGGGCCTGAATCCGAGCCTCCGCCTTCCAATAAAACCTTTCGATGGACAGGACCTGATGCGCGGTTAATGATTCCCCCCGTAAAGTCGATACAACTTCTCATAAATCCTTGGCGGCCTCAGGATGCTGTTCCTCTTGATCTCGTTGCAGAAACAGATGGAATTATTACCTCCAGGTTCAACTCTGTGCTGTCAGATCAGCGCAATCTTTGTATTAATATTCCAGATGATATGTATGAAAAAGGGAAGTGGATGGAGTTGACACTAAAAAGCACTCCCTTTTCACCACAAAAGCTTGGATTGTCCGATGACATTCGAGAGCTTGGTGTTGTCGTGTATAGTATAGAAGCAGGATGCCATTGACACCATACACGTATGTAGTTATCATCCAATATAATCAAAAGAATGATAATTTTGAATCATTTTATCTTGGAGAGAAAATTGAGGTATTCTAAAGGATGAAAGGGGCCCACTATCTATCAGCATTTGTGTCTTTGTTCATCGCTCTGCTTACAATCGTCCATCTCGTTAGGAATGACGGCTATATTTCCGTGGAGTGGAATGACGAAGCTGTTCATACACTAATTGAAATCCCCATGGCGCATACTGCTTTGGCCTCTGGTGAACTAATGGAGATTAATCTCTTTAACAACTTCGGAACACCGCTTTCAGGCGATCCGGTTGCTCTGCCGTGGGCGTTACATTCATTAACTTACATATTTGTATCGGGACATGCAGGCATGTTGCTCAATCGTGCGATCCTGACGTTTCTGACCTTGATTGTTGTTTATCTGTACCTTTGTCGGCATTTAAGACCTGCTACAGCATGGTTAGGTGCGTTCATATCTTTCACCAGCCCCGGATATGTCCATTTCTTCCATCACCATCCACACCAGATTATTATGTTGGCGTACACTCTGGTTATTTTCATGTTCGAACGTATGGTAGATCGGGATACACGTTGGAACAGGCTGTTGTTTCTATTTTCCGTTATCGTTTTCTACAGTTCAGTAGGCACTAACGGTGCTGTCGTTTCAACCCCATTTTTTTTCGTTCACGGCTTTGTGACAGCACGTCATCGACTAGGTAAAGTACTTGTTCCGACACTGGCCCTTGGCGCAGCAGCGTTTCTGTTGACAGCCCCCGGGTACGCGGCACTGGCGCAGTGGGCCTCACTTTCTGCACGAGCCGGATTCAATATTACTCAATGGTTTGAATACAGCTTGTGGGAGTGGCTGGCTCGGATATGTTGGTTCGCCGGCTATAGGCAGTACCATACGGACATTGTTTTGAACTTCACGCCTTTTGTTCTTTGCGCTTCCTGTGTGGGCATTTATTTTACTTTACAGCAGCGGCAAAAAGAAATCCGCCTGCTCGCACCCCTTTATGCTATTGCATTTTGTGTCATTATTCTTTGCGCTCTTTTGGTCTTTTTTAAAAATATCTATTCTGCAATTCCGGGTTTCCGTGCGACAGATATCACAAGGTTCACTTGGGTTCAAAATATTTATTTAGGCGCCGCCGCCGCCTATGGTTTGCAGCATGCGCTTAAATGCCGTAAGGCGCGAATTGTGTTGTTAATCAGTTGCCTGCTGTACTTCCTGCCTCCGATTCTCAGCCTCACGAATCCTAAATTTGTTCTTCATATATACGCAACAGCGATAGGGACGGCAGCTCTGTTCACCAGCTTGTATTTCACCGGTCGTGCTTTGCAGGTTATATTTATATTCGCTGTAGTCGGGATCATTCTGGCGCCGAGGCTGATGACTGTGTATTATATCCACAATGACGCCTACAGGGTCCCGGAGTGGAAACTGAACTTCTGGTATCCAAAACTCGGATATCTGATGGAACCGGGGAAGCGACTGTCCACATTCGAATCTCCGATCCCCAATGGAAACGATCTCCGTGCAGCGAAAATCGGTGTGCTGGGCGCCGGTGGACGGTCCATCATTATGCATGCTGAAACTCGGGACAGATTCAATAAATTTCTCGCACCTCATCAAGATTGGACAAAGGCTCTGGACTATGCATTGCCGATTGTACCACCGGCGCTGTATTCGTATTATGGAATAGAGTATTTGATGGCGCCTGAACAATTTGTTGAAGTAACCAGGCAGATGGGATGGCGGGGGCCCCTTGGTTTTGAGAATGGTTTTGCCTTATTCGAGAATCCCGTGGGAGGTGAACTGGCTTATGGATTTGATGATGGTCAACTAATTATGATGCCAACAACGCTTGGCGTTGACACAGTCGAAGTGACAGTACCTGCAGGATATGAGGGTACGCTGATTGCCACTTTCATATCATGGCCCGGATGGAGTGTTAAAATTGATGGAGTAAAAACTTCGATGTTGAATGTCACAGATAATCGGCCTCCATTTATCGCTGTTATGGTTCCTGCCGGTTCCTCTCAAGTGGAATTCACATTTTCAGCAGTCCCGGCCTGGGTCCGGATCGTTTCTGTTTTTGGTTCCTTGTTGTTTGGAGGGGCGGGAATCCTCACCGGGCGGGTGGACAAACATTTCTCCCGATGACATTCTGATTGCTGATTATTCACTTTTTGTCAAATATTCCAAGTACTTCACAGTGGTAGGTGTGGGGGAACATATCTATGAGCCTTAAGGAAGAGATAGTGTAAGTGTCCGAAAGTTTACCGGAATCTCTTGCAAATGTAGCGGGATTACAGGACAAGTATGCTATTCTGTCAGGAGAGATCGAAAGGAGTTTGGCAAAGGCTTCGTTTGTCAGCCCCATTCGAGGGGGATTGATAAAGGCGAGATCAATATGCCTGTCTATCTTAGCTTTTTCGAATTTTTTCGAAATAAACCTCACATTACGAATTTCGTTCATGTCAGAGTTTCTTCTGCCGTCTTCAACGGAAAATTTATTCTCTTCTATTACAATTACCTCTTTTGCCGTTTTAGAGAAAGAGAGAGAGAAGTTCCCGGCGCCGCCGTAAATATCGAGAACGGATTTGCCCTCAATATTTCCGATCCATTGCGGAAGTTGCCGTATAAGATCGGTATTTAGTCGCCAGTTGGTCTGAAAAAATCCCTGAGGAGAAACAGTATAGACAAAGTCGTTTAATCTGTGATAACTATAGTTGTTTCCTCTTATCCTTCCGTCTTCATATACGACACCGTGGAAGTCATATCCGATAAGACAATCCAAAAGGCTATCATTAAGCTCTTTTCCTTTTATAAAAGCCAGGGTGTTTTCGCCTTTAATGATATGTAATTCCCTAACTCCGCCGGAGAGGTCTTTAGGTCTGATTTTTTTTAATAAAAGGTTTATCTCTTTGTCTATTATATGACATTGTTTAAATGATACAAGCTCTCTTGAACCTTCTTTAAAAAAACCAATTCTTCCGGTGTCGGAAACTTTGAACTGAGCTTTATGTTTATAGCGCCACTCATTACCAAATATGGTTTCTGTAATCGGAATCTCTGTCTTTCCGATTCTCTCCATACAGTCACCGACTATCTCTTGTTTGACAGTCAGTTGTCTTTCATATGAAATATGTTGGTAGTGGCACCCTCCGCATCTTCCGTAAACTTCACAACGCGGCTCGACCCTGTCTTCGGAAGGCTCTGTTACATCTATCACATCGGCTATGGCGTAATCCCGCTTCTTCTCCCTTATTTCTATAAAAACTCTTTCTCCGGGAACTGCGCCTTTAATGAGAATTACGCCATCCTCTCTGTAAAGACAATAACCTCCGTAAACCGGAGCCCCTGTTATAAGCTCCATTTGATATTCCGGTTCAATTACGCCCCGAGGTTCTTTTCTTTGATCAATCTCTTGATCGTGTCCTTTAGTTCAGAAAGATCCGCCGATTTAACGACATATGCTTCGGAAGCCCAGACAGAGAAATCGTCTCTGTAGTCATAAGCTGTTGACATAATAACGGGAAGTTCGGGATTCTTCTCCTTCATCTTTCTGAGAACTTCGATACCGTCCATTCCGGGCATCAGAATATCAAGAGTCACTATGTCCGGAGACTCGGTATCGAATTTTTCGAGAGCCTCTTTGCCGGATGCAGCAAGAACAATCTCATAACCTTCCTCTTCAAGTTCCACACCGTAAAGTTGTCTTAAATTAGGATCATCGTCAACTATTAAAATCTTCATGGTAAAACCTCCTAAAAATATAAAAAATAGTTAGATATTCGAATTTATTATTGTATCTCTTTCAGTCCGGATCATTTGCCATTTACTAATTATACATGATTGTGGATATTAATTTCCTGCTTCTGTCATATTCCTTCCCCATTGTCATCATCTGTCGATGCCAAGGGGAGAGTTAATACAAAATTCGCGCCGCTTCCGGGTTCACTGTTAACATCGATTATGCCGTTATGTTCGTTTATGATCCTGTGGGTCATTGCGAGACCAATACCACTTCCATTTGGTTTCGTCGTGAAGAAGGGATCGAAGATATGTCTCATCTCTTTTTCACTTATGCCGGCGCCCTGATCAGTTATCTCGATAATCGCTTTATCTTCCTTACGCATTGTTTTCACTATGATCTTACCGGAGCTTTCTATCGCCTGACCTGCGTTTTGTATAAGATTAATAAAGGCTTCTTTTAATCTTCCGCTGTTGCCTGTAATATATAAGGGAGTTTCACATATGTTCCTTTCGATAGAGATATTACTATCGAAAACATTCTCCATTAATTCGACTGCAGAAGCTAAAAGGGTGTTTATTTCCACCTTTTCACCGGATGTGTCGGAATTGTTTCTGACAAATCCGATCGTCTCCTTTAGTATGCCTTCAAGTCTGGCGACCTCTTTTACAATAATATTTGCATAATCATTAAGGGGCGGTTCGAGATCCTTCTCCAGTCTCCTTGCGAAGCCACCCACGGAAACCAGCGGATTTCTAATTGCATGGGCGACGCCTGCAGCCATTTCTCCTAAAGAAGCCAACTTTTCTGACATTATCAATTGCTCTCTGAGTTTTGATATCTCCGAGATATTACGAACGATATGAACACTGCCGGTTATATTGCCAAAGGGATCGAACATCGGAGAGTTCGAAAGCAGCCAGGTCTCTTCGTTTTCATGAAAGAAGCCCTTTACTTCACTGATTTGTGATTTCTTAGAAGAAATGGTTTTTGTATGGAGGCAATGCTCGCAGGGAGAACCGGTATTGTGGAATACTTCAAAACATCTCCTGCCCGTTATCTCATCTATATGTTTGCCCACAATTTCCGATACTGACTTATTCGCCCTGACTATTTTGAATTCCATGTCAGTGATGTAAATCATGTCGGATATGGATTCAAATATATTTTCAAGTTCGTTTTCGGCGTGGCACACCTTTTCGAATAATCTCGCATTTTCTATCGTACTCGCCACTTCGTTTGCAAATCCCGATAAAAATTCGATATCGTCATCTGTAATTTCACGTTTACTGTAAACATTGTCAACCCATAAAACACCTATTGTCTTATCTCTGGCGATAACCGGAACAATCGCATAAGCATCGGTGTTAAAGTTATTCAAAATAATCGGACTGACGTTGCTGTCCTGTCTTGCATCTTTTACGTTAAATGACAGCTTTTCCTTTACTGCTCTTGTTATATAGCAGTTGTAATCTACGGGAATTTCAATATTACAACTAATCTTATTAAATCGGGAGTCACAGTTTAAAAGAACTCTCTTATTGTTGTTTGTCATATTAGGGATATTATTGTAATCACGGGCTAAAACCTGCTCAAAACTTCCTGTTTTACTCAAATCGCCGGGTGTAACTCCCATCCTTCCTTTTAAAACTCTTTTTTCACTGTCAAAAAGAAAAAGGACAGCCCTGTTAAAGCCAAGATCGTCATTTACGGTAATCGAAGAGAGCACTAATCTGAGGAGTCGCTCGAGCTTCAACGTACCTCTGACAGCGGAATTAATGAAAAGCAGTCTGGAGAGCTTTTCATTGCCTCTTCTGGCCTCATTGCAGGCATATGCTTTATCTATCGCCATGGAAGCAAGGAGAGCAAGTCCTTCGAGAGTAATAATCTCCGCCGATGTGAAGCTTGATATATCCGGGGAAACAGAACTCTGTCGATTATAGAGTTCAATTGTTCCAATTACGTTTTCCCCTTTAATTAACGGAACAGAGGCAAAGGATTTTACATAAAGAGACAGAACCTTCAGCTCATTGTTTATTGTTGAGGTATTATTTACGACTAAAGGCGTTTTCTGTTCGAATACGATGTCGGATATATGTCTGCCAAGCCTGCCGGACAATATCTTTAATAAGCCATAGGGAATATTATAAGACGAGATTATCCACCCCTTCGGAACTTCTTTTAGTCTGATAACGCAACCTTTAAAGTCTAAAAGAGAAGAAACCGTTTCTGACATCCTGTTAAGCAACTCGTTTAGTTCCGACACAGGAGTAATGGCCCTTGCGAATGTATAGGAGGCCTTTGAAGAATCGTGTAGAATATTTCCGGGGAAACTGTTTTTCTGTTGAATTATTGCTGCCATTTCAGATGTTTTCTGTCAGGACTTTCTTCAGACTGAGTCTTAACGAACTATTTCGGAATCAGAGTTGACACATTAATTTGGTCGCTTCCTCAGGCGATGTCGGATTTATGTAAAAACCGGAGCCCCATTCGAAACCTGCTCTTCTTGATAATTTCGGAAGTATTTCTATATGCCAGTGGTAATATTCATTTTCTTCCTTGGAAAAAGGAGAGGTGTGGATCAGGTAGTTATAGGGCGGAATCTCCAGGTGTCTGTCCAGTCTTTGGAGGATTGTTTGCAACATCTCAGCCAACCCTGAGAAATTTGTATTATAAGGTTGAAAAGAGGACTGATGTTGTTTTGGAAGTATCCAGGTTTCAAAAGGCGCCCTTGGGGCATATGGAGAAAGAGCAATATAATCATCGTTCTCGACGATTACTCTTTTTTGTAATTCCCGTTCCCGGGAGATAAGATTGCAGAAGATGCATTCTTTATTGGAATTATAATACTCCAAAGATGCATCCAGCTCTTCCTGTACTCTTTTTGGAACGATAGGTAAAGCTATCAATTGACTGTGTGTGTGCTCAAGCGATGCGCCGGCGTCTTTACCTTCATTTTTAAAAATATGTATGTATTTAAATCGATTGTCTTTTTTCAGATCTTTTAATCTGCTGTAATAGGCCCACAATACATCTTCAGCGGATTTTGTGTTCATCGTTGAAAGAGAGAGGGTATGATCTCTTGTTTCTATAATGACTTCATGTGTGCCTATGCCGTTCATCATAGTAAGCATACCCTCGGTTACTTCTCCGGTTTCTCCTGTACTTTGAAGGGCGGGAAATTTATTGGGAACAACACGGAGTGTCCATTCGGCGGTCCCGTCACTGTCAGGATTTCTAAAGGCCAGGATTTCATTTGGAGAAGTCAGTTCGTTACCAGGACAAAAGATGCAATAGTCAGGCTCTTTACGACCTGAAGCAGGAGAAACAAGATCCAAAGGTCTTTTTCCCCGTTCATCGGAAATAATAACCCATCTTTCTATTATCGGATCCTTTCTAAGTTCCGGCATTTTCCCTCCAAAATAGTATTAATAGTAGTAGGGTTCTATTTTTTTCAGGCGCAATTTTTGACAACCTGACTCGAAGATGCCCCACCGTTGCTTATAGTTAATTCGGTAATTTCCGTATCCGAAAAAAATCAAGTCCCAACATTATAATAGTATTGTTACTCACATAAAGGACCAAAGAAAAAAATCCGGAGGTATATTTAAAGCATACAGGTGGAAGTTTTATCGGTAGCAGATCATTTAATTATATTGCGCCTTTGTGTGAGTTGTCATTTTTATAATATTTATATATAGAAACAATAAAAAAGAGTTGTTTTGTTATTATAGTAGCTCTATCATTATTAACAGTGCAGAAAGATTAACACTTTACAAGAAATGAAGGCAACTTTTTTTTGTAAATCCCATGGAGATCCTTTTACGGATCCTTCTCTGTTTGTCCGATTCAGAAGAAAAAGAAGAGCCTTTCTTTTTGATGCAGGCAATCTCTCGTTATTGAATGTCAGTGAGATATATATGATAACTCATCTTTTTATAACACATATGCATATAGATCATTTTATCGGATTCGATTCTCTTTTGAGATGCATTTTAAAGAGAGATATGCCTCTTATTGTCTATGGTCCTGAAGGCGTTATTGAAGCAATCAAGGGCAAATTAGCAGGCTATACATGGAATCTTATTGGAGATTATACACTTAGAATAGATGTTTATGAAGTAAGACCTGAAGTCATTCTTCACTCTTCTTTTTCTGCGTCAGATAAGTTCAGAGAAGTTAGTTTGCCGAATCTGGAAGCATCGAATGTCCTGTTGTCAGATGAGGGGTGTACTGTCAATACGTTTATCTTTGATCACGGCATTCCTGTTCTCGGATTTTCTCTAAAAGAGGATATCCATATTAATATAAACAAAGAATTTCTCAACAGAAAAGGTTTTCTCCCCGGCCCTTGGCTTTCGGACTTTAAAATTGCGATCAGAAACGGAGCTGCTCACAGGGAGTTCATTATAAACGGCAGTAAGTTTACAACAGAAGAACTGTATGATCTGGCGATAATAAGCAGAGGTATGAAAATTACATATATTACCGATATCGGGCCATGTGAAAAAAATATCAAAGCTGCAATAATGCTGGCAAGAGATTCTGATATTCTCTTTATAGAATCTTTTTTTTCAGGTGAGGAGAGTAAAAGGGCTGTTAAAAGAAATCATCTGACTACTTTGTCGGCAGGAGAGATAGCAAGAAAGGCAATGGTTAAAAAAATCGAAATTATTCACATATCTCAAAAATATATAACCATGAGGGAGAAAATTTACAGAGAAGTAATGAGTTCTTTCAATAAGTAAAAAGGGACGATATCCTGTTTTTGAAACCATAGGTGATTAAGACAGTTGAAACCCAAACATGAATAACCGATCAGCTTAAAAAAGTCCCTCCAAAGGAGGTTAAATTGAATAACTTGAATAACCACAAAGAACAGTGCACTAAGAAAAAAGAATTTCTTTAAAAACTTCGTGCACTTCGTGAGCTTCGTGGTTAGAATATTTCATTTTCTTCTTTTTGCTATGAATTTTCATACTTTGTGGTGAACTGGAGGTTCATTGACATTTACGTTGTGACTTATTGATAAATTATTATCTTTCATAATACAATTATACGGTACAATATGATGAAATCAGGATCAAACAGCTTATTCCTTTTTCTATTCGCTGTCTTTTTACTTCATTTCTCCTCTGTATCATATGCCGATACTATAAAAAAGGCTGATGTCGCTGAAAAGATAGAAAAAAGAAGCCCCCTCTCAAAGGATAATTTTGTAAATACAGATAACAGAAAAGAAAAAAACAGTGCAGAGATCGTGGAGAAAGAACCTGAGGTGAAAGGTGAAGAGGAAAAGAAGATTGTACATGAAGAAGAATATAAAACGAAAATAATAACCGACCTAGATGAAAAATCGATTGATGAGGCAGAGTCAGATAGAGAAATTAAAAGGAAAGTTGAAAAAAACAGCGGTATCATGATAACCGATAAAGAAAAAGAGGATGAAAGCAATACCGCTAAAGCGATAACAGATAACGAGAAGAAAATCGACGCCGGCGAGAAAAAGAGAAAAAAAGAGAAAAAGAGTAATAAAGAGGACGAAAAGCTCATCATTACTTCCCATAGCCTTATTGCCGATAAAAAGACAAATACCGTTATTTTTGAAGGTTCCGTTAAAGCTCGAAAGGGAGATACCGTTATCTATGGCGATAAAATGGTTGTAAAATATACGGAACAGGGCGGTAAAGTAAAGGAAATTCATATATATAAAAATATCAGAGTCATTCAGGGAGACAGCAAAATCACCTCTGACAGGGCTGTCTATCTGGCGAAGAAGGATAAGATCATTTTTACCGATAATCCCAAAGCCGAAGATGGTATGAACAGAATTACGGGGTCTAAAATTATATATTTTATTAATGACGAACGAACGATTATTGAAAACAGTCGCGTATTGCTCCATGTAGAAGACGACAGGGAAAGGAGAGATAAAGGAAAGGAAGAAAAAAGCATTGTTTCAAAACCAATGGATATAGAGAACACTGCCAAATCGGATGAGGAGAGCGAATTAACGGATGAGGGCAGATAAGGCTGTGAATTTAGTCTTCAGCCTTCAGTCTGTACACCTAAAGAATTACTACAATACTTAATTTTGCAAGAACACAGCAGGAGGTAACGTTGGCGTGTCACTCCTGTAAAAAGTCTGTATATGACTTTCATTAACTTTTTTAAGGAGGAATAGAAATGTCTTTATCTTTAAACCCTAAGAATCTTACTATCGGCGGCAAACTTATTCTTGCTTTTTTATTAATCAGTCTCACGGCGATATCTGCCGTAGGTTTTATCAGTTATAACACGGCTCGGACATCGCTGCACAACGAGCAGTTTAATAAACTGACTGCCGTACGTGAGATAAAAGCAGCTCAGATCGAGGAGTATTTTCAGCAGATAAGGGATCAGGTTACTACCTTTTCCGAGGACAGAATGATCGTAAACGCCATGAAGAAGTTCAAAGGCGGTTTCCATACCATATCGAGCGTTATTAAGATGAGTACGGAAGATCAGCAAAAAAATATGGAATTAAGCGTTAAAAGTTTCTATGAAAAAGAATTCCTTCCCGATTTGAATAAGAATTTGGATAAACCGGCCTCATTGACGGATTTTATGCCTGTCGACAAGATGACACAGTATTTTCAATATAAATATATCTCCGAAAACTCTCATCCAAGAGGGGAAAAGCATAATTTGGACGCCTCGGGAGACGGCAGCAGATATGATCGCGCCCATGGAACATATCACCCCGTTATAAAGAACTATCTCGAAAAATTCGGATATTACGATATCTTTCTCATAGATCCGGAAACAGGACACATTGTTTACTCGGTTTTTAAGGAAGTTGACTTTGCCACATCGTTGTTTACAGGTCCTTACAAAGATACGAATCTCGCAGAAGTTGTACGAGATGCAATGGCCGGCGAGAATAAGGACTTTGTGAAATTAGTTGATTACAGGTCATATATGCCTTCATATAATGGCGCCGCCTCTTTTGTCGCATCGCCGATTTATGACAGAAATAAAATGACGGGCATACTTGTTTTTCAATTACCTGTCGACAAGATCAACGGTATTATGACAAGCGCCCGGAAATGGAGCGATGTCGGGCTTGGAGACAGCGGAGAGACCTATCTTGTAGGTGACGATCATCTGTTGAGGAGTCAGCCGAGGTTTCTGATAGAGGACTCTGAAGGTTATTATAAAGCTCTCGGTGCTTCCGGCGTAGACCAGGCGGTAATAAAGAGTATTAAAGATATGGGAAGCGCTGTCGGCCTGCAACCTGTCATGACAAAGGGCGTGAAAGCCGCTCTACAAGGAAAAGCGGAATCCGAAATATTTTCTGATTACAGAGATGTGAGTGTGCTATCATCTTACAGACCTCTAAAAATTGAAGATGTTAACTGGGTGATTATGAGCGAGATCGATGAACAGGAAGCGTTCATGTCAATTGTATCACTTAGAAACATGGTTATTTTATGGGGCGCCGTTATACTGGCTTTGGTCATTTTTTCAGCTGTCGTTTTTGCAAGGTTTATTACAAAACCGATTATCGAAGCTGTGGAGATTGCAAATCAGTTGGCTGACGGAGATTTTACTGCTCAAATCGATGTCAAGAGCAGTGACGAGACAGGGCAGATGCTGAGTGCTTTGAAGAATATGTTAACCAAACTCAATGATGTGATAAAGAATATAGGAACAATGGCCGAGAGTGTCAGCGCAGGAAGCAGCGAACTGAGTGTCAGTGCTCAGGGACTTTCACAGGGCGCAACAGAACAGGCCGCGTCCGCCCAGGAGGCCTCTTCATCTATGGAACAGATGGCCTCTAATATAAAGCAAAATTCCGATAATGCACAGCAGACCGATACCATTGCCGTGAGGGCCTCAAAAGATGCAATCGATGGCGGGAGAGCTGTCACAGAGGCCGTGAATGCAATGAAACAGATTTCTGAAAAGATTGGCGTTGTCGAGGAGATCGCTCGTCAGACAAACCTTCTTGCCCTGAATGCAGCGATAGAGGCTGCGAGAGCAGGTGAGCATGGAAAGGGATTCGCCGTTGTGGCTTCTGAGGTAAGAAAGCTGGCGGAAAGAAGTCAGTCAGCTGCCGGAGAGATAACGGAACTCTCTTCTTCCAGCGTGCAGGTTGCAGAGAATGCCGGCGATATGCTTGAAAAGCTTGTTCCTGATATACAAAAAACCGCTGAATTGGTACAGGAAATAAATTCTGCAAGCTCCGAGCAGAATACAGGCGCAGATCAGATTAACAAGGCTATCCAGCAATTGGACAGTGTCATACAAAGGAACGCCTCTGCAGCCGAGGAAATGGCCTCTACATCGGAGGAGCTTAATTCTCATTCCCAACAACTTCGTGATATTATTTCCTTTTTTAAGACAAGTTAGTTCGGGTTGCGGTAAGAGTAACAATAAATAGTCAATGTCACCATTCGTTCAAGAAAAGGCAGACATGTTCATACATGCCAACCTGATTTAAAATTATTCCAGAACCGGAATGATTCGAAAAAAGGAGAGAAAATATGAAACTTACATCTTTAAAGCTCAAGGTTGTCTATCTGGTTAGTGTTTTTGCACTGTTGATGTTAATCGTGGTAGGCGCTACTTTTTATGTGATTGACTCGCAGTCCGCAGACGCCAGAGTAATAGACATTTCAGGGAGGCAGAGAATGTTGACGCAGAAAATGACAAAGGAGGCGTTGAAACTGCAATCGTTATCCCGTTCCGATGATAAAGCCGTAAAAATAGGAAATGCTCTTTTAAAAACAGTTACTCTTTATGATAAAAGCCTGTCAGCTTTAAAAGAAGGCGGTATCACTCTTGGTACGGATGGCAAAGAAACCATGTTGCCTGCAAGTACGGGCGAAGCAAAAATACAACTTGGTAAAGTGGAGGGAATGTGGGCATCCTTTAAAAAGAAGATGGAAATCATTGTCGATCCCTCTGTGGACACCGGATCGGTAATGTTTAAGGAATCCATAAATAAAATATGGACCGAGAATGTGCCTCTGCTAAAGGAGTCCAACAAAGCGGTTGTACTTTTAAAAAAAGCATCGGAAGAGAAGACTGAATTGCTTAAAGTCGTTCAAATTACAGCGCTCATATCGACTGTACTTGTTACAATCATCGCAATTCTGCTTGCAAATATAATAGTGCTCAACCCTCTTAAAGGCGCAGTAAATGCAGCTTATCAGATAGCTGAGGGAGATATGACTTTGAGATTACAGGTAAAGTCCAAAGACGAGATTGGGCAGTTGATGACAGCGATGAATATGATGGTGGATAAGCTGTGTAATTTTCTAAATGAAGTAAAAACAATTACAAATAAGGTCGTTACAGATAGTCAGCATTTAAGCGGCTCTTCAAGAGAGGTCTCTGAAGGCGCATCTCAACAGTCAGCTTCGATAGAAGAGTCTTCCGCAGCCATTGAAGAGATGGTTTCAAATATAAGCAGAAGTTCGGACAATGCAAAGCAGACCGAAAAAATATCTTTGAAGGCGGCTGAAGATATAAAAAACGGCAGCAAAGCCTTTGGTAAGACAATTACGGCAATGAGAGAGATCGCCGGTAAGATTTCAATTATCGAAGATATTGCAAGACAGACCAATCTTCTGGCTCTTAATGCCGCCATAGAGGCCGCCAGAGCCGGAGAACAGGGTAAGGGATTCGCCGTCGTTGCTTCAGAGGTAAGAAAGCTGGCGGAACGAAGCCAGACTGCCGCAGGTGAGATAAACGAGCTTTCCGCTTCAAGTGTCGGTGTCGCCGAGGAGGCAGGAAGAATCCTGGAACAGGTCAATCCCGATATACAAAAAACGGCTGATCTTGTTCAGGAAATAAGTGCTTCCAGTGCAGAGGAGAACACAGGCGCAGAACAGATTAATTTGGCGATACAACAGTTAGATCGTATCATTCAGCAAAACGCCGCAATTTCAGGCGAAATGTCCACCATTGCGCAGGGACTGGAGTTTCAGGCGATGGAACTGAACGAGGCAATGGCTGCGTGCCGGACATCGGATGAGGATATAGAGAAGCAAAAGCTTGTTGACAGTATGCTTAATCAGATTGCCTGATCTTTTTAATTGACGATTTTCTATTGACGATTGATGATTGATGTAGCTGTTTTTTTTTGTGTTACTGTGTTCTAATCACTTTGTCTTATTTCTTAACCACAGGATCGACAAATAATTATCTCTTAAGGTTCACCATGGGCCTTCTGTTTTTGTTATGGGTACGCAAGGAAGTGTCATAAACAGAGTCGTATATACATACCCCGTAGCTGTGCTTGCTGTATGTATTATCTTCACAATCGTGGTTTTTATGCTAAACGGCTGGTATGTTTTCTTTGCTTATAATAAATATTCCGATGCCGCCACTATTGATATCACCTTACATAAAAACATCGGGAAAATTATTCACCTCGATGAAATTCTTACTATGTCAGCACGAATGGGGGCTGTCACAGGTGACCCTATGTGGGAGAAACGTTATAAAATCCATGAACCTAAGCTCGATTCCATCATAAAAAAGACGATGGAACTAGTTCCTGATTCTTATGAATCGTCTGTTGTGGCTCAAACCGATACTGCGAACATTAAACTGGTCGAAATAGAAAAAAGGGCTTTTAATTATACAAACGCAGGGAAACTGAAAGAGGCGTCAGCGATTTTATTCAGTAATGAATATGAATCTCAAAAAAAGCTTTATAAAGAAGGAATGGATAAAATCATCGCTTCGATCAATCATCGAACGGATGAAGAGCTTACTACAACCAAATCCCAAATGATTGTTCTGAGCGTCATCGGAGCTTTCAACACCCTCTTTTTATCCTTTACCTGGATTTTTATTCTTCTTCTTCTGAAACGCGCTTTAAAGCAGCGTTCTGAGGCTGAGGCCGCGATAATAAAAGCCAAGGAGGAAGTAGAAACCATTGTTATCGAGCGCACCCACGAGCTTCGTGAGAAATCGCAACAGCTCGAAGAGTTTAACAGGAATCTGGAGAAAAGAGTGTTTGAAGAGACAGAGAAGAGAAGACTTCAGGAGCAGATGATGATTCAGCAGTCAAAAATAGCCGCCATGGGTGAAATGATTGGCGCCATCGCGCACCAGTGGAGGCAGCCTCTCAATGCGCTTGGCATAATGGTTCAGGATATTCAGGACGCTTATCAATTCGGAGAACTCGATGATTCATACATCAGTAAGACAGTCGAGGAATCGATGCACCAGATACAATATATGTCTCGTACGATAGACGATTTCAGGAATTTTTACAGGTCATCTAAGGATAAGGAACTTTTCAGTGTCGTTAAAGCCGTTCGTAACGCAATTTCACTACACGACGCTCAACTCAGGCACAGCAATATCGATTACAGGATCGATGTCACAACAAACGAAGACTTGGAAGTCAATGGTTATCCCAATGAATTTCAACAGGTTGTATTAAATATTATTAGTAATGCAAGGACGGCGATTCTCGAAGCAAGAACCGATGGGTTGTTAAGCAATGAAAACGGAGAGATACTGATCGATTTTGTATATAATGAAAACAAAGTAATTGTCAATATAATGAACAACGGGAAAACAATCCCCGAAGATATAAAAAACAGAATATTCGAACCATACTTTACTACAAAGCAGACTTCTGAAGGCACAGGTATTGGCCTTTATATGTCAAAGACCATAATCGAAAAGAATATGGACGGAATGCTCTATTGCACTAATACCGAAAGGGGTGTGCAATTCACGATAGAACTCGCTGCAGTTCTTAATAAAGACATTCTGAGTTGAACGAACATTCATAGTATATAGTTCATTTATGGTAAAATAGATTCTATTGGTGACAAGCAGGTATATTTCATTATGTTAATCAGATTTGTCGTAAATAATATTTTTTCCTTTGGAGATGAAAGTGTATTTCATATGCTCCCAATGTCAGCTACAGACAGACTGAGAGAACATAAATATATTATAAACGATTTTGAAATATTAAAAATGTCTTCAATTTATGGCGCCAACGGTGCAGGGAAGTCGAATTTAGTAAATGCATTATCGATGCTAAAAATGATTGTCAAGTATGAAGAAATACCATCTGAGTTCGCAAATACTCAATTTAAGTTTAAACAGAACGATCAAAGCAAACCTCAGACTTTTGTTGTTGAGTACTTTCAAGATAATAATGCCTATTTATATGGTATAGAAATACTGGATGGTGTGATTATTAGTGAAGAACTCTATCTTTCAGGGCTGGGAAAAAATAAAGATAAATTACTTTACGAAAGAAAAACTGACATAGGTAACAATAAAACAGAAATAATAACAGCACTTCTTGAAAACGATACTGAGAGTCAAACTCTAAGAAGAGTTATAGAGAAAAATCTATGTAAGCCTGAAAAAATTGTTTTGAGACTTTTAACGACTCTTGATAATGAAAATTTAAAAGTCATAGAAGCAGCACTTAAATGGTTTGACAGTACATTGCACATAGTAACTCCAAATTCTCGCCCGGGAGCTTTAGTTCAGATGATCGAAACCGATGATAGTTTAAAAAGATTTGCTGAAGATATCATGCGGTCTTTCTATATGGGAATAGAGGGGATTGAATGTCAGAGAAAAACATTGACTGAGTTTTTTGGAGAAGATAATTTAAAAGAAATCAATAATATAAAAGAAAAACTCAATAAAAAATCGACTACCATGTTGGGAATCATAAACGAATATGGTGAGGAGTTAATTTTCATTAAAGAGAAGAATGATATTTATGTAAAAAAACTCCAGTTTGAGCATAAAGCAAGAAGTGACGTCAAAGCTGTATTTAACTTGTATGAAGAATCGGATGGTACAATACGTCTGTTAGATTTTATACCTGCTTTTCATGGTATTGTTAATAAGAGCAAAGTCTTTGTGATAGATGAGATAGAAAGGAGCATACACCCACTATTGATTAAAGAGCTGATAGACAAGTTTTCCCAAGACAGGAATACTAAGGGGCAGTTAATTTTTACAACGCATGAATCAAATTTATTGGATCAAAGTCTATTCAGACAAGATGAAATTTGGTTTGCAGAGAAAAATCACGATGCCTGTACAGATTTGTACTCACTAAGTGATTTTCATGATCAACAAGGTGTTAACATAAGGAAGGGGTATTTAACTGGGAGGTATGGTTCCATTCCATTTATAGCGAATCTAAAAGATTTGAATTGGCAAAATTATGATATTAAAGAATAGATTCTATACAAGAGTAGAGCCAACCAGAGATGCTCGGCTATTTATTATTTACTGTGAAGGAGAAAAGAGAGAAAAGCAATATTTCAACTATTTCTCTGAAATCAGCTCACAAATCAGATTAGAAGTTGAAGCCCCAAGTCAAAATGACAATAACTCTCCAACAGGGCTGTATCAAAAAGCTGAATCACAAATATGTAATACAGAAAATGATTCTGATCCAAAATACGAATTGTCTAAAAATGATGAAGTATGGTTCGTTATTGATACCGATACTTGGCTCGATAAGATTTCCCAGCTAAAAAGTAATTGTGAAAGTAAAAAAAATTGGTTTGTAGCTCAGAGCAATCCTTGCTTTGAAGTCTGGCTGTTTTACCATTTTTGCGAATTTATGGAATTTAACGGTATGGAGATTTCGGCAAATTGGAAAGCTCATCTGCACGAGAAGTTAAAAAGCGGTTTTGACAGTAGAAAGCATCCCATATTTATTCAAACCGCCATTCAAAATTCAAAGGAAAAATACGAAAAAGAACATAATGAGATAAAAATTGGATGCACTGAGGTATTTAAGCTGGCGGAAAACTTTTTCCCTTTAGTAAAGCGACAAATAGAACATGCTCTTTCAAGTATATTATAAGGGTCTGCGCAAAAATAAATTGGTCTGTTACCGTTCATAATTGAATCATATTCGGCTGAACTGATTGAGCAAAATCAGAGGAATAGCATCGCTCTTTTGAGCATTTTACAATTGAAATTCAGTCGAAGCCAGTTGAGTATGAAATGCAAGAGGGTAATTTATTTTTGTGCAGATACTAAAATAATCATTCGAGAGACGTGTCAGATTGGCGTATCCGGAGGGCAGGCAAAAAATTTACTTACTAATACAGGCAATAAAATACAATTCACTGTTGAACTCACTGCCTCTCTTAATTAAGGCCAAGTTTCTCCTGAAATGTCAAGCTTATAAATTTTATCATCTGAAGAATCGAAGCTCCACAGATAAGTTCCGTCAAAGGCCAGCCCTTTTGGGCTCGTCCCGGGAGAATCGAATGAATCGATGATATTTCCCGAAAAATCGATTTTATATATTTTATCATCAACAGAGTCGGAATTCCATAAATACGTTCCGTCAAAGACCAGTCCAACAGGCTGTGAGCCAGGTGAATCTATGGAATCGATGATATTTCCGAAAGTGTCAATCTTATATATCTTATCTTCCCCTGCATCGATACTCCAGAAATAGGTTCCGTCAAAAGTCAGGTAACCAAGCCCTGTTTCACTGAATTCAATGGAATCGATGATATTTCCTGTTGTATCCATCCTGTACAGAGTATCCGATCTCCCTGAATTAACGTGCCACAAAAACTCACCATCATAGGCAAGACCGACAGGTGATCCTCCGGGAGAGTCAAAAGAGACTGCGACATTGCCTGATGCATCTATTTTATATATCATATCTTTAAGATTATCTGCGATCCATAGATGTGAACCCTCAAATGTCATGCCTGTAGGACGCAACACAGGAGAGTCGAATGAATCGACAATTATAGAGCCTTTATAAGCTTGAGTAATGATAAATGGCATGCCGGCGATTGTGATAGCGCCTTCTCTCATAAAAGAGTTGCTGTTTTCACTGATCGAGTATTCAACGGTTCCATTACCAACGCCGCTGTCACCGGAATTTATCGATATCCAGTCAACGTTACTAAAAGCATTCCATGTGCAACTACCAAAGGCTGCGCTCACATGTACGGTACCTTGATTATATTCATAGATAAAAAAGACATTTTCAGGAGAAAGCGTGTATTCACATATATCGATTTTGTATATCATATCATCGTTATCATCGGAATGCCACAGATAACTATCGCTAAAGGCCAGTCCCTGCGGATTTGTTCCCGGTGAGTTAAAAGATGAGATCACATTGCCTGAGGTATCTGTCTTGTAAATTTTCTCCTTCCTGCTATCGCTGTTCCACAGGTAAATACCGTCAAAGGTCAGACCTTTTGTGTTTGTCCCGGGAGAGTCAAAGGAGTCGATAATATTGCCTTTGGTATCGATTCTGTATATTGTGTCATGGAAATCGTCGCTGTTCCACAAGTAGACGCCATCAAAGGTCAGTCCACAGGGATAAGGTCCGGGAGAGTCAAAGGCATCGATAATATTTCCGGATGTATCGAGTTTGTATATCTTATTGTCATCACTATCTGCATTCCACAGGTGAACACCGTCAAAGGCAAGACCTCTCGGGTAAGAGCCCGGAGAGTCAAAGTAATCAATAATTTTACCCGCCCTGTCAAGAAGGTATATTTTATCGTCCCTCCAGTCTGCATTCCACAAATATTCGCCGTCAAAAGCCAATCCTTGAGGGTGTGAACCCGGTGGTCCCGATCCAGGTGCTTCAAAAGAATCAGTTACATCACCTATGGAGGCATTAAGAAAAAGAGGTAAAAGGAGACTTAAAATAATGGCAGTTAATATGGAATTGGTTTTAATTAACAAAGATGTTTTCATGTAAGATAACAGGGCTGTTGTTTATTTCAGTTTTCAAAGAACAATAGCAAAAATCGATACAAATGTCAATTGCTTTTTAGTCGCTTATATCAGATGAAATCTTTAATACTACAGCGACACTTTAGTTATATACAAGAGGACATCGGCAGAAGAGTGTTTGAGTCTTTGTGTTATGCAGGAAGAAGTTGGATGAAATCATGGAAAAAGTGAGTGTAGAGTTAAACAGTGATTCAAAGTAACAAAAAACCGTTAATCCGCAACTTTCTCTTCATCCGAGTAAGGCCCTGCCAATGCTAAAATAAATTGCCCTTCAGTAAACCTTTCATGTATAATGAATTCAAGTGAAGAAAGTACCGAATCCGCATGACAGATTTTTCAAGGAATCTTTAAGCAGGAAGGAGAATGCCTCCGACTTTTTGAAGAACTACCTGCCCGGCAGGGTGTTGGAATTAATAGACTATGAAAACATAGAGATATCAAAGGACACATTTATAGAAGAGGATTTAAGGGAGTACTTTTCCGATACCCTGTATAATGTGAGGCTTGGAGGAAAGCCGGGATATGTATATGCACTCTTTGAACATAAGAGCAGCACAGATGAGTTAACACTATTACAGGTATTGGGCTATATGGTGGAAATCTGGAAACTGCATGTAAAGCAGCATAAAGTATCAAAAGGATTGCCGATAATAATCCCCCTTGTGATATATCACGGAGTGGAGAAGTGGAAAGTAGCGGAGAGGTTGTCGGAAATATTGGATGGTCCGGTATCGGAATTGAGAGAGTATATACCGGATTATGGCTATTTGTTATATGATCTGAGCAGATACAGTGATGAAGAGATAAAGGGAGGTGTATTACTGAAAGTATTTCTATTGATGTTGAAATACATAAAGAGAGAGGATTTGGGAGAGAAATTAAGCGAAATATTCATGTTGTTGGCGGAGTTGAGAGATAAGGAGAGGGGATTGGAATATCTTGAGGTGTTATTGAGGTATTTGAGTCAGGCAACGGAGAGAGTAGGAGAGGACGCAATCCTGGAGGCATTAAAACAGACAATCGGAGAAGGAGGTGAGAGTCTAATGCCGACATTAGCGGAGAAATGGTATCACGAGGGAGAAGAAAAGGGAATGGAAAAAGGAATGGAAAAGGGGGTTTTTAAAGCAAAGAAAGAGGATATAATTAAACTGCATAAGAGAGCGAATATGCAGGCTGAGCATATAGCGGATGTATTGGAGATAGAGCTTGATTTTGTCAGAAGTGTATTAGAAAAGGAAGGTAAATACAGGTAATCCTTCGCGCCTTTGTATGAATAAAAAAAGAGGTATTAAAAATGAAAGACAAATTTAAGATCATATTATTATTTATTCTTTTCTTTTTTGTGTCCTTTCCCTTCTTTTTGTATGGAATCGATGAAGGTGTCGGCAATTCCGGAAAAACAGAGGCCGACTTGCCGGATGTGAATGATATGAAAAATACAGAAGAGAATAAAAATAAACCTCTAATTAAATATCGAAAGTCAATTCCCGCCAGGCCTCCTGTTACTGTTGTCGGTATGCCGGGGAACAGAATTGGTTTCGCCACAAGAGGGGAGAGTGATAAAGAGTTGTCCGATGTCGTACTGGCCGCGCTTATACCAAATCACACAGGTTTGACAACAATGGACCAGCCCTCTCTCTTTTGGTATCTTTCACAACCTACAAATATCAAAATTATATTTACCTTTAATGACCTCAGATACGAAGACCCCCTTGTGGAAACAACACTCGATATGCAAGGCAAATATGGTATTCAGAGCATTTCTTTATCAGATTATGGTATAAAGCTTGAGAGGGATGTAGAATATGAGTGGTTTGTATCTCTTGTCCCTGATATGAATAACAGATCCAGGTCCATAGATGTAGGGGGGCCGGTAAAACGTGTCAGACTCACAAAGGAGATGGAAAAGAGTCTGAGCAATAACAACATGGAGGCTCCGATGATTTATGCAGAAAAAGGGATATGGTATGATGCATTTTCATCACTGTCAGAACAAATAGAAAAGAATCCGGACAGTACCGATTTGTATAGGATAAGAGAGAATCTGCTAACAGGTATCGGTTTTTTCAAAGAATGTGCAAAGGTAAAAAACAGGCCATGCGATATCAGATGACGGTTTACAGTTTAAGGTCAGGAATCAGGGATCAGGGTTGAAAAAAAAACAGAGGGGACCTGACGGCAGGATGCTTCATTTGTTACTTTGTGTCCTTCTGAAATTACCGTCAACCGTCAACTGTGAACCGTAAACCGTCCTTTTTCATCTGCTTTCCATTAACCGATATGGTACGGCAGGCAGAGCGTCTCGGCCTTTGATTATAAAGCTGCTTATATCTTCCAGCCTGCGAGCGGAACATTGAGCCGGAAGGAGCTCGCTGACATCAATGAAAGTCTCCGGCAGAATCGTCAGATAGCCGCTTATGTCTATAACGGGAGAGTTAATTTCTATTTCTCCCTCCTGACCGGATATGTTAGAAGAGGCGTTGAGATTACTGTCTTCCGAAAAAAACAGCGCCACAGAGTCAATTGTTATGTCTCCTCCATAGCCCTGATCTGCGTTTGCCGTGATATCACTGTTATCCAGCGCGGTAATCGTATCGGTATCTATTGTAACATTGCCTCCGCCCCCCTCTCCTGAAGCGACGCTCGAGGTAACTGTGCTATTGTTCGTCAGTATCAAATCGTCGGTTTTAATGTTAATATTACCCCCTGAGGATTCCGTGGAAGAAGTAGCGATGATGGAGCTCTTACCGGTAAGCTTTTCACCTGCATCGATAATAATATTTCCCGCCTTTCCCTGACCCGTTGCCGTGGAAGAGATTATTCCCTTGTCTGTGAGATGAATTTCTTCGGCCTTTACTATAATATCTCCTCCGTCACCCAGGGCGCCGGCGCCGCTGTAAAGACCGCTGCTGAAATTTTCGTCGTTATAACCTGAAATATTTACTGTTCCAGAGGCATTAATTATCAGGTTTCCACCGGTTCCGGTCGCTTTATCGTAGTTTCTGGAATATGTGAAGGATGTGCCTGAAGTAATCCATGCGCCTCCCGTAATATCCAGATCATGAACTTCAATCAAAATGTCTCCTGCGTTTCCATTCCAGTAAACGTTGGAACCTAACATTGTACTCTCTTCCAGAATTAAATGGGATGTTGAAATATACATATCTCCTGCATCACCACTACTGAAAGTGGCTGTATAAATACCTGGCGGGAATCCGTTGCCTGAGGGAGCGTATAAGTGAATATAATCCGATGCGATTATGGATAAATCACCGGCGTCGCCGGACGCCGCGACTTGAGAACCGGTGCCTATTTCCGCTGCTCCTGTCATGGAGAGATCGTTTGTTACAATATAGATGTCTCCGGAATGGCCCTCACCGTATGTAACGGCGTCGAGCATGGAGCTGCCTGTCATGATTATGTGTGAGGCATTGATATAAATACTACCGCCATCTCCGTCATGGGTCATATTTACAATTTCGCCCCGAAGGTCGATAAGATCATCTATGTCCAAATATATGTCCCCGCCACCGGCGTTACCTGTGGCGGACGTGAAGTAGTTTTTCGTTGTCGATGCGTCTATTGATGAGCTGCCCGATATTAACAGACTCCCTGCGTTGATAGATATATCACCTGCCTCTCCTTCTTCACTTACAGTACTTATACTCCCGCTGTGCACCATCAAGACTTCCCCCTCAATATCTATAAAGATTCCGGCGCCTTCACCACCTAAGGTCGTTGATGAAAGCATTCCCCGATCCAGAGAGAGGTTCCCGCCAAAAATCTTTATGGTTCCACCATTGTAGCCGCTAACATCGATATTTCCGACTGTTTCTTCATCGAGCTCCAAACGTTCTGAAGAGGTCTGAATAATATTTATGTCTCCCGGTTCGGCAAAATAATCGATCTCTCCTTCAAAGTCGTTGATTGCGATTTCCCCTTCAGAGGAGAGAGACCCGATATGGATAACTCCTCCGGGAGCATGGAGGTAACCGTTTAAGATGGTAATGTCACCGCCAATGGCTGAAATCGTTTCCCCATCCGGAACATTCAGATAACTGCCTTCCACTACAATCTCGCCGATATTGCCGTCGAGAAAGCCAAATGCTTCCGGTGGCGCGGTCGTTAACAGGCTGTTTTCAGGAGCTATGGCATGAAACCTCGTTCCGTCGCTCAGTTCCAAATAATCGGCGGTTGTTACATGGAAAGAGCCGCCCATATCCAGTGTGGCATTCTCTCCAAATATGACACCTGAGGGGTTTATAAAATAGAAATCCGCTTTCTCTATGTCTGATTTTAATAATCCGTTGATAAAAGATTCACTTCCTCCGGTAACCCTTGATATTATGTTCTCTATACTCTCAGGTCCAGTGAATGTAGCGCTCTCGTTACTGTAGAGATTGAACTCGGAAAAACTGTGAAAAAGATTGCTTCCTTCTATTCGCCCCATATCATCGGTTATCAGATAATCAGGCCCTTCAAGAGCGCCCTTTGTTCCAAAGGCGCCATCTGCGATGATCTCGGAACAGGTGATGGCAGGTGAGATGAAAAAAAGTATAAAGGTTATTAAGGTAAAAATAGATATTGTCATATTAAGTATAATAGATTTCCGATGTTTCTTATAAATTTTCGTCAGAAACTGCCATGATCATAGATGTTTAGACAGAGAGCTTACTAAAAAAACCTGGATATTTAAAATGCTCATAATCATAATATAAAATCGCTTACTATAACAAGGCATATAGTAAGTACTTAAGTGTATAGACTGAAGGGTGAAGACTATTAGGCCCTTAGAGACTCTATATCAACAATTTCTTGTCGATCCGGTGTTTTAAACTCAGTAGCGCAAAGAAAAGCGCCAGCATCTATAATTATTAATTGACAATCCTTAAATCGTCAATAGTCAATCGAAAATCGTCAATTAAAATAGTCGCTTATAAGTGAAATTGTGTACAAAAAAGCACCAATATTTTCAGCATATGCCTTATGCCTTTTCCCTTAAACCATGAATAGTTAAGATTTATTATAACCATACACCCTGTAGACTTTTATGCTCTTCTCCTTACCTTTCAGTGTAACATCCCCCACCGGCTCGATGTGAAAGAGGTTTTGCACATAATTAAAAGACTCTTCCGATAGTAATACTCTGCACCGATCGTAATTCAACCCGGGATCGTTGGAATTCTTTTCATAGCTCTCAAGCCTTGCAGCGATATTTACAGTATCGCCGATCACAGTATACTCCATACGATGTTTACTGCCAAGACTGCCCACTACAAGTCTGCCTGTGGCGATACCGATTCTCATTCTGATTTCCTCCACCCCTCTCTCCCGCCAAAAGTTATTCAGCCCTTTTAGGCTCTCTTCCATTGAGAGCGCACATTTGACAGCGTTCATTGTATCTCTCTCTATCTCTTCCCTGGTAGTACGAGCTATGGGAACACCAAATACTACCATAATAGCGTCTCCGATATATTTATCTATGATTCCTTCATGATTCATAATCGTTTCAGCCATAACCTCCATATATTTGTTAAGCCACTCCATTAATAATCCGGGCTTCCCTTCATTGGTCACCATTTTTTCCGATATTGTGGTAAATCCCTGAATATCTGTAAAGAGTACTGTGGCCGTCAGAATTTGTGGCTTTGGCAGTCCTTTGTCCAAAAAGTGAGACCTTTGCTTCCAAATTGTATTGGCGAATTCAGATGATACATGCATGGAAAAGATTCTCATAAGAGCTGATCTGTTCACTTTTTCCTGAATACCGGTAAGAATTGGAGAAAAGAACCATCCCATGGCAGGAGGAATGAGAGGTATCCAAAGGCCTTTTTTAAAAGTCAGCCAGGAAATTAAAACAAGTGCTGTCAGACCTGCTATCCCTATAATAAGGGAATATCGAAATGATCGAATAAAGAAATATAACATACCGCCTGCAATGGACCATAATAAAATCCATCCCCATTCAAATATTTCGTCAAAGCCTCTCATAGCTTTGTGGCCGTATAATGCAGACCGTATTATCTGGTTTACTATATGGGCATGGAGGATAATGCCGTACATCCTTCTGTCATACTCCCTGGAACCGCTTATTGGCGTATAGACAAAATCTTTTACACTGTCAGCCGTACTTCCGATAAGCACTATCCTGTTTTTGAATGTTCCCTTTGGAATTTTGTTGGTAAGTAAATCAGTCAGGGAAAAGGTCTGAAAAGAAGACTCTCCTTCTTTGAAATCAATAAGAAATTGAAATCCTCTTGTGTCTGCATTTACATATCCTCCTTCATTTGATGTAAAGGGAGTAAATACGCCTTCACCCAGTTTTAGAGCCAGCGGGTTTAGGGGATCGGACTCTTCGACAATATCCTTTGAGCTTAAATATATAAGAGATATCAACATTGCAAAGGAGCGATAGATATGCTCACCGTCACTAGAATAAAGAATTCCCCTTCTCACAATACCTCCGCTGTCCACTATGAGATCCGAGAATCCCACAATATCGTTTTCCTTTACGATATAAGGAGGTCCTATGCCCGGCGAGCGATTATCACCCATCTTAAACACAGGTACAATGTTATGATTTCTGAAAAAAACTTCTTTTAGTTCATTACTTCCCGGAGGTACCGGGAAATCTCGGTATATATCCAAACCAACAACTTCCGGACTCTGTAGGAGAATTGTATTCAGCGCCTTTGCCAGAATCGAATCAGTGAGGGGCCATGATTTTTGTCTCTTTATGTCATCTTCGGATATTGTAATAATTACGATAGGAGAATTTACGCTGTTTTTTTTGGAGTTTAGCCGCAGGAAGTAATCATAAGCAGAGAGTTCCATAAACTCAAGACTGCCGGTTAAACGGAAAATTATAATTATTATTCCTGTTAAGAGAGATATGGAGGCAGTCGTCAGCTTGGGAAACCTGATCAGTATGGAGTTAAGGTTCATCATAAGGGCAGTGTATGGTTGGCGGTTTGCAGTTGACGATTGACGGTTATAATTTTCTGTCAACCGTCAACTGTAAACTGCCCTATAGCCAGTTACCAATCAGCAGGAATGGCGCCCAGTAGCCGGGGTGGTTGAATGGTGTATGGTTTATTAATTTCAATTGTGCTTTTTGAATTGCCTTTGCTTTGGATATATTCGGACTTTGAAGTTGACTGTAGAATTCTGTTATCAATTCCGTTGATGCGATGTCACTCACATACCAAAGAGAGGCCAGGGCGCTTCCCGCCCCTGCCTTGATAGCCACACCTGCCAGCCCTAAAGCAGCTCTGTCATCGCCGGCAGCGGTTTGACAGGCGCTTAATGTTAACAACTCAACTCCTCTTTCTTTAAATTTGCCGGTCTTTATTAAGTCCGACAGACGATCCATTGTCAGTCTGTCATCCCACGCCAGCAGATAGCTGTCACCGGATTCGCCTTTAAACTCCCCATGTGATGCAATGTGAACGATGGAGTATTGTTTTTCGCCAAGTTCCTTTTCAACTCTTTTGGTGCTGAACTCACTGTCTTTAATAATTGTACTTCTAAACAAACGGTCTATTGCCATAAGCTCTGAAGATACATTCGGCAATGCCGGGAATCCCTGAACCGATTCGGTTATTCCACTTAAAAGAACAGATGCCCTGTTGCGGTCGATTTTCCTTGGATTAACAAGGGTAAGCCCCTGGACGGTTACTACGGAATAATTAGCAATTAAAAACTCTCTGCCGTTGTGAAGAGCGGACATTGGTACTGCCCTGAGACTTCTGTCAGGCACAAAAATAAGTGTCTCAATGCTTTCTGAAAGCAGTGTTTCTTCGATGGGACGCATAATCCGGTCGTATAGTCTTTTTGCGTGACTCATATATTGGCGTGTTGTCCGTTTTTCGAGCTTTTGTCTGAAACGTTTTGCTTCTTTTGAGAGTGTCACAATGTCTGCATCGCTTGAAAACCTTTTAATGCCGCCACTTGTACTTACCAGGAGCTCTGTTCGGTTATATAAGGGAATAATATATATAACAGCCATATTGTCGGAAACAGCCTCGAGTCTTTTAGACTTGGCCTGATATGCATCAACGCATGGGTCGTTGAAGTAGTCTCTTATTTCGGCGGTTTTCAAGGTCTCCATTGTCTCGATTGCTTCGATAAGGTAAGATTGCATGTCTTCATCGTCGTCTTCACTTTTCGCCTGCTCCAAAAGCATATCTGCCAGACCGTAGTATACGGGCGCCACGAATTCTCTAAAAATTGAAGTTATGCAGAGCTCACACCCTCCGGTCATTTCCCTATGTATTGTCTCCAGAGTATAGGCGGCTTTTTTGAATTCCATAATTGCTTTATCCCGCTCTCCGAGCATTTTAAAAATACGGCCTTTCCTCCATTGCCAGAGAAACAGAGATTCCGGGATATTTATCTTCTGAGCCTCAAAGACCGCCATCCTTGTAAAATATAGGGCTTCTTCCAAGCGCCCCCTTCTTTCATAGAGTCCGCCAAGGTAGCCCAGGGCATAAGAGGCAGCCCTTGAATCGTCTGTTTCAGTTGCAGTGGATAAAGCTGTTGTTAAGGCATTATAACTGGCTTCATCCCCTTTAAAATCTGTATGTTCGCCGGAGGAAGCAATCTTTTGATACAGTCCTGCAGCACGAATTGCTCCCATTGCTTTATCATGGGATGGGGGCAAATCATTGGATATTTTTAAAAAAGTTTTTACAGCAGCTTCAGATTCTTTATATTTGCCCTTTAACAAAAAAAGTGCTCCTCTGTTCAACCATGCCCTTGAAAGGAGATTCTTATCTCTTTCCTTTACGGCTGTATTAATACATTTAATGTATGAGGTTTCAGCCTTTTTATACATTTTTTTTACTAAATAGAAGTTACCGATGTCATTATAAAGAGCTGCTGTAATACTTTTACTATCCTCCCTCAGTGCAAGTGCCTTATTGAGTAAACTGCCTGCTTTGTTCAGGTTCCCGGTTGTCAGATAAAGAGCTCCCAGCTTACTCAGCACCAATGCCTTATATTCTATGTTATCTATTGACTCGGCTATATTCAATGCCTTTTTAAGATGTTTTTCCCCATTACTGTAAAAACCAAGTTTTCCATAAGCCTTGGAAAGTTTCGTCAGAGCCTCGATTTGTTTCTCCCGATAACCGAGCTTACGATAAACAGATTCCGCCTTTTCAGCGCTCAAAACAGCCTGCTCAAAATCTCCTTTGTGTAAATATGTCTTATATTCGTACATTAGTACATCCGCTTCTTTTAAATCCCCGGCTGACACTTCACTTATAAATTTGACGGATAAAAAAAGAATTAATATAAAAGAAAGAAATAAAATCGTTCTTCCACTTTTCATGGATGCACCCTGATATCTGTTAACATAATATAAGAATTATGGGCAATATGTATTCTTAAAATCAAGTAATTGTAGTAGTAGCTTGTCTTTTCACATATTCAAACGAAATCTGAGGCATAAAAAATCTTATAACTTTATAGAAAAGCATTAATCTACATATCTGCCCGGCTTCTCTTTATGTATAAATTGACTCAGGAAATTGACGATAGCAAAGCAAATAGTTTACTTTATTATAGAGGGTATTTTTTACCTGATAACATAGTAACATGTCGGAGTTTTATAATCTATGCTTACAACGCTTGAAGAAAGAGTCGCTTATTTGGAAGGAAAGTTAGAAGAGCATTCCGGTGCTTGGGAAGATTTGAAAGATATGATTATACACCTTGAGAATAGAATTAATGCTCTGGATCAAAAAATAGACAGAAGAGTCGATTCCCTGTATAACAGAATCAATGCTCTGGATCAAAAAATAGACAGAAGAGTCGATTCCCTGGATAACAGAATCGATTCCCTTGATAACAGAATCAATGCCTTCGATAGTAGAATCAATGCCCTTGATAACAGAATTGGCGGACTGGATCAAAAAATATCCAAATATTTTATCTGGATGATTGGTATTCAAGTAACCATTTTTTTATCTATTATAGCCACATTACTGAGATAACATTCATCTTCGATGGAATCTCAATCGTAAAATCCTTAATGCAGACTCAAAGTAAACGGTTACTACATTAATTAAGGAGGTACCTATGAAAGCAAAAGATATTATGACAAGAGACGTTATAACTGTAAAACCTGACACATCGGTGAATGAGTTTGGCAAACTATTAATGGAAAAACATATATCCGGGGCGCCTGTTGTAGATGAATCGGGCAGGCTTTACGGTATTGTCACGGAAAGCGACCTTATTAACAGAGAAAGACCACTACATATACCAACGGTAGTACGGATATTTGACGCTATTATCCCTCTTGAACGATACAGCCAAATGGAAAAGGAGATTGAAATGATGACATCTATGTATGTCGGACAAATATGTTCCAGAGAAGTCATAACAATAGATGAAGAAACAACCATTCAGGAGATAGCGGAAATCATGATCGTACAGAAGAAACACCTTATACCTGTAATGAAAGATGGCGTAATTGCGGGTATCGTAGCGAAAAAGGATATAATCAAGGCCACATCGGGTCAATACTAAACCTATAGGAAACATAGACCGACAATCAGTTTCTAAAAAATTGAATTGTCAATTCAAAAAGGAGAGTATTTATGGATGAAAATAATTTTTCACCAAGGAGTCGCTTTTTTTCTTTTATTTTATGCCTCTTTTTCGGATGGGCGGGGTTACACCGTTTTTACGTTCATAAAACGGGAACCGGTTTGGCCATGTTTTTTACTATGGGCGGCTTTGGAATGTGGTGGTTTTTAGATACGATTATGATTTTTATAGGAGCTTTTAAAGACAGTGAAGAACGTATCGTCAGCAATTGGGGAATTGACGCCAAAAGTTTAGCTGAACAGGTTAATAAGTATAGGGCCTGAGTGTAAGACAGACGGTGGTTTACAGTTTACGGTCAATGTCATTTAACTTAAGGAGCAAAGCACCTTCCGCCTTCAGCGGCTAAACTCGAAGGCTCCGCTTCGCTGCGCCTTCTCAAACATGACCCGCTTACGTCGGAAGGTGCTTCACCCCTTAAGTGAATGGTATTGAGTTTACGGTTGGTTCCTTTATGCTGTAAACTATTGAAAGAAATAACGCCCTTTACTAAATGCTCACTAACATTATATAACGAGGGATAAAATGAAACAACATGATAGTGATATTTTTGTCTGCTACTTTAAAGAGTGGAGGCAATCCGTGTTCGACCTTCTTGATGCTTCCGAAGTAATTTCATCTATTAAAGAGTATAAAAGGGTTATTATCAAGCCCAATCTTGTAGAGTCGCAACCTCCGCCTGTGACAACTCCTGTTGAGCTGGTCAGAGCCATTACGGAATTCATCCATGCAAGACTACCGGAAACGGAGATAATAATCGCTGAAGGAAGCGGTTCGGTTACTGAGACGACGATGAGTATATTTAAATCACTCGGCTATTATGCTTTATTAAAAGGTGAACATATCGGTTTAATAGATCTCAATGAGGAGAAGTCGGTTCGTCTGGTTAACGATAAGTGCAGCAAATGGCCTGAAATGTTCCTGCCCGAGATTATTATGGATAGTTTTCTTATCTCCGTACCTGTGTTAAAGGCTCATACCCTTGCCGGGATTACTCTTTCCATGAAAAATATGATGGGAGTGCTGCCTCCGAATCATTATCAGCAAGACAGGAGTTGGAAGAAGTCTTCCTTTCACAGATATGTTCATGACTCGTTATTTGACCTGAATACTTACAGACGTCCTGACTTTACGATTATTGACGCCACTGTGGGAATGAAAGACGCTCATTTATGGGGGCCTGTTTGCAATCCGAAACCAAACATGCTCATAGCAGGATTCGACCCTGTCGCCACTGACGCTTATGGAACGGATATTTTAAACAGAGACTGGAGACGTATCGGACATATATCAATGAGTAACGGCCTGTTGGGAAGCGCCGAGCACGGCGGAGTCCTGACTGTTTAGATATTTTTATGATCAAAAGACCACTGAGTACATATTCCATCGTTGCAAGGGATCCTGAAAACGGTCAGATAGGGGTTGCCGTGCAGTCTCATTACTTTTCAGTGGGCACTGTTTCGCCCTGGGCGGAGGCCGGTGTCGGCGCAATTGTAACTCAGGGACTTCCGGAACTTACCTATGGTCAACTTGGACTGGATATGATGCGCGTCGGTAAAAGCGCTTCAAGCGCTCTCAGATCACTTCTTGCCACAGATAGTCGTATCGACTACAGACAAATTGCAATGGTGGACAGACGAGGCAGTGCGGCTGCATTTACAGGTGAGTTGTGTATAGGCGAGGCCGGCCATAAAACAGGAGAGAATTACTCCTGTCAGGCCAATATGATGCTCAATACTAATGTATGGGAGGCAATGGGGAGAGCCTTTGAGGAATCGAAAGAGAAATTACCGGAACGTCTTATTGCATCTCTTGAGGCTGCCGAGCGAGAAGGAGGAGACATAAGAGGTTGTCAGTCGGCGGCATTGATTGTTGTTAATTGTCTCTCTACAGGCAGAATTTGGGAGGACAGGCTGATCGATATCAGAGTAGACGATCATATCGATCCTGTAAAAGAGCTTAAAAGGCTTTTACGTTTAAAGCGCGCTTACACACATAATGCCGTTGGAGACATCTTTTTGTCTAACAGTCAGTTGGAACTTGCCTTAAAAGAGTATGAAGCTGCAGAGAGTATGGAACCGGAAAATATGGAGTTGTCCTTCTGGCGAGCCGTTGCTTTGACAAACTCCAATCGTCTTAAAGAAGCGATGCCATTGTTCGAAAAGGTCTTTTCTGCAGATCCGAGGTGGATGCTGGTTATCGACAGACTCGTTAAATCGAAACTCCTTACTAACAACCCGGTTACACTAAGAACAATATTGACTATCGGACATGCTGATTGAAAATGTTTTTTATCCTCTCTTTTTTCGTATTACTGCTTATGTATCTCTATATAGGTTGGCGAATAATTATTCCGTCAAATATTCGCCCCTTCTATAAGAGGATGGCTTGGGCAGGCCTGTGTTTTTTTCTTTTAAACCCTTTTGTCACTTTTTTCTTAAAGATAAAAGGGTATGTAACGATATTTACCGATATTCTTGCCTGGACAGGGTATATATCATTAGGATTTGTTTTTTTGTTGTTTGTTCTTCTCATATTTCGGGATATTCTGTTTATACTATTTTATATATCTAAAAAAATAGTATCTGTGATTTTTTCAGATTCAAAAAATCCGGGTGTTTTTGAACACAACCGCCGTCAGTTTCTTCTTAATCTGACAAATACAGGCACTGCAGGGGCTGCTGTTTTTCTTGCCGGTTATGGAATTTATGAAACCTGGCGTTTACCTGAAGTTAATGAAATACCTGTTCCAATAAGCGGTCTTCCCTCTGCACTGGAAGGCTTCCGAATTGTACAGATAAGCGATATTCATGTGGGATCGACAATAAAAAGAGAATATGTCAATGCAATCGTTCAAAGGGTAAACAGTTTAAAACCACACATTCTGGCCTTTACCGGAGATATTGCAGACGGATATGTTAATTCTCTTGCTTACCATGTGTTACCATTAGGAGATATCGTTACTGTTTACGGCTCTTTTTTTGTAACCGGCAATCATGAGTATTACTCAGGCGCCATGGAGTGGATAAAAGTGATTAAGAAATTGGGATTTAAAGTACTAATGAATGAAGGTCTGGTTTTAAAAAAAGGCTCTGCCAGGCTTTTTGTAAGTGGAGTGCCCGATTACAGCGCACATCGTTTTATTGAAAACCACAGAGCAAACCCGTCGGCTGCTCTCAAAGGAGCACCTGAAGAGAGTGTAAAAATCTTCCTTGCTCATCAACCGCGCAGTGTTCCGGAAACCGAAAATCTCGATATCGATCTCATACTTTGCGGTCATACGCACGGCGGACAGATTTTCCCTTTTAACTATTTTGTAAGCATGGTTCAACCTTATTTAAAGGGACTTTATACAGCAGGCAAAAAATGGGTTTATGTTAACAGAGGGACCGGTTACTGGGGGCCGCCCATGCGTGTAGGCTCACCCTCGGAAATAACGCTTATTAAGCTTACAAATGCTCATCAGGTTTACGGTTGACCGAAAAACAGCAGTCAGCTATCAGCTCTCTGTTTTCAACATCTTGCATAAAAACTATCATTTCACTTTTGGGTGAGTGTTGTTTTAAACGTAAGGCTTTGATTTTTCTTACCTGACCGCTGACAGCTTTTTTTAGGCTGTAAACATCCTTCTGTCTTCTATATGTTTGACATTTAAGACAATTTCTGCTATTCTCATTTAATCCTGCCAAAAACAGCACATTGTCTCAATGAGATTAAAAATATTGAAATAGAGTTTAGTAAGAAGATTTAGAAAATTTGATCATAGGTTGTATTAATTTCTTGTTAAAAAACAAAATTATACTTTTATCTCTGATTTTATTTCATTTTTTAACACTCAACCTCTATGGCGCCGTTGTTTTAGACGGTTTTTACGATCAGGAAAATGATGAACTCACATTAGACATCGTGTACAGCGGCGGATGTGTGGAGCATGACTTTTATGTTCTGCCCGATACGGCATGTATGGAGAGCTTCCCTATGCAACAAAATGCCCGATTAATCGATGAAGGAGAAGAAGACCCTTGCGATGGAATTATATACACTACTGGCAGTTTTAGTCTGGCCGATAATGAGGATTTCTGCAGACCTGCTTATCTTACGATTTACGGTGACAACAACTCCTCCGTTACACTATTTGTCTCTTTTCAGATTTACAATGGAAGATTGATCTCCCACTATGCGATAGGAGGTGAGACTACGGGAATCGCTATAGTGACTGAAGGAGATAAAGTCTATGAGTTAATACTTCCTGTCAGGTTACGTATCAAAGCGGATACTCTTATTAATCAGTATGTGGAAGTAATCGGAAGATACAAAGTGCTTTCTGGTGTTGAGACAGAAGAACGTCATGCCATTGAGGTAATGAAATTACAGAAACAATTATGAATAAGAAAAAGAGTGTTTCCATAATTTTTTCCTTTCGAAATGAAGAGGAGTGTCTGGAGGAGTTAATAAAGAGGGTAGGGCGCAGCATCGATACGGAATTGTACGATTATGAATTGATTTTTGTTAACGACGCTTCAACTGACAGATCCCTGTATTTGCTTAAGAGTTTCGCAGAGACCGATAATCGCATTAAAATTGTAAACCTTTCAAGGAGATTTGGTTATAATCAGGGTTTTCAGGCAGGCATTGCCTTTTCATCAGGCGACGCTGTGATTACTCTTGACGCCGACCTTCAGGATCCTCCCGAAAAAATTCCCGATCTGTTGAATAAATGGCGTGAAGGGGCCGATGTCGTTCATACAGTCAGACTGCTGAGAAAGGGTGAGCCCCCTTTAAAAGTCTGGTTGACAAAGGCAATGTACAGAGCGATAAGTGCTGTTTCCAACATTGAACTACCCGACAATGCCGGTAATTTCAAACTCTTTTCAAGACGAGTGGCGAATGTGGTGCTCACGTTAAAAGAGAAGGATCCTTATTTAAGAGGACTTGTCGCCTGGGCGGGGTTCAGGCAGGAACGGTTGTATTATGAGAGAGAGGAGCGATATGCAGGCAAGACCCATTTTCCTCTATTTCTCAGCACAGGTCCGATCAAAGAGCTTTTCAGCGGGATTACATCCTTTTCCATTGCCCCTCTTTTTTTTCTGCTTCTACTGGGCGGCGGTCTTGCCGCCGGATCATTTCTCGGGCTTATCGTATGGATTTATATGAAAATAAAGGGATACGATGTAACGGTTTCAGTTTTAACCTTACTAATCGTAATTTTTCTCGCAGGTATCCAGCTTTCGGGTTTCGGAATTGTCGGACTCTATATCGGCAGGATATGGAATGAAGTAAGCAGGAGGCCGAATTATATTGTTGAAAGCGTTATAAACCTGGAAAGAAAACAACAAATCATCGATTTCAATACATGACTGCTGTCAGAGACAATATTGTATCCTTCCTCTTTATCTCCGTTCTTTTACTGATCGCATATGAGCCTGTCATAACAGGAAATTTTGTCTTTAATGATGACGCTTATATGTGGGCCATGGATGGAAGTGACTGCACCACCCATCCCCAGCATTATTACTTCTTTTATATTGGAAGAGTGTCATTTACTTTTTTAGGATGCCTTATGTGGTCCTCTGTAGAGACTCTTGGGGACCTTAGCGCAGGACGTTTAATCAATGTCTTGTTTTTCGGAATATCGGCTTTCTTGTTTTCCCGTTGGCTCTGTAAAAACAGTGTCGGTCTTATTCATTCCATACTGCTTTCTTCATCGCTTTTCTCACTTCCTGCTTTTCAGACGCAGGTTGTGTTGGTTAACTCCTTTCCCCATACAATCGGACTCCTTGCCGCTGTTTTGTCTTTCCTTGCCGCTGACAGGGGGGCTGAAAGAGTACATAGCAGCCAAGGAACGATCTTTGGCGTGTATACATTTTTCTCTACAGCTCTTCTTTTCTTTTCTATGACGATTTATACTCCCCTTGCAATGTTTTACTGGGTTCTTCTTGCTGTTCCTTTAATTCATGAATTTGATTCCAAAGCATCGGGTATGAGAAAATGGTTCTATCTCTTTGCGCTGCCTTTTGTCGCGTCAGCCATGTTTTTTATCTTTTCAAAGTGTATGTATGCTTTTTTACCTTTTATAAAACCTCAGTGGGTCGATGCGGCAATGCCTGTTGTGGGGAACCACAGAGTGCTTTTAACTCACGATGTGGCTGCCAAAGTGATGCTCTTTATAAAAGCGATGTGGGGAGCATCGGGTTTGTGGAATATCTTTTTGTCTGTAAAATTTTCTTTAATTATTTGCGCTCTCTCTTTCTTAATGCTGCACATCATAATAAACAATAACTCCATCCGGGAAGGAAAAAACCACAATTCTCCCATAAAAGGGGTGCTCTCTTTTATTATGGAGAACTATATAAAAATTTTAATGATATTGTCTCTTTTTCCTCTTTCCCTGTTGCCTAACCTTGTTGCCGATTATAACAGAATAAGCTTCAGGATGATTGCCCCTCTCTCAGCCCTGACATTGACAGTACTTTTTTTTCTGTTAAAGAGGTCCTGCACGATAGTCTTTAAGAAAAACACGGGGATTATTGTCACTACCGTACTTGTTGCGAATCTTTGTGTTTCCATTTATAAAGCTCGTGATTATTCCGGCGATTTTATCGTTAAACCTGCCGCCATTGAACTGGAATATCTCAAAAGTATTCTTCCTCGCAATGGTTTTGAAAACATTGAAGAGGTAATTATAACAGGCCCGCCTTTTACGAGCATTGCACCGAGAGGAGCTATAATGATGGATAGAGATGAATACGGTTTTTTAACTTCATCTGTTGATACTCATGTAAAGGGGCTTTTAAAATCCGCTGAAAGGGAGTGTCATGAAGGGGCCGCTGGTTGTGGTTATAATGTTGATAAGGCCCTGAGTAAGGGAAGATTGATTATTGACAGAAACGAGATCGCCCATGCGATTAACGATGCCTTTTTGGATAGTGATTAACTTCCTTGATAGAATGTACCCGGTCAGAACAGTTTGATGCCTGCCGGAAAGAGAGATGAGGTTAGGCGTCAACCTTTACCAAATGAAAAAGTAAGAATTATAATAGAGTCAAAAGAGTGAATTATGTCAAAATCCTGTTCTCTCCCGACGTATAAAAACGATGAATGTAAATCTTAATAATGGTTTTTTCAAAAGGCTCTCTCCTTGGATCGCTTATCTGATTCCACTCTTCTTTTTAACTTTCGCCATATCCGATATACCGGGGCCAAACGGCGACGAAATTAATTTTCTCTCTGCTCCCTACATTATACTCTCAGGAGAGAAGCCTGCTGACATACACTTCTATACAGGACGCCTTTATCATTATATCCTCTTTTGTATGTATACTCTCTTTGGCGACAACCTGACTGTATTGAGACTGTTTTCCGTCTTTATGAATGTACTCTGCTTATTCATAGGGGCAAAGATAATTAAAGAGCTGAAACCGGGAGACTTTAACAGTACGCTTTTTATTTTAATTCTCGGAACTTCGCCTTTTTTTATCGCTTTCTCACGTTACGCCAATGAAAGCACAACGTTGAATCCTCTTCTCATGGCTCTCGGAACCTGGCTCTATCTTAAATCCCTTTCCTGCAAAGGTGCAAAACTATATATGACCGCTACACTGGCGGGCAGTGCTTTTGCCTTTGGAGTTTTTAATCACATTATAGCCGTTGTTTTCCCTCTGGGTGTTTTGTTGTCATTGATAATTTTTTTTCCAAAAAGTGTTTTTAAATCTGCTGTTTCCGTAACTGCGGGGATGAGTTTTATTCTACTCCTCCTTATTAAGTTTTTCACCCTTTTTACTGATCAGGAGACCTTTGGAACCGCCAATCTCTACCTCAATGCAAAACCTGTTACATTGTCGTCGATTATTGACATCTTTTATATTATTTTTAGACTCTTTGACGGTTATTATGTATATGAACGATTTGTCGGTTTCAGTATGATTACCGTTATTCCCTATGGCAGCATGATTTTCTTTATGATTTTCTTTATAAGATTTTTCTTACAAAGAGGGGAGGGCGATCTCAAACGTGACTATTCACTACTGACCTCATTGCTTTTTGTCGTACTTTTTACAATTATTATAATACCCAACTTTTCACTGAGGTTCTATCTGCTTGCGCTCTGCATGATTCCCTTTATCATCGTAATATTACACGCCTCTATCAGGTCCCGTATACTAAAGAAAATATCACTAACTCTTATTTCTATCCTTATTCTCGGCAATATAACATATGTAACAGTTAATTACTTTATATCTTTCTCTAAGACAGGCGGAAAACCGAATGTATTTAAGCTGGGAAATTTTCTCATTGAAACGAGCAACCATTTCCTTGAAACCAGAACAATTTATAATCAGCTTAAGAGCAATCATATAGACACCCTGTATACTGATATCTTTTTATCAAGACCACTGAATTATTATGACAGAGAGGAGAGGCGTTTTAAGATTATTACAGCCAATTTGGATGAAATAGAAGAGATGGACAAAGATACGGCGATCCTCTTCTATAGTAATTCAGGCATAGAAATGGATACAATAGATATAAAAAAGAGAACACTCGGAGGAGTGGAATTATTTCGTTTTAAAAAACAGGATGGTTATGACAGGAGATTTATAGTTTATGTTTATGAAGAGAGGAATGACACAGAGGGATAAGGGACTGTCGGAGCCTTTGTGTTCAAGTTAACGCCCTTCAGAGGGACTTTTAAAAGGAATTTCAAAGAAATTCCTATACTTTAAATTATGAATAGAACTTTCGATATTTGTATTGTCGGCTCCGGTATTACCGGGTCTATTGTGGCGGATCATTTTTTATCTAAGGGGTTGAGCGTTGTTATGGTCGAACGTGGTAAAAACGCTTATCTTCCCCAGTCTGCCCGGGAGTTATGGCATGAGCGATGGGAAAAGATATCGGACAATCCTCTTATAACGAAGAATTCATGGAAGGGAGCATCCGAATATTTTGACGATCTCGTTGAGATTGAAAATGTAAACAGCGATTTCGCTTTTCACTACAATATGAAATACGGCCTTGGCGGGTCAGGCGCTGTATGGAGCGCAGCTTCATGGAGATTAACGCCCCAGGATTTTCAAACGAAATCTCTTTTCGGTTACAGCCGGGACTGGCCTTTTACGTATGACGATTTAGCACCTTATTACGATAAGGTAGAGGAGATGTTTTTTACTTCCGGTCCGAAAGAGGAACCTTCATGGCCCTGGAAAAACAACTATACATACCCCCCCTTTAAACAAAGCTATCTCGATAAGGTAGTCAGTAAAATATTCGCCCCAGAGTTTGAAATTCTCCCCAATGCTTTTTCAGTTAAGAACATCCCTCCATCGGAAGGCGGATGCATCGGATCAAAAACGTGCGTGAGATATTGCCCTACGGAAGCTGTCTTCAGACCACAAATTCATCTCCTTGATAAGCATTTGAATAATCCTCGATTCAACCTTATTATGGGTGCTCCCTGTATGAAGATAAATCTTAAAAAGGAAAGATCTCTGGAGAGTATTACCATCTTGCAAGATGATGCAAAGAGAGATATTCGGGCAAAATATTTTTTTCTTGCCGCCAATACAATCGAAAACTTACGAATACTTCATAACAGTAAAGATACCGGGAATGGCCCTGTTGCCGATTCAAGTGGTCTTTTGGGCTCTTTTTTCGCCTCCCACGGCGCGCTTGTTACATCGGTAATTACGGAACCGATACTTTACACAGGACGCGGCAGACCGACGACATCTTCCGCCATCAATACTCTGAACCACGGCGAAAGAGATCGGATTAACGCCTATATGATGGAGATATGGAATTTTGACTGGAACATTGCTCTTTCCCCCATTGCCGTGTTCAGAACGTTCAGGGCAAAGGAGAGGCATTGGGGGAGGACATTATTTGAAAAAACCAGAGAGGCTGACAGAAGATTCGCTGCAACTTTAATATTCGAACTCGAAATGAGGAGAGATAACAAGGTAACCCTGTCAAAAGTGAAAGATAAATTCGGCCTTCCTCTGGCAAAAGTAGATTTTACACTTGGTCTCAGAGACAAAGAGACCTTCGATTATCTGCGTGAATTAACGAATCTGATAAAGAAGAAAGATAAAATCGTGGACATTCAAATTAAGGGGTACGGATTAAACGGTAATCATCCCCTCGGCGGTTATGTGTGTGGAGAGGACCCGAATAATTCCGTTGTTGACGGATACATGAGGTCCCATGACCACGCAAATCTCTATATTCTTGGCGGAGGCGCTTTTAACTCCACAGGAGCGCTGAATCCTACGCACACAATCGCAGCCCTTGCATTAAGAGCTGTTAACGACAGGAGGATAGTTTTTTAGCAATGCCTGTAACGAGAAGGTCTTTTCTACAGTTTTTGTTCTACTCTTTCACTTTTCTGTCAACCGGCTGTTCTGACGATAAAGCCCGAGAAATAGAAGACTTCGATATCAATGCCGTTGTCGCAGAAAAGACATTCAGCTCTTTTCTCAATGTGATTTTCCCTTTTCATCTGCCCGGTTTCAGAAATTTCAGCCATGAGTTACATAAAAGACTTAAGAGATTAAAAAAACATGAAACAGAGGTTATCATTAATGCCTATCAGCTCTTTAAAGAAAAATATGTTCCATTCGGCGAAGAGAGCGTTTCAAAAGGCGAGAAAATTCTCTCCCGGTTATTAAAGGATAAAACAACGGAAGAGCAAACAAACCGGGCTTTGGATATTATTTATGACAATATTAGTAAGCTTAGAGGTTTTGGTCACTCTTTATGGGGCAGGGAATACTCCAAAGCAGGCGAAATGTGTCAGTACTGGGAAAGTTATGATAAAGCACCATGATTAATATTTCCGAGGTTATACATTGTACACTTGATTTAACTAATACTAAAAGGAGATATCTTCATTGATAAAATATAGTCTTCAGGTAATTGTAGAACAGGATGAGGATGGTTTTTATATTGCTGAATGTCCGGCGCTTCAAGGTTGTTATAGTCAGGGTGACACTTTTGAAGAAGCAATTGAAAACATAAAAGATGTTATATCCAATTTACTCTGTAAACTTAGGAAGCTCTCCCAGGGTTTGTACGAATTTTTCGAATATTTCGGGATTGAATTTACCGGCGTTCGTCTCTTCCCTTAAAAGTCCGAGAACCTCAAAGGGGGACTGCGCTCTTCTGTATGGCCTGTCATTACATGTCATTGCTTCATAGCAGTCAATAATCATCAATAACTGGCCTATAACGGATATTTGATTGCCTTTTAATGCTTTCGGGTACCCTGTTCCGTCCATTCTTTCCTGATGCTGAAGTGCTGCAAGGAGGCATAAATTGGTTACAGATTCGCATTCCTTAAGAATTTTATAACCAAGGAGAGGATGTTTTTTCATAATGTCGAATTCTTTATCAGTAAGTCTTCTGTCGGCTGTTAGCAGATGGATCGGTATTCTGGTCTTTCCAATGTCATGGAAGAGACCGGCAAGTCCAATGTCACGCGCCTGTTCCTGAGATGAGCCGCCTGCCAGTGCATAACCTGTTGCAAAGGCCATTACATTAATTGAATGTTCACTCGTTGTAGGGTCCGAAGAGTAAATTTTAGTTAATTGAGTAAGTACGTTGGGATTGTTTGCAAACTCATTTACAAGTAAACTGACAGTATCCACAAGACCTGCCAGATTTCCTGTGCGAGGCTCCAGAAAAGTCTCGCTCACAGTATCAAAGAGAGTATCCCTTACGATTTCCAAATCTCCGCTGCCTAAGGCCTCTTTTAACTGATTGTTAAGTTTTTTGTGAACCATTTTCAGGCCGCTTATTCTGTCTTCGGAACTTATGTAGAACTGCACCCTGTTGACACTTTCTTTTATCGTTTCAACAACAGGTTTGAAATTTCTCGCCAGTTGCTGACTACTGCCGTCGGATACGATGTCAGACAGGATTTTGTTAACGCCTTTTAATTTTTCGGCTAAAGCGATAAAATAACCAAGCCGTTTCTCATCACACTTTCTAAAGTCCTTACCTTTGTAATTTAAAAAGATAGGGACTTCACCATTATAGAGATGGAGACGTGATAAACGGATGCGTACGTAATTATTATTTTGAGCCACCCTGCCGTTATTACCGTCGGCAGCTTGAATATTATCATTGACTTCTTTTTCTACCTCGTTACCGAGGTTCTGTAAAACGTCGTGTTTATCGGCTGTGGTCTGCATATTGTTATTTTAATTAGTTATAATTCTCTTCCAGGCGCCTTTTGGTAAGTCTTTGCTAACGATTAAAGTATAATTTACTGATTTTAAACACAAAAGTACTAATATAACATGTTATTTTATAATCTTATATAGTAATGAAACTTGACAGCTTTTGTCTATATCTCTGCATTTTGCGGAAGAAGCAATATTATTGAAACAATACCATTAACTTAAGGTCCTTTGCTCCTTAAGTTAATGACAGTGATTATTGAAAATAAAGATCATTATTGTGTACGCTATAAAAATATCTTTAAAACTAAAAACAGCCGTCAGCTGTCAGCTTTTTAATTGCAACACGTTATGTTTCAAAACAGATTCAACAGTAAGGTGAAGCTTATTATTGGCATAACATCAATTCTTTCCTTAGCTGAAGGCTAAGAGCTGTTTTTAGTTAAATAGGTGATAAACAATGTGTGAATTCTGTACGGAACATGGAGAGGGAAAAAAGTGGTATGAGAATATTTCAAACTATACAGAAGAAGTATTTTATCAGGTAAGCTCAAAAAAAGAGCTTACAAAGTTCTTAAATAGGCTCTATCAATCAATGGTTGAATCTGTTCCCAAGGCTGACAGATTCAAAAGAAACTTTCCTAAAATCTACGATTTCTTAATCCATCCAGCCGTAACGAAATACCTCAAAAAACACCACTTCGGTCAGGTTGTTCCTGTGGAAGATACCTTAAATATACTTGAAAATGTTGAATCCGTTGTAAGGCTTCCCTGTGTTTGCAGAAAGGCTGTAGCAGGTAAGGAGAAGAGATACTGCCTGGGAATCGGCTTCGATTTAACGGATATATTTAAAGATACTCCTGATTTCTCCGATTTTGAGCGAATCTCGAAAGATGAGGCCAAAAGATTTGTTTCTTCTCTCGATAGTGAAGGACAAACTCATACGATATGGACACTAAAGACTCCCTACATCGGCTCTGTTTGCAATTGTGACAGGGAGTGTATGGCATACAGGTTTCAGGTGAAAATGGATATCGGAACCGCCATGTGGAGGGGGGAGTATATCGCAGAGGTTGACAGTGACAGCTGTACGGGATGTCAAATTTGCATGGAGAGGTGTTATTTCGATGCTATCGAGTTCGATCGTTCCAATCGAAAATGTTGTATTAACATGATGAATTGTTATGGGTGCGGTATTTGCCGGGCCGTTTGTAAGAACGATGCCATTACTCTCAGAGACCGCAACACAATACCGGAAGTAATGAAGGTCTGGTAAAGGAATTTTTAATGTAAAAGACTGAATGCAGCAAAACCGGCCATTATGACAGAGATTTTATATAATGGATTCTTATCGGCCCTGTGTGTCATATAGACCATTTGTGCAAGCATGACAAGGCAATAGAACAGAGATCCCGCGGCAAAGGAGAGAATTAATATTTTTATGTTTAGAGAGATGGCAAAGCCTGTCAAAACAAACCCCATGACATAGGGTATTCCTGCTATCGAACCAAGGAACATAAACCTCTTCAAATCAAAGTTCATCCTTGCAATAGGAGCTCCAATACTCAACCCTTCTGTCAGTTTCTGTACAAATATCATTATAAAGGGAATCGATGCCGTCCCCTGATGAAACTCATGCATATGCGACAGAGCCAATGCGCTTCCTGTACCGTGTAATCCGTAGCAGATTGCCAGGTCATATCGTAAGGAGTATATGTTGTATCTTTTCTTTTTTGTAAAACCGGGGTCCAAAAAAAAAGACTTATGATCGAACTCCTCCATCATGACTGCATCTGCAGGCCCTTCAAAGAGGCTCTCTTTTAAAGCTGAATATATCATTAATACAATTCCTCCAATGAAGAATCCGATAATGAAGGTCATCTTTTGAGAGAATTCTTTTCCCAGGTGAAGAAGAGAAAAAATATCATTGTGAATGAAAACGAAATGGCTTAGCATCATGCCCAGAGCGATTTGAAGAAAGGAGTAGATAACTTCATCCTTCATACTCTTAAAAAGTAAGACAAATGCAATGCCAAAGTAAATTGAAAGCCATCCTGAGAAGATGAGAGCTATAAAATTGTAGAGATCCATATTGAACATAGAAACAAAAAACAGCAGTCACGTATCAGAGGTCAGCTTGCAGTTATGAAAAATGCCGATATTGTGTCAATAATAAGCATCATCTTAAGGGTGAAAGAGTATTGAATAGCTAAATGCTTTTTTAGTTCATTATAACAAAGTTATTAGGGTGACTGATATACTTTTTTGTAAAATTATTCCGCCATTTGCTATTCTTAAAGACACACACCGACGACCATACACTTTAAAGCTGAAATCAAAATGAAAACAGATGCTTTATTTTATGAGCTTTTCAAAGTTGATCCGGCCTCTCTTTTTAGAATCGCCGGATTGGAAATTAAGGAGAAATATGAATACGAGAGCATAACGATCAAGACAACTGAAAAACGTCTTGACGGGCTTTTCAGAAGCAGTGAGAAGGCAGGGCCGAATATCTTTTTGGAAGTGCAGGCATATGAAGACAGGAAGATATACTGGAGAGCATTTCGTGAGATAACGACTTATTACGAACAGAACGACGATACCAGGGATTTTGTTGCGGTTTTTTTGTTTTTGAAGGAAAAGTTCGATCCCGGAGTGCCTGAGTTTTTCAGTTATAACAGTAAGCAGATAATTCGAATTGATTTGATAGAGACACTGAGGGGGATGAGGGAAATAGAGGGGGCGATAGTTATATTGAAACCGTTGCTGATTGAGAGTGAAGATGAGCTGTTCATAGAGGCGCCCAAATGGAGTGCAGAGGTAAAGAGATTACCTTTACCGAAGGATAAGGTACGGGTTATAATAGAGTTATTGGAGTACCTGATATCACAGAAATTTCCCAAGCTGACCTTAAAGGAGGTGGAGAGGATGTTAGAACTGACTCCTATAGAAAAGACAACTGTAGGGAAGGAATTAATTCAGAGAGGAGAAAAGAGAGGTGAAAAGAGAGGTGAAAAGAGAGGTGAAAAAAGGGGTGAAAAAAGGGGCGTGAAGATCGGTGCAGAGGAGGCTAAGAAATCGGATATCATAAAGCTGTATACAAGGGCGAATATGGAGCCTGAGAGAATATCCGATGTTTTGGAGACAGACATAGGATTTGTAAACTCTGCATTAAAAGAAGCAGGATTGATATAGAAATGAAACTTTTTTCCTGACTACCCCACATAAAGGTCATAATTACCCTTTGCAGGGGAGCAGAAGCTCCCCTTTTTTTGCCCCTAAAGGTTAAAATAATAACGCCATTAATTGAGCCATAAAAAAGCTGTCAACTATCAGCAACTGACTGCTGCTAAATCTGCGGTTACAAAACAATATCCAGCCCTTTACGTTTTTCCTTAATAATATCAAGCAACTGATTCGATGCAGCAACAGGATCGGGTTCCACAATATAATATCCTCCTGTTAAATCCTTCATATCGGATGTAAGCAGCTTGGCGACCTTCGGACTTCCGATCACAGGGGGGACGACTGAAATATGAACCGGGAATCCCAGTGCTATGGCGCCGCTGCCTATGGATACGGCCTTTTCAGTAACTGCTTCCGCCGCTGATACGACAACAGGCAGATCTTTCAATGCAACATTGAGGTTCACGGCCAGGGCCGACGTCAGATGAACAGCCCTCGAGTTATCCACACAGGAGCCCATATGCCATACAGGAGGCAGTGGTTCTCCTAATCCGGCGGCTCCGCCAAGGGCCTCCAGTACGCCCTTGAGTTTTTCTCCGGCATATTCGTTTGTGGCTTCCGGAAAAAGCAGCCCGCCTCTGCCGCAGGCCCCGGCTGCACACCCGGTTCCCACTATTAACACATTATTTTTAAGAAGCTCTTTAGCAATGGTATTGTATGTTTCGTCAGTTGAGAGTTTGGGGCTGTTACATGAAGCCACAAGGCACACACCGTAAATGTTCCCGTTAACGATATTATCTATCAAAGGCTTTAAGGGGTTCTTGTGATCAATTTTCGCTAAAACTCCCAAACAGGCTTCAACACTAAAACCCGCCATTGCATCTACAGGCTCATAGGGGGGAATGTGTACTTTATTGGGTCTTTTAGAAAAATTATTGATCGCCAGGTCCAGAGCCTGCCTGGCCCACTCGTCAGAATGTTCTGCATCATAAGGAATGTGGTCGGCCTCGGGCACTCTGGCGTCTTTCATGGTAGTAATGATTTTTGTGTGAAATTGCTCGGCCATCTCATGACCGCTTGGATAAGAACACTGAACATCCATTAAAAATGCATCGACAATACCTGTGGCAATGATCAAATCCTCTTGTAAATTATTGCCTGCAAGGGGGATGCTCTGTCTTTGTAAAACCTCCGCTCCGGTGCAACAAACGCCTACAAAATTAATTCCTTCCGCTCCAGCCAGTTTTGCTTTATCTTTGTACTCGCCTGAATCGGCCCACTCAATCAACTTTTCACTGAGAGTAGGCACATGGCCGTGCACGGCAATATTCACCATTTTCTCGTCAAGCACGTTTATTCCCACCTTGGATTTGGCAGGGGAGGGCGTTCCCAATAAAATATCGTGTATTTCGGTGGTTATCAGGAGTGCGATAATATCGGCAAGCCCCAATTTTAAGGACTGCATAAGAAAGTAGTAAGGGTCCGACATCATTCCGATGACAGCCTGATGATCAGCGTCGGCCAGATCTTCGAAACTGGATCTGGGCGCTATATCAAGCTCCTTTAATCGATTTAAAACTTTTGGCGGCAGATAAGCATTGGCAAAGACCATTCCCTTTTCATTGGATACACCGTCGGGCTTTCCCATTATATCGGAAAGAGCGGTGAGAGCTATTTTTTCAGCCAGTTCATTATCTGACATCTCTCCACTGTACCCCAGTTTTGAAGCCACTGCTTTCAGTTTGTCGATATCCTTTAATGCAAAAGATGTCTTTCCCCTGGCGGTCTTTAGCAGTGTTTCGGCGACTTCTTTGCAGCTTGTAGAGTGTGCGGCGCAGCCTCTGCTGTGAAAGAGGAGCCAGTTTCTGGCTACAATGACGTCGGCAGATGCGCCGCAAGTACCCTTTGTCTGCATAGGGGCATTGATTCGTAACGGCAGGTCCACATCTTTATGCCATATTCTGCAGGGCCCCATGAGGCATTGACGGCAACATATACCAAGGGAACCGAAGTCGCACCTTCCTGTCTTGGGAACCACTCCCATGAATTTCTCTTCATACCTTTTTTGCCTGGTAAAGACGGAATCAAAACCAAGTCCCTCAACGTAGTTAATCATATGCTCTGTGGCAGGGTCGGTTGTTCTCGATCTCTGCCTCGAGCTCTTCTCCTGTTCGAAAATTTTTAACTTAGGCATTCCTTTCCTCTCTTTTATTTTAAATAGTAACTACAAAGTTTTACCTGACATTATAACCAATATGTAATTAAAAGGTAACTACTCAGGTGAATAGACTGAAGGTTGGAGACAGAGTCAGGAGTATCACATAATCCGATTATGATTATTGACATTCATTGCTCCCTTTAAACCATTCCGATGGCGCCGGGACGAATGTGGCGAGGCTGTCTCTGAGAAAGACGGCCCCATTGATCCAATATTCGTTTTTCTGGCTCTCTGTGAGGTTGTCCAACTGATAATCCATATTGGCCTGAAGGTTTTTCATTAATTTATTTCTCAGGCACTCGTCTTCAATGTTCAGCGCCTCACGGGCAAGACGCTCGTACTCGTTGAGGATCCGGTCACGCTCGTTGGCTGACAACTGTTTCACCCGTTCATCCCTTTTATAGTAATCATAGGCATTTGCTCCCACCTCCAGGACTTGAAGGGCGTTACCCACCTGACCGACAGTTTTTAGCGCCTTTACTGTACCGGCTTTTTTGGCTGCATCATCTACGCCCCCGGCTGCATCTACGGTTTTTTCCAACTCCTCAAAACGCTTAAAGGTGTGAAAGAGGTTACTGACATCGGGGCCGGCGCAGTTGAGGTTACTCATATTCGACAAAAACCGCATCTGACGATAGGCATCCCAATAGTTGTCTACCGCCTTTCCGCCTTCCAGTGCTCTCTCGGCCCACTTCATGTGGCCCGCCGTACCGGCGACATTCATGGCCCGACTTGCACCTCCGGTGACTTCCACGGCAGTCTCATCTGTGAGGTTGCCCTGTTGCACTTCATCTTCCATACCAAAGGGATCGCCGTAAACAATGGGGTTTCCTCCTGCATATTGGTATAGAGTGAGTCTCCCCTGATTTCTCATTGGATCTCTTTGTAAAAATCTGCCTGTTTCAGGATTATAATATCTTGCTCTAAAATAGTAGAGACCGGTTTCCCCATCATACAGTCTGCCTGAAAATTGATGATCATTTTGAATGGAAGAGGTTTGCGCAGAGATTGGCGAACCGGTGCTGTCCAGAATGGAAGTGATCCCATAGTCGCTGTAGAGATATCTCTCCACAACATTACCCAAAACGTCCGTTAATGCAACGACATTTTTCCTGGCGTCGCTATGGTAATAGTAGCTTTCATCGATAGCAGCATCGCCATTATTGTCTTTATTCATTAACAGAAGCTCATCCGTGCCCATGCCATAGACGTATTGGTTTATGCTTCCATCGCTCCCGTGCTCTTCTATCCTGTGTATACCATCATAGTAATAGCCGGTATTTCCGTTCAATTCAGACATATTTGTCACGATTTTACCGATTCTTCTTCCTGTTCCGTGCGCATCATAATGATAGGCAGCGATCAATAAACCGTCTGAATTCCTGGTTACCTTTTTTAAGCGATTGGCAAAGTCGTATTCGTATGTAAACATGGCGTCTGTTATGAGATTGCCATTGTGGTCATACAGGTGAACACTACCGTTAAAAACTGTGTATTCGTTCATTTCATTTATGGTGTTAACGCTATAATAATCTCCCGATACTTCCGCCCAGTTCCCTACACCGTCCAGGGTATACACGATTCCGTTATTCTCCGTTACTCCGGCATCGGCCGTATAAACAGTATCTTTCCTGTACTCTTTTAATCTGTATGCAGAATCGTATGAATAGAGATCAGCGATGATTTGAAAATCATCGGTTTCATGAAGTCTGGCTTCATACAATTTATTATTTTCCCGGTCATATCCATACATATAGTTGGCAATGGTTACATTATTGTTTGTCATATGTTTTTGATTGACGACTCTTTTTACTCCGTCATATCCGGCGGCGCTGTTTCTTTCTTCATCGAGATATGTCAACCGTACTCCGTTGCCGTAAGTGCGCTCAAGAATTCTATATGCCCCCAGGTAATCAAAGTCTGCAATAAAATTCCTCTCTTCGCTTTCTCCAATCCTGTCTATTCTGTCCAGGCCGTCATAGGTAGCCTCTATGGTCAATCCGCCGGGATAAACCATTGCCAATCGTTTATTGTCTCCATCCCAGCGGTTCGAAATTACCCGGTCGTTTTGAACCTCTTCAATCAGTCTGCTCAATGAATCGAAAGCGTATGTAACAAGGGCGTCATCTGTTTCCGTATCGGGGTCATTGTTATCAAAAGCAACGGTGCGTCTGGACAGACCGTCATACTCAAAGCTTTGGAAAGTCGTACCTGTAACTCCTTCCGCCCTTGTTATATTCATCTGAGTCACTCTGTTCAGGGCGTCGTATTCTGCATTGATTACAGAACCGTTACTGTCCACAGATCGTGAAAGGTTGTTGTCTCTGTCATATTCATATTGATTGGTTGTGTTGTCGGTAAATAACTCAGAGGTAAGCCGGTTGAGGTTGTCATAGGCGTATTGTGTGGTGTTTCCATTGTCATCGGTAAGAGTGGTAAGCCTGGAGTTTCTGTCGTAATCGTAAAATGTGCTGATCTTCCCGTCAGGGTTGTATGGATTTTCCGTTTCTATCGATCCGCTCCCCTGGCCGTCAACTCTGAGATATTTCTCTTCCAAAATCTTTCTGTTGAGTCCGTCATAATAGTAGTGTACTCCGTTACCGTCCGAGTTGTATTGAATACTATTGTTATAGTTCAGCAGTTCCCCGTTGGCGTCGGTTGTCAGTATCAGGTTGCTCCGACTGTCATAATAAAATCTGTCTGTGTGATATAGATTATCCGCCGTTAAGATCAGCCTGTCCAGAGAATCATAGAAATTATATATCACATACTCTTCTTCCACAACAGGCCTATTTCCATCCTGTGTAATCTCTGTCTCAATGATTCTTGTCATATTATTGTTTTCATCATATGAGTAGTGTTTACTGTTTCCTTCAGGATCCACAGTGGTGAGTAACCTGTCCGCTCCGTCATATTGGTATGCATATCTGTCTCTGTCATCTTCTGTCACAAATGTTCTGCGTCCTCTTTTATCATATTCATATCTTGTGGTCACTCGTCCGTTATTCGACACGCCCAGGGGACCGTCTGTAAACACAGGCGTGCGCACGGTAGTTACTCCATCCGATACAAAGAGTATATCCTCTTTCTGAAACATCCTGTTCTTCTCGTCAAAAAAGTACTCCGATTGACTCAAAAGCACATTGCCCGTTCCCGAGTTGTCAGCAGGGGTCATTCCTCCGATTGAGCCGTATGCATATTTTGCTATGATATTTCCGGCGGGATCATAGAGCTGTTCGAATATGTCGCCCGCCGGGTCCGTAACTCTTTTCAGCCTGTCGAATCCGTCGTATGCAAGGAGAGTACTGTCATTTATCCCGTCTCCGTTGTTATCCTCTCCGTCCGTAACTTCGATAAGATTACGGTTTCCGTCGTATTTGTATGTAGTTACGGAAGGCTCGCCTCCAAAGGGCCCTCCTGCGCCCTTTATGATTTGAAACTTGAGGTCTCTCTCGTCATAAGTTGTCTCATGAAAATTGCCTTCAGGCTCTGTTACGGTGGTTCGGTTTTCATTTCCGTCATATCTGAATTCCCTTACGATCGTCTCATCAAGGCTCACCATTTTTGTCTCTCTTACCACATTGTCCAGTATATCGTAGGTATAGCCATGTACGATATACTCTCCTGCCGGTTCTGTATTGTTACTATCCCTGTTTTCTATCAGCTCTATGACGAGATTGTCGTTGTGATCATATTCGAAAAAGGTGTTGTAAGAAAAGGAATCCAGACCTGCCGGCGTTTCTGCTGCTCTTACGATCTGAGTTACCTGATTCAGTTGATTGACTACATAATGAGTACTGACGCCGCGGCCGTTTATTACCTTGATTCTGTTGCCTGCGTCATCATAAAAGTATTGTCTCTTTATCATGGCGGGCGTAGGATTGGTTCCTGAGTTACGTCCTGCAGACGATACTCTGTCTGCCACACTCTCCCTGAGATAGCCGTACTCTTCCCCTCCTTTGCCCGGTACGGGATTCTCTCCGTCCCCGTCAGGATCGTTTTCAGAGTAGTATTTATATATTGACACATTCCCCTCACTGTCTGTATAAGAGGTTACCTGACCGTATCGGTTATATGTGTACGATTCATAAGACTCCTGGTTCGTGTCTCCTTCCAGTGCGGCCTGACCGGAATCGGAAAGGAGAGTGACATTGGGATGTTGAACCCGCACGATATCTCCGTATGCATTCGTTGTTACCCCGTCTCCGTTCAGGTCACCCAGTCCCATGGGAATCCCGGCCCCGTCGAGAATGGTCCGTACTTCCTCTTCCGTAATGCCCAGAATCTCCGCCAGGGCCTGATGGTTATTACCCTCCTGGTAGTCAAAATAGTTTACTGTAAAATACCTTTCCGGAGAGTTGTTCCCGCCGTTTTGAGGTACATAACTCTCATCAAATCCCCTGGGATCGGTGCGGATTCTCAGACGATTATAAATCGGCTCATAGTTATAAAAGGTGGTGATATGGGCCTGATCACTATTTCTGTTATTGTCAGGTATCAATATGTTCATAACGAGGTTTCCCTGGCCCAATCTCTCTGTTTTATAATTTGTTGACAGGGGGTCGTTTTGGGGAAAAAGGTTCTCTACCACTTCTCCTTCGGGCAGTACAGACCTGATGCGCTCTCCGTCTTCATTGTATTCATAAGATGTTTCGTAATACTCCGGTTCACCGGTTCTTAATCCCTTTGTATACTCCCTTATGGATACCGCGTTTCCGAGCCTGTTATGTTCGTAAACAGTTATGTTTCCGTTTCTGTCCGTTACGGTTACCCGATTTACAGGATCATTGGTAGTCAGGGGAGAGGTGGTCAACTCCTCATATTGGTATATAATATCTCCGCCTGCCACGATTCCCTCTGCATTGGTTCCACCATAGGTCATTTTCACTACGCGACCAAAGGAGTAGGCATCGGAGTCCGTACCATACTCTATAATCGTCCTCGGAATTCCGCCTGTTGCCGTTTCATTGGGCGCTGTGATTGTCAGAAGGTCATGGTTCAGCTTATTGTCCGAATAACCGGACGAATAGGTGTAAAGCTCTTTTTTTCCTTCCGGAAAATCATTGCCCGTTAATGTACCTGTTACGGCCGGAGAGGTTACGGCAACCAGGTCTCCGGCTTCGTTATATTCGAATTTGAGTGACCTGTCGGTAAAGTCTTTCACCTCTGTAAGCCTGCCGCTGTCATTATAAAAATAGTAAATACTTCTTCCCATTGTATCGATCACTTCAACCGGCTTTCCCTCTTCGTCTCTGAGAAAAGTCATATAGTTGCCGTGGCGGTCTTCCAGTCTTATGTAATAACCATTGCTGTCATATGTCTTTTTATTACCCTCTGAATCTCTCAATTCGAAAGAACCTTCTTCCGTTTTGGTCAAACGAACATAGGCGCCTTTAACAGGACTGTATGTACCGTCTTCCTGAAGGCCGTAGATGTCGGATCTTGAAAAACCGTCCATTACGATCAGGCTTCCGACTTTTGTAAATGACTCCCCATGTATAGACGGGAATTTGGAAGAATCCACGGAGTTTACATTCTCTTCCGTTATTTCCACTAATTTGGAATTATAGTTGAAGTCCCAGTTATGTCCTAAAGGGCCGTCATAGGTAATTCTGCTTTTATAGGTTCTCGTGAATTTCCAGTCAAAGCCGCGCCCGGGAATGGTTAAATCGGTTTTTCGCAGATAGAACTCGCCATTATGAAGGGTTACGGGATCGGGTGTGTCATTGGTAAGACTTCCATTGGTTTTTGTCGATGCACTGTCAGGAGGACATTCATCGCACTCATTACACATATCGTTAAATAAACCGCCGTCGGTCCGGCAGTTCTTATCGTCCTGCGTGGAGGGGTTGTTTTCAGGCTCTGTATAGGAGTCGTCGTTTTCTATATATTCCGATTTCATCTCACCGGAACATCCCTCGTCCGTCTCTCCGTCACAGTCATTGTCCCTTCCGTCGCAGACTTCTTCTCCCGGTTCGTTATCTCTTACACAGGCTCCCCACTCACCGTTTGCATCGCATGTCCGAGTTCCCGATTCACAAATACCGGACTCTCCGGTGCTGCAGGACTGAGTCTCTCCGGGAACACAACCGGGAAAACAGCCGACCGATTCGTTCGGCTGATTGCCGGAAATAGCGCCTGAAAAGGCCAGTGTATCCCTGAAATTGTAACAGTAAATTCCCCCTCCTGTTTCAGAAGCGATGTTTGAAGTAACATTCGTATCCGCCAGGGAGAAATTGTCGCCATAGGAGACGTAGATGCCGCCTCCCTGTCCTTCCTCTGTACCGGATAGGCTGTTGCCGCTTATGTTTCCGCCTGTTATTGTCAGATCGTCATAGGAACGTAATCCACCGCCATAGGCTCGTTCCACTTCCGTTATCGTATTATTGCTGATTGTGACGTCACTGAATGACGATGATTCTCCTGTTGTCGCCACACTGGAATAAACTCCTCCTCCGATTCCCTCCTTTGCTGCTGACAGGCTGTTACCTGTAATGGTGACTCCGCTCATTGAGAGAACATCCACGGAATAGATTCCTCCGCCATATGCGCTCCCTGTCGCGGATATGGCGTTGCCTGAAATGGTTGTATTATAAATTGTCGTATTTGTGGTGTTCGATTGAGAAATGCCTCCTCCGTACGCAGTGGGGCCGGACACGGTGTTGCCGGTTATGGTGCTGTTTTCAATGGTTACATCATTGGTGTTGTAGCGTATATAAATACCGCCGCCGTGACTGCTCCCGCTTCCGCTTACGATATTGTCTCTGATGATGGTGTTGGAAACCTTTATCCCCCTGTCTGTCGGTCCGGCTATATATATTCCGCCGCCACCGTTTGTGCTCGTGTTATTATATATCTCGGAATTACTGATTTCAACTCCCTCTCTGGTTGTAGCGGTTAAGTGAATACCGCCTCCGCCGGAATTGTATTCGTTGTCCATGATAATGCAGTTATCGACAACCACCATATTGGATCCGTCGAATTTAATTCCCGAGTTGCCTCCGTTTTTAATCGTGAATCCTTGGACCGTACCGCCTCTGCCCATATAGAGACCGCCGTCGATTGCCGTGTCATCGGGGTTGCCGCTCGATGATTGTAAGGTTATATTCGCCGTAATATAGGCATACTCCTCATATGTACCGGGATGAACAATCACGATATCACCATCGGACAGTTCCGTGGTGACATCCTGAAATGTCTTGAATTCGCAATTATTTTCTTTACATATTTCGTATGTCCCGGCGAAAGCCCTGTTTACCTTTCCTGTAAGATTAAAAAAATGATGCATGCATAGTGTTATTAGCAGAGTTACAAAAAAAATTCTTACGAAAAATTTCATCCTTTTCATTTTTTATCTCCTTTAAAAGTATTCAGATCTCAGTAAATCAGGCTAAAACCAAAGAAACAATCGCAAACCAAAAGAACTCAAAAAAAAATTGTAACCACGAAGATCACGAAGGGCAAGAAGAAAAAGAAATGATTTTAAAACTTCGTGTCCTGGTGATCGACCTGGTTAATTTTAACTTGTGATTGTTTTGGCTGTTTTTGGTCTGATTTGCTGAGTTCCGGTATTGTAACGACTCAGGACTTCAGTCTATACACTAAGCTGAACATTCAATTAAACACATCCGAACCCCTTGAGTATGTAACACAGATCACAAAAAATTCATAAGATTGTACTGATGGGGATAAGACCCTATATGAAGCAAAGAAATCCGGTTGAAATCAGGTGAAATTGTGGAGAGAAGAAAAATGAAGAAAACGGAAGTGATCGATTATATGGGGTGTTTGATGAGCGTTTTTCATTTTGAGTAAATGAATCGTCAACCTTTGTCACTGTAACACAAGAGCAATGAGAGCTTCTCACATCCCCCATATAAAAATAGTTTTACCCTTATTCTCTTTTCTACATGTAAAAAGTTTCTCATCCCAACACACCCCTTCGCTTCTGTCAAAGATAATCAGATGACCATCCATACAATTACACCGATCCATATACGCCATTGTCTGTTCAAGCCCTTTCTCAATCGTTTTTTCCATAGAGTTATACTTAATTTTCGTCTCTATAACGAACCTTTGTTTCTCTTTTTTTGAAAACCAGGTAATTAAAATATCTGTCCTCATTCTGCCAAGGCCATACTCCCTCTCTACTCTGCCGCCCCTGTTTACGATTCTCTGCAAAAAGGCCTGTAAAAGGAGTTGAGGGCCTGCCTCTTTATAGTCGAATCGATCTACCCAATGCTCTGAGTTTTCCTGAAAAAACTCTTGAAATGATGCAAGGAGCTTATGCATATTCAGGCTGTTGTCCTCTTTATTGATATACCAAGCAGGTTTTATCATACTCTCGATATTATCCTGTGCGATTATTGTAAGATAGCGTGGTATGACTTCTCTGTAAATGGGATTGGATATTTCCAGACCGTTTTGTGGGTGTTTCTTAATCAGGCCGAGATCAATACTGTATAATTTATCGTCCTCAGAGACATCTTTCATCTCAAGCCCCAGCAGCATTGGAGCTATGATCTTGTGAACTCTCTCTTCTTTCAGCTTATCCGTCAGTTGATCAATATGGGTATCACGTCTTAAGATAAGATTCTCCTTTGCCTCTTCTATCATTTCACTTGTAATATGAATGGTCCTGTCTCGATTCTTTTTTATCCTGAAACAGACCTCATACCCCAGAGCATTTACCAGCCACGGCTGCCCCCTAGTCAGTTCCCGGCATAAGTCTAAAGCATCATCCTCAAAAACCTGCCCTGTCTCTTCCGCGTGCTGTCGATAAAGTGCAAATACCTCATCTTTATTGAAATCACCAAGCCTCAATGATTCCGACTTAATATTGAAAGCACTGCCTCCGGTAATAATCTCACCTTCCATTTTAGAGTAAATTCTATAATCTCTAACATCTCTCAAACCACATAAAACAATGCTTTGCGGGAAATTATCAGGACGCCTTTTATAACCGGCCCTCAATTGTCGCAACACAGAGATAAGGGTATCGCCTACCAGTGCATCTATTCCATCTATTAAAAGTACGATTGGTGACTCACTCGTTTTAGACCATATGGATAACAATTCGTTAAGGGCATTCAATTCACCACTGTCTTCAAGTACCTGTCGTTTATGTTCTTTTAGAAAATTATCGTTAAGCGTCAATGACGCCTCTAAAGCCATTTCACTGAGTATCGCCTGCATCGCCTGCTTCACATTATCTCTGCCTGCCTGGCCTATTTCAACATTAACATAGAGACATTTAAGTTTACCCCTTTTATTAATATACTTTTGCAATTCCAACAGACAGGATGTCTTACCGGTTTGCCTTGGGGCATGGAGGACGAAGTACCTGTAACGGTAAATAAGCTCCATTATATCCTCAAGATGAAGACGCCCTAATGGTGGAAGGCAGTAATGCATGTCACATCTTACAGGTCCGGCTGTATTAAAATCACGCATATCTTTTACCCCATTAATGATTATAACATTGGCTCAGTCTAATGCATTGGGAGATAAAAAGTAAAGAAATTGCGTAACGATTCAGTACAGAGAAATCAGAATTCAGGAGCCAGAATAAAATAGCTTTTTACTTTTTTTGAAAAAACGTGTTTGGTGAGCGCTTGCCGGGTAAAAAAAACAGTCAGCTGTCAGCCATCAGCTGTCAGCTTTTAAATTGCACCCTGTTTCAAAAATTCGATCAATTGACTTTTACTTCCTTTTTTGCTATTCTTTTTGTGTCTGTTCACAGGGATCTGAGGTTAGAGGTCAGTAAAGATAAAAAATTGCCTAGTTGCTTATTTTCCGGGGTATGATGAATAGGCATCTGTCAAACAGAGTTCACTTTGTGAGTATTTTAAAAATTTTTTAGCACAGACTTCAGACCCCTGATCCCTGCAAACAATTACTTTTTTTTACCTTTTAAAAAGCGAAATCATCTCATTACCAGGAGAGTTTTATGGAAGAACTTTTAGAGATACTATATACGATTGAACGACCTGGAGATTTTTGCGCCTCCGGTACGATTGATCCCTGTTTCCCCGGTTTGGATATAGAAAATGTAGGGACTATCGGCTTTCCCCTTACCGAATATCAGGCAAAGGAGATTATTCGACAATGTTCGAAAGCTCCCTTTGGCCGTGGCGAACAAACAGTCGTGGACAGCAAAGTAAGGAGCACCTGGATGTTGGAGCCGAATCAATTTCTTTTTAAGAATCCGCAGTGGGACAGGCATGTAAAGGGTGTTGTGGAAACGGTAAAAGAACAATTCGGATTGTCGAACAGCACGATTTCACATGAATTGTATAAATGTCTTTTATATGAAAAGGACGATTTTTTCAGTATTCATCGTGATACTGAAAAAACGGAGAATATGTTCGCCACACTGGTAATTGTCATGCCGTCGGAACATAAAGGCGGTGAGTTGATCGTATATCATGAAGGAGAGGAAAAGAAGTTTTCCTTTGGTAAGAAAAGTCCTTTGCTAAAAAATTTGCAGTCATGGGCGAAAGAGAAATCTTCTGCAAAACCTCCTTATGAGAAATTGTTGAAATATTGCACTGTTGAGCTTCAAAATGCCTCGTCAGTCATCATAGAGGAACCAAAGGATTGGGCGCAGAATATTAAATTGACCTGTAAGTGCGCCGATTGCCGGGAACTGCAAGTTTTTTTAAAAGATACGGAAGCAAAGGTTCATAATTTCAGAGTTAAAAAAGAACGACGTCAGCATTTGCATAACATAATCAGCAGACATGCGCCGGATATGACACATATCACTACCAGAAAAGGTTCGCCTTACACACTGGTGTGTACAAAAACAAGAGACACTTACCGCAAAAAATTAAAGCAACGGGAAATCGACAGATCGCTTCTCGAGGAGCTGAATAATATGTAACCTCTCTGTCTCATAAACAGCGGCTGTATCATCAATTGGGTAGGAGGAAAAAAATTTCCTCCTTATGCCCCCTGTGCCCGGCAAAACAATTGTGGGACACAATATCTCAGGACTCTCTTTCCCAATGAAGGTTAACATTTGTTTCCTTTTGTTCCTTGTTCGGCCTTAAGGTTAAAACAGATGAATAAGTATACCAGCCGTCAGGTGAGAAATATTTTATAACAAAATTCAGCTCCTTTGAAAGTTCATGAGGAAACTTACCTGAAGAGGGAACCGGCGAGAAGAAACCGTGCACATTCTTTTTCTCAGGTATTTCGACAAAAAAGTATCGCCCCTCCTTATAAGGCCCGAATTTCCAATGGATATTTTTGGAATCAGGAGAAAAATACATATCTACAATTAAGTCAGCTGTCGTATTACCACAGCTTGTCTTTTTATTTATCTTTGCTATATCAATTCTCTGTATAACGCCATTTTCAAAATGATAGGCAGATTTTATATCTTCTTTTTTGCAGACACAAAGGTCGTTGCAAATTGTAGCACCTTGCTCCTTATTTAAAACATGTTCTCTAAGCCATAAAAGCGGACCGTAATACCAACCGGATCCAAATGAAGTGATTAGAAGCGTATTGTCGGTCTCGCCGTACAAAATAAATTCTCCTATTGTTCGATAATGATTCATCGTTGTTTTCATCTGTTTCAGTAAAAGAGAGGCTTGCACGGATTTAATACCTGACATAAGCAAAAGCAGTCCTAAAGATGCAACGGCGATGTAAGAGAGGTTGCTCTTTTTACAGACGATGATAATATTTTTTAAAGCAATGGCAAATATTATGACGGATAGGAAAAAAGGAAGAAATAAATAACGAGGACTCAATATCGGTAAAACAGGCATAACAGGTAATATCGTAACACTTCCGACTACTAACATCCATATCCACTTGTTCATAGAACTTACTCTGATCATATAACCAAGAAAAGAGATCATTACTAAGGTCAAAACAATCCACTGCCAGGGAGCATGCCATCCCATTATTTCCGCAACACGAAATGGAAAGTTTACAAAGTCTTCCCAGTCAGGCTTTCCATATATATCACCATAGCCTGTAAACAAATTCTCAAATCCAAGCATGTAAGCACGCCAGAACACATAGAATGCCAACACAAGAATAAAAGGCAGAGACATTTTTATGCGACGCCATACATTATCTATCGGAAAGAAAGGAAGTATCACAGCTAGAGGTACATAAATCTCTTTGGTGGTCACAGCAAGTAAATAGAAGATGCTTCCTAAGCAGGACCATAATATTTTCCTTTTGTCAACAGCGTTTATATAAAATAAAAAAGCAATGCAGCTGAGAGCCAGTCCTTCCAGATAATGTCGTGTCATTAAAAGTTGTACGATCGTTGCACAAGGCACGGAAGCAACAAAAATACTTAAAGATAAAGCGGAGATTAATGGAGAAAAGAAGCGACATAAAGCGATATATCCAAAGAGTATGGTTAAAGAAAAAGCAAAAAGATGATGGTAATAAAATCCCGATGGATATAACCCAAAAAAATAGAAGTCCAGTCCATAGGAAAGTTGTAACCAGGGAGTTAAGTTTGCAGGGGAGATTAATTTCCAAATATGAGGTTGGTAGAAATGGGGCAGGATTCCATGTTCTATGGCTCCTTTCAGATGAGCCGTGTCATCGAATACCCACCAGGCTTTCGGTACTTTGTAATATAAGACCCAAAAAATTGAAACAGGTAAAGCAAGAAAGGCGGAATAAACCAAAGGGGAGGGATTTTTTGATTTTTTCCTTAAGAAGGTTGTATAAAAATAGTTGATAACTACTCTAATATTCAAAGGGTTCAAATAATTGGTGTCGTAGCAAATGCTCTTAAGACGACCTGCTGATGTACGCCTCATATTGGGTAGGTAAAATAGTCGATCATATGGTATATTATAACGATAAAAAAGTCAACAGATTGCACTGTTAGGGAATGACGATAATGGATTTTGCCGTAAGTGTAGAAAAGAATTTATGGTTACGTAACAGGATGAGTGAGTTGGGAGTCGATGAAAAGGATATTTTGGAAAAGTTTGTACGTTCATCAGGTAAGGGCGGACAAAAGGTCAATAAAACAAGTTCATGCGTCTATATCAGACATATTCCTACGGGAATAGAAGTAAAATGTATGAAAGAGAGGAGCCAGTCGGTTAACAGATTTCTGGCAAGGAGATTACTTCTCGAAAGGATTGAAGAAACATTAAAGGGAGGAGAGTCGGCTCAAAACGCTAAGGCCGACAAAATCAGGAAACAGAAACTTAGAAGAAGAAAAAGAAGTTTAGCAAAGGAGTAACTGTTCACTGTGATCTGAGGTCAGAGGTCGTTTGAAGATAAATGACCTTGGTTTTTGAAGTTCATACCCTTGAGAAACAAGGCAAATTATATTGAAGAGACCACTGATCATTGAACTCTGTTAACAGTTACGTAAAGGATTGATTATGATAATTGAAGAAATCACCATGAGTGAGTTTCAGGAGAAGCTCAAGGAAAGTCGCACTATTATTTTCCCCTTTGGCACAATAGAGGAACACGGGAGCCATCTCCCTCTAAATACCGATACGCTGATAATACAAAGAGCCCTTTTAGAGGCGGAAAAGAAGCGTCGCTTTTTCCTTGCCCCGCCTGTTTATTACGGTGTCTGCACCACTACGAGCCCACATCCCGGTACAATAGGCATCACCCCGCCCACATTAAGAAGACTCACTTACGATCTTGTTGTTGATTCTTATAAGAAGGGGTTGAGAAATTTTCTTCTCCTTTCAGGTCACGGTGGAGGTATGCATATGTCCGCCATGAAGGAGAGCGCCGAGAGATTGGTCGACGAACTCGACGATATTAGGATCGTTACTTCCTCACCCTATGAACTCATTTGGAAGGAACTTTCCGAAATCACGGAAACAGAGAACGATTCCCACGCAGGAGAGTTGGAGACATCCCTTGTGCTTGCTCTGGAACCTGAACTCGTAAAGGGTAGGGCAGAAGAGGAGTATCCGTCGCTGCCAAGACCGTTTATAGTAAAAGATAAAATCAAATATTGGCCCGGAGGCGTATGGGGGAACCCACAAAAAGCAACAAAAGAGAAGGGTGAAAAGGCGCTTCAAATAATAGTAGATTGGATAATAGATTTGGTTGATCGAATCGAAGATGACAGTTCTTTCTGAAAAGAGCTGTTAGGCCCTAAAGGGATGTGGAACTTATTGGGTATTTTTTTTAACTTATGCCTGTTGCCTTGCGCCTCAAAACGTGTTTTCTAACTGAAAATATATGAAATTTATTGCTGACTTACATATACATTCCCACTACTCAATTGCAACGAGTAAACATCTGATTCCCGAGTATCTCGATTACTGGGCAAGACTTAAGGGGATCGATGTCGTGGGAACAGGTGATTGCGTTCATCCCGGCTGGCTTTCCGAGCTTAAGGAAAAACTTGATCCCCTTGGAAACGGACTTTTCACTTTAAAAAAAGAGCTTCGAATAAAAGAAGCCGATTTTTTAAATCCTTCTCTCCGTTCTAAGGAAGTATATTTTATACTTACAGGAGAGATCAGCAGCATCTATAAGAGAGAAGGCAGAGTCAGGAAGGTTCATAATATTTGTGTGTTTCCCGATTTCGACTCTCTTGAAAACGTTCAAACCAAACTGTTGAAAATCGGTAATATTCAGTCAGACGGGCGTCCTATTTTGGGACTCGATTCCGAACATCTTCTTGACATGGTTCTAAATTCGTCGGACCTCTCCTTTCTTATCCCTGCCCACATATGGACTCCCTGGTTTTCGGTTCTCGGTTCGAAATCCGGGTTTGACTCCCTGGAGGAGTGTTACGGAGACCTCACAAAATATATCTTTGCAGTAGAAACCGGACTTTCCAGCGATCCCCCTATGAACAGAGCATGCAGTTTTCTTGATCAATTCAGACTTGTATCCAATTCAGACGCCCACTCTCCGGAAAAACTTGGAAGGGAGGCTAACCTTTTCGATACTGACAGCGATATCGATTACGTTTCAATATTCAATGCCTTAAAGGAGAACAGAGGTTTCACGGGAACGATTGAATTTTTTCCTCAGGAAGGCAAATATCACTATGACGGGCACAGAAAGTGCGGCATACTTTGGGACCCCCTTGAAACTGCCGGTAACAACGGCATTTGCAGTGTTTGCGGCAAGCCTGTTACAAAAGGTGTAATGTACAGAGTCGCCGAGTTGGCCGATAAGAGAGTTACCAAAAAGGATTTAGCGGCTTATAACTTCTATTCGATCACCTCTTTAAGCGACCTTCTTTCTGAGATAACCGGCAGAGGGCCGGCAACCAAAGGAGTGAAAAAGGAGTATTTCAGACTTGTTAACACGATTGGCCCGGAGCTGAACCTTCTGCTTTTTGAGGAGATAGACAGGATAAAAGAATCGGGAGGCGAAGAACTGGCTGAAGGAGTCGGAAGATTGAGGAGAGGGGATGTCTATATAAAAGAAGGTTACGATGGCGAATTTGGAAGAATAACTGTTTTTAATGAAAAGGAGTTGAGAGAAATTTCAGGAACCTCTCTTTTTAATGTATCCTATGACAATAAGAGCAATCATGTTGACAGGGGATCAATAAATTTCGATATAGAGGAGTTTAGAAAAACTCTGGAAAACCGCGCCCGAAGCATTACAACGGATTTCGAGAGAAGCGGACCTGTGGTGCTGACCGATGAGCAGAAGGCAGGTATAGAGTTCGGCGAAGGCCAATGCATGATATTAGCAGGTCCCGGTTCCGGGAAAACAAGGGTCCTTACAGAGAGGATCGTACATCTTATAAAAGAACGGAGTATTCCGCAAGAGGAGATACTTGCCATCACTTTTTCAAATAAGGCGGCTGAAGAGATGAAAAGGCGTGTCGATGAAACATTGTCTCCCTGTAAGGCTGTTATATCCACTTTTCATGCTTTCGGGCTCTCTGTATTAAAGGAGCATTACAGTATATTCGGCAGAGGTGAATTTTTTTATATAATCGATAGTAACGAGATTTCATCAATAATCGAGCATATTCAAGGCATATCGAAGAGGGAGACAAAAAGAGTAATAAAGGAGATAGATAGTTTTAAACAGGGAATTACCGAGGGAATCCCTGAATTTTTAAGTGTTTATAATGAGCGGTTAAGAGAGTTAAACGCCTTCGATTTGAATGACCTCGTTTATTGTTCCGTAAATCTGTTAAAGAACAATGACGATATTTTGTCCCTCTATCGAAACAGATACAAGTGGATATTGATAGATGAATTTCAGGATATTAATCCCATACAATACGAAATGGTGCGTCTTATGGCAGGAGATAAGAGTCCCAATCTTTTTGTTATCGGAGATCCTGATCAGGCGATATACGGATTCAGAGGAGCCGGCCCCGGCCTGTCGGGTCGCTTTGGTGCGGACTTCCCCGAAATGGAGGAGATTCATTTAAAGAGGAGTTACAGATGCCCGAATTTTGTATTAAAAGCAGGCAGTCAGGTATTAAAAAAGGGAGATATCCTAAATGGGATTCCCGTTGATATTAAGATAGAGGTAAAAGAGTGTGAAAGTGAAAGAACGGAGGCGGAATTCATTGCGTCACAGATAGAGAAGATGATAGGAGGGGTCAGGAGCTTTTCCATGGACAGTGGAGTCAGCGACGGCACGGCATACAGCGGGATTAACGGTTTTTCCGATTTCGCAGTCCTCTGTCGGACAAAGGCTATGTTCGCTCCCATAATAGACTCTTTTAAAAATCACGGTATCGCTTATCAGGTCATTGGCGAAGAACCCTTTTATAAAACCGAACCATTTCTCTCTCTTATTCAGGGTTTTAAGGATGCTTATCGACGTTTCTTAAATGAAAACAATGATAACTCCCGATCGACTCACTCTCACGACTTGAAGTGTTTTGGAGAGGGAGAGAGTATTTCTTCAATAATCGAAAAAATGGCTGTAGAGCAAGGGCTTTCAGAAAAGGATTGCAAGCGCATGAATCGTATTTCCGATGTCTTTGTAAGAGATTATCCCGCATTTTTCCGTTTTATCGCTACAGGCCGTGGTATAGACGATTTTGACTTTCACGCTGAAGCTGTCTCTTTGATGACCATGCATGCCTCAAAGGGGCTTGAATTCAACACCGTAATTGTACCGGGGTGCGAGCAGGGGATTATTCCTTTTGAGCTTTTCGGTAAAAAAAGCCTTGAAGAACTTGGTGAAGAGGAGAGGCTCTTTTATGTCTCCGTAACGAGAACGATGAAATATCTGTTCCTCACCAGGGCCAAAAAGAGGATGTTCAGGGGGCGTGCTCTAAAACTGAAGAAAAGTGAATTCCTCGACAGGCTCGAAAAAAAGCTTCTTCGAGTAGAAGCAATCAAACTGCCTAAAAATCCAAAATCCAATCAGTTGTCGCTTTTTTAACAGGGGATTTTCTTCACCCCCTTTTCTTTTCCTAACGACAGCTACACCTTTCTGACATCGTATTCACCCTCATACCCAAGGGCATTAATTACCTTCTCAGGGTCATCTGTCTCTATATAGGCCCCTTTTCTCTGTAGAAATCTGAAGATAAATCCATCAAGCACCTTACCATCCGGTAGGATTAAGGCGCCGTGCCCATGACATGCCCGGCTGTGAGTATCCGAAAAGTCAATATTTGTTCTTTTTTCTTTTTCAACTAATGTGATTTTCATTTTCTATTGTGATCCCTGTAACGCCCATTTCCAGGCCGGTATAACGGAAATTTGGTACTTTCTGCTTTTGTAGGTATATGTAAACCTGTCACTTTGATTTTTCGTTATTATCAACCCCTCATTCAAATTAAACTCCTCCATCGCCTTGGTAAGGCCCCGTAACTCTCTACTTTTGTTCTCTTCATTTAGAAAATGAGATACCTGCATTGCGGCAAAGACACCGTCTCTGCCGGTTAATAGAAAATCACATTCTATATAATCGGATTTGTAATAAAACAGTGTTTCGCCTTCTTTAAATCCTTTTTTTCTCAGTTCGAGAAAAATCAGATTTTCCAGATCCTTTGACAACGATCTTTCTTGGGCGTAAATGGAGAATCCGTCGATTACATAAATCTTTTTCAGATATGACTCTCTTTTATATATGGATTTTGAGAACTTTGGAAGATAGAATATCATGAACGTGTCAGAGAGATATTCGGCATATTCATACAGCAGATTCCTGTCATGTTTATAACCTCTTGTATTCAGGAAACTGCTCGCCTTTCTTACTGAGGACTCTTTTGAATAGCTGTTTGACAATATGTTTAAAAATATTCGCAATAACCTGTAATTCTTTACTCTGTATCTCTCTATTATATCTCTTAAAAGCATGACGTCCTTGTAAGCCTCGATTAATTTCAGCCGTATTTCATGGTTATTTGCCAGAAATACTTCAGGAAACCCTCCATAAGTTATATATTGTTCGAAGAGCTCTCTGATAAGGGATTCATCTTTAGTGGAATAAGTATTGTGTATTTCAATACCGGATAATTTGACAATCTCTCTGAAACTAATGGGAAATAATTCATATGTCAGTGTTCTTCCTCTTAAATGAGTCGCTATCTCTTTACTCATCAATTTAGATGAAGAGCCTGTTAAATATACTTTTTTCTCCTCACCTATTCTTTTGACAAACTTTTCCCATCCAATTATTTCCTGCACTTCATCGATAAAAATGTACTCAAATTCCTTATAAATATCATATCCGGCATCTATGATCATATTTAATTCGTCATTTCTTAATACAATTCTTTCATCATCAAATGAAATGAAAAGAACCCCTTTCCCTTCATTTCTAAGTTTTTTGGTTAGGATGTACAAAAAAAATGTCTTCCCCGACCTTCGAGGACCAATAATGGATATTATGCTTTGAACATCCTCAGGTACATTCAGATCCCTTTGAAAGAATGTAATGTCTTCGATTTTTTTATCTGAGTCCAGAATTATCTTTTTTATTAAATCAATGTTCATCTGTTAACTAAAAAAAGCATTTAGCTGTCAGCCATCAGCTGTCAGCTTTTTAATTGCAGTACTTTACAGTTCAAAACACTTTCACCCGTAAGGTGAAGCTTATTCTTGGTATAACATTAATTCTTTCCTTCGTTGAAGGCTGACCGCTAATAGCTGACTGCTGTTTTTGGATCATAGTTTAACAGTAAAAGTGATTTTTAAGCAAAAAACTGACAATAAAATAAATTAATGTCAGTTCTAAGCTGACAAATCCATGACTAAAGAGAGACAGTTTTCTTTATTTGATAATGTCCGGGGAATGAATCCCGCTGAAAATGAGATGTTGAGTCATACAATGTAATTGACGCAGAAATTGTGGTAAGTCCCATGATGAGGTAAGAAAGAAAAAAGTTAGGGTAATCAGAAACTGTCAACACAACTTGTGACTACACCAGTTACCGGAGATTTGATTATTCGTTATGTTGGATGTGGAATTTCCCTTATAAAGCTATTTTTTCCATTAAATGTTTTAATGAGACGTTTTTCATAAGGTCGGTAGCTGCTGTTTTCAGGTGTGACACGGCGTCGCGGACATATTCAAGGGATTCGGTAACATCGATTTTGTTGTTTCGCATGTAGTCCCTGCATTGAGTTTCACCGGAAACGATAATACTCTCAATGGGCCTCTGAATATCGTTTGTTATAATATTGAGAAATCCCTTTAATTCCCTGCTGAAATTTCTCAATTCCGCCTCACGGCGGGCGAGCTCTTTTTTGGCCATTTTATTTTCGGTAATATCCTCGCCGGAGCTAAGGGTGCCGATAATTTTTCCATCATCGTTTTTTAGAATGGCATTATGCCAGTAAATAATTTTTGCGGCGCCTTCTTTCGTTAAAACATGATTTTCAAAGTATTCCACATTCTCTATATTGCCTTCGATTAATGCTGTAAAAACTTTTTTTGTCATTTCTCTGGAGTCATCGGGAAGAAAACAATCGAACCAGTTCTTTCCGATAATCTCGTGGGATTCATAGCCTAAAATTTCGCATCCTTTTTTATTTATTAAGGTGACTTTCTGATCGGGATTCAGAACTACAAACATAACACCTGCTACATCAAGGTATTTTTTTTGCTTTTCCTGTTCTTTGCGAAGGATTTCCTCTGTGCGTTTTCTCCATGTAATGTCAGTTGAGATACCGCATATACCATGAGGAGAGCTCTGTTGATCGAATAATGGGAACTTAATGGAAAGATAGGTATGAAGGCCGTCTCTATGAGGAATAACCTCCTCCAGTTCCAATGGTATTCGTGCTTCGAGCACTTTTAGATCGTTATCGCGGAATGGTTGTGATATCTCTTCGGGAAATATTTCGTGATCTGTTTTTCCCACTATGTCTTCTCTTTTTTTACCAAATATTTTTTCAAATTGGCGGTTTACAGTTTTATATTTGCCTGAAATATCTTTAAGAGAAATAATTGCAGTCGTGTTATCGATGATACTTTGGAGCATCTCGTTGCTCTCTCTTGATACGTCGTTTTCGCCAATATCTCTGAAAATGCCTTCTATACCTGCCTGGTTTTGCTCTGTGTCATATATTATGTAAGCATCTACTTTAACTGAAATATCAGATTTGCTTTTATGCCTTAGAAAGGTGAGAAAACCTGTTGTCGATTGTTTTTGTATTAAGTTATTTTTCAGCTTTTCAAAATCTTCAGTTCTCTTAAAAAAGACTTCAGATGCATGTTTTCCATTGAGTTCGCTTTTATCGCTATAACCAAGAATTTTTGCGCCGGACCTGTTAAGTAAAGAGATACCATCATTCATATCCACTTTGAAATAACCTTCAGTCAGAGTATCGAAGATATCGGGATTGTGCAATACTTTATCCAGGATATTTTCTCCTTTCCTATGGAAAATGTTAAATAGACAGAAGCTTAAGAGTGATTCAGGGCAGGACCAATGCCTGCCCCGATAACACTATGCCTTTTTCTTATCTACCAGTTTATCCTTTTTCAGCCAGGGCATCATGGATCTGAGACCTTGACCTACCTTCTCTATTGGATGCGCTTCTCCTTGTTTTGTGAGAGCGTTGAATACAGGTTTATTCGCTTTGCACTCGAGAATCCATTCTCTGGCGAATTCCCCTGACTGTATTTCACCAAGTATCTTTTTCATACTCTCCTTTGTTTTTTCCGTAATAATTCTGGGCCCTCTTGTTAAATCACCGAACTGCGCCGTATTGCTGATTGAATAGCGCATGTTGGCGATGCCGCCTTCATATATGAGATCGGTAATCAGCTTAACTTCGTGGAGACATTCAAAATAAGCCATTTCAGGGGCATAACCGGCCTCTACAAGCGTTTCGTATCCTGCCTGTATTAAAGCAGTGAGCCCGCCACACAATACTACCTGTTCCCCAAAGAGGTCAGTCTCTGTCTCTTCCCTGAAAGTTGTTTCTATAATACCTGCTCTGCCGCCTCCTATTCCGGAAGCATAGGCAAGAGCAATATCTCTTGTATTACCGGAAGGATCCTGATGTACGGCGATAAGACAGGGTACGCCGCTTCCTTTCACATATTCACTTCTCACAAGATGCCCGGGGCCTTTGGGGGCTGCCATGAAAACATTCACTGACGTTGGCGGGACTATCTGGCCGTAATGAATATTGAAACCGTGAGCAAATACCAAGTATGCGGAATCTTTAATATTTGGGGCGATTTCACTGTTATAAATATCTGCCTGATATTCATCGGGAAGAAGCATCATAACGATATCGGCGACGCCCGCTGCTTCGGAAGGCGTCATAACGGAAAAACCTGCATTTTCAGCTTTGTCCCAACTTCCGCCTTTTCTTACACCGATAATGACTTCCATACCGCTTTCCTTTAGATTGTTTGCATGGGCATGTCCCTGACTGCCATATCCCATAATTACGATTTTTTTTCCTTTTAACAGTTCAGGGTTTGCATCTTTGTCATATAACACATTGAGCATTACTATAAAACCTCCTTGGTTTTTAACTTAACTTATTTAAACGCAGCCAGAATACGTTCCAATGAAGCTGCGTCATTAACATTGTACGACTTTACCTTTGGGTCTATTTTTTTGAGTAGACCCGTTAAAGTCGTTCCGGGACCGACTTCAATAAAGCAATCAATACCGGCATCGATCATTGTATTTACAGAATCCTCCCATAACAAAGGACTGTTTAGTTGTCTGATAAGGGAATCTTTTATACTGTCTAATGTCGTGAGGAGCATTGCATCGGCATTATTCACGATAGGTATGTCAGGCTTTTTAAATTCGATGGTATTAAAAAGCTCTCCCAGTTTCTCGGAGGCTTCAACCATTAAAGTACAATGCGAAGGCACGCTTACTTTAAGCGGCATGGTTCTTTTTGCTCCCGCCTCTTTTGCAAGCATCATGGCTTCTTCAACGGCCTGCTTTTCGCCGGCAATCACAATTTGTCCGGGACAGTTATAATTCGCCGGTGAGACATAACCGGCTTCAACATCCAGACAAACATTGTCGACACTCTCTCTGTCAAGACCAAGTATGGCAGCCATTAGTCCCATTTCCTCCGGCACTGCCTCCTGCATGAAGCGGCCTCTTTTTTCTGTCAGTATGAGGGCGTCTTTGAAATCGAGCACGCCTGCTGCAACAAGGGCCGAATACTCGCCAAGACTGTGACCTGCCGCCAGGGACGGGTATAAGCCGTTTTTTGTTAATAGTTGTAAGATCGAAATACTAACTACAATCAGAGCAGGTTGCGTTTTAAATGTTTTGTTTAATTCTTCCTTAGGTCCCTCGAATATGAGAGATTTTATATCATATCCAAGCACTTCACAGGCTGTGTCAAAGATATCTCGAACCTCTATAAAATTGTCGTAGAGCTCTTTACCCATGCCTACTTTCTGGGCGCCCTGTCCGGGAAAAATAAAAGCCGGTTTCATTTTCTGCTCCTCTCTTCTTCTATACGTCTGATAAGTAATGGTACGATTTCATGTATGTCGCCTACTATACCGTAATTAGATATGTTGAAAATAGGTGCGTCAGGATTTTTATTGATCGCTATTATCATGTCAGAGGACTGCATTCCCACAAGATGTTGAACGGCGCCCGATATTCCACAGGCAATATAAATTTTAGGGCATACTGTTTTGCCTGTCTGGCCTACCTGCTGGCTGTAAGGAATCCATCCCTCGTCAACAGCGGCCCTGGACGCCCCTACAGTACCGTTTATCGCCTCCGACAGCTCTTTTAACATGGCATACCCCTTTGGTCCTCCCATACCTCGGCCGCCTGCTACAATGATTTCAGCTTCCTGAAGTCCCGGTCCGCATTCGGAAACATCACCAATGTTTTCTATAACAGATGTTTTGAAAGTTTTTGCCTGAAGCGGTATGTCAACTATCTCGCCTTTTCTGTTTTTATCGTACTCGCCTTTTTTCATTACTCTCGGTCTTACGGTAGCCATTTGAGGTCTTCTGTCAGGACATACGATCGTAGCCATAATATTTCCTCCAAAGGCTGGTCTGACCTGCATTAAATTTCTTGTTCCCTCTTCTATTTCAAGGGAAGTACAGTCAGCGGTAAGGCCTGCTCTGAGGCGTACGGCAACTCGAGGCAGAAAAGATCTGCCTATCGCCGTAGCACCGGCCAGTACAATTTCGGGTTTGTTGGAGTCGATAATTCGGGAAAGTAAATCCGTATAGGGTTCGTCATTAAAATCTCTTACCAAAGAGTCATTACAAAGAAAAACTTTATCTGCGCCCCACCTAACAAGCTCTTCCGCCTCATTGTTATCAGCACCTAAAAGAGCGGCATGGAGAGTTGTGTTCAGTTTATTGGCAAGTCTTCTGCCTGCGCCAAGAAGTTCCATGGATACATGGGAAAGGGTTCCCTTTCTTTGCTCTGCAAAAATCAGCACGCCTCTGTATCGGTCTAAATCAACACTTTCAGATGATGTTCCCGCACCGGAACCTTCTTCTTTAATCGCTCCCTCGGGACATATGCTCAGACAAGCGCGACAAAGTTGACAGTACTCGTTAATAAAGGCGAAACCGTCTTCCATTATAATGGAATCGTAAGGACATGAAGTAACACAAGTTTCGCAACCTGTGCATACATCTTTATCTACTCTTATATTCATGCTTTTTCCTTTTTAAATACACTTTAAACTTCTCAGTATATCGACCAGTTGGGATACCTGGTCAGGGGGAGGGCCTTCTATCGTTTTTCTGTCTTTTTTGCTCTCCGGGGCGAAAATATTCTTTACCTGTGTCGGAGAACCGGGTAAACCGGTATCGTTTTCTTTAATTTCAATATCGGAATTCGATATTTTTTTTATTTCCGCTTTTTTCGCTCTGATTTTTCCCTTTAACGATGGCAGCCTGGGAGAGTTCAGCTCTTTTACAATCGTCATCAACAGAGGCGTCGACGACTCCACTACATCGTAACCGTCATCCATCAGCCTGTGAACCCTGACACATTCCTCGGTTATCGTGTCAATTTTACTGACATAAGCGATGTGGGGAATAGAAAGAAATTCTGCTATGCCCGGCCCTACCTGAGCAGTATCTCCGTCTATAGCCTGTTTTCCGCAAAGAATCAAATCAAAACCAATTTTTCGAATGGCAGTAGCCAGTGTATTGGCAGTGGCCCATGTATCTGAGCCTGCAAAGGCCCTGTCTGTAAGAAGATATGCGTCGTCAGCTCCCATTGCCACGGCTTCTTTCAGTGCGGAGTCAGCCTGAGGCGGCCCCATGGTCAGAACTGATACGTTGGCGCCTGTCGCGTCTTTTATTGACAATGCAGCTTCAAGTGCATGGAGATCGTATGGATTGATAATGCTTGGTACTCCGTCTCTTATAAGAGTGTTGGTTTCCGGATTGATTCTTACTTCCGATGTATCGGGAACCTGTTTTATGCATACAGTTATATTCATATAATCACTTGCCCTTTACCGAAGGTCTGATAAGGCTCTGGCCGATGACATTTCTCTGAATCTGATTCGTACCCTCATATATCTGCAATATCTTTGCATCACGCATCATTTTTTCTACAGGGTATTCTCTCATATAACCTGATCCGCCCATAATCTGTACGGCATCAGTCGTAACCTTCATTCCAATGTCAGTAGCGAAGGTCTTTGCTATGGCAGACGGTCTGGTGATGTCTTTGGCGCCGCTGTCCACGAATCTTGCTACGGAGTAAACAAGGGATCTGGCGGCTTCGATCTGAATCGCCATGTCGGAAAGCATATGTTGAATCGCCTGAAAGTTGATAATCGACTTGCCGAATTGTACTCTGTTTCTGGAAAATTCCAGAGCTTCCTCAAATGCACCCTGAGCAACGCCGACTCCCTGCGCTCCGACACCGACTCTTGCCTGGTCCAATGTCTTCATTGCAACGATAAATCCCATACCCTCTTTGCTGATAAGGCTCTCTTTGGTGACCCGGCAGTCGTTAAACACAAGTTCGCAGGTTGTAGAAGCCCTGATACCCATTTTCTTCTCTTTTTTGCCGAAGGTAAACCCATCGGCTCCTTTTTCTACGATAAACGCCGAAGCGCCTCTTGGACCTCTGGATCTGTCGGTCATGGCGATAATTGTGTATATTTCTGCCTCTCCACCATTTGTTATCCATTGTTTTGTGCCGTTAAGTATATATCCGTCACCATCTTTAACCGCCGTTGTCTGCACGCCTGCGGCGTCGCTTCCGGCATTGGCTTCGGTAAGCCCGAAAGCCACAAGTCTCTTGCCGGCGGCAATGTCAGGGAGATAGGTTTCTTTTTGCTCTTTAGTGCCGAATAATAATATGGGAAAGGTTCCCAAAGCGTTTGCCGCATAGCTGGTCGATATGCCAAGACATTTTTTGCTCAATTCCTCTATGGCAAGACAGAGTTCAAAACTGCCTTTACCAAGACCTCCATACTCCTCCGGAACAAAGAGCCCGAACATATCCGCCTGTGCCATCGCTTTAATCACTTCTGTGGGAAACTCTTCTTTTTCATCCAACTCGGCCCTGACAGGCAGAATTTTTTCAACAGCTATTTGTTGAGCAAGATCGACTATCATCTGTTGCTCTTCATCAAGGAAATAATCCATTCTAAACCTCCACCTAAAGTGTAACTTTCACATCAACGCTGGTAAATAAATTAAAGAGGTTACTATTTACCAGAAATCAGGCGCTAATGTCAACATCGGAAATCAAAAGAGAGGGACTTCCCAGCCTCCCGTTGAATGTAAGATCGTCTCCGATAGTTATGATATTTTTATATATTTCTATTATATTCCCGGTAAAAACAGCCTCTCTGAAGGGAAACGATAACTTCCCTTTTTCGATAAGCATGCCGCCTATACCAATGGAAAAATCCCCTGAAAAGGGGTTGACGGTATGCATTCCCATTGCTTCGGTGATTAGTAAACCCCTGTCAAGAGATGAAATCATTTCTTGAACCGGAAATTCCGAATTCCCTGAAGCCGGTTCCAGATAAAGGTTGGAAACACCTACTCCGACAGAACTCCCTAAACCACCTCTGACTGCATTACCCGTTGAAAGGGCACAGTCTTTTGAGGCAGTATACGTATTATAAAGAACGCCGGTCAGCGTTCCTTTGACAATCAGTTCATTGCGTATGGAAGGAACACCTTCTGCATCAAAAGGTCTGGTTCCCGTTTTTCTTTCTATCGTTGCGTCATCGACAATATTAATTTTTTCTGAGATAACATGTTGATCTCTTTTGCCAATAAAAAGGGATTTCCCCTTTTGTATGTTTTCCGATGAAAAAGAGGCTGCCAGAAACCCGAGGAATTGTCCGGCAATCGTGTTGTCAAGTATTACCGGGAGCCTGGCTGTTGTTATCTTATTGGAATCAAGAAGTGAAAGGGCTGCATGAGACGCTTTTTCGCCGACCCGTTGAACTGAAAGATCGTTCAGAAACCTGCCGTCCTCGGAATGACTTCCCATCCGGCTCTCATTACCGGATTCGGCTATTGCAATAACATAGGCAGAACAAAAAGTTCCTTTACTGTAACCAAATAAACTTTTGCTGTTTGCAATATATATCTCGTTGGTTCCTACACTTGCCGACGCTTTTCTGACTTTGGCGATTCTTTTGTCATATCCCAGGGCAATCCTTTCCAGTTCTACCGCCCTTTCTATAATATCTTCTTCTCCGGCTATGGCCGCTTCTTTGTCATATATAGACAGTTCTTTATAAACAGAGGATTCCGGGAAATTCAGGTGTTTGTCTTTTTTGGTAAAAAGAGCGGTTTCCAGTGCATTATCAACGACCGATTCCCAGTTGTCCATGTCGGTAGAATAACCAAACCCCTGTTTGCTGTCTTTTAACAGACGCAAAGAAAAACCTGATGTCCTTGAATTTTCCAGAAGTTCTATATCACCCTGTTTTGCCTCGGCCCTTAAGGTTGACGATTTTACGAAGAAAACCTCTGCATCGGATGCGCCTTTTTCCAAGGCAGCGGACAAAATTGTTTCGATCGATTCTCTATCGCTCTTCATAATAAGTAGCAGACGCTGTTTCTGACTCCCATACCGTTACGGCGGCAAGATTCACATGTTCTCTGCTTATTTTTTTTTTCAGTGAATCGTAAATCCATTTGGCGATGTTTTCAGAAGAAGGATTTATCTCGGTAAAAGGGAAAATGTCGTTCAGGTAGCAGTGGTCCAATTGTTCCACAACCTCATTCGTATAATCTCTGATGTCGTGAAAGTCCATGGCAATATCGATTTCATTAAGCTTTTCGGCCTGTATATATACCTGAACTTTCCAGTTATGGCCGTGCAGTTTTTCACAGTTACCACTATAACCTCTGATCTGATGTGCAGATGAAAAAGACGATTCAACTACCAATTCATACATATAACTCCTTTACTCCGCCCTCAATTCAGCTATATAGGGAAGGTTTCTGAATTTTTCGTTATAATCGGTGCCATAACCTACAACAAAGACGTCAGGAACGGTAAAGCCAACATAATCAACAGGCACCGCTCTTTTCCTTTTAACAGGTTTATCCATAAGAACGCATATTTTAAGAGAACCGGGAGATTTATCAAGAATTTTTTCTCTGACAATATCGAGCGTAAAACCACTATCCAGGATATCTTCCACTATCAAAACATCTCTTCCCCTGACAGACTCTTTTAAGTTACAGTGTATTGAGATTTCACCGGACGATGCTGTCTCTATATAGCTGGAAAGTGTGATGAAATCAACTAAGACAGGCATTTTTAAGTATCGCACGATGTCGGCAACAAAGATAAAAGAGCCCTTTAATAAACCTATTATTAAAAGTTCCCTCTCTTTGTAGTCTTCGTTTATTTTAAAGGCAAGTGTCCTCACCGTCTTTTGAATTTCATGGGAATCAAATAAAACGTTGCCTATAATCATTTTACTCGGTCTTGATTATTTTCTCTTTTGGTATTGATTTAACGAATTCATGCACCGCAGTATCCAGCTTATTATTATCCATTGATTCGAATGTTATTAAAACTGAAAAATCGTCACTGTCTATGATAGGGTAGGAGCCGATTTTTACATCCCTGTTATTTTCCACAATGATGTTTAGAAATGGTGCTATCTCGGATTCATATTCATCGATATATACTTTTTTAAGTAAAATAGGAACTTTGTCGAACTCTTTGGCTATTACATGAAATTTTTGTCTTAAATATTGAGGTATTCCTGGGAAAATATAGATATTTTTAAAAAGTATAAGAGGAAATTTCAGCGTTTTGTCCTTTATCAGCTCGGCGCCGTCAGGGACTTCCGCCATTTTCAGTCTCTCCGGTGTAAGATCGTCTCCGTATTTCTCGTAAAGAATTTTCTTCAGATCGTTATTTATGCTGACGTTTACATCATAGGCCCTTGATACAGCTTCGATCGTTACGTCATCGTGAGTCGGGCCGATACCGCCCGATGTAAAGACGTAATCAAAGGTGTGGGAGAACTTCTTGACCTCTCCGGAAATGACCTCGATATCGTCAGGAATCACCGATATGCGACGCACGTCCACGCCGTGGTTTCTCAACTCTCTGATCATAAAAATTGCATTACAGTCCTCTACCTTTCCGGAAAGGATTTCGTCTCCAATAATTATAATACCGGCTGTTTTAAGTTTAAGGGCCGCCATTAAAACCTGCTACAACTCATATAACGTATCATCCCTTAGGGGGGAGTTCTTCTTAACCGGTTCACCGGTTCTTCGATTAATGGAAAACAGCTCTTCCCCGTCAATATCTCCCATGTCGGCTTCTATTTGATCCGGGTCGTCTCCTGCTTCCAGTCGGTCCAAGGCGTCACTCATTTTCTCACCAAGGTTGACACCGGTCATATCCGAGAATTTTCTCATCAAATCGGCAGCCTCCCTTGAATCGCCTTCATTAATCTTGTCAGCCTTTTCTGCGAGGTATCCTATCGCCTTTTCCAGCCTGTTTTCTTCGATATCGGGAAATTCAGAGTCATTGGTTCCTTTTTTCCCTGTAGGTGCTGAAAATGAAGAGACTATCTTTGTCATTTCTCCGAGACCACACTTCGGACAGTTTGGGAACTTGTGTGTATTGACGGTTTTTGAAAAAAAATTAAAAATTCCGTTACAGGCGATGCAATAAAACTCATAAATTGGCATTGCTTTTAAAATTAATATATTCTATTATATTTCCGGTTTCCGGGTTCTTAAGATGCTTTCCTTAAACGCCCTCTCCTATATTATGAATAACCACCACAACTCCCATGTCGTTGTCATTGTCATCCCTGATAGCAACTGCACTGTAATCTATTGAAGTCTCTTTTCCGTTTTTGTCTGTGAGAATGGAGTCATTACCAATTAACAATCCTTCCTTAACAGCTTTGGTAAAAGGTTTTTCAGGACTTACATTGAACACGGCCTCCGCTTTATTCTCCAGTGCGTCTTTAAACTTCCATCCCGTTAATTTCTCTGCTCCGGCATTCATAAAAGTTATGTTTTCATCGACGTCTGCTGCAATTACACCGCACCCCATCATTCTCAGCGTAGCCAGGAGCCATTGTTCACTTTGTTTTAATTTTTTTTCCATTCTGTATTTGTATAGTGCTATTTCGATATTTATGTGAAGTTCCCTCTGCTCAAAAGGTTTTAAAATATATCCGTGAGGTTCTGTGATTTTTGCCCTTTTGAGTGTGTTATCGTCTGAATAGGCAGTAAGATACACGACAGGAACATCGGATTTTTCGCGTATTTTTTCTGCTGCTTCGATACCGTCCATATCGCCTTTTAAAACAATATCCATCAGAACGAGATCCGGTTTGGTTTCCTCAACCTTACTTAATGCTTCTTCACCATATGAAACCATTCCTATTACAGAATAACCTAGTTCCTTTAATTTATCCTGAATATTCATGGCGACAATGCTCTCGTCTTCCACTACAAGTATTCGGGCGTCAGTTGTCATTCCTTTCTTGTCCATTTAAATAGCCCCCTTTTATTTATTGTATCTGCTCACAGTGAGCCGTGGCTGGCGGGTAATATGGAATAGACCACTGATCCCCGCGAACAGATACGAATTGTTTAAGCCTCTAAACCGGCAATGTTTTATATCTTCCTGCTATATTCTAAAAACCGTTGAAACGACTCAGGTATTCAGTCTATTCACCTAAGCAGTAAAAACCGTTGTTTATATAAAAACATAAACAATAGAATTTTGCAAACATAAGTATCCAGTATCAGACTCCTCGTTTTTTATATTTGATTTCCCTGAATTTTATTTTGAACATTACTCCTCTGTCGCTTTTGAAATCAAGGGAACCTTCAAGTTGATCCAGGCTCAATGTCTTTACCAGTCTGAGTCCCAGTTTTTCTGTATTTTGTACATCCATCTCTTCAGGCATTCCTACTCCGTTATCACTAACCAGCAATTCATATTCCCCTTCTTTGTACATATGCAACTCTATTTTAATCTCTCCGCTTCTTTCGTCAGGGAATGAGTGTTTAAGAGAGTTGGACACAAGTTCGTTAATTATCAGGCCGCACGGTACGGCTGTATCGACATTGAGAGATACTTTGTCTATTGAAGTTTTTAGAAGAATTCTGGAGGAGTTAACGCCATATGAGCGGAAAAGATACTCAGATAGATTCGTAATATATTTTGCTATATCGATTCTGGACAGATCATCGGACTGATAGAGTTTTTCGTGAATCAGAGCCATGGTTTTTACTCTGCTTTGACTGTCTTTAAACATATAAAGAGTCTTGCTGTCGTCAACAGACTTGGACTGAAGATCGAGAAGACTCGATACGATCTGTAAGTTGTTCTTGACTCTGTGATGAATCTCCTTTATCAATACCTCTTTCTCATTGAGAGAGTTTTTAAGCTCTAAATTCGTTTTCTTGAGTTCGGCGGTACGCTCCTGTACCAGTACTTCAAGATGGTCTTTGTAATCTCTCAGTTTTTCCTCTACATTTTTCCTTTCAATTACTTCATCTTGCAGATGTTGTTGTGTCTTTTTAAATTTAATAGAATTTCTTACGACACCTCTGAGTTCAAATATGTTAAATGGCTTTCTCAAAAAAGAGCTTACCCCGAGATCGAAACATTTCTCCATATCCTCGTCGCCGCCATGACCTGTAAGCACAATAACGGCGTAAGGATCCGTAGGGGATAGTTCAAGTTTCTCGAGGAACTCGAAACCATCCATTACGGGCATTCTTAAATCAAGGATAATCACTATCGGGTTTGTCTGACTGAGTTGTTTCAGCCCTTCTTTTCCATTCCCTGCGGAATACATCTCATAACCGTCTTTTTTAAGATGCTTTTCAATGACTTCTATTATTATCTCTTCATCGTCTATAACCAGTATTTTATCTTGATTATCGGCCATATTGTCTCTCCAATTGATAATATTTCATAATTATTCAGACAGGATGACAGGATGCATGTTCACGATCCTCCGGATCATCACAAAGCATGAAAAATGTTAAAAGAGCACATATCTTTTGAAATTACTCTATGTCATCTGTTTCGGGGACGAGCTCATTTTCACTGTTATTTATAACAGGTATCATAATAGTAAAGGTGGTTTTTTTATTTTTTACCGAGTCGCAGGTAATAGTCCCATTATGTTCCTGAAGAATTCCGTATACTATAGACAAACCAAGACCTGTTCCTTTCCCTACTTCTTTGGTTGTAAAAAAAGGATCGAAAATTTTTTCGAGATTCTCTTTATCTATGCCTGCTCCATTGTCGGATAATTTTATGATTATAAATTTCATATTGCCCGATAGGGAGATACGAACCGAAATTTTTCTCTTTTCCGATCCCTCTGTAAGAGCGTCCATGGCATTTTGAAAGAGATTTATAAATACCTGCTCCAGTTGATTGGCGTTACCAAGTATATGTGGAAGATCTGTTACCACATTTTTCTTGAATTCGATATTCATCAGACGTATACGTTCGCCCAACAGGAGCAGAGTGTTATCCAACACCTGCTCTATTAACAGAGGTTCGAGTATCAGCTCATTACGTCTTCCGAATGTGCGAAGGTGCTGTATGATATCAACGATTCTCCCAACCTGCCTCAAAGACACTTGCAGGCCCTCCATAAGTTCTTCTTTTGCGATTTTATCTTTTTTAGCATCTGCCTGCAATCCCTGAATAAAGCTGCTTATATATGTAAGGGGTTGATTTATCTCATGTGCTATGCCTGTGGCTATTTCACCGAGGGTAGCCATTTTTGAGGCGGCAAGCATTTTAACCTGGATTTTTTTTGTTTCCTCTTCAAACTTTTTTATCTCTCTCATATCGTGTGCTATAAGTATTATATCCTCTTCGTTATTTCCCATTGTCGAAAGGTTTACAAGCACCGGTATCTCTTCTGCATTCTTTGTTTTCATTGTCATAAAAAGATCTTTTATCGTCTCCTTTTGCAGAACTTCCGGAATTACTTGAGAAATGGAAGCCTCTACAAAAATCGTATCCACCGAAATACCGATAAGTTCGTTTTGAGAATAACCGAGTAACGTGCATACAGGTTGGTTAACTGTCTGTATTACGGCAGTGCTGTTTAATACGAGCAGACTGTCTGTCATAGATGAAAGAACGCTTTCAAGGTAGTTTTTGGCATGGGCAAGTTCTGTTGTTTGTTCTTTAACGCAGATCTCCAGTTTTTTGCCATATTTTCTCAATGCCTCTTCTGCGTTTTTGTCTTCTGTAATATCTACAATAAGTCCGTCATAGGCTATAAGGCTGTTTTTCTCATTATAATGGAGTACGGGAGTGTTTCTTACCCACCGCACCGAACCGTCTTTATGAACGATTCGGTGCTCTATCATCTCTGCTTTGCCGGAAAGTATATTTTCTGCATGTTTCAGTACGGCTCCTCTGTCTTTCTCGTGAATCATACTGAACCAGATGTGAGGATCTGCATGATATTCCGAAGGATTGTATCCCGTAACCTCAAGACATCCTTCACTGTGAGTGGTTCCCACTGCCATGCCGTTTTCAACAAGTACGGTATATGTATACGTTGTAACCGCTCCAACAAGCCTCTTATGTCTCTCTTCGCTCTGTCTTACTGTATCTTCCACCCATTTACGTTCAGTTATGTCTCTTACAATCCCTATGGCGTTCCACTTCGATTTAATCGTGAACGAAGAGATAGAGAGTTCAATTGGAAATTCGGCGCCGTTTTTTCTAAGCGCCATGATATCGGTCGTCTTGCCTACTATAGGTCCGGTGCCGCTTTTTTGAAATCTGGCGAAGCCTTGTTTAAAGGAGTCATGATAACGTTTCGGTGAGAACAATCGATGCAGTTGCTTACCTATCACCTCTTCACTGGTATGACCGAAAATCCTTTCCGACGCTTTATTCCAAAAGGAAATATTTCCGAAGTTATCCATCAATATAATACCGTCCTGAGCCAAATCTGCAATACTTCTGAACATTTCTTCACTCTCTCTTAAAGCCTCTTCGACCTTTTTACGCTCCTTTATCTCTTTTTCCAGATCTTCGGTATGTTGTTGTATAACTTTTTGCAGCAGTAAATTACTTTCAAAGAGGGAGTCAATATTCTTTTCTACCTTGTCTTTCAAGGTTTTTCTGATTTTTTCGGTAATATCCATCTTTTTTTTGATATTGCTTACCTTTTCGTCTACAAAATCGTCCAAACGGTACAACTTTCTATTACTCCTTGGTATAAATTATAATTCATCTCACAGGATTTGTAAACCTAAACTATTTTCATTGTAACAGTTCACGGGGGCAGGGATCAGAGGTCAGTTACTGTTATAACTTCTTCATCCATTGTCAGACAGGCTGTTATTACTTATAAAAGCGATTGTTTTAATTGGAGAAAGGCTCTGTCATATAAAACCGGCCTCCGATCTCCGACCCCTGTGAACTATTACTTTTCGTTTAGGTAAAACATACGTTATCGATAAAACTTTACGTTTTTTGTTGGTCAAGACTCCAGAGTTATTTGATTCTTTGCTTCAGCCTTCAGCCTAATTATCTGAGTGGGTACGATATTCTTATAATTAGTGCAGTAGATAAAAGATATTTTGTAACTATTTAGAAATATGCTCTGACTTTTCTGGATTAAGCTGCAAAAGCACCGATTATTTTACTCCTTCTCCCCCTTTGAAGGGGGAGAGGGTTGGGGTGAGGGGGTGCGGTACAGTACTCGATACGGTTACGCTTCTCCACCGTTACCCCTCACCTTAATCCTCTCCCCTCAAGGGGAGAGGAGACTTGAAGGTTTTTAATGAAATTCTAACCTTCGAAACAGAAAAAGATAATAATTGCTATAAATCTTACTCATATATTAATATATGAGTATCACTCTCATTCACTTAAGGAGCAAAGCACCATCCGCCTTCAGCGGCTAAACTCGAAGGCTCCGCTTCGCTGCGCCTTCTCAAACATGACCCGCTTACGTCGGAAGGTGCTTCACCCCTTAAGTGAATGGTATTGATATTTGTATAGTAATCGTTCCTGCTCGCAGGAATGATTAGACTGTTTTTTTGCTGAATTCGTATCGTTGTAACTGATACTATCCTTAAACCCGGATTTTAGTAAACCTGTATTTCTGTTCGATTGAAGTATAAACCGATATGCTGCTCTTTATTTTAATATTTTTTGCTGTTTTTTTACCTCCCTCTCAATGTTTTACCGGAAGTTCTTTGGCTTATTTCACATGGGAAAAGGAATTTCTCCTGCCGGTGTCGATTCTCTCAGCATTAGTATACAATTTTTTTAAGAAATATTGGGAAGATTTTTTATACGAAAAGTATCCTCAAATGACCGAGACTGACTTTTTGTTCTGCCTGGAGAGATATTGTTCGGAGCCGGAGCGTTTGTAAATTATGATTGATATGTTAGGCAGAGGCGAAGCTGTTTCAGTAGAGGAGGCTCTGAAAATTATTGCATTGGCAGATATCGTCTACACAGACACCGAAGAGATTGACATAACGAAATACACAGGCTATGAGAGAATACTTGCCTCAGATATATTCTCTCCCGAAGACCTTCCCGGGTTTCCAAGATCGACGATGGACGGTTATGCTTTACGCGGAGCAGATACATTTGGCGCTTCCGAGACTCTCCCGGTTTATCTGACAATTAAAGATGAGGTTTTTATTGGCAGAAATCCCGGTTTTTACATAATGAAAGGTGAAGTCGCAAAAATCCCCACAGGCGGTAAGCTCCCCGATGGTGCAGATTCCGTCATTATGTTCGAACATGTCCAGGCAACGGACTCTTCCACAATAGAAATAATGAAGTCTGTCGCTCCGGGAGAAAATGTCATTCAAGTGGGAGAAGATACAAAAAAGGGAGAGTTGATACTGGAGAGAGGTCATACTCTCAGGCCTCAGGACATTGGCGCCCTTGCGGGCCTTGGTATTGCTTCGATTTCCGTGTACAAGACTCCGATCGTTGCCGTTATATCGACAGGCGATGAGATCGCACCTCCGGACAAGTCATTGAATGAATCCGAGGTAAGGGATATAAACAGCTATAACCTCTGCGGTTTAATACATCGGGCAGGTGCGGCGCCGTTAATGAAAGGCATTTGCAAAGATGATTATAACCTTCTTAAAGCTGTTGTAACAGAGTCCCTGTCGGAATCGGATTTGGTTATTATAAGTGGCGGGAGTTCCGTTGGCGTAAAGGATATTACAGCCAAGGTAATCGATGAATTCGGCGATCCGGGCGTTATGTTTCACGGAGTCAATATTAAGCCCGGAAAGCCGGTTTTAATGGGTATGGCGAACAAAAAGCCGGTTTTCGGCCTGCCCGGTCATCCTGCCGCCGTAACTGTAAGTTTCGATGTTTTTGTAAAGCCTGCTATAAAGAAGATTTCCGGCAGCCGGGATCCCCGCATATTACGATATAAAAACAGAGTCAACGCCAAAATAACAAAAAATTTGTCTTCTGCTCCCGGAAGAGAAGACCGCATTCGGGTCAGGCTTTTTGAAGAACGAAACGAGCTCCGGGCCGATCCGGTTTTAGGTAAATCCGGCCTTGTATCTACTCTTGTAAAAGCAGATGGCGTAATAACCTTGTCTGCAAATATGAGAGGTCTTAAGGAAGGCGACGAGGTGTCTGTGATGCTGTTTTAATAAATAAAAACAGCAGTCAGCTGTCAGTGGTCAGCCTTCAGCAAAGGAAATAAGTGACATTATACTAAAAATAAACACCACTCGGAAGGTTAAGCTGTGAGTGGTTGCAATTAAAAAGCTGACAGCTGATAGCTGACTGCTAAATGCTTTCTTAGATAATAGTTTTGTAACTACTCAGGTATAAATATGTGACATTAAGTATATGAAGGTATAAAGGGATTAGAGAGCAAGGCATAGTAAATAGAAGAGAGAATATCCTGGCTGTGTTTTCTGACAGTAGAGATATAACTGCGGATACGGGCAAAATAGAGGGCACCATTGTAAGTACGAAAGCAACCTGAGATTTTCTGTCGTACTTTCATCATGCGAATATCCTGCTCTGCCTGATTATTGGTAAAAGGAATAGTGAAATCGTGA
>JAREWP010000064.1 GCA_029001845.1 Candidatus Magnetocorallium paracelense | reverse complement strand
AGCTCGCGCAGGGCTTTCAGACACCCCGCCCGCTGTTTGACGCCCAGAGGATCTGTAAAACTGTACCTTTCGCAAACTTTATCCGCCAATTCTGTTCTGGTTATGTTTTTGTTTGTATTGAGCATATTACTGATATCCTCAAGTGCCTCTGACTGTGAAATTGTTCGTTTGATTTGATTTTGTTTTTCCATAATGTCTTAGTGTAATACTAAACATTATGAAAAGTCCAGCTTAAAATGAGGGTAAAAGGCAGGGCAAGGGTCGCTTTGGCAATGTATGGCGGCGCAGATTCCGGAAATGGTGCTACGCTGCTGACATTGATCTCGCAAAGTACATAAGTGTCCTCACCTGATGCACTCTTCGGCCCGAACAGAAAATCGCAATCCCAGAGTATCGGCAGGCTCTTGGCGTCAATGTCCAGTATCTGCTGCATTGACGGAACCCACGTCTGCTCCACTTTTTTCTTTAACACCTGAAATTTCGGCATTGTAGGAGGATGATACAATCGAGGGCCGGGCTGAGGAGCTTCAGCAGGCGCGGCGCCGGGAGGCGCCGGGTAGAGCGCATTGACCGCCTGATGTCCGAATCCTGCGATTTTATCGTGCACCAGATAACAGCGTATCATACCTTCAGGCAAACGCTCCTGGTAGGCCTGGTCAATCATCCTGCCATCCCCGATAAAATAGGGCTCACATCTGCCTAAAAAATCATCTAACGAAACCTCTTCTTCAATACACCCCCGCTTGGCATGGCGTACGCGCACAGTACTTTCAGGTTGCTGTAAAGAAACATCTCGCGATAACTCGACCTTCCATACGCCGTCTCCGCCGTTGCCACGGTATTGCTTGAGAACACGGGCCTTACCTGAAGCCAGCCTTATTGGCAGCTCTTGGCGAAACTGTTCTATGGTAGAATACATATGCGTATGGCATCCCCATTCCATCTCACGTGTCCGATAAAGGACTTCCTTAGTGCCCATCTTCAGGATAACATCGGGATGGGCGCTGACATAAACGCCCGCAGCGGCAACTTCACGAAGAATGGAATCCAGAATCGTCCTGTCACGTCCGTCCTGAATCGGATTCATCCACACCAGCACTACATTTACACCCATCAACTGCCCACGAACTTCCTCACAAAAGTCGTCGTTATAAACAGCCGGCTCGGCATACACTCCCAGGTTGGCTAACTCCTGGAACACCGCCGCTAAACGGTTGTTGCTTTCGGGCGTAGCGTTTCGCCTTGTCTCATAATCTCCGGAATAAAGAATGGCAACTCGTCCACTATTATTGTCTGTCATACAGTATGTTCCTCCATTGATTTCAGATTTAAACAGAGATTATTTCCATCTGGATGCTCACGTCCCAATCATTGATAGTTTCAAAACCATGATATCGTCATTCCCGCAGTCCCTTAAGCGGGAATCCGGCGTTTTTTAACACCGTTAATTACACAATTTCTTTCTTCGATCTCTGGATTCCCGCCTAAGGGATTGCGGGAATGACGCTTTGTTTTATTGTATTCCAATGTTCAATACCATTAACTTAAAGTGTGTAGCGACTTCCGACTGTGTGAGATATAAAAATGTTGTGGCTTTTTTGCGTACAGTTACATTTATAAGCGACTAACACGTCAAATAGTTACCAAGCATGATTTAAGACATAAGGCGACAGGCGCAAGGGATAAGTTTAAAATATGAATTCCATTTTCCATAATTGCGGTGGATTAGGAAATTCACCTTATCGCCAACACAATCACGCCTACAAGTATAAAGACCCAAAAGATAAATCCCAATACTCTGACAAAAGTTGATCTGCTTCTAGCGCCAACAATCAGCGAGGAAATGTCTGGTATACTGAATACTGTTTTAATAATGGCGTCAAGCGTAATTTTAGTCAAAAAGTAATAGTGAGTATTTGGTTTCTGTTTATCTTACCATTTTTAATGAGAATTGACAATCTATTAATTCCTGTTTCCTATATCCTACCTATTCAATATATTCTTCTTTTCATAATAAGCAGCTTCTTGTGGTCCTGATTATGATACCCGACTCGGCGTAGCGGTCACCAAAGAGGTTAGGGGAATTTCGAAGAAATTCCCTTCAAGTATCCTCTCCCCTTGAGAGGAGAGGATTGGTGAGGGGTGACGGTGGAGAAGCGTTACCCTATCGAGTACCATACCGTACCCCCTCACCCCAACCCTCTCCCCCTTCAAAGGGGGAGAGGGAGTAAAAAAACGCTGCTTTTACAGCTTAACCTGAAAAGTCAGAGCATATTTCTAAATGCTTAAAAGCCTTATAAATAAAAGTTAAAACTGTGACATTCAAAATATTGGTGCTTTTTTACGCACTATTTTACTTATAAGCGACTAAATCTGACAATCAGGTCGAGTGCCGAGGGTGTAAAAGCAAGTGCTTAGACAAGGAGGCAAGCCGTTTTAGGCGCAGGCGTAGCAGAGTAAGGACTAAAATATATAGTATGAAAAATATTACTTTGACTTTGGTGTAACCTATGAATTACAATAGGTTACATGAGGGTATTAATGGATTCAGACTGTCTTATAAAGATTTCCAAATCAGGATTAAAGGAACTTATAGTCAAAAATTTTAATGTTACTATTCCTCAAGGAAATTGGCAAGGATCGGATTTGAATATTATATAGGAAAATCATATGAGAGTGGTAAACTTACTCTCAGGGAGGCTTCTTTTCTACTAAAATTATCATCCTCAGAGGTTATAGATATATTTCGTGAAATGGGAATCAAAGGGAATATACGGGCAAACGATATTTATGACAGCCTTAAGCGAATAAATCAACAATAGAAGTCTCCCACCCACCCTCATGGAATCAAAATACGTCTTGAAAGCGGCGAGATTGGCCCGGTGAAAGAAATATTGGATTAGACCGCAAAAAGGTCACAATACTTTTTCCATATGCCTGTTGCTTTATGCCTTATCCGTTTTTAATGACAAATTGTCGGCTTAGATTTTAGATTGAATCATATCAGCCAAAAAAAGAACCATACTCCTCATGTTTTCCCCGCTCCGGAACCGATTCAGCCCGAAAGTCCGCCAAAGACATATCGCCTAATCATGGCCAGAGCGTTTAATGCAGAAGATTTGGCCTCATAAAGGGACTTTATGGAGAGTATCCTTCTCAGTATATAGTTTGGAGAAAAATAGTATTTTCTGTACGCCTGTCTGGTAAACGAAAGTATCCGTTCCCCTGACAGATTCGGGTAATTAAATCCGGGAAGCGCCATCGGGTCCTGAAGGTGGAGAGTTTTGTTTGTGAGAAACCCATTTTTATTCAGAGAATCATAAAAGGGAGTGCCCGGCGCAGGTACTGCAATACCGAAGGTAGCATAATCGGGCTTTAACTTCTCCACAAATTTGTAGGATTGTTTCATCGTCTCCTCGGTCTCTCCCTCAAGGCCAAAGGTAAGATACATAAGCACCCTCATTCCCTTCTTCTTTACGAGCCTGACTTTCTCTTCTATCTCCTCCACTGTTTCGTTCTTGTGCATACCCTTTAAAATTTCAGGGACAGCGCTTTCGGAGCCGATACTGATTGTATGACACCCCGATCGCTTCATTAACTCGAGAATTTCCTCATCAAGCCTGTCGGCTCTTGCGTTGCAGTGCCAGGTGAAACCGAAATTCTCCTCTATCATCGCCTTTGTCAGAGGCATGATAAAATCTCTTTTAGATGGTAGTGAGCAGTCGTAAAATTTAATTTCCCTAATGCCCAGGGATTTTAGAATTCTCAGCTCTTCCAATACGGACTCAACGGACCTGTATCTCAATGACTTATGAAAGGCTCCGGCCTGACAGTGAACGCACTGATTTATACATCCTCTTGAGCAGCTTACAATTGCCATCGGCGTTCTCATTGCAAGGGGGCACTTATAAATATGAAATGGCATTCCTTCCTGCACCGGAATGCCGAATTCATCAAGGTTCAGGCTCTTCTTCGTTGTACCGTTTAAAACAATTTCGCCGTTTTCTTTCCTGAAACAAAGACCTTCAATATCGGCCGGATTTTTGCTGTCAATAAGTTGCATAACAGAGAGCTCGCCTTCTCCCCAGGGGATATAATCCAAATAAGGAAAATCTCTGAGCTTATCGCCCGGTTTGTCTACACTAAGCATTGAGAGCGATATGCAGGCGGTCCTTATTGAAGAGTCTGTCTCCTTGGCTGTTCTTGCAACTTCAACATCCAGATTAAAAGACTGAAAGCACGTAAGATACACCAGCCAGTCAGGTTTAAAAGCAGCGATCTCTCTCTTAATATCATTAAGGGACAATCCCAGATTATTGGCATCGACTATTTTGGGCAGGTGGCCATTTTTTTTACAATAACCGGCAAGAATCTGAAGGTCATAGGGAGGCCAGGACTGGTCCGCCTTATTGACGCCGAAACTCCCCAGCACCCTGCCTATGGGAAAACCATCTATCCCCGGCGGATCTATAAGTAAAACCTTCATAGTTGAAAACTCCTTTTAAATATTGAGTGTTGTTTTGATATTTCCACCGTGATTAAGTACTGATATTCTAACCCAATTTTTATTGTAAGAGATAGCATCTCGTGGTGTTTGAGTTTACGAGTTTCAGCTTGTTTTGGCGGGACATTGCTGCTGCTTCCGGCACGATGCCGGTTATTTTCGGGATAAATCGCAACTGAAAGAGTAGAGATGTAATTTATATTGCTCCGAAAATGGACAACCACAAAAAATATAGAAGCAGACCTGCGTGTCTGCCCAAGCGGTGGCGAACGAACAAACGCACCGGAATAATCGCTCACCGGCCGGGGCGAACACACAGGTTCGCCCCTACCAATATTGTTTAATAATTTTCAGGTTTTGTGACGATTCGCGGGATCATGGATGTTTGCTTTTGAATAAACCGCTTTTCCCTCCGCTTTTTTCCAGCAAACAGATATCTCCGATCACTATTTCTTTATCTACGGATTTACACATATCGTAAATTGTAAGCGCAGCAGTCGATACGGCAGTTAACGCCTCCATCTCTACGCCGGTTTTACCAAATATTTTAACGCGGGATTCTATCTCAACCTTTGAATTCTCTTCATCTATCTTAAAATTCACACTAACAGAGGTTATATTCAGGGGGTGGCACATGGGAATCAGGAATGGAGTGTTTTTGGCGCCCATTATTCCGGCTACTCTGGCGACTCCCAAGACATCACCTTTGGCGATTTTCTTGTCTCCTATCAGCCTCAGTGTCTCGGGTTTCATCGTAACGACTCCTTTGGCGACAGCTACTCTTTCAGTTGCATCCTTTTTGGTTACATCAACCATCCTGGCGGAACCGTCTGAATCAAAATGCGTCAATTCACTCATAAGTCTTTAACCTAAATCCCTGAGAGTTACAAAATTAATTCTTAAGAATCCTGTTGAGTTCGTCGTTAATGTTCTCTTTTAAATGCTTTAATCCTCTCTCTCTCAGCTTATCTATCAAATCTTTGGAGGCGACAGCCTTTAAAAAACGTTTCCTTATGCCTTTGTCCGAAACAAGGGATAATACCCTTTTTCTCAAATCCTTTAAAAAAGAAAGATACTCGCTGAAATCGTTTGTATAAATCTCTTCCAGTTCTTCTCTTATCGTCTTGGATAATGCAGGACTGGCGCCGGATGTTGAAACAGCCAAAGTCAGATCGCCTCTGTGAATTGATGATGGCACAATAAAATTACATAAAGACGGCCTGTCTACGATGTTGACCAGAGTCGGAGAATTTTCAAATACTTTTTTGTTTATCTCCTCGTCCGATGTCGCTGCAATCACCAGAAAAGCGCCGTGAAGATCGTCTTCAATAAATTCTCTGTTAATATGGACAAAAGCGTCATTTTTCTTCAGGGATTTTAGTTGCGTTGTCAAATCGGGACTGATGACAACAAGAGATGCCTCTGCCTTAAGGAGCTTTAAGACCTTTCTCTCTGCAACGACACCTCCTCCGACAACAATACATTTTTTCCCTTTCAGATTCAAAAAAACGGGATAATAAGTCAATTCTATTTAAACCTTCTCTCCTTTTTAACCTTTTTTATCAACTTCGGATCAGTGGCCGATTCCAGTGTCTTTTCAAAAAACTCCATAGCCTTGTCGCGCATATCCAAACCTTTATAAGACATTGCAGTAAGGAAATGAACGTCTGTCATAGCTTTATAATCTTCATAATCACTCATAATCGTATTCAACCTTCCAAGGGCGGCGTTGTAGGATTTTTTCTTATAATAAAACTCTGCTACGTAATGTTCATGGGCGGCAAGAATATTCCTGCACTTCTCGATTCTCAAGGGAATAATATCTCTGTAGGGATTCCTCGGAAACATACGATTAAGTCTTTTAAACTCCCTCATCGCCTTTGCTGCAGCCCTGTATCCTCTGTCGGCACCTTCTATTTGATAAAACCAGGTCATTGCAATCTGATACTGGGCATAGGTGGCGTATTTGTTGTCAGGATATAACCTTAAAAACCTTTTATACTCCTCCACGGCCAGTTCGATTTCTCCCTCTTTATAAAATGACTCCGCTATTTTAATTTGCGCAACAGTGGAGTATTCCTTTGTGGTGTCTCTGTTTTTAACGGCAATAAGCATTTCTCTGGCTTCTTCATACTCCTCTTCCTCTACAAGTTGGGCGGCATAGATAAGGGCTTCCTTTGGCTCGCTCGGTTTATGAACGACTTCCTGGTAACAAGAGGCGGATAACAGAGCCGAAAGTAAGATAAACAAGGTTAGAAAATTTACTTTTCCATACATTGCAAAAACTCTCCTTTTTGATTTGATTACCTTTTTGGTGCGCTTTATGATATCATTTTTTAATCTTCTGTGTATATTAAAAGATTAAGGGCCCCGTAAATTTTGGTTCAACACTGCGAAATAATGAATATTCTAAAATACATGAATTTTTTTTAATGAATGTCCGGATAATCTCAAATCCCGTTGCCGGAAGAGGCAAGGCTTTTCAAAGAGCAAGGGTTTTGTCCGCCTTGTTATCCAAAGAGGGAATTGGGTGCGAACTCTTTATTACCGAAGCCAAAGGTGATGCCGAGAGAAGGGCTGCGTCATTAGGCAATGAGACCGGCTGCATTGTTGTGGCCGGCGGAGATGGTACATTAAATGAAGTGATAAACGGATTGCACGACCCCTCTTCTATTCCTATCGTGCAGCTTCCTTCAGGTACTGCCAATATTTTGGCAAGGGAACTGAAGCTTACAACCTCTCCCCATTTATTGAAAGAAATTGTTTTAAAGGGCGCCGTAAGACGTCTCGATATGGGAATAGCCAATGGCAGGCGTTTTCTCTCTCTGATAAGCAGCGGGTTCGACGCAATGGTGATACGCTCTGTAACAAAAAGCCGCATGGGACTATTGGGCTTTCATGCCTATGCAATTCCTATAGTAAGGACAATTTTAAGCTATAGGGCGCCTGCTCTGAGAGTTTCCGTTGACCACAAGGAAGCAATGAAATGTGAATTGGTCGTTATAAGCAATATTCGGAACTACGCCGGGTTCTTGAGCATTACAGATCTTGCAGATTGCACTTCCGGCCATTTCGACGCCTCTCTTTTTCCAAAGGCTCGTATTAGGGATATGGCTTATTACGCTTTTAAGGCATTTAGAGGCCCTTTATCTTCATTAAAAGATATTATTTATGCACGAGGCAACAGTTTTCGAATAGATTCAAATGAGCCTGTCCCTGTGGAAATAGACGGAGAAGACTTCGGTGATACACCGGTAGAGGTACATATTGTACCGGGCTGTGTCCCCTTTTTGACTTCTTAACACTCTGTATCACATGCTCTGCCTTTGAGATTAAAAAACATCTTCAGGCCTTTTTTCACCTTCTCTGAAAAAATTTTTTCAGAAAGAAAAGTCCCTGCAACTCTCTTGTTTATCTCACCAAAAGTCGGGTAAGGATGAATGGCCGAGGCCAATGTCGAAATTTTAACCTTTCCATTTAAAACAGCCACCCATTCACCGATCAAATCTCCGGCGTGAGGCCCGAGAATCTGTACGCCAAGAGGTTTTTCTTTCTCATCCAACAACATCTTGATCATGCCCCTTTTTTCACCTTCCGCCAGACTCCTGTCGTTTCCCTTGAATTCCTCTGTCCATACAGTGTAGTTGATCCCCTGCCTTTTGGCCATCGATTCGTTCATTCCGATAACGGCAAGTTCCGGGTCTGTGTATGTACACCAGGGCAAGTGCGTATAATTCACCTTTCTGGGAAGGCGAAAAATGGCATTTGTAACGACAATCCCTCCTTCATAACCGGCGCTGTGGGTAAATTGAAATCCTCCGTTTACATCTCCGGCAGCGTAAATATGTTTAATATTGGTTCTCAAACGTTTGTCTACTTTAATACCCCTTTTTGTAAACTCCACGCCGACCTTTTCAAGGGCCAGACCATCGATATTGGCGGCTCTTCCCAAGGCCAGGAGTATCGTTTCGGCCCTTAGTGTGATGACAGTCTCTTCCCCGGTTCTGATTGCCACTTCTCTTCCCTTATCCGTATCGTTAACTCCGATAACCGATGAATTAAGGCGAAAGTCAACGCCTTCCTCTTTTAAAACCGCCATAACTTCATCGGACATGTCTCTGTCCTCTTTATTCAGAATGCGGTCTTCAAGATCGATAACCATGACTTTAGAACCGAGCCTGTTGAATGACTGGGCCATCTCTATTCCTATGGGACCGGCGCCTAAAATAATCATGGATTCAGGAAGTTTTTCTAGGGAGAATATTTCTTTATTTGTTATAAAAGGCGTTTTATCCAGCCCTTTTATAGGAGGAATCATGGCTGAGGACCCCGTGGCGATAACCCATGATTTTGCAGTAAATCTTTTATCTCCTGTCGTAACGCTGTGTTCGTCTGTAAATTCCGCATCACCGAATTCAATCTTTGCTCCCAGTTTGCAAAACCTCTCCTCCGAGTCATGCTTCTGTATAATATCGATTACCGACTGTATTCTGGCGGTTACATCTTTATAATTGACAGGAGGGAGTTCAATACGGGGAAGTCCGTAATGGTACGAGTTTTTTATTTGTTGATAAACACGGGCGGAAGCAATAAGGGTTTTGCTTGGAACACAGCCGTAATGGAGACAGTCTCCGCCCAGCTTTTTCTCTTTTTCGATTAGAACGGTCTTAGCGCCAAGTTGAGCCGCCCCTGCTGCTATGGTTAAACCGGCGGCTCCCCCTCCTATGATGCCAATATCGTATTCATAATCAGCCATGTACCCTCCTGTAAAAAATTTTCAGATGCAGTTTTTTATGCAGATTAATGCGAATTTTTCGATTAGCTCCGAAAATAGACTCGAAAGGACTCAATTTAACCACGAAGATCACGAAGTGAACGAAGAAAAAAGAATTTCTTTAAAAACTTCGTGCTCTTCGCGACCTTCGTGGTTAAAATATAATGTGCTCCTATTACAATTAAAATATTTTCATGCTTTATGATGAACCAGAGGGCCATGGACGTTTATTCCTAAAAAAAGGGTCAATCGTAATTACCGTGGAACCTTCTTTTATAAAGGGCCATCAGCTTTTTTGTCACAATAGGAAAAAGACCGAGGAGAGCAAAGGAGATAATAAGCCCCGGGGAGAGAATCCCGGAAAGCGACTCTATTTTACTCAGCTCCTTCCCGGCATTTACATACACTATCGTACCCGGAATCATTCCTAATTGAGACACCCAATAAAATGTGAAAATCGGCATTTTCGTAAGCCCCATAACCAGATTGATTACAAAAAAAGGAAATGCAGGAATCAGACGCATTGTAAAAAGATAAAAAGCCCCCTCCTTCTCTACACCCTCATTGATTGCCCTCAGTTTATCGGAAAATTTGTTTTGCACCCAGCCACTGAGCAGATATCTGGATACCACGCAGGCAATTGCGGCGCCTGTTGTGCTTGCAAAAGAGACAATTACAAAACCGGCCAAAAGCCCGAATATCCCGCCGCCGGCCAGTGTCAGCACTGTAGCACCCGGCAAAGAGAGTGCTGTGACAACTATATAAATCGCCATATATAACGATATTACAACAATTTTGTGCTCTTCATAAAGAGCCATAAACCCGGCTTGAGATTCCTTAACATAGGAAAGAGTCAGATATTGCCCCAAGTCGAATAACCTGAAAATGGCAATTACAGCGATAATCACAGCCAGGAGAACTATTTTTTTTAGCACTGCTTTGTTCATGCTTTTTTATTGCAGTCCGTTTAAATCCCAGTCATAGTCCATAAATTCTATGTTATATTCTCCTGTTTTGAGATATTCCCTGTCGTCGTTATTCGTAATATAGGGCAGTATAAAGGGGATGATATCTTCCGATCCTCTCCCAAAGCTCTTTGAATCGAATTTAAATATTTTTGATATATGGACAATACCTCCGGCTCTGTCAATGGAGATACCTTTTTTATTATTCCGAAAAAAAGCTCTTCCCTGCCTTTCCAAATGAGCATAGAGGGAGTCCCCTCTGTAAACTTCTCGCGACAGATCGGGGCAGCTTACCGAGGCGCATACAATCCCGAAATGGATGGACTTCTCTTTAAATTTTTGTAATAGTATTTTATGCTCTATTTCCCCAAGACTGTAAAGTCTGCCGTTTACTTCGATGATTTCCTTACCCCAGGGATTTTTAAAAAAATTGATTTTCCTGGCCCTTATGCTCTCTACGGGATAGTGATCAAGGATCATTTTTATGGCGCCCGTATTATAAACATTTATCCAAAAAGCTATCTTCTCTTCATCTGTTCCAAAAGTATCGGGATCAAAGCTCTTAAGAAGTTTTAAATGTAGCGAGTAATCGGATGACGCCTTTTCATATTCTTTATAAAGTCCTTTATAATCTATCGAACTGAGAGTAACGCCATTAATCGTGGCGCCTTCATGGACATAGGTAGAGAGAATGCGTTCGTAGTGTCGATAATCGAATTCGGTTTGCGCCGGTAAATCATCACAAATGAAGAAAAAAACAGAAAAGATAGATAATATAAAGAGGAAATAAAAACCCTTGTTTTTTTTCATAATCAGATATCTTTATGCATTAATGTAAAATTAAGGTAATTGGTAACAGTCCGGACTCTGCTCAGAATGTAGTTTTGGTGCTCCTCATTTTATTAAAATTGAATAAATAATATACCAAAAAAACCGCCTTTTAGCCTACCCACAAGGCAGGATATGAAAGCAAGAAGAGATAAAGTAATATTATCTCAAACATCATCCATTTGTTTTTAATAATTCCCAAAACCCTCCCTGCTAAAAACTCGCTATAAATCGAAAAAACACTCCCAAAAAGTCAAAAAAGCAGCATCATTAACATTTTTCGTAACTACTCAAGCTAAAAACTGAAGGCTGAAGCAAAAAATCAAATGACCTGTGAGTATTGAGCAAAATAACTCAACATTTTATCGATAACACATGTTTTACCTAACAGTCTTCAGCCATCAGTCTATACACCTAAGTAGGTACCATTTTTCTATCCTTAAAAAAATCTTTATTCATCTCAAAGCCTTGCCATACAATGGTCCGTGTAATTACTTCCAAAATTTGTGAATAAGAATTCTAATGACTTATTGTTTTGATTTATGTTAAGGTGATTATAGTATCAATAAAGTGATAAAAAGATATTGTTTTACACCACGCATTATCTCACTAATCGAAATAGAAGTAACAAGGAATCTTGTGCACTGAGATGTATAAGGAAGTTAGGATTATTTTATGTAAAATTATACAATTGACAATAGATAAAATTACGAAACTAAATTAGGAATTAGGGAGCCTTATCAAATCAGCAGGCACTATATTAAATAGAAATAAAAACATGGAAGCATCCATAGCAAATTTTATATAGTATCTAATTAACAAAGTATTATATGTTATCTTTTAGTAAAAAATTGTTAATTTACAGTGCATTATCTCCAATTATAATATAGATTACTTTCTCAGGTAAGCGCTAGTCATGGAGTAATATGTTGAATCTAAAAAATATAAAACCATCAGATATTATAAACAAATTGAAAGAAAACGATGTGAACTTACCATGTCATAGATGTGGATCTGAAAACTTTGATTTTGTATCAACTACAATAGTACCTATAAATCAAAACCCAAATGTTCTTTCTGTTGGAGGTTCAGCTATACCGTCAGCGATAATTGCATGTTCAAAGTGTGGCGTACTAAGTACCCATGCTCTTGCTCCCCTTGGATTATTGGAGTCTGAGGAGAAGTAGAATGGCTATCAATATTGGAAATAACAAAGAAAAATATACATCATTAGAGGAAAAGAAGCTTGACCTTGATGCGGGTTGGTTAGGAAAGTTATTTGGTAATGAAATAAATGCTCCATCCAACATAGCGGGTGTATCAATTGTCGTTTTACTTGCAGTAAGTATCTATGGAACAGCTTATCCACCCGAAAAACTAGAAGTTACTGAGTTATGGAAAATTACAACACCAATAATTACAATGATATTGGGTTATTTGTTTGGAAAAAATAAAAACTCATAATTCTATTAATCCAAAATAGGGGAATTTAAAGGTCAATTTATTGATTATATGGGAAGGATAAGGGATCAATAAATTACAACATAAAATGGATGACAAGAGGGGATTGGTAGGGGTACAGGAGAAATAATTTCTCAATTAGATTAAGATAAAAGGGACTCCCATTAAAAAGCTAAATGCCAAAAGGAGTTTAGGGAGACAGATTAATTTTTTGACTTTATACATTTGGTGAATCCAAACTCAATTATTCATAGGTTAGGGTACTTTAATAGAATCCAAGGTTATAAGAGCATAACGCTCCATTGTAGCGGACTGAATAGAAATAAGTAGGAGGAATGAATAATGGATGTATGGCTAAAAGATGAAATAAAAGAACTTTTTTTTAAACCGTGCCTTACATTATCAGGAAATATTGGACGTAAGCTGGAAAATAGGCTAAGAATGAGCCAGTCAATCGATGAGAGAGCGTTGACCGAATTGTTAGTTGATTCTCTTGATACTTCATCAATAGAAAATGTATGGGGTGGATCAATTCAATTACTTAGAGATTATAGAATATATCTTGATACACAGATCAGAAAATCTACGAAAGAGTATAAAACAGGCGCTGATATTGGCTTAATAATCAATCGGCAAGTCTATGAAAAAGGTAAATCTTATAAAGCAACTTATGCCACTTTGATTCAGTGCAAAAAAGTAACAGAGCAAGGTTATGTAGATGATTTTTACCATAAGGTCGGTAATTCAGAAATAAAGCAAAGTAGTCTACTGTTAGATATCACCCCAAGTTCTTTTTATTTTGTATTTATTCCTCCTTCATTCGTTGAAACCTACAGTACCATTGAACCAATAGCTTTTTCAAAAGGCGCCCCAGGGTGTAGTTCACCGATATGGAATTTTGGATCATTTGGTTTTGATACATTAAATATACCATTTTTATCTTCTCAGCAAAAAGCTGAATCAACCGGTATTATTGTTGTGCCAGCATTAGCAGTTGAAACAAATGATAATGGAGGGCGAAGAGCCAGATTACAGGATATAATCTCAAATTGTATTCCACTTTGGTATTGGTTTGGTGAACTTCTTATTCCGGGATTTATTGGTGATAGAAGAGAGAAAATAATTAAAATCGCAAAAAATACTATGGAACCTGATAGTGGAAATCATAATTTATTAGCAGTAGATTTTTCAGTAAGAATAGGTTTTAGTAATGGCTAAACCGAAATAAAGGAGGAATAATAGTAAATAGGTAATAAGATTCACAGTAAGGAGCACGCCTTTCCCTGTTTGGGGAGAAGCGTTTTAATGAGGAGGATGAAAGGAGTGTTTTGAATGGGGAATTAAGAATTAAAGGTAGGGGGACAGGTTAAATTATTGATTTTAAACACACTGAAATAATAAAGACGTAAACATTGAAAAACGACATTTACGACATAGAGAATGTTATAAATTCACTTCTACCCGAGGCAGAAGTCAGAAAACTTTGCTTATCGGTTCTTTTGGAATCATTGATCGAGACAAATACATACGGTTCAAATAAATGGGGTATTTATTACATTGCTGATCCTGATCGCTTGCGATTCTTGGTTGGTAGCTTAATCGTATTGTCCATTCACAAACAATGTGTATGGATGGCGCTTGATCAACAACTTTTATATGAACTAAAAGAAGAATCTGATATTCTGAAAACCTCTCAGGATTGGCGGTGGGATTCTGATAGTTTGCCTGAGTATACAAGAATTCCATCGAGAAATGGATTCTATATGCCATCTGAAGATCATCCTCGGGTATGGCCAATTATACGCCGATTTCACTTCACGTATGTCAACAAATCAACTATAGTTCCTAGCAGATGAAAAGATATAATTTTTAAGGGGAATTCATGCGGACAGGTCATTTTATTGGAATTCAATTCAAATCAAAAACTGCTAACCCGTCATTGCATACGGATGTGAATGGGGTTACGATGAATTCCTCGAATGTGCCATCTAATATTGATAACGATAAATAGATTTAAGAGGTTTACATTGTTATGAATAAATCTTTTAAAATTTTTCTTGCTCACGCATCAGAAGACAAAGTAATAGTACATGAAATCTATCAAAAACTTAGCGAAGTGGGTTTTTCCCCTTGGTTGGATGAGAATGATCTTATAGCAGGTCAAAACTGGCAAGTTGAGATACCTAAAGTCATTCAGCAGAGTGACATATTTATTGCTTGTTTGTCAGAGAATTCTGTAAAAAAGCAGGGCTTTATTCAAAAAGAATTAAGACTGGCCCTAAACTCATATGCGGAAAGGCCAACGGAGAGCATTTATCTGATATTATTACGACTTGACGACTGTGAAATTCCAGATTTACAAATTCCACAATTTGGAGTTAAACTTCGAGAGATTCAATGCTTGGATTATTGGAAACATGACGGATTTAACCAACTGATAAAAATTATCGAACACAGCTCACCTATGTATAATTTCGCCAAACATAAAAAAGAAAACAAGGACGACATACAGTTCGAATTACTTCCCAAAGAATGGATTGTATCAGAAGCAAAAGAGCAAGGAGCGTTTTTTAAACAGATCAGAGCTTTGTACGATCTGGTTCAGAGTCAAGTAAATCGATTTAATTCCGAGATTGTTATCACGTTATATGCACGGTCTTTTCCTGTAAGTGGTGTTGGAAAATTTGAGTATGACCTCATTTATTACCGAAATGTTTATGACGCTGCTCCTATGTTCGGACCAATTGTTAAGGACGACGATAGAAAAAAGTTTATAGAAAGCAAAAAGGGGAATTGATGGGGACAGGTTATTTATTGATTTAAGAAGCTAAAGTGTTGTAAGATACTGCATTGGATCATAAATCCTGACATTTTAAATGTTTATATAAAAGAATTAGGAGATAATAAAATGGCGCGTATTGCTCGAATGGTTGTGAAGGGAGAAGAGGTTGTTTATCATGTTATTACGAAGACTGCTCTTGAGGGGTTTGTTCTTGGTGATGTTGAAAAGGAGTATTTAACGGAGCTGATTAAGTGGATGAGTTCGGTGTATTTTACGGAGGTGTACGGGTTTTGTGTTATGGGCAATCATATGCATCTGCTTGTGAAGATGAAGGACGGAGATGGTTTTGATGATGACGATATAAGAGCGAGGATGAAGAGGTATTATAAGGGGGAGGAGAGGTTGTTAACTTCCGGGCAGATGCCTTTTTATCGGGCTAGGTTGTCGAATTTGTCTGAGTATGTGAAGGATATCAAGCAGAGGTTTTCGAGATATTATAACAAAGAGCATAACAGGAGCGGTTATTTTTGGGGAGATCGATTTAAGAGTGTGATAGTGGAGAGCGGTGATACGCTGGTGAATTGTCTTGCTTATATAGATTTGAATCCCGTGAGGGCGGGGATCGTAGAAAGACCGGAGGAGTACAGGTGGAGCAGTCTTGGTTATCATATCCAGAGCGGTAACAGAGATGATTTTCTTTCAACGGATTTCGGATTGAGCGGGTATGGTGAGATGTCGAAGGAGGAAAGAATCAGGAGTTATCGTGAGTATGTGTATGAAAAGGGAGCAATAGAGACGAAGAAAGGAAAACCCATTGACAAAGCCGTAGCAGCGGCAGAGAGGGACAAGGGATATCGACTGACTATAAAAGACAGACTAAGATATAAAACACGATATTTCAGTGACAGCGGGATAATAGGAACGAAGGGGTTTGTAAATAAATACTATCTGGAATTCAAAAGTTATTTTAACGGTCAGAGAGAGAAGAGTCCAAGGGAGATACAGGGGCTTGACAATATTTATTCTCTTAAAAATCTGCTTAAGGAGTCATAGGGGCGCCTTTATAACTTCCCTGCAATATTGTATAGTGTAGATAAGGGGGTCGTACCAAAGGGAATTGGTGGGGACAGGCAAACTATTAGCGCGCCTTATGGACTTAACCGAAGAAGTCTATAAAAAAAGATCGATAGTTTTAATAATAAAGCATAAATCATGATCTAACAAATTCCATTAACGATAGAAAGTAGAGGGAATGCGATTGGAGACTGTAAATCTGTTGGAGAGGGAGTTTACGAACTCCGTCTCGACTTTGGACCCGGTTACAGAATTTACTTTGGACAAGTAGACAAAAACATAGTTCTTTTACTCTGTGGAGGAACTAAAAAAAACCAACAACAGGATATTGAGCAGGCTAAAAAATACTGGAAAGACTATCTACAGGAGGATTAATATGGGTAAACGTTCTATAGATTATCATAAGAATTTGATTAAGGATTTAAAAAATCCTGCAGAAGCTGCTGCATACTTAGAAGTTGCGCTTGAAGAAGGAAATAAAGAAGAATTTTTATTAGCACTTCGAAACGTGGCAGAGGCTATAGGAATATCAGAACTCTCAAAAAAATCGAATATAGATACAGAAGCTTTATACAAAATACTTTCTGAAAAAGAAAATCTTCAATTATATACTTTTGTGTCTCTATTAAAAAATATGGGTTTGAGACTTTCAGTCCATGAAATTAGTCGTTAATAATGAAAAATTTTATGAGCATGAAGAGGTGCAATTACAGAATATAGAACCAAAAATAAAAATCCGACAGATACGGCATAAAATCTATATTACACAAGGGGGTCGGACCAAAAAAATCCTTTAAAAACGAGAGCTTATGATAAAAAACTTGCTGATTTACTGCCTTAAAGTGTCATTTTTAAAGCCAAAAATGATCCTCTAAGAAATTAGCTGGGACAAACTATTAGCTTTATCAAGAAAATTTATGAGAAAAGATGACTTGCATTAGTCATCTCTCTATATTCCCTTTTCCCATTTTTTCACTTATATTGGTATACGCTGCCGATATCGATTCACCTTACCATTCCATAAAGTAAAAAAAGCATAACTTCACACAAGTACAGTATAGAGGGAAATTAAGGAGTACGCCTCTCCCTGTTTGGGGAGAGGCGTTTTAATGAGGAGGATGAAAGGAGTGTTTTGAATGAGTGTTTTTTTATCTTTGTTTAATTTATCTAAAAATTTAAGTGTAATTTTTTTAATAATTACAGTTGCCCTGTCCGAAACCGCCGCCTCCAAAGCCATGTCCCATACCGCGACCTCCCATGCCGCAACCCATACCTGCCTGTAAATTGCTCTCAGGCGCTACCTTACGGGTTTCCAGAATATATTCCATTCTCTTTTCCGCAATTTTACCCTTGATGCGATGAATTTCTTTCTGTAAAGCCATTACTCTCTCTTTGTCAGGCGCAGGCGCTCTCATAAGGGTTCTGAGATCGACCTTTTTGTTTGCAACTTCGTTTCTCATATCTGCGGTAGCGTCATAAAATTCTTTTTTTAATCTGGCAAGGCTCTCTTTTTGTTCCTCTGTTAAGGTTGTGTTCAGATCGATTCCCTGCATATTGCTGCAAGGGCCGCCCCCCATCATATGGTGACCGCCACCCCACATGCCTTTGCCAAAGGCGAATGCCGGATAGGTGGAAGCCGTTAAGATGAATGCGATTCCTAAAAGTGCTGCTAACTTTTTCATTTTGTTACCTCCTGTGTTTTATTTTTAAATTTTTGTATAACTCATATATATCAAAGTTCATGCCATAAATTTTTAAAAAAGCGATTTTTGTTTTCGTCTTTACGTCACTATTAACTTTTGTTTTTAGAAAGCCTGAAAATAAAGGCTCTTACAACGAACAGGTAAATGTCGATTATCGGTCACACCTTTATTGTTGGCAGTACGTCAGTAAATTAACTCTTGCATAGTGAAGCGGGAAAGTGGATAATATGTATACACCGGATGTATGCAGTTGGATAAAATGTATGCAGAGAAGTTATGCACTACATTTTGAAGCAGGTAAAAACAAAAAGGAATATAAATTGCTATATAATCTATGCCATGCAAAAGAAAAACTGGATAAGTATTCCGCCGTGGGCGGTTTTGGGGGCTGTATTAATTCTGTTTCCCATATTTCTTTTTATAACGATCGAGAATATTTACAAACAAAAAAAAAATACGACAAAACTCCTTGTAGAAAAGGGAGCAGCCCTGATCAGATCTTTTGAGGCAGGGGCCAGAACAGGATGGAGAGGGATGATGGGATTAAAGGGGGTGGACTTTAAACTTCAACGACTTTTAAGCGAGACGGCTCAACAATCTGACATCGCTTATATCATCATCACTAATATGAAGGGAGAAATACTTGCGCACAGCGAACCTTCCATGATCGGGAAGGTGTATGTTGCAGGCATCGATATGGAAGGTTTTTATGAATCTAAAAAAATCGCCTGGCGCGAGGTTTTAAATCCTTTGGGGAAAAGGACATTCGAGGTTTACCGCCATTTCTCCCCATCTCCCGAACGTATTCCCGGGCATCGCGGCTTTCGCGGAATGATGTTCAGGTTCGGAAACAATCCCTTTTTTAAAGAAGGAGAGGATTTTGCTATAAAGAGGCAGCTTATATTTGTTGGTCTCGATATGGGGCCGATAGAGGAGGCAAGGGCCGAGGAGATGCGCCATTCCATTATAATGGCCTTTGTACTCCTGCTCATTGGTCTTGCCGGTGTATTACTGCTTTTTCTGGCCCATGCCTATAAAACAACAAAGACCTCTCTGACAAGGGTTAAAGCCCTTTCAGACAAACTGATCGAGAGTATGCCGGTAGGACTTCTTGCAATAGACAACAGGGGGAAAATATTTACCTCTAATGAGACTGCCGAATCGATCCTCGGTATTTCTGCAGATGAGGCGTCAGACAGAGAGATAACCGACATACTGCCCGACGATGCAGTGGAAGTGTTGGAAAAACTCAGAAATGAAGACAGAGTGTTCACCAGGGAGATAGAGTATGCAGGGGACAGGGATAACAAGGTCCCCCTTGACATGATAGCAGCCAATTTGAAGAGTGAAAACGGTGACTCTATGGGGTATCTGGTTATTTTCAGAGATCTGTCGGAGATCAGAAGCCTTCAAAAGGAGATAGAAACAAACAGACGAATGGCCTCCATAGGCAGGCTTGCCGCAGGAGTAGCCCATGAGATAAGAAACCCCCTCAGTTCCATAAAAGGTTTCGCCACATACTTTAAAGAGAGGTACAAGGAGATTCCTGAGGATAAAAAAACAGCGGAAATCATGATTCACGAAGTGGAACGTTTAAACAGAGTCATAAGCCAGCTTTTGGAGTTTGCTCGACCGATGGAGTTGAAGAGGACCAAAACGTCTCTCCCGCCCTTAATCGAGGATACATTAAGGCTCGTTGAGGCCGATATTAAAGCAAAAGATATCAAGATAGATATTGAGGGACTATCTACAAATGAGGCGTCAATCGATACGGACAGGATCAGGCAAGTACTGTTAAATCTCTATCTAAACGCCATAGAATCGATGGAAAGAAGCGGCATATTATCCATCTCTGTACATAAAGATGAAAAGAGCCGACTTTTTGTTGTCGAGATATCGGACACAGGGAGCGGGATTAGTGATGAAGACCTTCCCCATATATTCGATCCCTATTTTACTACCAAAAAAACCGGAACCGGTCTCGGTCTTGCCATTGTACGTAAGATCATGGAAAGTCATGGCGGCGAAATAGAAGTTACTGGAAATAACGGTAACGGGACGACTGTAAGAATAACTCTTCCCGATGCCTGAACGACGTAAGCAGAATGATAAATAAAAAGACAATTCTCGTTGTTGACGACGACAACAGCCATCGTACGATGCTGAAAACACTGATTGGCGGATGGGGATATAATGTCTTTGAAGCGGATGACGGCGAAGAGGCCATAGAAATGGCTTACAAATCACCATTTGACCTTATATTAATGGATATTCGCATGGTCAGGGTATCGGGAATAGAGGCGTTAGCGGAGATCAGGAATTACAATCCCGCTATTCCCATAATTATTATGACTGCCTACTCTTCTGTGGATACTGCCGTGGATGCTTTGAAAAGGGGGGCCTACGACTATCTCACAAAACCTCTGGATTTTGACGAACTAAAACTGACAATTGAAAGAGCTATGGATCATACAAATTTAAAAGAGGAAAACCGAGTCTTAAAGGAGAGACTGGAAAGCACTTTTAACAGCGGGAAGATGATAGGTCGCAGTAAGGCCATGGTATCCCTCCTTGAAACGGTCAGTCAGGTAGCGCCCTCTGAGGCGACTGTATTGATTACAGGTGAATCAGGGACAGGTAAGGAGTTGATTGCAGGGGCCATTCACTATAACAGTTCCAGAAAGGAAGGGCCTTTTATTAAAATGAACTGCGCCGCCATTACGGAGACTCTCCTGGAATCAGAATTATTCGGTCATGAAAAGGGCGCCTTTACAGGAGCCTACAAAAGGAGGGACGGAAAATTTCAGGAGGCCGAGGGCGGCAGCATATTCCTTGACGAGGTGAGTGAAACGCCCCTTTCCATGCAGGTGAAACTTCTAAGGGTTCTCCAGGAGAGAGAGATTACACCTGTAGGAGGAGAGGGAGTAACAGATGTGAATGTGAGGGTCATTGCAGCGACGAATAAAGACCTGTTAAGAGAAATAGAAGAGGGACGTTTTCGTGAGGATTTATATTACAGGCTCAATGTGGTAAATCTTCGCATGCCTCCGTTAAGGGAGAGAAAGGAAGATATCCCCCTACTTTCCCAACACTTTCTGGGTGTTTTCAGCGAAAAGAACAATAAGCACATAAAGGGATTCACGCCAAGGGGAATGGACAGTCTGCTCAGATATGACTGGCATGGTAATGTACGCGAGCTTTCCAATGTTATGGAAAGGGCTGTGATCATGTCCCGTTATGATTATATAGACGAAAGAGACTTCTCTTTTCTCCATGGCGCAGAGACAATAACAGAGACGGATATATCGAAGTCTGTCTCTCAATCGGAAGAATCAACACTTGAAGATATGGAAAAATCTGCAATAATCAAAACCCTTGAGTTGTCGGAAGGAAACAAAAGCGAAACAGCCAGACGGCTTGGTATAACGAGAAGAACCCTTCATCTGAAACTTAAAAAGTATGGTTTAATGAAATGACAGTGAAATATGCAAGATCGACAAAAAATTGTCGATTCAGGCTCCTTAAGGGCCTAAATAGTTATAAACTAAAACAGCTGTCAGCAGTCAGCCTTCAGCCAAAGAAAGTACTGATGTTATGCTAATAATAAGCTTCCCCTTATGGTTGAATGTGTTTTGAACCATAAAGTGTTGCAATTAAAAAGCTGACAGCTAAATGCTGTTTTTTGGATTAAAAGTTCGTTTGAAGGATGGGGGAGTCAACAGATTGACCGGCCCCCATGAACTTGCCTGCTTACTCAGGCAACAATGGCATTACCATTCTAAGAAACACTGCAGCTGCAACGGGGGAAAGCGTAAGGAGAAGCGAAAACCAGGCGAACACTCTGCCTCCTGCAAAGGAGACAATGAATCTGATCCACGGAACAGAAATGGAAAAGAGTAATATTATAAACATCTCGATAATAAAATTGGTCTTGCTGATCCCCTCTCCCACATCCAGAATTTTAAGAATGTACCATACGGGAATGCCAAGATAGGGAAATGTATAATCCCACCATGTTATTTTAGATCTGTGCCTGCCGAAAAGTAAGGGATTCACAATTGTTACTACTACAATAGAAAGGACAAAAACGATGTAGTCCGAATATTCCAAAATTAACCTCCTTAGTAATTTTTAATAACATAATAAGTATACCATTTTTCGGCATTCCTTTTCCCCCGATTCTAATCAAATGCAGGCGAGAATTACGGGGAAACACTTGCTTAAACATATGACAGGTGTAGTATAATAGCGCATGTTTGAATTTAATCGTATTAAAAGACTACCACCTTATGTATTTTCCATTGTCAACAATCTCAAATATGAAGCCAGACGCGCCGGTGACGATATTATTGACCTTGGAATGGGCAATCCCGATTTACCTACGCCTGAACATATCGTAGAAAAACTCAGGGAAGCTGCCGGCATTCCCAAAAACCACAGATATTCCGCATCAAAAGGTATTACTCAATTAAGAATGGCGATTTGCGAATGGTATGAAAGGAGGTATGACGTTTCGCTGGACCCCGATACGGAAACTGTAGTTACAATAGGATCAAAAGAGGGGCTGAGTCATCTTATACTTGCCATCATGGAGCCGGGAAGCGTGGCGATGACCCCGACACCTGCCTATCCCATCCATCCATACAGTGTCGTCATCGCCGGAGGAGAAGTACGAAGCATACCGATCGGTCCGGGGATAGACTTTTTTATGGAGATGGAAAAGGCTTGCAAAAATACCTGGCCAAGACCGAGAATTTTGATCATCAACTTCCCTCACAACCCTACGACCGAAGTGGTGAATATAGATTTCTTTGAAAAAGTGGTTCATTTCGCCAAAGAAAACAATCTCATCGTTATTCACGATTTCGCATATGCCGATTTGCTTTTTGACGACTATAAAGCTCCCAGCTTCCTACAGGCAAAAGGCGCGAAAGATATAGGCGTCGAGTTGTTTTCCATGACAAAAAGTTATTCCATGGCAGGGTGGAGAGTGGGCTTCTGCAACGGAAATAAAGAGATCGTTGCGGCATTAACCAAGATTAAGAGTTATCTTGACTACGGAATGTTTCAACCCATCCAGATCGCTTCGATTATTGCTTTAAGGGGCGAGCAGGAATGCGTGAAAGATATAACCGGAATTTACGAAAGCAGGAGAGATGTATTGATAGAAGGACTACACAGAGCCGGTTGGGATATTGCTCCTCCAAAAGCGACCATGTTTGTATGGGCTGAAATACCGGATCAATATAAATCCCTGGGATCGCTGGAATTTGCAAAGACCCTTTTAAGAGATTCAAAGGTCGCTGTATCTCCGGGTATAGGTTTTGGAGAGGGAGGAGACGAATATGTCAGATTCGCCCTTGTCGAAAACGAGCACAGGATACGTCAGGCGACAAAGGGTATAAAAAAATTTTTCAAAGGGTAAAGGGATGAGTTTAAAAAAAGTTAATATCGGCATTATAGGCTTTGGAACCGTAGGCAGCGGAACTGCCAGAATATTAACTGAGGAGAAGGAGCTGATCGAGAAGAGGGCCGGCATCGTCCTGAACCTTAAAAGAATAGCGGACCTGGATATCAACACAAACAGAGGTATCGAGCTCCCTCCCGGGACTCTTACAGCGAATGCAAATGAAATCGTTGATGATGCCGAGATAGATATTGTAGTGGAACTGATCGGGGGAATCGAACCTGCCAGAGGACTCATGCTTGAAGCCCTTAGAAAGGGTAAAGATGTTGTCACGGCCAATAAGGCGTTACTGGCGGAAAAGGGAGCGTCTCTTTTTGAAGAGGCCGGGAAAAAAGGAAGAATACTTTCCTTCGAAGCTGCGGTGGCAGGGGGTATTCCAATTATAAAGACCTTACGAGAGGGACTTGCCGCTAATAATATTCAGGCAATATACGGAATTATAAACGGTACATCCAACTATATTCTGTCAAAGATGAGTCGGGAAAACAAAGGCTTTGACGAGGCCCTTGCAGAAGCTCAGAAACTGGGCTACGCAGAAGCCGACCCCACTTTCGATATAGAAGGGCAGGACGCAACGCATAAGCTGACATTACTGATCTCTCTTGCCTATGGAATTCCGCTTTCATATGAAAAAATCTACAGAGAAGGAATTACCTCGATTACGGCTCAGGACATCGGATTTGCGCAGGAACTGGGTTATAAAGTCAAACCTCTTGCCATGGCGAAAGCGATCGACGGCGAGATCGAGATGAGAGTACACCCGACAATGGTGCCTGACAATAGCCTTATTTCAAAGGTAAACGGCGTATTTAACGCTGTTTACGTTATAGGAGATTCCGTTGGAGAATCTCTTTATTACGGAAAAGGAGCCGGCGATATGCCTACCGGCAGCGCAGTGGTAAGCGATATCATCGACATCGCCAGGCAGAGATCGCTGTGCGAGTCAACGGACCGTTTTGTTTCTCCCATATTCGGGTCCGATGGAGGATCGAATTTTAAAATCAGGGATATGAACAATGTCGAGTCCATGTATTATTTCAGATTTACGGCCCTTGACCAACCGGGCGTACTTTCAAAGATTTCCGGCGTTCTGGGCGACCATAATATCGGTATTAGCGCCGTAATACAAAAAGAGAGAAGGGAAGGAGAAGCTGTCCCTCTGGTGGTTCTGTCACATAAGGCACGTGAAAAAGATGTGATGGACGCAGTCGAAACAATTGACAGCCTTCCGGTAGTGCCTGAAAAAACAATGATTATACGAGTTGAGGGAATGGAATAAAATGGAAGAGATCGTATCTGATAAAAAAATAGACATAAAGGGGCTGAAGTGCCCTTACACATTCGTTAAATCCAAGCTCGCCATTGAGGGTATGGAGAAAGGTCAGGTTCTGGAAATACTGCTAGATTACAAAGAGGCGTCCAATAGCATTCCCAAATCAATGGAAGCCCATGGTCATAAGGTGTTAAAGGTAGAGAATATAAACGATACTGACTGGGTATTGCTGATAAAGAAAGAGAAGGATTAATATTCCGAAGATAATTCACATATATAGAAGAGGAGAATAAATGGATTTCACCGAAGATCAGATAATGCGTTACAGCCGCCATATCATTCTTCCCGAAGTCGGCGGAAAAGGACAGGAAAAGATAGCAAAGGCCAAGGTGTTTATGATTGGCGCCGGAGGCCTCGGCTGCCCGGTCGGTTATTATCTCACTGCCGCCGGCGTCGGTACGTTAGCTATGATAGACAATGACGATGTCGAGTTGAGCAACCTGCAACGTCAGATTGCGCACAGTACAAACACCATTGGCATGCCAAAAGTCGAATCGGCGCAGGCGACTTTTGGAGCACTGAATCCCGATGTCAACATCGTTCCTCTTAAATTCAGATTATCAAAGGATAATATACTGGACCTTATTGCAGATTATGATATCGTAATAGACGGAAGCGATAATTTTCCCACCAGATACCTGGTCAATGACGCCTGCGTTATTGCAAAAAAACCCTTGGTAAGCGGAGCGATTCTCCGTTTTGAAGGTCATGTAACCACTGTATTGCCGGGCGACGGCCATTGCTACAGATGCCTCTTTGAAGAGATGCCTCCTCCGGGGCTCGTACCTTCATGCCAGGAAGCCGGCGTGCTGGGAGTGTTACCCGGAATTATCGGCGGTCTTCAGGCGATGGAAACGCTGAAATTGATCTTAGGCAAGGGAGATGTGCTTAAAGAGACGCTACTGATATATGACGCACTAAAGACAACATTCAGAAAGGTCAAGGTTCGGAAGAACCCCGAATGCCCGGTCTGCGGCGACAACCCCTCCATTAAAGAACTTCAGGATTACGAAGCCAATTATTGTAGTAGCTGACAGATAGCGATTCCTGCAAAAAATCTCACACAAAGACACAACGTTTAAATTCTTTTTCCTGCTCTTTATGTGAGATATTCTATACAGTATCTGTAGTATCTCTGTTGTATTTAGAAATATTAAGAGGGTTGCATATGCGCTTTTACAGTGTTCGTCAGGTCTGTAAAGGCCTTCATGTCGTTGTAAGCAAGATCGGCGAGCATTTTTCTGTTAAGCTTTATCTCAGCCTTTTTGAGAGCGTTCATAAACTGACTGTAAGAAACCCCCAAAGACCTGAGTGCGGCATTAATACGGATAATCCACAATCTCCTGAAATCTCTCTTCTTTTTTCTTCTGTCAGAGTAGGCGTGACTCAGTGCGTGATCCACAGCCTGAGATGCTGTTCTAAATAACTTGCTCCTGCCTCCGTAATAGCCCTTTGCCTTTTTAAGGAGCTTTTTTCTTCTTCTTCTGGTTTTGTAACCACCTTTTACTCTTGGCATTTCAATTCCCCCTGCTCGTTTGCTATTGTATTATATCTTTTCACCTTTGTGTTATATTTTTAAAAGCTATTTAATGAATCAACACAAAACTTTATTAATTAAACCTTAAAGATAAGGGATGAGCTTTTCGATGTTTTTTTGTTCACTTTTTGATACCAGCGTAGACGTTCTCAGCCTCCGTGTCCGTTTCGATGGCTTGCCTGTCATAATATGACTCTTATAAGCTCTGTTTCTCTTTATCTTTCCTTTACCTGTTTTGCTGAATCTCTTGGCCGCTCCTCTGTGGGTCTTTAATTTGGGCATTTAGACCTCCTGTTTACAAATTTGTAAGTACTGCTTTGCCGGATACTTTATTCTCACACAAAGACACGGAGACACAAGGAAAAAACTTTGTGTCTCCGTGTCTTTGCATGAGTAAAATATCACGTCAAATGGTATTGATGTATAACCTGCTTCTATGCTATTCATCGAGCGCCGTGTCTATTTTGGCGCCACGACCATGGTTATACTTCTTCCGTCCAGTTTGGGTCGTAACTCTATGTTCGATTTCCCGTCGTCTTCCGTTTCCAGCCTTTCAACGATTTTGTCAAAAACCATCATACCCTGCTCGGGTCTGGCCCTTTCTCTTCCCCGAAAAAACATCGATATCTTGGTTTTATTTCCTTCAGAGAGAAATTTTAACATTTGCCCTATCTTTCTATCAAGATCGTGCTCCGATATACGGGGTCTGATTTTTACTTCCTTTACCTCGATTGTCTTTTTGTGGCTGTGCTTTTTACTTAACTGGTATTTATATTTACCATAGTCCATAATTTTACATACAGGCGGCTTTGCGCCCGGCGCGACTTCGACAAGATCGAGCCCCCTTCCCTTTGACGCAGTGAGTGCTTCCTGTATAGGCACTATTCCAAGCTGAGCTCCGTCAACGTCGATTAATCTGACCTGCGGCACTCTTATCTGGTGGTTTATATTGATTCTTTTATTTATAACATCACCTCCTGTCTATAATAATTACATGCATTATTTATAAAGCGCTTTTTCCTCTATCTCCTTTTGTAAAATTTTCAACAGCTCCTCTTTTCCGAAAGGGCCGACAGTATCGCCATTTCGTTTTCTTAAAGAGAGAACTTTCGATTCAACTTCTTTGTCTCCCGCGACGACTGAATAGGGTATCTTTCTCATGGAAGTTTGTCTGATCTTATATCCTATTTTCTCATTGCTTACATCTGTCTCCGCTCTGATCCCGGCGCTCTTAAAAAAGTTTTTCAGTTTTTCCACGTAATCGCTGTGTCTTTCCGAAACGGTAAGAAGGGATAACTGAACCGGAGCAAGCCATAACGGGAAGGCGCCGGCATAGTGCTCAATAAGTATGCCGAAAAATCTTTCCAGCGAACCCATTAACGCTCTGTGTATCATAATAGGCATATGCTCTTTATCGTCACTCCCTCTGTAAGAAATAGCGAAGCGTTCGGGATTGTTAAAGTCTACCTGAATAGTGCTGCACTGCCAGGGCCTGCCCAAAGAGTCTTTCACCTTTATATCGATTTTGGGACCGTAAAATACGCCTTCTCCCGGATCGATTTCAAAGGCAAGCCCCTTTGCCGTCAATGCATTTCTCAATGCTTCAGTGGAAATATCCCAATTCTCCTGACTGCCGACATACTTTTCCGGTCTTGTGGAGAGGTAAATGTCATAGTTATCGAAACCAAAGGTTTTTAAAACAAAAACAGTAAAGTCTATAACTTTCGATATCTCATCTTCTATCTGATCGACTCGACAAAAAATGTGGGCGTCATCCTGTGTAAAGCCTCTGACTCGCAGGAGCCCGTGAAGTACTCCGGATCTTTCGTATCTGTAAACCGTACCGAGTTCGGCATATCTTACAGGAAGGTCTTTGTAACTCCTTATCCTGCTTTTATATACAGAAATGTGAAAAGGGCAGTTCATGGGTTTGATTTCATAATCCATTCCGTCTATATCCATGGGAGAGTACATGTTTTCTCTGTAGAAGTCCCAATGGCCGCTCTTCTCCCACAGATTGAGTTTTGCTATATGAGGGGAATAGAGAATATTATAGTCAGCCTTAAGATGTTCATCCTGCCAAAAGTCTTCAATCGTCTTCCTGATCAAAGCGCCCTCAGGATGCCACATAATAAGACCGGAGCCGATTTCGTCGTTTATGCTGAACAGATCCAGCTCCTTTCCAAGCCTCCTGTGATCTCGCTTTTTCACCTCTTCAAGAAAGTTCAAATAATCTTCAAGCTCTTTATCGGAAGGGAATGAAGCGCCGTAAATCCTTTGGAGCATTTTATTATTTTCGTCTCCCCTCCAATAGGCGCCTGCCGTTCTCAAAAGCTTAAATGCCTTGATAACGCCTGTAGAGCGTACATGAGGGCCTCTGCACAGATCGACAAATTCACCCTCCTCATAAAGGCTTACCTCATCGTCAGGTAACTCATCAAGGAGCTCCACTTTGTAGTCCTCACCCATTTCTTTAAAAAGCTCGATCGCTTCGCTTCTTTTTATGGTTTTTCTGACAAAGGGATTATTCTTTTTAATAATCTGCTTCATCTTTTTTTCGATTTTGCGAATATCTTCCGCGGTAAAAGGTGTTTCCACGTCAAAATCATAGTAGAAACCGTCTTCCGTTGCCGGACCTATAGATATCTTGGCTTCAGGATAAAGGGACTTTACAGCATGGGCAAGTATATGGGAAGTACTGTGACGATAAATTTCCAAACCCTCTGCAGAGTTAGTCGTCACAGGGGTTATTTCGGAGTCCGAGGGTAATGTTCCAAGCATATCTATATCGATATAATGGTGTTCGGTTTTTAGACTTACAGCTCCAATATCTTTTAATCTCTTTGAAATGCCTTTAATGTCCAGCTCTTCCGAACTACCGTCTACGATGATTTTGATTTTTTTACCCCCTTTTTTGAAGGATAATATTAACTGATTGATTAATTTAATTTCAATAGGGATATATGAAATTAAAAAAAAAATTCCAAAATTATTCAATTCCTGATCCCGTAAGCAGAGACCGAACAAGGTTTAAGGCATAAGGCAGCAGACAAAGCATAAATACAGGCCCTTTTACGAACGAATTTATCAACAAAACTTTAACTTTTTATTGGCCAACGCACCCAAGTTATCTGAAATCTTTCATCGAAAGAACCACCTTCAACACTCTCGCCTCCGATGCATATCTAAACGCTTCTATAGCATCTTTAATAGCGAACTCCCCGGAGATGAGACTTTCCAAAGGCGGGTTTTGCAGTAAAATAAAATCTATAGCTCTTTTAAAATCTCCGCACCTGGAACCGACAATTTTAAATTCATTTCTCACTATATTTGACGGATTAAAGGATACATTGTCTTTATATGTACTTTTCAAAACGCAGATGCCTCCAGGTTTGACGCATGAAAGAGCCAGTTCAAAACCGGAGGGACTTCCGGACGCTTCTATGACAACATCAAAAAATTCTTTTCTAAAGGACTTAAGTAGAGTTGCAGTAAGGGGCAGGTAATTAAGAAAAGCGAGTTTGTCCGGATACTTTCCAACGACTGTTACATTTTCGGTGATAGCTGAGACTGCCATGGTAATGAGTAGTGCAAGCTTGCCGTCTCCAATGATAAGCACCGATTTTTCCTTATCAGTCGGTATAAAACGTGTCACCTCCAGGGCCGCAGCCAGGGGCTCTATAAAGACCGCCTGTTTGTCCGAGACGGATTCAGGTATAAGGTGAATATTTCCAATGGGAACGGTAATATATTCCGCCATGGCTCCGTCTCTGTTTCGTATTCCCAATGCTTTTCTCTCTTTACAGTGCTTTTTGCCGCCATTCATGCACATATCACATGTCAGACAGGGGATATTTATCTCTGCCGTGACTCTCTTTCCCCTTAAAAACGTATCGTCGCTCTCCTCTATATAACCAAAAAACTCATGTCCCAAAATTCCCTTAAAATCAGGTATGTATCCCCCGATTATCTCTAAATCGGTATTACAGATACCCGCTGCCGAGACTTTAACCAAAACCTCGCCTTCACCTGGCAAAGGCTTCGGCCTCTCGCACACTCTTAATTCACCATCAAAATAAACAGCTTTCATAAATTCAACGAAACGTCTTAAAGGGTTTCACGATTGGTAGGGCTGTTGAGTCTATCTTACCATTTTAATGGTAAGCTTTACATTAAATGGTAAAAGATGAGCAAACGTTCCCTTGAAGCTTTGGAAAAGTAAAGAATTCTCATTTTTTTCATGCAGATATGCCGGGAGAAGCGGAGTTGTTGCAGAAACTATTGAAAATATGATAAAAACTATTCGATGGAAAAAGCGGCGCCTTCGAGTTTAGCCGGTGAAGGCGGAAGGTGCTTTGCTCCTTAAGTTAATGACAAGGAGAAATATGACGCCAAATGCCGATCCCTGACCACTGTAAACAGTTAAAAATCGAATCTGAATGAGGAGTAAAAAAAGATGTCCGATAAAATGAGGATACCCTTCGGTACTATTGCAATAACCGAAAAATCCAGAAAACTGATTAATAAAATACTCGACTCCAACAGAATTTCTTCCGGGAAATATGTGAGGGAGTTCGAAAAACGCTTTGCCGAACTGGTAGGCGTAAACGAGGCTGTCGCCGTCAGCACCGGGACGGACGCCGACGCCCTGGCCCTGGCTGTTTTATTTGACTATGGCGCTGTCCGAGGAGAGGAGATAATCGTACCTTCATTGTCATTCGTTGCAACAGGAAATTCAGTTCTTCAGGCCGGATTCACCCCTGTTTTTGTAGATATAGAGAGGAATACTTTAAATATTGATCCTTCGAAGATAGAAGAGGCGATTACCGATAGAACCAGGGGAATTATGCCTGTCCATCTTATGGGGAAACCTGCGGATATGGATGCAATAAATACAGTTGCCCAAAAATATAATCTCTGCGTAATAGAGGATGCAGCAGAAGCTCACGGCGCAGTTTATAAAGGAAAAAACGTTGGTGCGTTGGGCGCCATGGCGGCCTACAGCCTCTATATCGCCCATATTATCACCACCGGGGAAGGCGGAATCATTACAACCAATAACTCCGAGTTCGCCGAGATATTGCGTTCTCTTCGCAGTCACGGCAGGGCCTGTAAGTGCGAAAGCTGTGTTTTAAATACAGCATCGGCATACTGCGCAAAGAGGTTTACATATGGCAATAACGCCGATATAAGATTCATATTCGAACGAATCGGTTTCTCTTCCAAAATGAATGAAATGGAGGCGGCAATAGGGCTTGGAGCCCTTGAGATGTATGAAGATATTCTTGCCAAAAGAAGAAAGAATCTTTATTTTTTAATGGACGAGATCAGGAAATTCGAACCTCGCATAACAACGATAGACAAGGAACCTTATGAGGAGATAGGCCCCCATGCCCTTCCAATCATAGTAAATGAAGGCGCAGGGTTTACAAGGGAAGAGTTGGTTGAACATTTTGAAAAAAACGGTATCGATACGAGGAATCTCTTTTCTTCCATGCCCACGCAGTGCAAAGGATACGAATTTCTGGGCTATGAATACGGAAGCTTCCCGGAGGCCGAATTTATCGGAGATAACGGTATACACATAGGAGTCCATCAGGACCTCGGCGACATAGAATGCGAGTATATAGTCGAGACAACAGATGCCTTTCTCAAAGAAAAAGAATAAATGGAACAAAAAATTTCCATAAGTCAGATAATTATTATAATTCTCATATTTGTCACTGCTACAGTTTTGTTTTTCTATAACGCAGGGAACTACTACCTCTGGGGCGATGAAGCAGAGACAGGCGTTTATGCGCAAAACATTCTGAAATTCGGCCTGCCCGTCGGATTTGACGGCCGGAATTTACACGAGCATCGGGACGGTCTTTTTCTGAACGAAAGGGGCATAAACGCCATGATGCCGTGGCTTCAGTTTTACGTAGCAGCGGCCTCAATGACTATATTTGGCGAGACAAGTTTTGGCGCCAGAGCTTTATTTATCTTCTTGGCTTTGGCGGCAATGGCCGTGCAATACCTCTTTGTTTGCAGGTTTTTCAATAACAGAAGGCTTGCCATTATTAATCTCGCACTAATAGCCACATCGGTGTCATACATCCTATTTGCCAGGCAGTGCAGATACTATGCACTCGTAACGCTGTTACTGCCAATGGCATGTTATTTATATACGAAATATAACAGGAAGCGGAATCATGTACTGGCCGCCTCTTTGATTTTTTTTCTTTTTTTGTTGTCAAACCATCTCCTGGCCGTAACAGCTCTTGGTGGAATGGCTTTTGCCTTTTTTATTTTTGTGGACCCTAAGAAAACTCTCCATTTTTTTCTGAAACCAATGATAATAACGGCTCCTCTGTACCTGGCCTTTATGTTCTGGTTGCAATATGACGGCCCCGGAAATCCTTATGTGTTGAGAAATATTCATCCGGACGATTTTTTAAGAATCATCTGGATTTATTTTAAAGACTATAATTCGACACAGGTCATTCCCGTGGGAATACTCATATTATTACTTCTCTATTGGATTATGGACAGAGTCCGGGGCAAAAAAGATAAATATGAAACGATAAAAAAAGAGCTTGCGATTTTAACGCTCCTTTTATTCTTCACAGTGACGTTATCTGTGCTTACCCCTCAGTTGAGCAGCAACAAGATTTCCGATATTCGCTATGTAACGGCAGTACTCCCTATGTTTCTCCTTGTTCAGGCATTCGTGATAGAGAGAGTCTGTAATTTTAAAAAATGGCTTGCCGGCATACTTCTCTGCCTTACAATAACGACGAATATCTTTACATTTACCCCTTTCAAATCCTATCTTTATAAATATGTCGTTGAAATAACACACCCCTTTTATAACACCGTTAAGGTAGCGGCTACATTCATTGAGGAACGTCTTACATTTGAGGACGAATTGATATTCGTAATACCCAACGATATGCTGGCGACACTCCAATTTTATATAGGTGACAAAGTGCTTTTCTGTAACGTCATTAGCGAACACAATCAGAATCTTCTTGCAACCGGTTTCGATCTTCCCGAATATACCTATTCAATGGATGTCGAACCGGATTGGATCGTTTTGTTTGGTAAGTATACATCCCTGGATCATACAAAAAATCTCGCAAATAAGTTATTACCAAAGAGAGAGGAATATCGGGAATATGTTTTTTCCGTTCCCGGGATCGATTTAAGCAGACCGGAACTTAACTACAGATACTTCGAGCAGCCGGAGGGGTTTGACGATAACGTCAGATTATATATAATGGAACATATAAAGAGAGGCGACGGCAAGAAAAAACCGCCAGGGGCTTAGAAAAAAATGCAATAAACAATTCACTATCAGCCCGAGGGATTAAAAGAGTATTTGAAAAATATCAATGACAAACAATTTCTTACCGGCCCCATTCTTATTAAAACGATTCTCATCTCCGCAATACTGCTTCTCTACCGGCCGGCTGCCTTTTTTGACTTCCTTTTATGGGACGACGGGATAAACATTTACAACAATCCATACTTTAACCCGCCCGGTCTTGGTAATACGCTCCATTTCTGGCTCTCTCCTTTTGAAAAACTCTACATCCCCCTGACTTACACAATATGGGCCATACTGTCCTGGCTTTCCCTGACTTTTATTACGATAGAAGGAACGTCCGGCCTCAATCCTGCGCTGTTTCATACAGTAAATATAATCTTGCACATTTTAAATACAATGATGGTGTATATCATACTTAACAGAATCGTCACCACAAGAGCCGGCATTGATATCGGAGACTCCGATCTAAAAATCAATCTGGCCCTTGGGGCAGGGGCGGCGCTCTTTGCTTTACATCCGGTACAGGCAGAGCCGGTGTGTTGGGCGACAGGCATGAAGGATCTGCTCTGTGCTTTTTTTTCACTCATATCCATTCACCAATTTCTCTTATTGGAAGCAGTTGCAGATAAATCGAAACCGGCCGGGTTTTCAATATTAAAAAAGAGACACTACATTTTTTGCCTGCTATCTTTTGTTGCCGCTGTGTTGACCAAACCGGTTGCAATCATATTACCCTTAATATATATGGCAATCGATAAATGGCTTCTCAAAACAAATATATATCTTTCATTAATTCTTCAAATACCCATGCTCTTAGTTGGTGCGGCATCGATAGTAATCAACAAATCGCTGCAACCTGACTCCTTTTTAACATTTATACCACCCTTATGGACAAGGATATTTATAGCCGGAGATACGGCGGCCTTTTATTTATTGAAACTGATTCTTCCTTTCCATCTGGCTCCGGATTACGGCCGTACGCCTGAGTTTTTGCTGCAACAGGGCAGTCTTTATTTCACATGGATACTACCGGCACTGTTTACGGCCTTTATACTGACAACAAGGATCGACCCGGTCTATAAGACGGCTGCCTCTGTTTTTATCCTCGCCCTGATTCCGGTTTCCGGGATAATACCCTTTGAGTTCCAAAACATATCGACAGTAGCAGACAGATATATGTACCTTTCCGTGGCGGGCCCTTCCCTTGCTTTATCTGCTTTTCTTGCAGCCAATAAGAATAAAGTGTTCTTGCTGCTAAGCTTTATGCTTCTATTAATACTTGGAGTGAAGACAGCGCATCAAATAGTGCATTGGAAAAGTGACGACACACTTTTTACACATATGCTGAGGATCAACCAAAACAGCTATAAGGCCCATAATAACCTGGGGTTCTCTGCTGCAACAAAGGGTAATTATGCCAAGGCGGAATATCACTTCAGGGAGTCTGCAAAAATAAATCCGAAACACTGGAAGGCGTACAGCAACCTTGGCTCCCTTTTGATGAGATACGACAGGACAGAGGAAGCAATAGAATACTTTCAAAAAGCTCTCCAATTTAAACCCGATGCACACAGAACCCTTTCAAGTCTTGGAGATGCGCTGGTTAAAAAAGGCAGATTCGACGAGGCTTTACAATATCTGGAAGATGCAGAAAAAAGAGACCCGAATAATGCAAAGACTCAATACAATTTGGCTTTGGTCTTTTCAGTCAGGGGAGAGCCGGACAAAGCTCTGTATCACTACTTCGAGACACTCAGATTAAAGCCCGATGACGCAAATACATATAACAATATAGGAGCTCTTCTTGCCTCCCAAGGGGAAATGACAAAAGCGATTTACTATTTTAACAGGGCTCTGGAAGTGCAACCTGACTTCATTGAGGCGCGTAACAACATGAACAGGGCGTTATCCGGGGGGAGATGATTATTTGTATTATGGAAAATAATAACATTAACTTAAGGGGTGAAGCGACTTCCGACTGAAGCGGGTCATGTTTGAAAAGGCGCAGCAAAGCGGAGCCTTTGAGTTTAGCCGATGAAGGCGGAAGTCGCTTTGCTCCTTAAGTTAATGACATTGATATGGAAAAAATAAAACTTCCAAAGGTAAACGATATGTTGAAAAGGGGCTGGAACCTTTTCAAGAAAAGAATAGTCGCTCTTATTGTAGTGGAGATATTGGCGGTTATCACAGTCATCTCGATTTTTAATGTTTCCCTCGCTCTTTTCCCCTATACAGAGGGCGTCATTATGTCGGTTCTCCTTACTATCCCGGTAATAGGGTGCAGCCTTGCAGCATTTCATACTCTAATCGTGAATAAAGATATCGGTGTATGTAAAGCTATCGGGTTATCTTTTCAAAAAACTCACTCTTATTTATGGCTTTCTCTGTTGATGACGGTTTTGATAACCTTTGCCTACGCCCTGGTTATACCGGGCATGATCTTTACTGTATGGTTTTTTCTTGCTCCGGGAGTATTGGCGGCAGAGGGGACAGGAGGAATGAACGCCCTTTTGAAAAGTAAGTCTCTTGTGAAGGGGATATGGCCGGAAGCTGCGCTGAGGGTATTGATTATTATGATTATAGTAATGTTTATAAAAGGGATACCTCTTGTGGGCAGGTTTTTATGGGGGCCTGTACTTTTTATTTTGGCCTATACCCTGTATGAGGATGTCAGCAGGACAGAGGGAGAGATTTCCTTTAATCCTGCATTCAGGGAAAAATTATTTTTAATAGGCATCGCTGCGGGAAGTGTTTTAATACCTCTTGTCGTAACATTGCTTTTCCTGCACCTCTTTGAAGGGAGCTTCGATCTATAGTCACAAGGACCAGAACTCAGTAATTTGACCAAATTTTGCTATAACAATCGCAAGTAGAAATTATTTTTTTGAGTATATTAAATTTGCGATTGGTTTTTCAGTTTTAGCCGGATTTACAGAATCCCGCCTTGGCGATGTAATGTCACAGCCTGAGATTGTTTATTAAATCCTCATCAATGTCATCGCTCAGGAGTATACTCTCAAGAGGAGGAAGGTCTTCTTCTTTTTCCATCTCTTTATCGAGAACGATATGTTCGGTCAGATTTGGCCTCTGCTTTGAAACGGGTTTCTTCTCGTTGCCGTCGGCAGCGACAATAAATTCCCCGACTTTTTGCCATAAATGCTTGTAAGATGTTCCTTTTAAATGAAAAAGAGGAGAATTCTTCATTGCCACTCTTTGGTGAAGGGCGTCGTCTACAGCAATAATAATATCTTTTGGATAGTATACCTGTTTATCGACTTCCAGGGTTCCCAGAGTCCTGATATACTCATACAGCATATCGAGATTCATGATCTGATCCATTGTTAATTCCGGCATTGCAAGTTTCCTCGAATCAGTTATGGCGTCCGATAAAAAAGGGTAATACCGTAAAAATTTTCCGTCCTTTTCCAACTCTAACTCCTCAGGCCATTTTGTGTTAACTAAAAATCGGTTCATCACTTCGTCTACATGTTGAAAAATGCCTATTTTTTTATATAAGCTCCACTCCTTTTGCTGGTCGTCCCACAATAAGGATATGGCCTGATCCTCCTTGGTTTCAACAAACATCCCCGGATGTTTCAAGGCATGAATTCTCTTAACCTGCTCATCGGTCAAATGTTTTCCAAATACTACAAATTCCTTTTTTTCAAGCTGATTTTGCACATTTTTAGGTTGATAATTTAATATCGTACTCAGTTTTCCAATAAGATCGATATTTCCTCTTAACGAGAGGCTGTGTACATAAAGAAGTTTAAGGGATTCCGATGTGAAATCGTTTAGAATATGCTCTGTTTTATCGAGCGTTTTATTTACTCCCTTGGCGCCGAAGAAGTAGTCGAATTTCTCCTCATTTACTTTAATGACCTCCCTTTTCAACGCTCTCTCCGCCTCGGAGTAAACAGTCTGTTTCGCAAGATGAGATATTTTTTTAACAGGAAGATACTTTTCCCATTCAGTCGTATAATTCGTTATAAGCATTTTCAGATCCGCTTTATTTATCATATGGGGAATGCTCGATAAGTCGGTCAGTACATGAACGGCCTCTTTCAATACGGCAGCGCCTTTACTGTCATATTTGGACACAGCTCCGATCATGGCCAGAGATCTTGCTGCAATCAATCTTATCTGATCGAGATTCAGACTGTGAGGAGCCGGGTGAAAAGCTCTTTTATTTCTGCCGTTTTGTTCGGAATCGCTTCCCATTTACGTACCTCCAATGAGGGTAATTCTTACCGAAATGTCTTCAGCCTTCAGTCTACACTTATGATGCGCCGTCTGTATTAATATATACTATTATACAATAATAGTTTTCTTTTTATTCAGAGTCAAAGGAGAAAAATTATTTAATTTTAAGTGAGATAGTCGATAAAATTAATTACATATGTCAAGAATCCCGAGTAAAATCTTGTGTTTTTCGTATGTTTTGTGCTATTTTTAAAAGTTAATATTTAAGTATTTACAAACGTTGGGGAAGAACAAAAAAATCGAAAACAAGTGACCCCTTACAGGAGTATGCTATGAGACTTTTAACTCGTTCGGATTTTGACGGCCTTGGATGCGCCGCCACGCTTAAAGAAATAGGAATGATCGACGATATCAAGTTTGTTCATCCTAAGGATATTCAGGATGGTGTCGTTCAGGTCGACTCTAATGATATCCTTACAAACATTCCCTATGTAAAGGGATGCGGAATGTGGTTCGACCACCATTCCAGTGAACAGGAAAGAAAAGAGTTCGTAGAATTCAGAGGAAAATGCGATCCTTCCGCTAAGAGCGCCGCCAGGGTAATTTACGAATATTACGGCGGTATCGAGAAGTTGAAAAACAACCATCTCGATGATCTGATAAATGCCGTTGACAAGGCGGACAGCGGTGACTTTACGACTGATGAAGTGCTTAATCCAACGGGCTGGGTGCTCCTCTCTTTTATCATGGACCCGAGAACAGGTCTTGGCAGATACAAAGATTACAGAATCAGCAATTACTCCCTGATGATGGATATGATAGATTACTGTCGGGAAAAAACCGCCGAAGAGATACTCGAAATAAATGATGTGAAAGAGCGTACATCGAGATATTTTGAACAGGACAGGCTTTTCAGGGAGATGGTAAAGAACAATACTACAATCCATAATAATGTAATCGTGCTCGATCTCAGAAACCAGGAGGAGATATACACAGGAAACCGTTTTCTCCTGTACAGCCTCTATCCGGACCAGAACATTTCCATTCAGGTAATATGGGGATTAAATAAGCAAAATATTGTTTTTACCTGCGGCTACAGCATATTTAACAGAACATCAAAAACGAATGTCGGTTCGTTGATGTTAAAATACGGAGGCGGCGGACACAAGAAAGTCGGCACCTGTCAGGTAAATACCGATGATGCGGACAGAATCCTCGGCGAATTGATCGAAGCCATGAAGGATTAGATTCTGACTTATTTGTCCGTACCGGCATAGATAAACAAGTCTACTCGCGCCACCTGTGTGTAATACTTTTTTACATGATGCTCACAAAAATCGACAATCGACAATCATAAATCGACAATCAAAATGGATTATCTTTCAAAATTAGAAAATAAAAGTATTTATATCATACGAGAGGCCTATTACCGATTTAAAAATATTGCCCTTTTATGGTCCATAGGTAAAGACTCTACAACTCTTTTGTGGTTGTGCAGAAAGGCCTTTTTCGGGGAAATACCCTTTCCTGTAATCCATATAGATACAGGTTATAAATTTCCTGAAATATACCGTTTCAGAGACCATTATGCAAAGGAGTGGGGGCTTGATCTTATCATAGGCAGGAATGAAGAGAAAATCACCGAAGGCATGGGGCCGGACAGAGAAGATAAACTGCTCTGCTGCACCGAACTCAAGACCAATGCTTTAAAAAAGGTTATCGAGAAAGAGGGATTTAAGGCGCTCCTTTTGGGAATCAGGAGAGACGAACACGGCATCCGGGCCAAGGAGAGATATTTCTCTCCAAGAGATCGGGATTTCAAGTGGAATTACAAAGACCAGCCTGCCGAACTGTGGGATCAATACAACGCAATGGCTCAGGAAGACACCCATTTCCGAATACATCCCATACTCCATATGACAGAAAAAGATATCTGGCGCTATGTTAAAAAAGAAGAGATTCCCTCATCAGAATTGTACTTTTCAAAAGAGGGCAAGAGGTTCAGAAGCATAGGTTGCGTTCCCTGCTGCACCCCTGTAGACTCGGAAGCACAAAACATTGATGAAGTGATCTATGAACTCGAACACACCCATGAGGCTGAGCGCGCAGGCAGAGCTCAGGACAAAGAAGATGCCTATGTTATGCAAAAATTGAGAGCACTGGGGTATATGTAGATTATGACGCAAGGTACAAGCCTCTATGTGGCGATTACAGGTCATGTCGATCACGGAAAGAGCACTTTAATAGGCAGACTCTTTTACGACACAGACTCTTTACCTGAAGAAAAGCTGGAGGAGATCAGAAAAATTTCTCTGGAAACGGGCGAAGAGATGCAGTTCGCCTTTATAATGGACCATCTTGAAGAGGAGAGGGGCCGGGGAATTACGATCGACACGGCCCACACCTTTTTCAGCACCGAAAAAAGGCAGTATGTAATCATCGACACTCCCGGACACAAAGAGTTTCTGAAAAATATGTTTACCGGCTCTTCCCATGCAGAGGCAGCCATTCTTATAATTGACGCTTTGGAAGGAGTCATGGACCAGACCAGGAGACATTGCCACATTTTAGGACTTATCGGTATCAAACAGTTGATTGTTGTAGTGAATAAGATGGATCTGATCGGTTACGACAAAGAGAAATTCGACAAAATCGTCATTGAAATCACGGATTTACTGGAGAGTTTGTCTATCAGGCAGAATTACAATATTCCCATATCCGCAAAAGAGGGTGTGAATGTGGCGACAAAATCGGAGGAACCCCGTTGGTATAACGGGCCTGACGTTCTTCAGGCTCTTGACAGCTTTAACGAACTGGAAGTGGAGGAAAAGGATCTGAGATTTCCTATACAGGATGTATATGAACTTGACGGCAAGCCCCTGGCTGTGGGAAGGGTGGAATCAGGCGGCATGAAAAAGGGACAGGAAGTGTCGATCCTTCCCTCCGGTAAAAGATCAAAGATTCTCTCTATAGAGAAATACCCCGATCGTAATATTGATTTCGCCGAAATCGAAGAGTGTGTGGGAATCAATCTCGATAAAAGTGTTTCCAGAGGCGATTTATTAACGCCTCCTGAAGAGAGTCGGACACTGACACCCGGTATAGTAAAAACCATTCGGACCAATATTTTTTGGATAGACAGTAATCCCTATAATCTGGGGGAGGAAATTATCTTCCGATCGACTACTCAGGAAACGGTGGGAAAGATAACCAAAATTTACAAAGCCTACGATCCTGCTGATGCAGAGGAAGTATGGGAGAATGCCGAAGTTATAGGCGACTCTCAAGTGGCGGAATCGCTTATCGAACTGGATAAACCGATCGTTACGGACTCTTTTAACGAGATACCGGAAATGGGTCGTTTTGTGCTCGAAAGAGAGGGATACCCCGTTGCCGGAGGAATCATACTGTAATGCATTTTTTTGATTATAAAAACGATGAACTCTACGCAGAGGAGGTTCCCGTAATCTCACTGGCCAGAGAATACGGCACGCCTCTTTTTGTCTACAGCCACAAAACTCTTACCAGACACATAAGGGCCTATAAAGACGCATTTGTCAATTTTCCCCATGTAATCTGTTTTGCACTAAAAGCGAATTCCAATTCGGCGCTGTTGAGAATTTTTTACAACGAAGGTTGCGGAGCGGATATCGTTTCAGGGGGGGAGTTGTTTCGCGCCGTAAGGGCCGGTATTTCACCCGATAAAATAGTATACGCCGGCGTAGGTAAGAAGTCTAACGAGATCGAAGCGGCGTTAAAACATAAGATACTAATGTTCAACGTGGAGTCTGAGCAGGAAATGACAGCAATAAACGACATTGCCGAAAAGCTCGGCGTCAAAGCTCCCGTAGCGCTGCGAGTTAACCCCGATATCGATCCGAAAACCCATGAGTATATTTCCACGGGCCTTAAGAAGAACAAGTTCGGCATACCCTTTGAAAAAGCTGTCGAGTATTATGACCTGGCAAAGGGGTTGAAAAACATCGAGATAGTAGGAATTCACAAACATATAGGGTCACAGATCACGACAATTGAGCCATTTATCGATTCTCTTAAAAGAATCCTTGTGTTAATCGACAATCTGAAAGATAAGGGCATCAATATCAGCTATCTCGATATTGGCGGCGGTCTCGGAATAAAATATGAGAACGAGAATCCTCCTCATCCATCTGAACTGGCGGAAAGCCTTACACCTCTGTTAAAGGGCCGCGACATAACCATTGTGCTCGAACCGGGCAGATCCATGGTTGGAAACGCCGGTATTCTGGTGTCTCAGGCTCTGTACACAAAAAAGACGGAAGAAAAGGATTTCATCGTAACCGATGCAGGGATGAACGATCTGATGAGGCCGACTCTGTATCACGCTTTTCACAACATCTTTCCCGTTATAAGAAGAGATAGCAATATGCGAATTTACGCAGATGTCGTAGGCCCCATCTGTGAGACAGGCGATTTCCTTGCCAGAGACAGAGAACTTCAAAAACTGGATGCAGGCGATTATCTGGCAGTAATGAGCGCCGGCGCCTATGGGTACGCCATGAGTTCCAACTACAACAGCAGACCGAGAGCAGCCGAGGTTCTGGTAAAGGGAAGCGAGTATTTTCCGATAAACAGGAGAGAAACCTACGAAGATCTCGTGAAAGGCGAAATTATCCCGGAATTTCTTACCTGAAGCCTCAAATAGTACCTATCCCAATTCTGAAAATCTTTATGAAAACCCGATTCGTAAAAATGCACGGTCTCGGTAATGATTTTATACTGACAGACTGCATTCAACAACATGAACTCGATGAAATCGATGACAAGAAGTGGTCTCTAATTGCCGGTCGACTTTGTGACAGACGTTTCGGCATCGGCGCCGATCAGATTTTGCTTCTTTGCAACTCCCGCACGTCGGACTTCGGAATGAGGATATTCAACTCCGACGGTTCGGAAGTGGAGATGTGCGGTAACGGAATCCGATGTCTTGCGAAATATATCTGGGACAGCGGACTTTCTGATAAAGAGGTGTTAAACATAGAAACCCTTGCAGGAGAGATCAAACCCCGGCGAAGCGGCGATCTGGTAAAGGTGGATATGGGAGAGCCGGTGCTCGAAGGAAAGAATATCCCTGTGGAGAAAGAAGGAAAGATAATGGATTTCCCGCTTATTATAGAGGACAGAACATTTGAGATAACCTGCGTCTCCATGGGCAATCCCCATGCCGTTATCGTTGTTGACAAAGTCGATGCATTTCCTGTTGAACAATATGGAAAAATTATCGAAAAACACCCCTTTTTCCCTAAAAGAACCAATGTCGAGTTTATAGAGATTATCGACAGAAAAGGGATTAAGACCCGTGTTTGGGAGAGGGGTGCGGAAGAGACCCTTGCCTGTGGCACAGGAGCGTCCGCCGTATGCGTCGCCTCAGCCCTTAAAGGGCTCACAGACAGGGATGTCACCATTCATCTAAAAGGCGGTGATTTGCATATTCAATGGAATGAAGACAACCATGTATATATGACCGGCCCTGCAGTAGAGGTTTTCCGGGGCGTTGTGGAGATGTAATTGGTGATAACCTTTGTTTTGACACTCCCGCCTGATAAATGATATAATTCAACACTATGAAAATCGCGATTGCAGGAAAGGGAGGAGTCGGCAAGACGACTCTCTCTTCTATTCTGAGTCACTTATACTCCCTTGACGGAAAAAAGGTTATCGCAGTAGACGCTGATCCCGACGCCAATCTTGCGGCTGCTTTCGGTCTCACCGATGAAGAGACAAAAGCCATCAAGCCTGTCTCGGAGATGAAGGAATTGATAGCAGAGAGGACGGGCGCAACTCCCGGATCAATGGGCGGTGTGTTTAAACTAAACCCTAAGGTAGACGATATACCGGAAAGCTTTAGTCATGAGAAAAACGGGGTAAGGCTTCTGGTAATGGGAAAACATAAAGAGGCGACATCAGGGTGTTATTGCCCTGAAAATGTTTTTCTCAAACGATTATTAAGACACATTGTCCTGGAAAGAGACGATGTTGTTATAGCGGATATGGAAGCTGGTATCGAGCACCTCACCAGGGGAACATCAGCCTCTGTGGATGCATTTATTGTCGTTGTAGAACCTGGCAAAAGGAGTCTTCAGACCGCCGTGGCAGTCAATGATATGGCGAAGGGCATAGGCATCGATAATGTGTTAGTCGTTGCGAATAAAACAAGAGGCAGTGAAGATATCGATATTATAAAGAGCACTATCGGCGATATGCATTTTATAGGGGCCATTGGTTTCAGTAATGATGTTGTAGAAGCCGACCTCAAAGGTATTCCTCCATTTTTAAAAGCTGAAAAAACGATAGACGAAGTGAAAGTTATAAAAGGCGAAATCGAAAAGATAGCAGCCCAAAGCGGAACAGGCAGATGATCATCCTTTTCCCCCTATGAACGAAAAAGCCAGAATCAGAAAAGAGGTTCTACAATCCCGCGATTCAATTGAGCAAAGAGGCAAAGAGAAAAGAGACCGCTCTATTGAAAACCGGCTTTTTTCTTTAAAACAGTTTACAAAGGCAAATAGAATAATGTTTTTTGCCTCATTTAAAAGCGAACCCGACACTTTCGGGATGATATCCAAATCTTTAGACAGAGGAAAAGAAGTTATCCTTCCAAAGGTGGACAGACAAAACAGAAAGTTGCTTCTCTATAATATTATGAATATATCGGAATTGGTTCCGGGGTTTATGAACATACCTGAACCGGTGGTATCGGAAGAGAGAAGAGTAAACCCGGACTTTCCAGATATTATAATAATGCCCGGAGTGGCCTTTGACAGGAAGTGTAACAGACTGGGATACGGCGGAGGATTTTATGACCTCCTTTTAAGCAATCTGGAGATGCCGCCGATGCTGATAGCAATCGCCTATAGCGAACAAATAATAGAAAGAGTGCCTGTAGAGCGTCACGATGTTACCATGGACATGGTAGTTACTGACCGTGAGCTGATAGACAGACGCAACTGATCCTCCTCATTCTCCGGCAGCTCCGAAAAATATAAAATGGATAAAGAAAAAATCGAAAAAGGCGTAAGAATGATACTTGAGGGTTTGGGTGAAGATCCTGACAGACCCGGTTTGGGAAAGACTCCCTCAAGGGTTGCGAACATGTTCGAAGATGTCCTGTCAGGTATCTCCACTTCAACGAAAGACATTATGCAGCCCATCGAAGGAGAGAATCATGACGAGATGGTGTTGTTAAAGGATATCTATTTTTATTCGTTTTGTGAGCACCACTTGCTGCCCTTTTTCGGTAAGGCCCACATCGCCTATATCCCGGGCGAAGGACGGATTGCCGGCATTGGCGAGCTTGCAAAGGCGCTGGAAATATTCGCAAGGCGGTTACAGGTGCAGGAAAGACTGACTACGCAACTGGCCGATCTTATTATGGAGAAACTTAACCCAAAGGGAGCAATGGTGGTTATAGACGCCGAACACCTGTGCCTGAGTATGAGGGGAATAAGAAAACCGGGATCAAGAACGGTCACATCAGCAGTAAGAGGCATTTTCAGATCCACCCAGTCAACGAGGGAGGAGATGCTGGGATTAATGGGATTAAAAAAATGAATAATTGAAGGATTTGGGAATTGCAATTCCCAAATCCTTCAATTATTCATTTTTTATTTTTTTAAATCAAATTACAAGGAGAACAATATGGCTTACAGAGAATACAACGATCGGATCGGCGGTCTGAATCATTGGTTATTCAATCAGGACGAGTTTAAACACATTATCTCTCGCCCCTTTAGAAACGACGAATACTCAAGCGTTATTAACGGATCGGGTATTGTAAAGGGTGAGCAGAAATATCCCAAGGGATACCAGGACGTTATTATCCCGGAACTGAGCAAACGTTCTGATTTCTTAAAAGAAATCTCCGCCTTTAAAGAGGTCGATCCTGCTGCGCATAAAGTATTAACCGTATTGGTAGGAGACAAAGACGACCCCAAGGTTGCAGCCTCGCGCAGTTATGTAGGAATGAAATCGGCGACGACAAAGCTCTCCGGTCTGTCCAGCGCAGTGGAAGAACTCCCTTCTACTGTTACAACCTCGGAGATGTATGAAATGCTCGCCAAATGGAACAAGGACAGTTCCATTTCCATATTGATGTTTCAACTTCCCTTTGGAGGTAAAGCCGGTCAGGAAATCGACACAACAGCCCTTTGTAACAGAATCGATCTTCCAAAAGACGGTGACGGTCTGAATCAGGTCACTCTCGGTCTGATGTCTCTCGGCGCCGAGCGTTATTACGATTGTTGCACGCCGGGAGGAATGGTAGATCTCGCCAGTGTTTATTTGCACAGAGAAAAGGGAATCAAGCTGCGCCCGGACGGAATCGCATCATTTGGAGGTCTTGAAGTGCTCGTCGCAGGAAGAAGCGCGATTGTAGGCGAACCGCTCTTTAATCTTTTAAAACGTTTTGATGCAACCGTACTCGGCCCTCTCCATACTCGCACGGGAACCGGCGGTTCATCGGATAAAGAAACTCAGGTAAAAGTTTACACGGAACTCTCGAAACGGGCCGATATAGTATTCGGCTGCATGGGTTTTCACCCTTACAAAGTGCATAGTGACACGGAATTCTTTTTTACCTCGGACATGCTGAAAGAGGGGTGTTTGATTATAGATGCATCCACATCTTTCAGAAAGGACGGCAAAAAGCCTTACGGAGATGTCGATCCTGCCGCCCGTTCAAAAGCGGCAGCCTATACGCTGGAAACCGGAGGCGTGGGGCCTGCTACAGTAACCAAGCTCGTACATCAGGGATGGCGTGGAATGCTCTATCAAAACATCGATAAAGTCAGAAAAGCCCTTGAAGATAATAAAAACACCGTAAAATCGGTTTTTACGGAACTGCTGTCGTCCTATTCCGGCGCAGGCGCATCGGAGGTGGAAGGTAATGCAGAAAAGCTTTATGGAAGGGCAGTATCTTCAGACAGCCATCCGGTACACGCTGTTGACGCTCTGGAGTCGATATTTCCAACACTAATGAAGTAGTAAATGAAATAGTTTACAGGGGTCTGGGATCGGTGGTCTGTTGTTTCTATTTTAAACTTGCCTCCAATTCCGACTCCTGTTTACAGTCAGTTCATCTGAAAAAAAGAGAATTAGACAGATAATCGGGATTCCCAAACCTGCTATTTACAAAAAAATCCTGCAATCCTGTCGTCGAATTTCATAGGAGGGGACTTATGATCATTACAAAGAAAAAGGATAGTAAAGACTTTTTAGAGAGTGTCAAAAAGCATAAAAAAATGTTTTTAATGGGCTGCTCCGAGTGCGCCTCGCTTTGTGGTACAGGAAGCGATGAAGCGATACAGGAGATGAAAGAGATGCTGGAAGCGGATGGCAAAGAAGTGTTAGGTTCCATGGTGCCAAAGACCGGTTGCCAGGTGCTTGGCACCAAAAAGGAGTTAAAGGCCTACAAAGAAGCCCTTGACGAAGCTGACTGTGTTGTTGCAATGTCCTGCGGCGCCGGGACACAGGCTGCTGTAGAGCTCTTTGACGACAAGGCTGTGTATCCCTCCAATGACAGTATGTTCCTTGGCAATATGACACGATTTCAGATGTTTGATGAGAGATGTTCTCTTTGCGGCGAGTGTATTATTGACAAAACCGCCGGCATCTGTCCTGTTACAAACTGCCCAAAGGGACTTTTAAACGGACCTTGCGGCGGAATGACGGACGGTAACTGTGAAGTAAGCTCGGACATTAAATGCGTGTGGGTAAAAATATATGAAAGGCAGAAAAAACTGGACAGCCTCGATGAAATGAAGGAAACAATAGAAGCAAAGGATTGGTCCGCCAGCCAGAAACCCAGAATCATAAGCACTCGGGATAAAGACAAAGAGAAAGCAGCGAAATAACGGCAACATTAATATTAATAATAACGACTCAGCCGGACAAGCTGCCGGTCTAAGGATTATTAGTAATCAATTTTAAATAAACGGAGGAGAGTAAAATTATGACATTCAAGGAAGCGCTCGATTCGGGTAAGTTCGTTGTAACTGCAGAGGTAGGTCCGCCCAAGGGGACTGACATAAAAGAAATGCTTCACCATATGGATATATTAAAAGGTAAGTTAGACGCTGTAAATGTAACGGATAATCAGTCAGCAGTGATGAGGATATGTTCGATGGCTGTCAGTAAAATTGCAATTGAAAAGGGTCTTGAACCAATCCTCCAAGTGACATGCAGAGACAGAAACAGAATAGGAATACAGTCCGATCTGCTGGGCGCAAATGTAATTGGAATAAAAAATGTCCTCTGTATGACAGGCGACCATGTAAGCGCCGGCGATCACAAAGAGGCTAAACCTGTTTACGATATCGAATCCGTACAATTGTTAAAAGTAGTGGATCAAATGAATAATGGAAAGGATATGTCCGGAAACGAAATGCAGGGTTCTCTTGATTTCTTTCAGGGAGCAGTCGTCACACCTGAGGCCAATCCTCTTGAGCCGCAGCTTATAAAATTCGAAAAAAAGGTTAAAGCAGGGGCCAATTTTTTTCAAACCCAGGCAATTTACGATATCGAGAAATTTAAAGAATTTATGAGCTTTGCGAGAAAGTTCCCTGTAAAGGTTCTAGCCGGATTTGTTGTGTTAAAAAGCGCCGGGATGGCGAACTTCCTGAACAATTTCGTCCCCGGAATCAAAGTACCTCAGGAACTTATAGATGAGGTCAAAGCCGCAGGCAAGGGCAAAGGACTGGAAACAGGTATGGAGATATGCGCCAGGCATATTCGTCAGTTAAAGGAAGAGAAGGTTTGCGACGGTGTTCACATTATGGCGATAGGCATGGAAGATAAGGTGCCCTTGATAATGGAAAAAGCAGGATTATAGCTGGAATGAGACATAAGGGAACCGCCTTAAAAAGTGAGGTAATATGGGGAGAGTGACAGTCAACACTTTTTTTGAAAAAAAGCAAAAAGGAGAGAAACTTTCTCTCCTGACAGCTTATGATTTCACATTTGGTAAAATAGTGGACGAGGCAGGTATCGACGCCGTTCTGGTAGGCGATTCTCTGGCTATGGTGGTTCAGGGTCTTGAAAATACTCTTCCCGTCACAATGGACGAGATGGTTTATCATGCCGGTCTGGTATCCAGAGCTGTCAATAATGCAATGGTTATTGGCGACATGCCTTTTATGTCATATCAGCTTTCCCCTTCAGAAGCTGTAAAGAACGCCGGCAGGTTTTTAAAAGAGGGAGGCGTTCAGGGAATTAAAATAGAGGGAGGGACTGAGATACTCGAGCAGGTAAAGGCCATTGTCTCTGCCGACATACCTGTCATGGCGCACATAGGACTGACTCCTCAGTCAATTTATAAAATGGGCGGATTCAAAGTGCAAGGCAGATCTGAGGAAGCAGGGAAAAAACTGCTCGATGAGGCCCGCCGAATGGAAGACGCCGGAGCCTTTTGTATTGTACTGGAAGCCGTACCAATGGATTTGGCGAAACAGATTACAGAGGAACTGGAAATCCCAACGATTGGTATAGGAGCCGGCATGTATTGTGACGGCCAGATACTTGTGCTCCACGATCTTCTTGGTCTCTTTGACAGATTTATGCCGAAATTCGCCAAGAGATATGCAAGTTTAAAAGATAACGCCCTTGAGGCAATAAAGAGATATAAGGAAGAAGTGGAACAGGGAGTATTTCCTTCTGAAAAAGAGAGTTTTAAATAATAGTTCATTGTGATCTGCGTCCTATAGTCAGAATTAGAATAACAAAGCTATTCTCAAACTGACCATTTTGAGCTTTTATTAAGGGTATTAATATGACCAATACAAAAGAGAGAGTAATTTTACTTAGGCACACCTATGATCCTGAAGAAGTTGTGGCGATGGCCGCCAGGCTTTGTTATAACCATTCCGATCTGAACACTCTGAGTAAAAAAATACAAAAGAGTGACATTGAAGGTTTTATAAAAAAGCTGATCGACATGGGACATATGTCTCCGATCGAGCATGCTTCGTTTACATTCGCCATAGAAGGGATTTCAATGGAGTGCTCACACCAACTGATCAGACACAGAATGGCTTCGTACAATCAACAATCTCGGAGGTGTCAGATAAAAGGAGATATTGAGGAAGACTTCTTTTATGAATATGTTACTCCACCACTTATTTCAGAGGATCGGGAAGCAGAGCAGCTGTATAAAGAGTTTATGTCTCATGCCATGAAAACCTACAATAAACTGTTAAAAAGACTCGAAAATATGGGATTCAATAACGAAACAGCAGATAAAAACGCACATTACGTTATGCCCAATGCCGTTCAGACAAGGATTATGGTAACAATGAACGCCAGAGAATTACTACACTTCTTTCATCAGCGCTGCTGCAACAGGTCGGACTGGGAAATCCACTCCCTTGCAGACGAGATGCTCAGACAATGCAAAAAGGTGGCCCCCACCATCTTCACTCTTGCAGGGCCGGGATGCCTTATCGGATCGTGCCCGGAAGGCGATCTGACCTGTGGAACCATAAAAGAGGTCAGAAAAAAATACGAGATTTTACAATAATCGTTCAATAGCCAAAATACATCTCCATAACATTCATAATCAACACAATCTTCAAACAAGGGCGGTTAGCTCAGCCGGGAGAGCACCACGTTCGCAACGTGGGGGTCGGGGGTTCGATTCCCCTACCGTCCACCATAAAAAACCTTTAAAATCAATGAGTTAGAGGGGAAGTATATTAGCTGCATACTTCCCCTTTTTTGTTATTGTGACAGAATTGTGACACTTTTATCCCCGCGGCTATCCCTTAAGGTGTCCAAAACTTTTACCCCGTGCCTAACAGACTCAGGATAATGGTGAGGTGCATTAGTCACTAAAAGCGTTGACAAGAGGCCCTCCCTATCCATCGACTAAGCAGCTTCTTTAATCGTCTTCTTCTCAACCTTTATCAAATACTCCTGAAACTCAAAGACCTTCCTTAATATCTCCTTCATCGAGATAAGATTCAAGTGCGCCATCCTCAGCGAATGATATGAATCTGCTGGATAAATCCTTTGCAACTTTAGGAGTGCTTCGCTTAGAAGCTTATGGAACTGGCGAAGAAATTCATATATCTTATCTTGATACTGGTCGACGAAATCAATTACTTTAATTATTTGTTGCTGATAATAAATCTCTTTAACTATCTGCTCTCGCTTATTCTTGTTCTTTGTTTTATCAAGGCGTTATTGTAGTTCGGCAAGGTCACGCTTATGGTGTTTTTGGTAAAATAGTAGGCTCAGTGAATGTTCTGTCGAGTCTTTATATGTGGGGTTGTTAGAATTTATGGTATGATTGTGCTGTCGGTTTCTCTTATTGATTCCTTAAAAACTTGTTACAAAAGCCACTTGATCGTGAAGAAAGCGATATTGTATACTTTTATTGTGGCGGCGCGGATATAATCTGAATATCGCCAAATTCCTGGGATGGCTGTATCGCGCATTACATATACAAAGACGCTTTTTGAAATTTTATATTCTTACCGATTGCAGAATTAAGGCCGCATTATAAATAGGAATAAAACCAAAGAAACAATAGATGCACTGAAAATAATAAAGAGAGAAAACTGAACGCAAACACATATGCTGCTATTACATAAAATACCGATAGACACTAAAAAATATGAATATGTTAGGTCTCTAATTCATCTTTTAGAAAAGGAGCTGTTATGGCTGCAAATATAGGCAATCTTTCGATAGGAGAAAGAATTCGAATAGTTGAGGATATCTGGGACAGCATCGCCGCTGATCAGTCCATTATACCATTAACAGATGAGCAAGAAGCTGAACTTAATCGCCGTTTGGATGCTTATGAACTGGATCGAAACATAGGTCGTGAAGTTAGTGAAGTAGTCGAAAATATAAGAGTTCGGTTGTGAGTCTAAGAGTACATATACGACCGGAAGCAGAGACGGATATTGAGGATGCAGCTGTCTGGTATGAAAAGCAACGCAAAGGTCTCGGAGAAGAATTTCTCAATGAATTCTTACGTGTTGTTGAAACAGTTCCGGACAATTGCAAAATGTATCCGATAGTTCACAGGCAAACACGTCGAGCCATGATTCATCGTTTTCCTTTTGGAGTATATTATCGAGCTGAGGGAGAAACTGTTATTATATTTGCTGTAATGCATTGCAGTCGTCATCCAAAGCATTGGCAAACAAGGAGTAAAAGATAATAAATAAATTAAGTTGGTTATTTATTTTTTTTCTATATTAATTAATTCCAATCAATTATTTAAAACCTAATGATTTGTATGCTTTAGTTCTTCTCATATACATTCTTTCTAATACCGGTACCCTTGTATCGACATAATCATATATTCTGAGTTCTTTTTTTCCGTAATAAGTACGGTTCAATCTGCCTGCATATTGAATAATCCTTCCTTTGAATGAAACAGGCATAGTAAGAAAAAGAGTATCCAAACGCGGATCATCAAATCCTTCTCCTATATAAGAACCGGTTGCTAAGACTAATCTCTTTTCTAAAAAGGAAGACTCTTGAAGTCTTCTCATCATGTCCACTCTGGTCTTGGATTTCATCCTGCCATGTAAAATAATCAGTCGGTCAACAGTGCTTTCAAATAAATTTTGAAGAATATTGATATGCTCTATCCTTTCTGTAATTACAATAGGACACCTGCCTTCTGCAAGTACATCCATGACATCGTTGAAGATCATTCGATTTCGTTCGTCATCCTTTATCAATTCAGGCCATATTTTATGGATACTATCCCCTTCGGATATTAGCATCACAAAGTGCGTCGCTCTTGAAATTAACTTGCAGGTAAAATGATCTGATTGACTTTTATGAGAGTCAGATTTAAAGCGTATCGGACCGCATTGCATCATAATTATAGGATGATGCCCGTCACGTCTCTCAATTGTAGCAGTCAATCCGGTAATATATCTGGCATTTGCTTCATTCATAACACGTTCAAATGAAACAGCCGGGATATGATGACATTCATCCACAATGATATATCCATAGTTTTTAATTAATGTATCTATTTCTCCCTTTTTTTCTAAGCTCTGGAGCATTGCTACGTCTATGATTTTGTTAGGTTTGTACTTTCCTCCACCGATTCTGCCTATCTCTTTTACAGAGATATTGAGGAAAGAGGATATCTGTTCGATCCATTGTTCCATTAACATTTTTCGATGAACAAGAATAAGGGTGTTCGTTTTTCGTTCAGCGATCATACATGTGCCAAGAACTGTCTTACCCATACCGGGAGAAGCTACTAAAATTCCTATATCATGCTTTAGTAATTCACTAAAAGAATCCTTCTGCTCATTAGTAAGGTCACCATAAAATTTAAAGTCTGCATATTTAGAATTGAGTTCCTCTCGAATATCTAAAGATATATTATTCTCCGTTAGCAGGCCAATCAAATCTTCAAGACAACCCCTGGGTATGGTCACATATTCATTTAACTCTTCTGCACAGCAAACAATTCTTGATATGCCTACTGTTGATAAACGCATGCTTTGCTTTTTGTAAAATTCAGGGTTATGAAAAGAGGAAAGTCTTTTGATTTCTCTTAAAAGCTGAGGAGGTAAATTCTCCTTTTTTAAGTATAAGCGATTTGCGTATACAATAGTGACCTTGTCAGGAAGCTCACAGGTGAGTTTAATGGAAGCGTGTTTTAGTGATAAAACCTCTTCCCACGGTTTTACATTATCATGTACACTGTCGGGCTCTTTTCCCTTGTTCTTCTTTATAGATTTTTCTATAAATGAGAATATTTCTCTTTCCGATAATCTGTCAATGTTGGACAAATACGTCCATTGATCCGGGTATGGATTACATTCTTCATCAATGAACAAGCTGTTGTCCTTTTCTATTGGGAATTTTTGAAGTGGTAATGCTATTAAGTTTCCAAATCCACCTTTAGGAAGAGTGTCCTGATTCGGAAAAAGGCGATCATAGCTCCTCATGTCCAAGCGGTATCTTTGATCCATCGTTTTTTCAATAAGAATACTACCCATTTGTCTTGCAAAAACTGCCTGCACCGGCTCTGAGAAAAAAATCCAAACATGTCCTCCATTACCTGATCGGGAGCGTTCGAGATAAGCAGGAATATGATTAGTGTGAGCAGTTTTTAGAAAAGCTAAAGCATCCTGAGCCCAGTTTTCTCCATCAAAATCAGCAGCTAAAAAATAACATGTTTCATCTGTAAGTAAAGGATAAATACCTATTGTAATTTTACCTTCCAGATGTTGCCTGATTACATAATCGGTTAGAGGAGCAAGTATGCGGTTTTCACAACCGGCACATTTTATTTTAGGTTTTTTACATAGACCTGTAACCCATTCATTTTCACAAACAGGACTATAGCCCTTTTTACCGGTTTTTTTGCTTTCCCATAGCTTAGGATATACATCTTCTCTGCCTCTGAATAACTTTCTGAGAAGGTTTATTTTCTCTTGAAGCAATAAATCAGAATCTTTTAATAAAACCGATCTCTTTTTCTCACCCTTCTGCTCATCAAATTCTAAAAGCCTTCTTTGTAAAAATTCCAGATCATTTTGTAATTTGGCTCGTTCCTCATCTATTTCCTTAATTCTCTCTTTAATTTTTAACCTGATATTAAGAATTGTTTCTCGATCTTTAAACATGAATTTTAACTTCCGACAATCTTGATATAAAAGACTTCGCCTTATGTATTGCTTAGCTGCTGTTTGAAAAATTATAATCGTTGTAACTACTCAGGTATAAATATGTGACATTAAGTATATGAAGGTATAAAGGGATTAGAGAGCAAGGCATAGTAAATAGAAGAGAGAATATCCTGGCTGTGTTTTCTGACAGTAGAGATATAACTGCGGATACGGGCAAAATAGAGGGCACCATTGTAAGTACGAAAGCAACCTGAGATTTTCTGTCGTACTTTCATCATGCGAATATCCTGCTCTGCCTGATTATTGGTAAAAGGAATAGTGAAATCGTGAAG